>CAXUHM010000013.1:39735-98977 GCA_964250935.1 uncultured Terriglobus sp.
CTTGCAGCATCCGTCCTTGCAGCATCCGTCATAGTGTCGTCCATCCTGCGCGTTCGGATGCAGACCCGGCCTCCGTGTCGCCTGCCGAGGCGAATCGGTATGCCGCCAGATTGCGCTACCTTGCGTGCCATCTCCATTCGTGCGGTCGCCGGTTTACCCGCCCGGCGCCCATACCCGGCACAAGCCTGAGCGGCGTATTCTAGGAGGGATGCAGAGCCAGCCTTACCCGAACACAGACCGCGATCTATTACGCCGCGTCGAGCGCGCCGGTGGACGTGCGGGCTACAAGCAACTTGTGCGCGAACTGGGCATGGGCGGTGGTCGAGAGCGCCGCCTGCTACTGGAACAGCTTGCGAAGATTACAGCACGTGGCGCATTGGTCAAGCTCGACAAGGAAACCTGGGCGCTGCCCGCGACGGGTGTGGAACGCGCCAAAAATGAGGCGCGCTCGGCCGCAACGCAGACAGGACGCCGGGGCTTCGCCGCCGGCCTTCGCGATCGTCAGCGGCAGAGCTTCAAGGGCCGCGAAGACCTGATTGCTGGCAAGCTCAGCCTGCATCGTGATGGTTTCGGCTTTGTACGGCCAACCGGTGCGGAAGGCGGCAAGGATGATGATATTTTCATTCCGCCGCATGACCTGAACAGCGCTATGCAGGGTGATCAGGTGCTGGTCGATGCAGGCCCACCTACACGGGAAGGCCGTCGTGCCGGTCGCATTGTCCGCATCCTCACCCGAAGGAATGCGACCGTTGTCGGTATTTTTCACGCGGCAGGCGCGCGCGGCCGCAGCTTCGATCCCAGAAACGACGATCCACGCCTGCGCGGCTCATTCGTCGTACCACTCGATACGCGCCTCGGCAACCTCGTCCTGATTCCCGATGACGCCGATTTGCCGACCGCCGCGGTAACACCGCATCGCACCCTGGGCGAAGACGCGGTGCACGCTGAGCACCACTGGGATGGCTCACTCGCTGACCTGAGCGGCCTCGCCGTGGACGTGGAGATTACCCAGTATGCCAGCGAGCACTCACCCGCGCTGGGTCGCGTCATTGAGGTGCTGGGCGATCCCGATGCCTTCGGCGTTGATGTCGAGATCGTCATCCGGAAGCACCACCTGCCGCATGTGTTCCCCGCCAATGTGTTGGCAGAAGCGCAGGACGCCGCGAAATGGAACGTGGCCTCTTTGGAAGACGATGAGCTCTTGTTACGGCGTGACTTCCGCGACGAACGCATTGTGACAATTGACGGCGAAACCGCAAAGGACTTTGACGACGCTGTGCTCGCGCGCGCGTTGCCCGATGGCACATTCGAGCTGCAGGTCCACATCGCCGACGTGGCAGAATATGTGCGCGATAGCAGCACGCTCGATTTAGAAGCGCGACTTCGCGGCAACAGCGTCTATTTTCCCGATCGCGCCATCCCCATGTTGCCACAGGAGTTATCGAACGGCGAGTGTTCGCTGCGGCCCGACGAAGACCGGCTTGTTCTCTCGTGTGTTGCGCGCATCGACAGCGACGGCAATGTGCTTGGCTACGAGTTGTTTGAGGGCCTTATCCGCTCGGCGCAACGCATGACCTATACAAACGTGCAGCGTGTGCTGGATGGCAACGCCGACGCGCGCGAGCAATTCGCGACGTTTGTCGCGGATTTTGAGCTGATGCTTGACCTGGCGAAACGCCTGAACAAAAAGCGTGCGCGCCGTGGTTCCATCGACTTTGACCTGCCCGAGCCGGTGATCGAGTTTGACGAGCGTGGCGCCATGCGCGGCGTGGTCCGCAGTGAGCGCGCATGGGCCAACCGGCTGATCGAAGAGTTTATGCTGTGCGCCAACGAATGCGTCGCGCGCTGGATTGAAGATGCCCGCGTGCCCGGCATCTATCGCATCCACGAGATACCGGACGCCAAGCGCATCGCAGACTTTGAAGAGCAGGCAGCGGGATTCGGCTATACCTTGGGCGCGGGCCCTGTTACGACGCAGACCTTCACCACCAAGGGTGACCGGCGAGAGGCCTTTCGGCGCAATGAGCGCGATCGTGACCGGGGCAGGACCGGACATCGCACGGCGCGGGGGCACGAGGTGAGCAGCGGCCCTATCGACATCTCCCCGAAGCTCTACCAGCGGCTAACGGCAAAAATCGCCGGCAAGCCGGAGGAGCGCATCCTCAGCTACCTGCTGTTGCGCTCGCTAAAACAGGCGAAGTATTCCGCAGACAACGAAGGTCACTTCGCGCTGGCTGCGCCGTCCTACACGCACTTTACGTCGCCGATTCGTCGCTACCCCGACCTGATCGTGCACCGGATTGTGAAGACATTGTTGCGGGAAGGAGCGGACCCGCATGGAACGGCAGAAGAGACCGCCTCTCAGTCAGCCCTCAACCTGCTGGCGCATGAAGAAGCGTTTGCGCCAGACGAGGACACGTTACAACTGGCTGAGTCAGCTGCCGGGGCGCAACAGGCAGACGTTGCACGGCAGGCAAAGCAGCTGCGCAAGCGCACGCAGCCCGAGTTCGAGGCGCCGTACGAGCACGGTGAACTCGCCGCGATCGGCCAGGAGACCAGCGAAACCGAACGTCGCGCCGCCGATGCCGAACGCGAACTGATCGAGACCAAGAAGCTGAAATTCATGGAAGACCGCATTGGCGAAGATTTCGACGCGATTATTTTGTCCGTGACCAAGTACGGCTTTTTCGTCGAGCTTGGTGAGTTGTTCGTTGAGGGTCTCGTTCCGCTGCACACGCTTACTGATGACCGCTATACCTTTCGCGACAATGCTCGGGAAATTTGTGGGGCTACCAGCGGTCGCTGCTATCGTCCCGGCCAGCGTGTCCGTGTGCTGCTCGACCGTCTTGACCGCGAAAACCGCCGCCTGCAATTCGCCGTCATGCAAGAAGCACCAGCAGCAAAGCCGCGCCGGAGTCAGCCTTCTATGGAGAACGTAACGGAAGGG
Organism: uncultured Terriglobus sp.; assembly: GCA_964250935.1. GTDB lineage: Bacteria > Acidobacteriota > Terriglobia > Terriglobales > Acidobacteriaceae > Terriglobus. The sequence goes on from CAXUHM010000013.1 coordinate 42,683, forward strand.
ACGCGGCCCTGGGTGCCGCGTACGGCAAAGCGTAGCGCTTCCCGCAGCCCGAAAATGGCAGAGAAGCCCAGACCGGATGCGGCGCAGACAAAATCCGAGTCACAAGTCAAGTCGTCCAGCGACCCATTTGCCAAGTTCCACGCAGGCGCAAAGCGCAAGCCGTCCAACAAGGCAAGAAGCGTGGCTGCCAGAAAAGGCAAGAAGAAGCGCAGTTAGTCTGAAACTTCGTCGCTGTCGCGGTGCTGGATGATGAGGACGGCTTCGGCAATGTAGAGCAGACTTGGCCGTGAGCTCTTGCACTGTCGTTACGGAGTCTGTGCGGGTGCGGCAGATACCGGTGCTGCCGCCTGTTGTGATGCCTGTCCCAATGTACCATCGGCAGTGCCAATTTTCCCGGTGGCCGTCACGCGGACGGTAAAGCGCGCGCGCACCGCGTTGGGGTCGTGCGGCACCGTGATACGAAAGTCGATGGCACGTTCGAGCCGGCCGGTCGGTGCAACGGTTGCGGGTGCTTTCACGCTGATTGCCTGGGCGATGCGCTTGAGTTCTTTACCTCTTTTATCGAAGCTGGTTGCCAGCAATACGACGTCGGCGTGGCGCGGATCGGTATCGGTCGCGGGTGCCCAGACCAGCCCTTTTGGATCGACGTGCACAGTGAATTTGTCGGGATCCTGCGCATCCTGAAGCAGCGTCAACGGTACACCGTCATACACCATGTTGCTGTCGTTCGCCGAAGCCAGTTCGCTCGCCAGGCGCCGAGAGGGGTGAGCCGGATCGACCCGTCCAGGACCACGCTGCGGGTAATAGCCGAGTCGTGTGACGGCTTTGTAGTCAGGATTGTCAAAGCTCACACTAATCTTGCGAAACTTGTTGTGGTCGAGCACTGCGCCGCTCTCTGGCCGATAGACGAGCGTGTAGAACGCAGCACCATCGCGAAGACTGGTACCAATCTCTGCGTCTACGTCGTTGCGACCGTAAAAGGTGCGGCCGCCCGTCGCACGCGCGAGCCGATTGAACGTGTATTCGCCGCCAAATGGATCGAACCGGCCCGCATCTTCGCCGTAAGCATAGGGGTCAACCTGCACGCCTGCTGGATCGACCGTGTACAGCGTCACCCGCGCGTCGCGCAGCTTGTTCACCGATTCCTGCACGACGCCCTCAATGCGTTGGCGGCCGTCAACCGGCACATTGACAAGGTTCAGGTTCGGGAATCCACGGCCGATCCAGATCATGTTCTTATGACCCTGGTGCCCCTCGGTTGCTGCTGCGACACGTAACAGCGTCGCAAATGCCTGGCTGTAGCGTTCCGACAGCCAACCGCCCTGCATCATCTGCCATGGGTATGCGACGAAGTGGTGATCGAGTGACTGCAGGATGAGCGACTTGTCCTGCGTGTAGTCCTGCAGCACCGTAAATTTTTGAAGTGAAACCGCGATCAGCATGGTCGGCATGGTGAGCTTGCCGGGCTGTTTATCCAGATATTTCTTCAGTGAGTAGCGGGCGAATGCCATGTCCTCAAAGCGGGTATTGAATTCGTCCAGCAGAATAATGTTGACGGGCGCGCGCGGCGCCAACCGGTCCAGGTCGGCTGTGCTGTTGATTACGACATCCGGGTCCGGTGTGTGCGCACCGGCTGCTTCAAAGTTGGTGATCTTCTCCGGCTGATCGTTGTCCGTCACATGGAAGTCGGCGCGCTGCAGCCCAGGCACAACGTTGCCTTTCCTGTCTAACACTACGACGTCCAGAATGACAATGCGCGATGTCGTGCGCACGGTGTAGGTACCGTCGGCGTTGCGCGTGGGCTGTGCAGCAGGCGGCGTACCCGCAGGCGAAGGCTGGCCAGCCGGTGCAGGATTTGCCGTCTCATTCGGTGCCGGCGTCGTTTCCTGCGGTGCATGGACACCCTCCCCCGAGGAACCTGCGCCGGGCGAAGCAGGCGACGACGGTGGAACGACTGACGTTTGACCGGAGGCCATACTGAAAGCAAGTAGGCAAGGCAGCAAACCCGTCCGGCACATCCGTGTAAACCCAATCATTACAGCCTCCCCGTGTTTCAGATCAACCAGGAATGCCGCGCGCAAAGAATTGTTTCGATGAACAGTGTCAAGTCAGAAGGAAGATGTCGGCGCGGCATCACAAGCTTGCGGCATTTTACTCCGGGTTTGTAGAGGCTGTCGTTGCAGAACCCGAACCCGGCGATGGCGCAACAAGAGAGGGCAGCACTCGCAGCGCAAGTCGGGGAAAGATGAAACTGCCACCCGCATCGTCAATCACATTCACCTGGCAGATATAGTCGCCAGGCCTGAGCGCTGTCAGGGGCACATCAAAGGTGAAGGCAACGGCGCCACGCTCCGGCTCATTCAAAACGTCCGTCTGTACCATCGGTGTTTCCAGCACCTTGGCTCCGTTTTGTAGAAACTCGATGGACGTTAGCACATGGATGCCCCCCACTGGCCCACGCGCCTTCAGGCCGCTCTGCTGGGCTGCAGCCTGCGTTGCCTGCGCAGCGGCAGCCTCCTTACTGAGCTTGGCCGGATCGTAAAGTTCGTACAACAGGTAAAGATGGCCGTCCTGACGAAAGACATGGGCGACATTCGGCACAAACTCCCGGCCATCGCGCTGTAGCGGATCAGGTGGTGGCGGTGGGCCATTACGGTGCGCAGGTGCAGCGGAGGTCTGCTGCGAACTCATGACCACGCTGGACAGCTTGATTGCCTGCTTGCGCTGGTCGGGCACGTTGATGTTCGTTTCAAATGAGCCCATGTTGCCAGTCTCATTTTCACGCACCACAAACTTCACCGCATAGTGCCCAGGCGCCAGCGTAAAGCCGGTGCCGTATTGAATATTGCGACGGGCCACGCCCGTTGCTCCATCGATGGCCAGCTTTACCGTGTCGCGAATATTGCCGACAACTAGTCCTTGCGCATTCTTCACCTGCGCTGCAATGTCCAGCGTCGCCTTGTCCTGATCCTTGGTGCGCGTAAATGGAATTTGCGACCCCGGCACCACCAGCGCCATGGGTACGTCGTAGCTGTTGCCGGACAGGCGGAAGTGAAAGGCTTCCAGGTACACGGCCACGTCCACCGCCGGCGTGTCGCTGCGTAATTGCTCCGTCAACGCGGCTTCGCGGTCCTCTGTTTTCTGGTGTTGGAAGTCCGCGGGTGCATAGTAGCCGGGACGGTACTCAAGCTTGGCATCCTGCCGATTTAGCTTGATCGTCAACTTGCGAAATGCGCCATCCTTGCGCAGATCAGTCGAACGAAACCCGAGGATGTAATAGGCCTCGGTATCGTGCTGAATCTGCTGGAATGCAGGACTGAAGTCGTTAGAATCGAGGAAGGCCTTGCCGCCGGTATCGCTAGCCAGCGTGCTTAGCAGCTCCTGAGAACTGGCATTGCTGTCGAGCTTGGCCTGCATGCTTGCACCACTATAGGCAGCAGTGCCGCGCACCGAACCGGAGGATGCGTCACCCAAAGGCGGCAGTGCCTCCAGGCCACGCGCGTCCACGGTATAAATGGCCATGTTGGCCCTTGCCGCTGCGTTTGTTGCGCTGCGAATACTGGCCTGGTTCTCGATCCCGTTGCGCGACAGGCCGCCGGAAAAGTACAGCATGCTCTTACGCTGATCGACGCGCTCCAGGCTTTTCGCAATCGTCTGGATGGCGTAGAGTTCACGGTCAGTATTGAGATTCGTGTACTCCGTGTCGTCTGCCGCAAAACTGCTGGCATCGTCGGCAGTAGCGTCGGTCGATCCGGTGGTGCCACCTGCAGCCAGTCCCTGAGAATCTGTGCTGCCGTTGTATTTCGCAATGGTTCGCAGCAGGGCCTGCTTGTCTGCCGTAAAGTCATGGTCCAGCGACAAGGTCGTGCCCAGGCTCGCAACTGCCACCAGATCTGCAGGTGCCATCTTTTTCTCGAGATAGTCCTTTGCTCCATCCACCGCGCGGTCAATGTCTTCTGACTGCATGCTCGCCACATCGAAGAACAGCACGATGAGCCGGTGGTCGCGCAACTGGTCCGGCGTTGCACCCAGTGAGCGGTCCAGCATCTGCGCAATGGTTGGTGCTTTTCCGCTGACCGTTGCCTCGTTCAATCGAGCAGCTTCATCGACGGTTTGGAAGTCGAAGGAAGTGATGCTCTGAGGTTTGCCATTTTCCAGAACCGTGAAGTCGCTGGCCTTCAACCCGCGCAGGGGCTGCCCAGTCTTTTTGTCGCGCACGACGACATTTGTCAGAACGATCTGCGATTGCACCCGCAAGGTAAAGGGTGCGGCCGGCGGTGCATTTTGTGCGCGCGCCGCGCCGCCAAACAGTACCGCAATGGCAAGCCCCACGGCACCTACCCTGCCCCTTGAAGGGCACGATCCATGCTGCGCATCATCCTGGCTTCCAGGACTATTCCAGGCTCGCATGCGTTTCTGCTTCTCTGTCGATTTCGCCATTGCTAGAACCTGTACCTTGCCTGCACGGTAAGCTTGCGCGGTTGTGCCACACCGGTAACCTGGCCAAAGGTGGAGGAATTCAGCACCGTGTCGAGACCGCTGTACTGCACCGTGTTGAAGACGTTTGAGGCCGTTACCCGTGCCTCAAAATTCTTTAGATCCCCAAAGCTGACCGTGCGTGAAAGCGACGCATCCACCGAAACTGTTCCGGGTAACTCAATCGAATTCCGCGAAGCCGTGCCGAACTGCGACACGCCGTTGATGGTTGCGGGCGAGGCAAATGCCGCAACGTTCAAATAGTGACGAAGCTGTCCCGGTCCTGCGATCGGCTGCGAAAACACGCGGTCCGGACGCAGCGTGTAGTTGCCACCTGTGGCCACCTGGGAGACGGTGTTCTGGTATTGCGGGGTGGCGTAACTGCCGGTCGCAAGCGTGTAATCGCCGCTTACACTGAAGCCGTCCAGAGCCTTTGCCATGAAGCCGCCATGGTGAAGAAATGCGCGATTCGGTCCAAAGGGCAGCTCAGCGACAAAATTACCATTCAGCCGCTGCCGCACGTCGAAACTCGAATTGCCAAACTCCAGGTCGAGCCGTTGGTCATTCTGGACGATTGTGTTGCCGCCACTACCACCAACAGAGCTCGCATTGTCGATGGAGTGACCGTACTGATAGGTCGCCTGGACAGCCACACCGCGCGACATGCGTTTGCGCACGTTCACCACGATCGCATTGAAGCGCGACTCCGCGACGGAATCCTCAAAGATATAACCCTGCGAGTTGGAGATGATCGTGTTCGGCGTTCGGCCTGGCGCGCGCAGCAGATCCAGGTTCGCGCCATAGGATCCGTTGTAGTCCACGTTCAACAGAACGCCCAGGCCGAATGTGTGTTGCACGCCGGCATTCACGACCTGCACGCGGCCCAGCCGATAGTCCTTGTTGACCGCGTAATTGTTGGTGATCGAAGTGGTCGAGCAGTTATACGCGCTGGCAATGGTGAAGAGCATCCCTGTTGAGCCGGGAGTTGCGATGGTACCGCAACCCTGCGTGCCGGCAACGTTGGTCTGCGTCACCGCGAACGGCACCTGGTATGACAGTGAATTGGCAAAGCTGCCAAACTGCGTCGTGTTGTAGCTGATGCCGAAGCCTGCGCGAAGGACGGTGTTCTTGACGTACTTTGGCCGATACGCCAGACCCAATCGTGGTGAAAACAGGGTGCGATCGGGATTGACGAGGGACCGCGGAAACGCACCGGAGTACGGTCCGGCTGCACCGGCAATTACAGGCGCAACGGTCGTAAAATCGGCGCTGTGGTCAAGGTTCACCAACTGATTGCCAGTCTCGGTAAACGGCGCGAAATACTCGTAACGCAGGCCGAAGTTGAGCGTCAGGTTCGGCAGCACGCGCCAGTCATCTGAACTGTAGGCATCCAGCACCGTCTCGCGTAAGTGGATTTTGTTTAGCCCGGCCTGAATCTTTGCCTGTTGCGGCGCGCCCAGCAGGAAATCTGCAAAGCTCGAACCGGTCGGCGTGGAAGTCGTCGTCGTGGTGCCGGTCCCGGTGCCCGGTGCCTGCGTGGCGTAGGCCGTAAAGGCAAACGAGCCGACAACATTCGTGCCGCCAATCACGTTGTTCTGCACGTGTCGCACATCAAAGCCGAAGTTCAGGTTGTGCTTTTTGTGATTCCAGCGTACCTGGTCGCCAAAGCTCACGGTCTGTTGCACGCGGTCTGCGGGGTTAGTCTCCGTTAGGCTGGCAAAGTTCGTAAGACCGATAGTCGGTACACCGTTGTAGAACCCGGGGGTGATGATTTGTGGTTTGGGGATGTTGAATCCACTGCCCGGGTCGATCGCACCCCCGGTGAACAGGTTCGACGTGTCAGCGTGAGACCGGTTCCATGTGATTGAAGCGTTGTTGTTCAGCCGGCCGTAGCCAACGCTGTAGCCGACGCCAAGGTTCAACCCATCACTTAAACTTTTGCCATCCAGCTGCGGCGCGAAGTTCCGCAGGTCGCTTGCATTGTGGCTGTAGGAGAAATTTGCGTTGGCGTTCTGCCGCAGCGTTTTGGGGGCATCCTGCTGCCGGCTACCACGTCCTCCACCGCCGCCAAATCCACCAAAGCCCCCAGTCCCGCTGCTTGCGCCGAAGTTGCGGACAAAGCGCGACGCAACCTGCACGGTGTGCTGGCCAGCGGTGGTGATGCGCTGATAGTTGTAATTTTCTGCCGTCGATGTCACACCCGTCGTTGCCTGGTTCGCCGTCGGGTAATACTGCAGCAGCGCCAGGGCCTGCGAACTCAACCGGCCTTGTGGGATGACATTACCTGCAAAAGGCTGACCCGTAAGGGGATCGTAGATCAGCACCGGTGTGGCTACCCCGTTCACGGTACGGGTGAAATTGCTGAAATCCCCCGTACGCTGTGCATCCGTCGGCACGGTGCCGTACAGGTTTACCGGATTGGTATTGCGCGACTCCGTCAAATTTACAAATGCAAACTGCTTAGTGCTGGGTTTGAACAGGCCAGGAATGTAGGGCGAACCGGTGAGATTCAACCCAAACCGGTTCTGGCTGTAAGCCGGCCGCACCGCATTCCCTGTCAGAGAAAATTGTGTCGCGTCCAGCGCTCCATTGCCGCCGCCATAAAAGAGGTTGCCATGCACCTGGGTCGGGTTGAAGTTGCGGAACCCGCCGCCTCCACCGCGCCCGCCACGCCCCCCGCCAAAGCCGCCGCCCGGTCCGCCAAAGCCACCGCCGCCCGGCCCACCGAGTATGCCGCCAATCAGGCCGACGACGGCGTTCGCCACATCGGCCTGCTGCCCGCCATTGCGGCGCGCCTCGGCAATCGCATTCTCCACCCGCTCCCGGATGTCATCCTCATTCACGCCGGCAAGCCCGTTTGTCTGGCCGGCCTGACCGCTCACGGCAACTGCGTCAGAGCCGCTGGCGGCGCTATCACTCAGGGCACCCAGCGACGGCAGTGCTGCACCGTTGTTTGCTGACGATTCCGATGCGCTTGCCGCATCCGACCCACCCGCAGTGAGCGCCTGCAACCCGCGCCGTAACGACTGCGCCTGCGTACCGGTCAGGCCAAGTGCACTCGCAGCCTCTGTTCCATCCGTACCGCTGGTGGTCGCACGAGCAGCCACGCGGGATGCAAGCTCCAGGGAGAAATTTCCGGCACCCGCATGCTGGGTCGCATTGAGCAGTACCTCGCTGGTTCCAGGCGCAAACGCAGCAAACTCGGCGCGCAGCACATAACGGCCATTTTTGGGAATGAGCAGCCGAAAGGCACCGGCAATATCGGTGGCCGCCGCGTATTTCTTGCCCGTCAACGTATTGGTCGCGGTGATCGTTACCCCTGGTAAAGGAGTTCCGGGTATAGATTTTCCCTGCGCATTGCTGGCCGCCGCAACAACATTGCCGGTAATCGTTCCACCCTGAACTTCGGCCGTGGACGGTGCCAACCCGGAAGGAGCGGGGGGCTGCGACGCTGCCTGCTGACCTACGACGGCGCGGCCACCTGAGCTGGCAAGCGCAAGCACCAGAACTACAGATCTGCGTCGACGCAAGCGATGCTCCAGAGAATAGGGCAGGTGATGGAACTGAAGCGTTAGACGTTACGCTTGCCGGCGTAGTTTCGCTGGGGTGTTTGGAGCGCAGCTACCGTGTCGATCATCCAACTGACAATGCCAGAATTGCCTGAAGTGGAAACAGTAGCCAATGGCGTGGATGCGCGCGTACGGGGCCTACGCATTTCGAGCGTAACGCTCGGCTCCAAGCCGGAGCCGCTTAAGTCACCCGCAGCCCTCATTGAAGATACCCTCACGGGCGCACGCATCACCCATGTCCATCGCGTGGGCAAAACCATCGTCATGGACGTGGACCGTTCCGATGGCACACCCGCGCAGGCCACCGTGCACCTGGGAATGACAGGCCGCCTGCTTGTGTCGCACGCCGACGTTCCCGTCCCGACGCACACCCACGCCACGCTTCATCTGGAGGATGGTCAAGAGGTGCGCTTTGTCGATCCGCGTCGCTTTGGACGCATCGGCATCGTGGCGCGAGACACGCGATACGACGGTCCTGGTGCCGAGCCGCTGACCATCACGATCAAAGACTTTGCCACACTCTTCCACGGCCGCCGAACGCCCATCAAAGCCGCGCTGCTGAATCAATCTCTGCTGCATGGCGTGGGGAACATTTACGCCGATGAGAGCCTGTTTCATGCGGGTATTCGTCCCCGCCGCTATGCCGGTCGCCTTACCCGCGCGGAACTGGTGCGCTTGCACACCGCCCTGCAAACTGTTCTCCACAAGGCGATTGAACTCGGCGGATCGTCGGTCAGCGACTACGTCGATGCAGATGGCGTCCGCGGCTTTTTCCAACTGGAACACCGCGTCTACAGCCGTACCGGACAACCCTGTATCGTATGCAGCGCACCCATTCAGCGGATCATCGTCGGTGGTCGTTCTACTCACTTCTGCAGGAACTGCCAAAAGTAGAAGCCACTTACTTCCCTTGCAGATCACGCCGAGGTTTCGCCGGCGCATTCAGCAGAGATCTAAACCTGCAACCCGCTCCAAAGTCGTTGATCACCTGCTGCACGAACTGCCCTGTTCCTTCAAGCGTCAGGTCCGTCAGTCCCGCCTCATGCGGCGTTACGAAGATTTGAGGCAAGGTGAGCAGCGGATTGCCGGGGTCGGCGGGTTCCTTGTCGAGCACGTCTAACCCAGCGCCGCCCAGGTGACCGCTTTCTACGGCATCAAATAACGCTTTTTCATCCACTAACGACCCGCGCGCAATGTTCACCAGCACAGCCCCGGGCTTCATGGCGGCAAAGGTTTCTGCGTTGAACATGTGTTTGTTTTCAGCCGTGGCACGAATGCAGAGCACAACGAAATCCGCTTCGGCGAGTGCATCATGAAGTTTGTCGAGAGGCCGTGTAGGCACCTGCTTGGGAGCAGCAAGTGGTGCACGGTCGACACCAATGAGTCGCACGCCAAAAGTCGCCAGCCGCTGTGCGATCTTGTCTCCAATACTGCCCACGCCCACAATGCATATGGTTTTGCCCAGCAGCGATTGCGCATCTCCCGGCCTCTCGACCGAGGTGTCACGCAGGGAAGCGCGTGCCGTGCCAAGTCGTCGCGCCGCCGCCAGCAATAACAGAACGGCATACTCGGCAACGGAATCGCCATTGCCCGTCGCCTCGGCGGGCGCATACGACACCCAGATGCCAAGCTCCGTTGCTGCATCGACGTCGACGGTCTCGTACCCATCGCTTAGCGTCTGGATAAGCGCAAGCCCAGGTAGCGCCTCCATGCTTTCGCGGGTGACTACGGACATTGACAGCAGCACATCGACATGGTCCGCTGGCGGCTTGTCTCCCATTTTCCACGTCGTTAGCGTATGACCCTGCAGAGCGGTTTTTACCTGCTGCAGCATGCGTTCCGTGTAGGCGTTCTCTGGTACGGTGATCACCACATTCATCGCGTGGCCCCTTTTGACGCAACATGCGTGCGCTGGCGGATTGGATGCACAACCGGCGCGAACAATCGTCTACCTTGGCTGGGTCTGTGCGCCGGGAACGTAGCTTTCTTTCTGCTTCTTACCCGTCGGGTCTAGCGGCTCGGCGTTGTCATCTGCCGGCACTGCCGTTTCTGCGGGGGTGCGTCGGGGTCGCGCAAAGGGCTGCTTCAGCCCTGCTTCTGCGGCGGACTGGACATCCGGCCCTGTACCCGGAATCGTTACGGCGGCGTGGTATTCCGCCAAGGCTTTCTCCCGATCCGGTTGGGCCAGCGCGGAGTCATACATCCGGCCAAGATAGATATGTGCCCACGCCAGCGTCCGAGCATTGTCGCGCGTATCCGGCCTTGCCGTCGAAGCGATGCTGTTGAACAGATCGAATGCCTTTTCCGCGTCACCGTCCAGCAAATCTACCCGCGCCAGCACGTACTTTGCTTCAATCGAGGAGGGCTTAGTCGCAAGCTCCTTGTTCGCCAACTCTTCGGCACCGGCACGGTCGCCCCGCTGCAGGTGGAGTTCGGCTTGATCCATCGGGCTCAGCACGCGTGGAAGGGCGCGTCCGCGTTGGGTCTGGCTTGCGCTGCCCACAATGTCTGGGCTGCCTTCTGCAAAGAACGGAACCTTCTTTGCGCGCGCCTCTTCAAACGACACGTCCATGCCGTAGACAAGCTCGCCCATGTTGTCCTTCAGGCTCACGCCTTCACGATCCGTCAACGCAAGCTTGTCATAGAAGTAGCTGGTGAGCACCCAACCCGAGCGCATGTCTGCAATGACCTGCTTGCGGCGCACTAACTCGGCACGCCGCTCATAGTCCGCCAGCGCAGCGTCAAAGCCTGCCGGGTCCAGGCGCGCTTTGCCGTTCGACGTGCGCGTCGGCTTTGCAAATCCAACGCCCATGGTGCGAGCTTCAATCGCCTTGATCAGGCATTCCGTGGTGAAAGCGATGATGTCATTCTTGTACACAAAGTCGATTGGCGCCGCCTGGACGACCTTCAACACTGGAAGCAGTCGGTTCGTGGAGGAAGCCCTCGCGTAGATGATCGGGTCGATCTCATAAAGCAGATACACATGGCGAATCTCGTCCAGGCGCAAACCAGCGTTACCGGACAGGCTGCCTAGCGCGTCTGCCAACGCAGTGTCCGATGCATCTCCAGTCTTCGGGGAAGCTGAGGTCACCACATAGTAGTCATTGCCGTAAATGCGCGCGTTGACCGCTTCCGGATTCAACATGGGCTCTAGGAGCACCAGAAAGCGCCGGCCGTCATAGCTGGAAGCCGGCTGGTGCAGGTACACGTTCGTCTCCAGCAGCATGCGCGTCACGCTATCGTGAACCTGCGCCACGGCGGCTTCGTACTCGGCACGGTGACGCATCCAGGTGGCGTGCAGGTGCACGGTCTCGGCAAACGTGCGCAGCAAGGGCAACACATTTACCACGTTCAGCGCGTCCGGTGGCATCTCGTTCTCCGGAAACGACAGTTCAAGCTGCGGTGGCGGCGTTAAGAAGAGCGCCAAGGAGACAAACTGGGCCAGATTTTGGGATCCCTGCAGTTGGTGCGCTGCCACATACGCGCACAACGCACGTTTCGCAGGAATGCCGCCCTCTGCGGTCGCAACCTCCTGATCAATCTCGCGCCGAATGAGAGCGCGCACTGGCAGGGAGCGGTCAAGCCCGGCATCGTACCCGCACGTGTTCAACGCAGCGGCGACGGTAAAGAGCTGCTCGCTGGTCTCCAGCGTTACGGCCGACCCCGCTGCCTCCACGCCCCGTCGCGGCGCTACAGGCGCCTGCGCGCTGCCGCTGCTGGAGGACGAAGACGTCTGCGCAGATGTCGGCAGCACCAGCAACGCCGGTAGGAGCCATCCACAAAGTATTGATGAGCGAAAAATCTTCACGGGAGTTGGACGACCACGGGCCACGTTTGGCAAACGAGCCTGAGTGTACCGCGTTCCTACAGGTCCGAAAAGGAGGCGGCCGCTCAAACACAACAAGCGCTTGATGCAACTGCGCAGAATCCTCAGCTACAGCAAACGGATCCTTTACGACTTATACGGCAACGGCTGTTTGAGGCTGCGCCGGTTGAGGCCTTCTGTCAGTTACCGCGTCAACGTGCGCCACAGACTCGGCCAGCCGCGCGAAGACTGTCAGGATCTCGGCAGTCCGCGGACGCTAGTTCCGTAGTTCGTGTTGTTGTGCAACCCGTGCGCGGTACTCCAATAGACTCTGCTTCCAGGCCGGCCAGTACGGATACGCATTCACGTCCTCCTGGTCCATGAGGCCATAGCCGCTGGCAATGCCGATCGCAAGCACCACGACCGTAAGATTGCGCTCCGCAACCAGAACACCGGTATCAGCCGGGGCAAGCCGCATGGCTAAGGCACAGAGCACGAGATAGAGGTTCAGCAGACACAGGCAGTTCCATCGTGCCGCGTCAAAGCCGAGCAGGTGCATGCCAAGCGGGCAAAGCCCAACGACGAGTGCAGCAGAGCACAGCAATACACGTGCGGAGCGCGATAGCGGCTGACCCCACAGGAGCCGCCACCCGGCAACGGCAAGCAGCAGAGCAGCGGGTACAAGTTCCGCCAAGGTGAGCTCCATGGAGAGCTTCCAAGCGTCCTGCATGCGTCTTTCTGCAGTGATGGCCAAATTTCCGGCAGAATCGCGGCTCAACACGGTGAAAACGAATGGATGGATATCGAGATCGGCGTGCCGGAGAGCAGCTTGGTGGAGCATCTCGGCTTTTTGTGGACTGACCAGGCCCCAAGTCGAGACAATGACCGTTAATGCAAACACCACGGCGGTGAGTACGCTCGCCTGCACCCAAATGCTGCGACGTTTTTCCTTTTTGCTTTCCATTAGCGTGTCCAGCCCAAAGGAAAAGAGCACAACCGGAAACTGGGTCAGCACAAAATTCTCGTGCATGAGCATTGCCGCTGTACAGAACGGCAAGGCCAGCAACAGTCGCAGCATTGGACGGCGAACCAGCAGCAGGCCAACGCAAAGGGCGATGTTCACCACGTCGGTGTAACCGACCATGTGTACTAGGAACGACAAGGCGAAGCTGCCCCAAAAGACTGCAGGCAGCAATGAGTTGCCCGTTGCCCGCCCTATCCTGGATCGCACGCCCAGCGTAAACAGTAAGACCAGCATCACCGCCAATTCGATCAGCGAAACGCCTTGGAGCGCACCGTAGCTGATCCAGTGCATCGAACGGTAGAATTCACCCAGCAGACCCCTTTTCACAAAACCCTGCGAGTAGTCGATGAGATCCTGCGTTATGGCCCAGTCGTTGGCCAGACGCAGTGTCTTCAACACGGCCATGACACCAAGTGCGAGAGGTACGACCCACTCAGCCCGGTGTCGGTGCTCTGTTGTGTCCGGGCTCGAACTCATACTTCACGCCGTTCTCGCAAATTGCCGTTCTCCGACTTCTGCCCTCCAGGTCTTGCTCCAAGGAAACACATAGGACGATAATAAGGTTCTTTTCACGGACGATTGTAGGGCCTAAGACCCGCTCCTACCCCAGAATGTGATTCGATGACTTCATCGCGCACACTCTGCTCCGCCATACTCGGAGCAGCCACACGAAGTGGCCGCTTAAGCTTCGTAACAAGTAAGAGCTTAATTACCACTCAGCTGTATCTGGTGCGTCTTATAGTCGTTCTCGACGCTGATACGACGAACAACGGTCAGGCCCTCACTCCCGAGCAGGAATGTGGTTCCGGTATCGCCGTTCACAACCCGGTGCTTGACCAGTTTTACGGTTGTCAACAGTGCGGGGTCTGCTGGCGTGGAGATATCAACGACTTGGTAGTCCCGTGGTACCGCGCGAACGTAATTATAGGGTTCGTTCACACCCAGAAAGCCCGTTTCTCCGAGAGGTTCAGTTTGTCCAGGGTCGACAAGAGCAGAGACGATGCGGATCGTTGGCTTTTTGACCTTGGCGAGGTCGAGAACGCCGACGCCTGCTCCATCGCGAAAACGGATCAGCTCTGCTTTTCCATCAAGAGGGCGCACAAAATCGAAGGGACCGCTGACCGTAAGCGGCATGGAAACTACCGTTTTGACGCGGCCAGGATCAGTCACATCAAACACCGAGAGACGGGTTCCCTGGAGTTGCTCGACATAAAGGTAGGTGCTGCCGGAGTCGTCCGCGTGGAGAAAGAAGCTGTTGCCGCCAGCCTGGGCCTCTTCCGGGAGATTGCGCGGTTCCATCACCACGATCTCACCCGACTTTGAACGAAGCTGAGCATACCCGGTGAGAGGAGCGAGCAGAGTCATCGCGCCGAGAACCGCTGCTGCAAGAGTGTTACCAGAGATCTTTTTCATATTGTTTCTCCTTGTCCTATTCAGTGTCCTGCCGTAGCTGGCCTCAGGTCCAAGTAGAAGTGGTGATGCCCTATAAGCGCCTCTTTGAGTAGGCCTGCTCGCTCAAGTTTTGGCTTATACCGCATAAGGATTCGCGAATTCCATTGCCTCTGATAGGGGCCTAGCATTTGCCTTAGGGAGATACGAAGCATGAGTGCAAAGCTTGGCGCGGTGAAGACGGTCGTACTTATCGGAGGCGGGGTCAGTGGCGCACTCACGGCATACCACCTGTGCTTGCAGCATTTCGGTGCAACAATCCTTGTGATCGATCCGCGTCCTGAGCTAGGTTTGGGGCTGGCGTACTCGACACCAAGTCTGCGTCATCTGCTGAATGTTCCGGCAGCTAAAATCAGCGCCCTCCCGCACGAGCCAAACCATTTTCTGGACTGGCTGCGATGCAACTTTGATCTGGGCGCAACGCCCGACACCTTTGCACCCCGCGCCATCTTCGGCCAGTACATCCGGTCCCTTCTCGCTGCGACGAGCGGCATTACCCAGATGCAGACCTCAGTTGTGGATCTGGAGCCGAGTCATAACGGTGCCATGCTGACGCTGGCAGATGGAAGGACCGTCTGGGCAGATTTTGTTGTCCTAGCCACTGGCAACTTCGATCCTGCTGCTCTCCCCGGTATCGATAGCCACGCAATTGAGAGCGGAGCTTACTGCCACAATGCATGGATGCCAGAGACTTATCAAGGTCTGGCTGCCGACGCCCGGTGACCCTGATCGGAAGCGGCCTGACGGCAGTCGATGTCCTGCTGCGGCTTCGTGAACTTGGTTATCGTGGAACCATCACAACTGTCTCGCGACATGGTGTCTTCCCCAAGCGGCACGCTGCGTACACCCCGTCCGCGTGCGTCGCCATTCCAGCCGGCACGCCTGCTAACTGCCTTGCGTACCTGCGTGCGCTGCGTATAGCCGTTGCAGGTGGTACGTGTTGGCGAGCAGCCGTTGATAGCCTTCGCGCAAACACCAATGCGTTGTGGCTCGCTCTCTCGCTGAGAGAACAGAAGCGATTTCGACGCCATCTACAGCGCCGCTGGGATGTGGTTCGTCATCGCATGGCCCCACCCATCGCAGATATAATTGAAGCCGAACTTGCCAGCGGTACTCTGCTTCTTGGCGAGGGGCATCTACAATGCGTCGCAGCACGACCAGGTGGAGCGACTTTGTCTCTAAAGACACCCGCCGGTGTCGAGACAGTACAGACCACACGGGTGATCAACTGCACAGGGCCTAACATGAACTACTGCAAGGTAAACTCCCCTCTGCTGAAAAATCTGTTCGCACGCGGGGTCGCTTCGGCTGGGCCGCTTAGTGGCGGCATGAACACGACTCGTTTTGGAGCTCTTATCTCTTGTGAGGGAAAGGCCTCCAGGCTTTTCTTTAATGTTGGGCCGGGTCGGTTGGGTACGCTGCTTGAATCCATTGCGATCCCAGAAATCCGACAACAGGCAGTTGAGGTAGCGACGATTATTGCCGGCCGGGTGCATGCAGGGCACCGGCAGAGCATCCACTGGTCACCGAATCCCTCGACTGTCTCGGCAATGGTCATGGCGTGACGGCCGTCGTCATGGAGAGCTCAACGGGCATAGGCCAGCGCCCCCTGGTACGAGGATTGGCAATCGTAGCGTGGGCTGGAGTGCTCGGTCTTGTGAGTGGCCTTGCCTGTGTCGGTGTACGGCTCATATTTCGCCTGCTGCAGACTGTTTTTGTGCAGCATGGCGGGCTGCTTCCCGAAGCAGCAGCGCAACTGGCGCCGACTCACCGACTGCTGGTCCCGATGATGGGGGCATTGTTCGCGACGCTTATACTTTTTGGTGCACGGCGTTGGTCGCACAATGCTCCCTTTGAGGAGTATGTCATCGCGGTGCGAGTAGAGCACGGTAGAATTCCTTTCGCCTCGACGTTGTGGCGCACCCTGTCTTCCGCGTGTTCGGTTGCTACGGGCGCCGCCGTGGGACGCGAAGGGTCGATGATTCAGTTTGCGACGGCAGTCACCTCCTGGGTCGGCGCCCGATCCGGGTTCAAGAATGTGTCGCTTTCGCGACAGGTTGCCTTTGGCGCTGCAGCTGCTGTTGCGGCTGTATACCAAGCACCTGTTGCTGCAGTTTTCTTCGCATATGAGATTGTGCTTGGTGAGTGGTCCTGGGCCGATCTTCCAGGATTGATGCTGGCCTCGAGCACTGGTTGGATAGTGAGCCGCCTTCTGCTCGTCGCTGGTCCTCTTTTCCCTATGAAGGGCGCACTTTCATGGTCAGGGCTGCTCTGGGTAGTTCCGCTCGCGATCGTTCTTGGAGCCCTGGGACCTGCCTATCAGAAGCTGCTCCAGAGTGCGAGCCTGCTAAACAAGCTGCCTGTGCCGCTGCTGTGGTCGGGTTTGTTTGTCGGCCTGCTCAGCCTGGCGCAGCCCGCCGTATGGGGCAATGGAGATGTAGCCTTATCTACCACGTTGGTTGGCAAGTCCGCTCTTTTGAGTGTGCTTGCATTGCTTGCCTTCCGCCTGGCTGCCAGCGCGGCGTGCGTTGGAACCGGGACCATTGGCGGTGTGTTTACTCCAACACTGTTTACGGGCGCGGCACTCGGGTGCCTGGGAGCCCATGTTCTCCACGCCGGGTACCCTTTCCTGCTAACGCTTGTGGGACTCAGCGTCTTTCTCGCAGCGGTCACGCACGCACCATGGATGGCCGGCTGTATGGCCGTGGAGCTGACGAGCCAATGGCACTGGCTACCGTTGCTGCTTGTGCTTAATTTTGTAGCAGTTGCAGTGGCGAAGCGCCTCTCGTCCCAGTCGCTTTATGGCATTGCGACCCCAGCTCCAAAGCAAGTAGTTCCACCTCATTACCTGCAGCAGTCGTAAAAGGAGAACTTTATGAGCAGTGCACAATCGTCCAGTCAGACACAAGTGGGTCTGATTATTCGGGAACGCGAACCCGTTAATCTCGAATACCCCTTCGACCAGCTTGAGGATTTCCTGACACCAAACGATCTCTTCTATATTCGCAGTCACTACAAAGCTCCCATGCTCGACCGGCAGGAGTACAAGCTGACAATCGGTGGCGCGGTAGATCGCCCATTCACCATCGGCTATGAAGAATTGCTGGCAATGCCTTCCGTGACAAAGCCTGCGACTCTTGAATGCGCAGGAAACAGCCGCATCTTCCTGGTGCCCCAGGTGAAAGGTGCGCAGTGGCAACTAGGCGCCGTAAGCACGGCGGAGTGGACCGGCGTTTCGCTCGAAGTTTTGCTGGAACGGGCGGGAATCAACCCGAACGCCTGCGAAGTCTTGTTTGAGGCAGCCGACACCGGAATACCAAGGGAGGAGCCCATTCCGCCGGGGAACACACAGTACGCCCGCAGTGTCGCCATGGGAAAAGTGAAAGATGTTGTCATCGCGTACGCGATGAACGGCGAAGAAATCCCGATCGACCACGGCTTCCCGCTTCGTGTGGTTGTGCCCGGGCACTATGGCATGGCTTCTGTGAAGTGGCTTACCCACATCCGCGTGCTCACGGAGCCTTTCAAGGGCTACTGGCAGACGTCTGACTACGGCTACTGGTCTTACGACGAGAACAGGAATCCGATGCGGCTGGCGCTTGGGCAAATGGCGGTGAAGTCTGCCATTGCAAGACCACGCACGCGCGAGATTATCCCAGCAGGTTCTGCGTACCGTGTGTTCGGAGCCGCGTGGGGTAGTGACACGCATATTGAGACCGTCGAATTATCCACGGATGATGGAGGAACCTGGCAGCCTGTACGCTTTCTAGATGCGCCAAAATTTGGGGCATGGCGGCGTTGGGAGTTCGACTGGCAGGTCCCAGAAAAAACAGGGACGTATATGCTCAAGTCTCGCGCCACAGATACAGAGGGCAATACGCAACCGGAGCACCATGACAAGCGCTTTGGAACGTACGTCATCCATCACACCTTTTCCATTGAAGTCGTCGTTCGCTGATGCTTGAAAACTTTCGCATTCGCGTCTTTCGTGCTGTTGCTCATCACCTTAATTTCAGCCGGGCTGCGGAGGAACTACTTCTTACCCAGCCGGCGGTGACGCAACAAATTAAGGCTCTGGAAGAGGAGTTCGGCATTCCACTTTTTGATCGGGGTGGAGGCAGGATCTCTCTCACACCGGGTGGTAAGGCGCTTCTGCCCTTTGTCGACCAGATGAGAGTTCTTGGCGAGCAGGCTGTTTCGGCCGTGGCCGGAGCGCATGGTCAACAGGCTGGCGAACTTGCGCTGGGTGCCTCACAGACGATTGCGCAATATCTTTTGCCGAACTTTGCCGCCAAATTTCTCAAAGCTCAGCCGAAGGTTCGGGTAACGGCACGAAGCGGCAACACCGACGAGATGCTTGAAGCTTTGCTTGCACGCGAAATCCAGCTTGCCTTGATCGAAGGTCCGGAGCAACGCAAGGACATCCACATTGAACCCTTCATGGAAGATCATATGGTGCTCGTCGTTCCTGCGGGACACGAATGGGCCGACCATGACGTCCGAGTGCAGGAGTTGCGGGATCACCCATTGCTGGCTCGAGAGTTCGGTTCGGGATCCCGTCGTGTCGTAGAACAAGCGCTCGCAGACGTCGGTGTGAAACCGAAGGAACTTCAGGTGAGCATGGAACTGGACTCTACCGAAGGTCTTCTCAGTGCGGTTGAAGCGGGCCTTGGAGTTACGTTCGTGTCCCGTTGGGCGGTCCGCAACCAACTTGCGCTCGGTACGCTGAAAATTGCCCGCGTCAGGGGACTTAAACTGGCTCGACGCTTCTCCATGGCCTATCCAGCCGGTCCGGAGCCGACCGGCAGCGTCGCAGCATTCCGCGCTATGCTCCTGACGCATGCTCAGGATCTTGCGCCACGCTCGACGGGCCGCACAAAAGGGCTCTCGAGAAGCAAGGGAGACCGCTGAAGTTTCGCCAGCCTGAGAAGACGAACGTAGAAGCACAACGTTACAACTGTTACTCCCTCAAGGCAGTGGATCGCTTTCATTCCTTCCTGCTTGGTGGAGCTCTTCCGTCTCAAGCTTGATTTGAGGGCGCGCCTCTTCGCCACGCAGGAACATAGTCCGTACGTTTTGCAGTTGTCCTTGATTCAATTCAAGAAAGCGCCTTAGATCAGCCTCTTCCCCAACCAACTCCAGACATTGCGGTAAACGCGCTGGCGAAACTTCGCCGCGGTCCGTTGCCAGGTCGTAATTCCTCGAATAACCACCAGTCACCCGGTGAAGCAGAGCCTGCTCGATGCCTGCTTCTTTGGCCTTCCGGAGAAGGTACTCGCCAAGGCTTTGCGAGGATTGCCGCTCCCACGACGAGTCTGCCCGGCCAACCTCTTGCGCCGAAGTGTAGAGCCTTAGAACAGCAAGGCCGGCCTCGAAGCTTTCTCCACTAACTTGAAAGTCGTCGAGGATCGAAGATTCATCGAGATTTGGAATGTCACGCAGCTTTGCCACCATGGCAAGAGACATGCCTTCCTCTCTGTTCAGGTGCTGGTGCTTGCTGCTGCCAACTCGTTGCGAGTGGTAAATGCCACCATGTCCTGAGAAGAGGTAGCTCATGACGCAGGCGATGCAGGCGTACGCTCCAGCTTCGGCCCCAAAAAGTTCCATTGCCATAAGGGTCGATGCGATGGGCGTGTTGGCAGCGCCGGCAAAGACCGCGACGAAGCCCATACCTGCCAACAGGGATGGTGGCAGCGGCAGGATATAGGAGAGCGCATTTCCCAGCGTTGCTCCGATGAAGAACAGCGGGGTGACTTCGCCGCCTTTGAAGCCGGCGCCTAAAGTGACTGCGGTAAACAGAAGCTTCGCCGCGAAGTCATAAGGGGGCTGCTTGCCGTGGAAGGCTGCAAGGATTGTCGGTATGCCTAGGCCGATGTATTTCGTAGTGCCAATGGTAAAGACAGCCACGGCTACGGCGACGCCTCCGGCAAACGGGCGCAGAGGAGACCATTTTATTGATCTTTTAAAAAGATGCCCTATCCCGTGGGTGAGCCGGGCAAATGCCATGCCGGTGATCCCGAAAAATGCTCCAGCGATAGCGGCAAACAGCAGGCCTTTCATGTTGAATGCAGGCACATCCGAGATTTGGTAGATCGTGTGGTGTATGCCCCAGGCATGGGTCGTAAGGTCCCCGATGAAGGCGGCGATCAAACAGGGTGCAATCGCGTCGTAGCTAATGGTGCCGAAAGCCAGAACTTCCATGCCGAACACGCCTCCAGCCAGTGGCGTTCCGAACACTGAAGCGAAGCCAGCGCTGACGCCAGCCATCAGGAGAACTCTTCGCTCCACGGCGTTCATACGAAAAGGCCGAGCCAGTTGGTCGGCAAGAGACGCGCCAGTTTGCAGGGCCGTTCCTTCTCTTCCTGCAGATCCACCGAACAGATGCGTTACAAAGGTGCCGATCAGAATGAGCGGAGTCATTCTGATCGGGATGGTGCGTTTTGGATCGTGGATCTCGTCGAGAATGAGATTGTTACCCGCTTCGACGGAAGTCCCAAAATAGCGGTACATCATGCCGACGAGCAACCCTGCTACCGGGAGCAGGGTGATGAGCCACTTGTGACTCTCGCGGAGGTTTGTCGCAACGATGAGAGACCAGATTAGCAGCGCTGATGCGGTGCCGGCCATCATCCCGGCAAGAACGCCGAGTGGTATCCAGCGCAGGAGATAATGCAGGGTACTCACAAACTCAGACTTTGAAAGATAGGTCGGTTTGAACACGGGTTCTCCTACACTAAAATGTAGGAGTCATCAGCAGCGTTTCCGCATGCAGGCACGGCGAACCCCATCGCCATCACTTATCTATCTAGCCTAATCAGTATGGGTCCGTCGGTCAATCAACCGGCGATCTCTTCTTCTTGGGTTTCTGCGATCGCGTCTTGAGCAACCGAGTGGTGCGCCAGAAGGTGACCAAGACCAACGGCTGCTAAGCAGAGCACCACCGAAAGAAGAATATTCGCCAGGGCCTTCCCCCATGCACCGGCGCGAAGCAGGTCGAAGGTCTGCAGGCTGAAAGAAGAGAAAGTCGTAAAACCACCGCAAAGACCTACCATCACAAACAGGCGGGTATTTTCGCTGGCTGGGAATCGGCCGCTTGCCAACGTAAAGGTCCCCAAGAAACCGATCACAAAGGCTCCCAAAGCATTGATAAGAATTGTGCCCCAGGGAAAGCTGCTGCTCCATCCGATGGTCCAGCGCGTCAGGCCGTAACGCCCCAAACCGCCGAGAGCGCTTCCCAGTGCAACCCAGAAGTACGTCATCAGGCTGTAGCCTCGCCTTTCATGCGCTTAGTTCTTCCCATCTTGCAGAATGCTACGCTGCGCTCATTGATTTTCGGACTGCTCTCTAGAGAGGTAAATAAGAGGGTTCTGTTCCTAATTGTCTCCCGGCTGATAAGCATTAAACTCCTCGAAACAAAACGAGGCAGTTCGGTCATGTCCGTAAGCGTGCAGGACGACGCATTCTGAAAACGCCTCTTCTTCCTACGATTGATGGGTTAGTGTTGGGATTTCGACAAGGTTGCGGAAGAGAGATGCTTCCGCTGAGTCGAAAGCTGACCCGGATCGAACCGTACTACCTCCTATGCCATGGTGTGGATTCAAAAGATACGTCAATGCAGCTGAGTAGCCACTTGTCAGTGAATTGGTTTGCTTTATGTTTAGGCAGCTATCGACTTAGGCTGTTTCACGCCCGTTGGGATGATCAACGTATGCTAGTTGTGTCTTGGTCGTATTTGCAGGAAACGAGACACAAACGCTTTGCGTGCTAGCAACTTACTTCTCCAAGGAGCGAGTACGTCGGCCACTACGACGCCGCTTGCTCTGCATTGCAGAAGGCCCTGACGCAGGACAAAGGGCCTAGGCAGCTCACCTCACTGATCATCAGCTTTGCATGTTGATAGAAGCCATGGCATCTTTTCACAATTGCGCAGTGCCGTTGCAGGTAGCTTCTGTTCGAGGCACACTTAGCGGTCTGTTTTTGCTGGCGGAGAATTGGGAATCGTCGACGGGCTAACTGACTGAGCATGCATGGCAAAGTGGATGCGCGGGATTGCCGTGACAGCGGCGAAGAGAAAAACCACGATGAAAAAAGTAAAAAGAAGTTTGATGAAGCCCATACCGATCTCCTTACCGGCAATGTAAACCGGCCTGACGCCTAATTCTTAGGCTAGATGAACCAACCTAAAGAAAGCATAAGTACGCCGGTAAGGCGTTGTCTCTGTTTCTACCCACGACGAAGTCGCGGGAGTCCTAGTCCGCCTGAAAGCGATATCCGATCATGTTTTCCGTCAAAACGTATCTCGGCTCTGCCGGGTTTTGTTCCAGCTTTCGCCGTAACTGGCTGATATAGGTGCGGAGGTACTCGCGCTCATTGCCATATTCCTCGCCCCACACATGCGTCAACAGCTTGGCGTGCGCCAGCGGCGATCCCGCATGTTCCATCAGCACGCGAAGCAAATCAAATTCTTTCGGTGTCAGATGAATTTCTTCTCCGTTGCGAGTCACTCGGTGCGCAGTAGGGTCGAGGACGAGTGGCCCAATCTTGATTGGTTGTTGGTCCTTTTCTGAAAAAGGACGTCGAACTCGTCGGACAGCTGCCCGCAGCCTTGCAGCAAGCTCGGGCAGACGAAACGGTTTGGTCATGTAGTCGTCGGCACCTGCATCCAGAGCCGCGATGATGTCGGCTTCATGATCTCTTACAGTGAGCGCAATGATTGCTACATTCGCATGCATTTCGCGCAACCGGTTACAAGTGGCGATCCCGCCTATACCTGGCATATTCAGATCTAGGAGGACGACCTCTGGCTTGTTCTTACGAGCTTCGGTAATCGCCGTTTCGCCGTTCCACACCTCATCTACTTTGAATCCAAGTGCTTCGAGCATGCTGCGTAGGCTATGTCGAAGAGCACTGTCATCTTCCACCAGCAGGATTGAACCTTCATGCATATGTCCTCTAAGTTACTTCAGGCAGTGATATGTGAAAGGTAGTACCGGATTCGGGTGAACTGTCCGCCCATATGCGTCCGTGCATGGCCTCTACGGCGCTGCGGGCGACTGACAGACCAATTCCTGTGCCGCTCGCCTTGTAGGCTGTTGCGGCGCTCCGGTAGTAACGTTCGAAAATCACGGAACGCTCAGCTGGTGGAATGAACGACCCTTCGTTGTGCACTGCAATCTCCAGGCATTGCTTTACGCAGCTGAACTTAACGCGCACGGCACTGGTCGCGGGGCTGTACTTTAATGCATTCTCGATCACCTGCAGCAGTAGCAGATGAAAAAGCTGCTGGTCCATGGCGAATGGTTTGGCGGGCAGGCCAGAGATGATCATTCGATCAGCGTCCGAGCGAGGCTGGATCGCAGCTTCAATTTGCTGACAGGCTTCTCCGAGGTCGACGAGCGAACGATTAACCTGGATGTCTTCGCTGGCAAGATGAGCCATTTGCAGAAGTTTATTCGTGACCTGGTTAAGATGCTTCGCCTGCTCTTCAATGGTTTCGGCAAGCTCGTTCTGGACCGTTGTGAGAGGACCGATTTCACGCAGCCCTGAACTCGAAACGATGATCGTGGTCAATGGAGTCTTAATTGTATGCGCCAATCCATCGAGCACGGTGGCACGCAGGCTTTCAGAAAAGGCCTGTGACTGTGCACGAATGTCTGAACGAACCGCGCGGGTGCGTACCAGGTGGGTCGCCACCATGGTCGCGAGTGAATCCATGACGACAGCTTCCAGATGTCCGCGAAGCATTAAGGCACCGATTGGCCGAGAGCCGAAGCGCAGGATACGAAGACGCTCCGCGCCGTTTAGCAGATCATAACTTTTCTGGGCGCGAAAGGACGCTCGAATCCTTTCTTCAACAGAAGACGCTTCGCCGGACACAGCCAGTGTTTGATCTTCAGCGGTGTAGATGGCTACAAGCGTCAAGCGAAAGCGCTCGTAGAGAAGATGGCAAAGCTGCGTTTCCACCGGGCCATTCCAGTCAATGAGCAGCGCGGTTCGAGAAGATTCGTACAGCAGCCTCTGTTGTTCTTCTGCATGTTGCAGTTGGTCTGTCTTGATGCGAGTGCGATGGGACAGGTGACTGACTAACGTTGACGTGGAGGCGAAGGTTGCAAGGGTCACCATGTCGCCAATCGAATCGACTCGAAACGAATGTCGAGGAACGGTGAAGAAATAATCCAAGCTGAGTGTCGCGACGACGGCAGTGATGAGAGAAGCGCCGAAACCTGCTCGCCACGCAACCGTAATCACCAGCAACAAGAACAATGGAACGGCCGTCGCTGCTGGGATCGAAAAATAGCTGCTCTTTGCAGCGAACGCCATGATCAGTCCGCACGCCCCGGCAGCCCACAGCTTTGCCGTAAACGGCAGCAACTTCATTAATTCCTCACTTTCAACGGTACAGCTGACTCCTACAAACCCTAAAAAGATTTGCAGAGACAAAGCTTGGATCGTCTTGTACCTTTTTGAGGTCACATTTCTTGCCGTTAAAGCAAATGCCTATTTGCAGTAAACGCCTTCCGGCGTATTCGCCCTACCGCAAAGGAGAACATGATCTGCCCTCGGTCAAGCTTAATCTGAACACCAAATATGTTTCTTGGGGCCGCGCTCAGCCTGCGTCGCTCGCTACCTCGTGCGCTTGTTGCACTGCGACAGCCATCGCAGGTATCCGGTATCCGTTTCTCTCGCAAGAGCGAGCGGGAGATCCCCCTCGACGCAGCAGGCTCTGCTCCTGCGCATGCCCATGACGAGGACGAGCAGACGAACGCGAGAGACGCATTCCAGAGACTTCCCCCGTGTCTCCTGCTGTTGCGGAGATGCTCCCGGAAGGCATCCATTCATTCATTGACATGGGCGATGGCGGTCTGCTCCTGCTGGGTGTCCGGCTGAGCCGGCGGCAAGCGGACATCTCGCATCCTTTTGGCTACGGCAGAGAAGTGTACTTCTGGTCGCTGATCGTCGCACTCGCGGTTGGCGCTTGGCGGCGGTGCTTTCGTCTTTGAAGACACGCTGCATACTGCGCATCCCCACCCACTGGAGCATGCGCGGCTCACGTATGGATTCTGGGCTTCATCGCATTCTTCGAAGCACCTCGCTGGTGATCGCTGTTCGTGAGTTCCGTGAGCTTCACCCCGGCATCGTTTTGGCCTGGCGTCTCGCGAGAGCAAGGATCCGGCATCGGTTGCCATGGAAGAAGTTGAGTTTGCCAAATAGTACAGGGGAGCGGCAAGTCTTTGAGGCTCATCAAGAGTGGTACTCCATCCCAAACACGCCACCAATTACGCCAATAAACATGAGCGGTACATCTGTCGTGAGTTCGCAGTAAAAAGTTCCATGCCGGCGTTCTCTGTCAGAATACGCTTAGCTTTTAAATTCTTTTAGCGTCTTTATGCCTTTCTTAGGCCCTCCGCGTTGTAGTTAACAAATGAACGCCGAGGTGGCTCACAAAACACGCGTCGGAAGACTAGTGCTGCTCATTGTGACGCTTGCGACTTCTCTGGGATGTTGTACTTTCGCGATCCTGAGTATCCGTCACGCAATTCACCTAACGCCGAAAGATCGGTGCGTCGTAGTGGTATTGGCAGTAGTCCGGCTCATTTGCGTCATCAGCCTCATGTGGACGATAGCGGTTCTGCAATCTATACGAGAGGGCAGAACGGCGTCCCGTCCTATCCGAAGAATGAGCGGAGACATTCGCGGGTATTCTCACCGGTCTTGACGAGTTAACGCGAGCACTTAATGCATCGTGGGAAATATTGCAAAAAGCAGTTCTACTTAGGGCTAGCTGGCGGATGACCGGTGGTGTACCAGCTGTGGGTAGTTTCTCCAATTCCAAACCCGGCTGAAGGCAGGATTTGTCGATAGACGCTGAAAACGTCCATGCGGAAGTCCCAACGAGCACTTCCGAAGCCTCCAGATTCCCAATCCCATGCGACGACCTCTAGGCCGATACGGTGAGCCTGCAGGTACTCAGGAGCTTTGCGCTAGAAGGAGCCGTTGCCATCAAAGTAATATCTCCGGAGAGCCATTCCGTAGTGATGACCGGGGCACGACGCGAGAAGTTGCCGAGTTTTTCGTCCCATACCTGGGATGTTTGACCACGCACCTGGAGCGCATACGGGTGTGATGCGTACGCCACCTGGGAATCGGCAGCAACGGTGCGCCATCAATAATCTACCCGACAGCGAGGCCATCGGCAACCACGACGTTCTCCGCTCCAGCCTGCGGCACGA
This sequence comes from uncultured Terriglobus sp., assembly GCA_964250935.1. GTDB lineage: Bacteria > Acidobacteriota > Terriglobia > Terriglobales > Acidobacteriaceae > Terriglobus. The sequence goes on from CAXUHM010000013.1 coordinate 69,236, forward strand.
CGGCGATTGTCTCCATCATTGCTCCCTTCCAGCGCTACCAATTTTGCGGCGTAGGCGGCAGTTGGGATTCGTTGACCAGTTCGTACAGCACGCCACGATCGCGAGCGAAGCGAGGAGCGATGGTTCGCCACACGCGGCGTGTGCCGTCGTCCGGCAAGGCGATAGGTGTCTGTCCGGGAACGTGTGTTTCATCCTGCACAGCGATGATCACCGTCAATCCAGTATTGCGTGCCGCTTCAACTGCGCCCATCGTCTTCTCTACGAAAGCTCTGTCGTAAATGCTGCTCTGCGGGTCGGCCGCGGCCCGAGCAAGCTGCAGACGGACGGAGTCGGCACCTGCTTCGCGCATGAAGACGTACTCCTGCGGTATGTAGTTCTGTCGAGCAGTGGCCCAGAAGGGATGGTCCGTACGCGACAGGTTTGCAGGTGCGACCTCAAAAGCAATCTGGTAGAAGCCATGTGGAATCCAGGGACGGCCGTCGCTGGATCAGATACCGACCCCGAACAGTGACAACGCCGATGACAGGATGTACTTGTCCACGACAAGCGACGCCAGTAGCAACGCAACGAAGGCGAGCGCGCGCAAAGCCACCGGACGCAGTAAGTTTCTCGCGATATCAGTCATGAAGCCATCCCTAGCATGGTTGCCGTCGCGGTACGTTGGTGCGACGCGGTAAACGAATCTACTAACGAGCTCGTTCAACGGCGCGGCAAGATTTTATTGCGCCGTAGCTGGTGGAACCGAAGCGAATGTCATTACCGAATTCGAGTCACAACAATACATAGGTCTTGCTGCTTGGGTCGATCAGGGCGCCGTTAAGTCGATGATGCCGTCATTAGTCGGCGACTAGATTGTCATGTGATAGACGATAGAAGAGACTGTGGTAATTTGCCAAGCATCCAGCAGAAGACGCTCCACCTTCCGATCGCGGCGTGACACAGAGTGAGTGCCGAAATCATCCGAATCTAAGCGTGTGGAATCCGGAAGCATTAAGATGGCTTATGGGTTAGATCCGGCGGCATGGGCCTCCGTGAGGAGTTTGGCTTACCCGTAACGCGAGAGACGGCCATTACCCAATCCAGAGGATGGTTGCGCCTAGGTAACCGATAACAACAGTCACGTTGGGAAGAGACGTGACGTCGCGTGAGGAGCATTCATTGCGACAATCGAGCCGAGCACGGTAGCGCCTGTGATGCCGACATCTGTGATGGCGAGGTCGTCGTGACCTCCTGCATGCAGAACCCGAGCTAATAGATCTCAAATTCAGCTGATTGCAAGCTGACAACAGCGACTGCTGATGCAAAAGAACGCATGGAGGGGCAAGCTGTTGGAACGTGTCCTGACGCTACAACCCTTTGGTCATAGGCAGTAAAGACCGAGTGGTGTCCGCACCGCACGTAAGTCCGCACGAGATCAGAACCATGCAGAAGGAATCCATCCGATATTCACCACGCTGTCAGGAGATGTAATAAAGGCGTGACTATAAGCAAGCTTACAAAGCTGCAATCTTGGCTGAAATTACGCACGCGATTGAGCTAGCCGCCACTCCAATCCACTTGGTATTGACACGACCCGCCATTGACAAACTCACTCGATCGTTCTTGAGGTCCACATGCAGGCTCCCCGCTTTTCTTGTGTTGTTGGCACTGCGATTGTTTTTGCCCTTGCACCTTTGTGGCATGCGCATCAATCCTGGCTCAAGTAGACCGCAGCGGGCTTACCGGCGCGGTCACCGATCCGGCGGGTAAAGCCCTGGTGCAGTCCTGTATCACAGCGACAGAGACCTCCACACAATTGCGGCGCGAAGGGGTGGCAAACACGGCAGCTCGACACGAAATCTCTGACTTGCCGATCGGCAACCATACCGTCACAGTCGACCATACCGGTTTCTCGACGCTGACCTTTGCCTTTGGCCAGGGTGGGTTCGGCAGCATCATCAATACCATCAACCTGAATACGGCTACTGTGAACCCGATTACGCCTGTCGGTTCAGGAACGCCACGCGAAATCTAGTTCGCCTTGCGCCTTGAGTTCTAGAAGAAGGCACCTGCTGTGTAACCCGCCGTTGATTGCGACCAAGAAACGCATGAAGGTTTGCCAACCAAAAGGTTCTATACACATTTTGATCATTGAAGATGAAGTCAAGACAGCGAAGTTTTTGCGAAAAGGCTTTGGTGAATCGGGCTTCGTTGTGGATGAGGCGACGAGTGGCTACGACGGCCTGGAGCTTGCGAAAGGCTTCGACTTCGACCTGATCGTGCTAAAGGTAATGCTGCCTGGGCTGGATGGTTGGCAAGTGCTCAAGGGTCTGCGGGGAGCCGACCGGAGTATGCAGGTGCTGATGTTGACTGCACGCGACGCGGTGCACGAACGGGTGCGCGGGTTCGAACTTGGCGCGGATGACTACCTGATTCAGCCATTTGCCTTCTCGGAGCTGCTCGCGCGCGTGCAGTCACGCTTACGACGGGCAACAAGCCGGCAACAGGATGTGCTTCGCTTAGCCGACCTGGAAATCGACCTGCTTCGTCATCGCGCTTCACGCGCTGGACAACGGCTCTACCTGACGACTAAAGAATTTCTTCTGCTCTCACTTCTTGCGTCGCGCTGGTGAGGTGTTATCGAGGACGATGATCGCTGAAGGAGCGTGGGATATAGATTTGATAGCGATATCAAAGTCGTCGACGTGAGTGTACGCAGACTACGCAGCAAACTAGACGACCCGTTCGCGTCGAAACCTATCCGCACGGTTCGCGGCTCCGGCTACGTTCTGGAAGCCGAGTAGGTTGTCACTCGGCTTGAATCGCTTCTGGCACACACTTGCTTTTCGCCTGCCTGCAGCCTATGCGTCAGCGGGCTTTCTTCTGGTCTTTCTGGCCACGCTTAGCCTCTACCTGCTACTGGATGCAGAGTTGAACAAGAGCACGGAGCTCTTCCTGAGAGACAAAGGTTAATGTTTTGCGTACTATGCTCATCGAGCGTCCTGACGATGAGGATGGCCTGCATGGAGAGGTAGAACTTCAATTTACGTCCCGGCGTACGAGCAGTTCTATATTCGCCTGCTTGATGCGGATAGCAAGCCGCTTTTGACAACGCATGGCATGGCAAAGCAGTTCGAAATATCGAGGCTCGGTTCACTGCTGAAAGAGAGTGGCGGGGCTGCAATTTCATTTCGCGGGCAGAACAGGAAGTCCTTTCGTGCGATCTCAGCAACATCACCGGTTGTAAGAGGTTCCCGTCGCCTTGTCACGATGGAGATCGCTGTGGACGTCTCTCAGACAGAAGCATTGACCGATGCGTTTCTTAAAAGCACTAACACCGGGGAGTGATTTACTCTGGATTATGCGATAGGTGTGCCGCCGGTAAAGCAATCTGGCTCACCGAAACAGACCAAGCGGCCTGCGGTGGAGATCGCTGGGCGGCAACGTATCAGGACAACTTTCGCGATCTCTACCAGCTTGCAGTTCTGGCTCAAAACAATGCGCAAGTAATGATGCACAACACCCTGGATGCAAGCAATTATGGGATCATCGACGAGAAACACTGACGCCACGGCCAGATTACTCAGCATTGTCAGTGGAGGTTTTGTGGGGGTTGAAGAGCCAACTCGGACGAGTTCACCTCCCATATATCAGGCCTAATTGGCATTAAGGGGCTGGCACGGCCGCTAACGTGAGCAGGGTCCGCTTACGCAGTCTTAAGGGAAGGTTGCGACCGGCGAGGGCAGCGGAGCGCCCTGCAGTTGCGCATTCTTCGACCGGGCGCAACAAGCTTTGGTCAGCCGAGCACGATCTGCATACATACCCCTCTCATTTGTGAGCCACTGGAGCGTCTGACGGAGCACCTGCGCAGCCCCGATGTGCGGAGGCATCACGATGTGATAGTGCATCCACTTGGCCTCACGCCGAGCTTCTACGATCCCAGCACTGCGAAGGTATGCCAAATGCCTGGATATTTTCGGTTGTGGTCCACCAAGAATTTCGACAAAATAGCACACGCAAACCTCTTGATCGCCCATGAGGTTGAGAAGCCGCAGACGTGTACGGTCCCCTAGCGCTTTGAAGAAGCGCTCCAAGTTATAGGCCTGCTTCGTCGTCATACCTTTGTATACGCCTTGACGCATATGGCTACAAGCTCTTATAGTCGCTTAAACAGATATGAGGTGCGGGTATATGTTGGAACAATTGCTCGATTCAGTGAAGTCCAAATACGGCGCCGTTGCGGATAGCACGCTTTCCAGCAATCACGCTGGTGTCAAGGCAGTGGCCGAGGCGTTCGGCTACAGCCCTGAGGAACTGTCCTCTATTCCTGCCGGAGCAAACATGGGGCTTTCCTGTGGGAATCCGACAGCCACGGCCCATTTAAGACCTGGTGAAGTGGTGGTAGACCTTGGCTCGGGTGGTGGACTCGACGTCTTCCTGTCTTCTAGGCAGGTTGGGTTAACCGGCAAGGCCATCGGCGTCGACATGACTCCTTCGATGATCGAGCGTGCCAGGACCAACGCCGACATTGGCGGCTACAAGAACGTGGAATTCCACCTTGCCGAAATCGATAGCCTTCCACTCCCAGATGCGTCCGTGGATTGCGTCATTTCCAACTGCGTGATCAATCTCGCACCGGACAAACCCGCCGTGTTTCGTGAAATCGCCCGTGTTCTAAAGCCCGGTGGACGGCTCGCTGTAAGCGACATCGCACTCAAGGGCGAGCTGCCGCAGGCCGTGGCAACAAGCCTTGCGGCTTATGTAGGGTGCATCGCCGGAGCCGTTCGAATTGAGACCTACCATGAGGAGTTGCTGAAGGCAGGTTTCGAATACGTCGAGATTATTGATACCGGGGTGGACCTGAATGCGTACGCGAAGGTCGAGAACCAGGCTGGTTGCTGCTCTCCATCGATGTCTGAGCCAAGCCCCTTTGCACTTGTTCCGGAAGCCTGCTGCACACCCACCCCTTCTTCTCTGCATGAGGATCTGTCTTCCTTGCTAAGCACCTACGACGTGAACCGAGCAGCGGCTAGCGTGAGGGTTTACGCCATAAAGCCGCAGAAGTAGCAGCAGGACGATGCGACTTTTTGGTGGTGATCATCTGCTCTGGATCCTCATGGGGATAAATATCCCGACGCCACACGCTTCATGGGCGCGCATAGCGTCGGCGGATCGGTAGCACGGGCATGGGAGCAGCCCCTGCAAATGCCGTTTCAACGCTTGTGAGAAGCATGTACGACAGCTGCCAATTCCTTGCAGGCTTGTCTCCGTCTATCGCCGAAGACAAGCCCAATTCAGCTAAATGTCACCATTAGATGCTGGGGTGGAGAGCACAGGCGGTTCATCAAGATGCGCAACGGGCTTCATAGCGCCGATCTGCTGCAGGATGCCCACCTCGTGCGAAGCTCCCCAGCGCTCCACGATTTTGGCGTCCGAGTCGAACTTTGAGATCTGCATGCCACGGACCTTGATCTTCTTCCCTGTTGCCGGAATGCCGTTGAAGGGGCCACCATGGGTTCCCGTGATGGTGTACGCGAAGCCCACATTGTCCTCATCCGCAAGCATATGCTCAACAGCAATTTTGAAGTCCGGGAAGGCCGAGTGGAATTGGGTGAACCACTGAATAAAGCCGTCCGGCCCTGGACCTTGGTCATCCGCAGGATCGTGATCTTTCACCCCGGGAGCGAAGACCTCTGCCAGCTTCTCAAATTCGTAGCTGTTGATTATTTCGCCCATTTTCTTCTGTGTTGCGATGTTCGCTTCTTTGCTCATAGGAACCCCTCAGCCACTTTGATGCTTCTGCGCAGGACTCGGAACCCTTAATGATGCAGAGCCGCTACCCTGGATGGGATTAATCGCGTCGTGGAAGCCATTTACGAATCGCACGTCGCGAAAACGCTTCAGGGCTCTGACGTCGGGCTGGCGTCATGCGTCCCAGCCGGTCCATTCTAGATAAGCTGGCGGCCTTCAATGCACCCAGCAAGCTCACTTCGCTCTCCTTCAGAACATCACGACCAGCCGGGGCGACCTTTTCTCGTGGCCTTCAATCTCCTGCGGCTCGAAGGCGGGACCTCACTTCCGTTGCCCTCGCGAACCGGCGTGAGCTGCTTCGGAGACACCAGAACGACCGACGCCGTCCAGCTTGCGGGGACCTTTCAGATTCCTGGCCCCAAAATGAAGCGTTACATTTTGGCTTCGGCCGGAGACCGTGGCGTAGTTCAGGTTCCTGGAGTGAACACCCGCCGATCAACTTCGCATGCCAGCTTCATTGCCCTTCGCGGAGGCAAGGACGCCTCCGCACTGTGGTGAAGAACGGAGAAGCCATCACTCCGCGCAATCTCCAGCCGTGCGGGCACCCAAGCAGAAACGACACCGCGCTTACTTTTCTGTCACTTGCGTTGGGAGTCTTGCCATTCGGCAGTCTTTTCGTATTTGAAGGACCTTCTCTTCCCAGAAAAGCTTGCACCGCCGCTGACCGACGAACGCCTGTTGCGGTCCCTCATCGAAGAACCAACACGTAACCGCTTCGCCTAAGACCCTCAAGCGCCAACTCAAGTTCAGGGCTGCCAGCCTCGTGAGAACGCTTCTTCGACATGCGCCAGTAGACACGCATAGCTTGCAAACTCTCTGCCAAACGGATGATGCTGACCCTCGAATTTCAGCTGCATACTGAATGCTCACGACAAAGCCTCCCCAGACTACTCAGGCCGCGAAGCCCAACCTCTCTCCCTCACCGAAAATTGATGCCGGCTGCTGGGTTCTCCAACAAACTGTCGACATGTAAACGATCGGTAGATCGACAAAGCCGAAGAGTGCCAAACCGCGCAGGTAGTGGCTCTGGAGTTCCTCCTACTCTCCAAACGATGAGATAGACCGCATCGCTGAAGGCCAGCACCAACGTCGTTGTGAGTCGAGCATCCCAGGTCCACCAGATGCCCCATTCCTAGCGTCCCACAGTGACCCTGTCGTCAGGTCAAGCATGCAATAAGGTACGCCCAACTCGGCCGATGCCAAAGCGAAGGAATCAGCTTCTTTCTGCGCCACTGGGTTCCTATTTAGGAGGAAGAGATAGTACAGACGCGACCAAGTTTTAGAGAAAAATTCCTGTGCCGATCCACTTCGGAAGTGGTGATAGAAAGCGGATCAGGTTCCCTTGCTGCGCATCTGGTAGCGAGGCCCACAGAGAAATAAGCCCTTAAAGAAAGAATCACGCCGATCCTGCAAACCAAATCCGACGCGTGGGTCAAACCGTTACGGGTCTTGAAGGCCTCTCCGTTATTCTCGCGGCTTGCCCGGCTTTGGAATGAGAGAAGCTGCTGCCTGTTACTGAGCGATCTTCACGCCGATAGGTCCTCATAGACGCCGTTAGAGTAAGTTGACCGGTGAACGGCCTTGGGAGGCTCTTGCAAGCTCGTTACTCATGTTGTTGCGGCATCGCAGGAGTCACATGCGTCATTTTACTGGGGCAAGCTCTTGAAGGACTTTGCCCTTGCCGTCCAGGAAAACGATGCTGCCTTTGCCATCTGCAGCAACTTGCAGTCGGATGCGCTCTTTCCCATCGCTTCCAGAGAGCGAGATGCTTGCAAGCCCCTGACGATCTCGCCCGGCCCACACTCTCTGGCCCCCAACGTCGTTGATCTGAAGACCCGCAAAGTGATTCTCACTGTCATCAACGCCGGCAAGTTGCACTGTCTGACCCGCTCCGTAACGGTCGAAAGACAAGCTGGCTCCAGAATCGACAATCTGCCCCTTATCGTTCTTTCTGCCGCTAAAGACTAACCCACCATTTTCTGTCCCCTCGTCGTTGTAAAAAATGATCCCCGCTTGCGGCCTTGCTTCCCCCATTTCGGGCCGCTCTTTGCCCTTGATCATCACTGGAGGCAAACGATCTTTGTTGGAAATGACCATGCGCAAGGTCCCATCGGACTCGGTAATATTCAGCCGATGAACGCTGACTTCGTCAAAGCGCGTTGGCTTGGAGTTCGCGCCCATCAGCAGAGATGCAAGAAGGGCCGTGCTGACGACACACGAGTAAACGATGAAGCCCTTCTGGATAGCGTTCGTCATGGAACCTCGCAGTGGATGGAATTGTGGCTAGCGTAATCCTCACGATGCGGCCGCACTCATCGAAGTTTCCACGCGTCGCTTTGAATGTGTGTCTTGAATTGCACTTCGCCACCGAGTGGGTCGATGAGGCATCGCGGAACGAGACCCTGATGCTCGTGGCGACAGGATAGATGGCTCGTAAATGAAGGGTACAGCACCCATTGATTGCTTTCCTCTGTGCCTAGGGGGCACTCAACAGCGCTACTCTGGACGCTGCAGTGCTAAATGAGCCAGACTCGACGCATGCTCCATTAAAGCAAGGTGCGACGCTGAACGTGCCCGTGGCAGCGGCCTAGGACACTTGCATGATTGTCAGCGACCCATCTCCGCGTCCAATTGAAACGATCGTCGCCTTGCTCTGGCCTCGCAGTATGCGCGGACGTAGGTCGTCCAGCTGTTGAGGGAAGGGAGCGAGCCGACCGGTATAACCTTCTGGCGGCTACTCGCACGTTACGCCTCTACACCAAGCCGCTGCGTTAGGGCATAACCGTGGTCCAACTACCAGTTGAGCATGGCGCACGCCTAGACCTGCGAGATGTCCTGGTGCCATGGAACTCCGGCGGACTGGGCACATCGTCCAGGTAAGACCGAGGTTGAAGCCTTTCACGAAAAAAAGAACAAGCGCAAATCGAAAACGAGTATGCTGCTCCGTGCCTCAGGTCAGGTCCTGCTATGTATGGTCTCTATGCTATATATAACAAATGAAATGCTTTATGTCCGGTAGCGCATCTTCTCTCTAGCGCAGCTGTGATAGCGAAGCGAAACTGTCGTAGCTGTGCAAAGCCAAAATGTCGCTGAACGTGCCTGCTAGGTGGGATTGTGAGGCGATGGTTTGGGCTGGGTACAGCGCGGCAAGCTGATCGCGTCTTCAGCAAGGACCAACGTGTCAGCCCTGCGACGATCGTCGAGAACAAACGGCTAGGCCACGCGCTCGTCAAGGTACAAGACCCCCGACGCGAGACAAAGATTCTAAGAAAGCGAGAAACCGGCCACGCCGAAAACCTGCCATGAGCTTTCTTTAGAGGCCGCCAATTCCTGAGAAGAACCACAGCCAATTACAAAGGGAGGCATTTCAGTGACTCGGAGGTTACTGAAATGCCCCCTTTCTTACCCGGGCATTAGTCATCAGATACTGCCCGTTGCGCGGAGCTTCGGCCAGACTGTTGTGGGAGGGTTTGAACCCTGTAGCTGTTGTAGACGTGATTAGACGGTGTTGATGGCACCGTTGACGCCGTCTGGAAAGAAGCCACCTGCTTTGGTGCCGGGGGCGCTGCTGCCGTAGACGATGGCGAGGACCTGGCTTGTGTTGCGGATCACAGCAAGGGCTTGATTAAAGCTGTCGTCAAAGAAGTTAACGCCGGCGGGAGGCGGGATGACGTCCAGGTCGTCGAGCGGGGCGATGTCGACCTGGTTGAGGTCGCAAAGCAGCTGCAGGTTGCCAGAGTGCAGAGCTTCCACAAGGGCGATCTGCGCGGCGTACTGCAGGATTGTCTTGTTGATGAGGGTAATGGCACCGCCGTAGGCCGAAACGCCGGTGACTTCGAAATCGCGTGCGAGGGTAAGAAAGCTCTTGATACCAGCGAAACTGCCCAGGGCGTCAAGCTTGATGGCCGGCTTGGCGATGGTGTTTTCCGGGCCGAGGACAGAGCGCAGAAGAAGAACGTGGTCGACCTCGTCGCGCATGAGCTGTTCTGCGACCTTGCGCAGCGGGCCGACGCCGCCGAGCTTTTCGAACGGGACTTTGACGCCGCCAGTGGTGGGGCCGGTAACGCCGACGCTGCCATCGATGGGAATGCCGTTCTCCGTGAGGGAGCGGCCGGTGACGACATAGGAGTAGAACTCGGCTTCGAGGTATTCAAGGTTAAGGGCGAACTGCAGGACGGCGATGTCGGCTGTGGAAAGGCCGGCGGCTTCGACCGGATGTGGAGCGAGGCCGAGAGCAGCAGCACCGGGGATACGGTCAAGCGCGCCGAATTTGCCGGCAAGCGCGGCTACGCCAGCAAGGCCGACACCGGTGATGCCGGTATTGCGGAGGAAGTTGCGGCGGTTGAGAGAGCGGTCGATCTGCTGATGAGACTGCATGGATGCTCCTTGCGTTTAGCCAGTGGTGGGGTGTGAGCGGCAGGCAGATGTTCGCACCGCGGAGGAAATACGAGAGGTGTTGCGCTGCAGGCGACGGTTTCCGAAATGGAGTCCGGCGGGTCGAGTGGAACGCCTGGACGGGCGCGTGCGTCTTCTACCAGGGCGAAAGTACGCCGACGCTTCGACCTGTGTCGATGCTTGCGGCGTGTAATCCGCGTGAATGTAGATGGAAGCCGATATATGGACGGCCCGGCGAAAAACGATTGAAGCGCTGTAAAGCTTCAGAACGCCGGGCACAAAGCGCTTCCCCTATGGTCGTGGCAGCAGGGCCATGCCAGAGGTGCTGCTGTACTTGCTCGTCTGGGCCGCGGCGGCTCCCAGGTGAGCTGGTTGTATGCCGTTGGGCCGGTCGTCGCGACAGATGCAGGAGCGGCAGCCGGGATGAATCGGTAAAGGTGCTCCCTGAAAAGGCAGGTGCAAGCGTTGCAGGGTCGGCCAGAGCCAGGCGAAAGTCCTGAAGCTATCGGGGATGAGAGTCCCTGATTGATTGCTGCACGGCGGTCCATTCACGATTTGATTTTGCGAAAGGATGGTGTCAGCACAACGCGGTAAAGGGCCGCTGCAGACCACCAGACTTAGACCGTGCCAGAGTATGACTTCGACGAATCTCCGATGACGAGAACTGCCTGAAGTAGCGTATCAGCGGCCGTCAGCGAAGTGGACTTTAGGCTTCTTGTAGAGCGGGGTCGCCAGACTGTTGCGCAACAAGCAAGCAGAAGGAGCAAACAAGCCGACAAACAGGAAGAGCGCACAGGATGGAAAAGGGCCGGAGTAAAGAGACCTAATGCATCGCTGATACGGAAAGATGCGATCAAACGCGGAAGCACACCCGACGAGCCCGGAAAACCCACGGCTTGGGACAAGGCCATTTGGCTCCTACGACTTCTTCGACCGGTGCCCGCATCGGATGGCCTGTGCCCGTTGCCGTTTCTACATTCCCGAAGCAACCCAGCAAGGCGCAGAGCATTAAGCGAAATCGAACCTACTAAGGCTGACGCAAGAGATCTTATTGATGAAGACGAGTTGCGGGCCGTGGAAGACGGAGTCACCGGCCACAAAAGCTTGTCGCCAAGTCGCGTCATGCCCGACTCCGACCTTAGTCACTATCAGTCGTCACAAGAACGGAAAGTATGCGAGTTCGCCGATCAAATAGAATCGCAGTCCAATCCAGGCCCTCACTGATATTGCCAAACCACGGGGTCCAGGGACTATGAGTTGCGTAATACGAAATCTCGGCAAAGCGGGAACCGAAGAGTGCCTCACAGAACGCTAACGAGCGCTCCTTCTCAGAACTCCCGTTACCTTCAGGCCGTGTGTAACAGCCGCCCGTGTAAAGCTTCCGTGCCAACTCCCCATCAAAGAGAAACGGGCTCGTCCATTGAAGCTCGCCTTCATAGCCCCTGTTTCCTACTTCGGTGTCTTCTCCGATACCGTGAACAGCAAAGCTGTCGTCAATGGGTCCAAACTTTTTCAGCGCGTGTACGACAAGCGAGGGATCATCAGGGCGCAGAGCTTCGATACTCAACTTAGGCAGAGCGCTCCTCACCTCGTTTCGGTCGAGCAACTGCCTCAAAATGCCGAATTCTACTAGACGTTCTCTGGATGCAAACCAGTCGAAGATCTCGCTGGTACCCACTTGAAAGGAGGCGAAAAGAGCTCCACCATTTGCATAGGTGTCACGTAATCGCGTCAGCACAGAAATCATCCCAGGATCGAGAAGAGGTCGTAGCTCTAACGCAATCTGTTCACAAACTGCTTTCACCTGAGCAAAAGTTGGCCTTCTTTGAGAAGCATCTGGTTTGAGCAAGTTCATCCAATACAGTTTAAACAGACGTGATAGCGCGCAGTCCTCGCGCTATTGACGTTAGTCCTCGTAAGCGCGCTGCTTATCACGTGTGGACGTTCCCGTGATGCAGCTTTAGAATCCACCGAACGTGACGGACATTTAGAGTCCACATACTCGAGACTGTGGGGAGTAGCCGAATGCCCATCATTGTCCACGTCCCTTCTGACCGAATCGGCAGGCGAGCGCCAGTAGCAGAAGCGTCATTCTTTGGCGATTACCCCATGCAGCGAAACACAATCCGTGCGTTGCTTTGCAGCTCCATCCTTCAACGTGTCCTGCATCGGACGACAGCTACTCTGCTAGAAGCCGCTGAAGGTCACGTTCGAAAGCAGCTCGATTGACCACACCTGCGTGGGAAAGAGCAATCCGGCCTTTCCGGTCGATCAGCAGCGTGAGCGGCATCTCTTTCAAACCGTACCGTTCACCAAGCGCGTCCGTTCCGACGGCAACTGGGTACGTCATCTTCGCCTTCTGCATGAAGGGCTTGATCACGTTGGGGCTCTCGCCATACATGTCCAGTCCGATCAGCGAAAGACCGGAATTCTTGTATTTGGAGTCGAACTCGACGTACCAGGGGATCTCCAGCTTGCAACCACCGCAGTTCACTGCCCAGAAGTCTAATAGAACCACACGTCCAGTGTATTTCGATAACGTGACCTGTTTGCCGTATACATCGGTGACTTGGAAGTCGGGTGCTTGTGCCCTCTCGGTCTGTGTTACGAATTCTTCATTCGCTGCGGCTACTTGCGCATGGCACTCGGGACTTCTACCGACAGAGGCAATCGCGGGAAAGAGCAGACCTGCCAACAGTGCTTTGATTGTGTTCATAGGCCTCCTCCGATGACCCAGCGTGAACTCCGCAGCCGCTGCTGCTGAGAGGACAAAACGTATGCAATCATGCCGACGAGACCGACTCTAAAGAAGGGTGCAGTATGTGGGCCGGGATACAGTGCTTGCGCCGCCAGCGAAAGCACCACTATTCCAAGCACCGATGACGAGATCAACCGCGCCCAGTCAGCCGACAAGGCCATTTTCTGGGCGTCATGGATGCCGCGCAGGACGGGAAACAACACTAGAGCGAGGAGGATGAGTCTTGGAAGGACATCCCGATAGAACTCATTGCGGAAGACTGCTGCATTTCCAAGGAACGCCCGTGCCTGCTCAGAGATCACCGCATGCGGCACGGACGGCGTCCAACCCGTGAGAGCAAAAAGTATAAGCACGCAAACCAGAATGCCACTCGACCTGCGCGTTCGGCGAGATGCGGCCCCAATCACGTATCCGGAGCACCAGGACCAACTCAGGACGGCTACGGCCGGAACGATGAGCAGCGGCAAGCAATCTCCTAGTCCGGACCAGAAACCCGGCTGCCGAAGAAGCTCCACATCGCTGTTGTTTGCGAACAGCCAGAGATAAATTGCACTCCCATCGGCAAAGTTCTTCGCAACGACGATGAGCGAAAGCACACAGGGCAGGACCACTCCGATGGATGTGAACCAGGGGGTCCAGGAACGCCAACCCGCCAACTCTCTGCGCAGCACAACATCGACGATGCTAAGGGTGGAAGTCGCTAGTCCAGCACCTACCTCCGCCATGTCCCCAAGTACGGCTTCCCTGTCATCCTCTTCGAGGAAGCGCGAAACCCAGTCGAGGAAGCGCGTGGAGAAGTTCATCGCGTCACCCAGGCAACATCGCGGCTGACAATCATAACGGCATCGTAGAAGGCCTTCGCTTCCCGCGTACCTGTGGACGTAATCAGCACCATGCGCTTTGCTCTTCCGCCGCGCTGCGGCGTCGGATCGCCCATCCATGTCCGGACCAGGCCTTTTTGCTCAAGGCGGTCGATGGTGGTGTAGAGCGCGCCGACTGATGCCGCTTTGCCGGCTTCTGCGATCAGCCTTCGAATGGCCGCGCCGTAGGCGTTCTCGCCGAGGCGAGCGGTAGCCGAGAGAATTAGGTATTCGAACTCACCAATCATTAGTACACAATGTAGACCTAATTATACGCGAGCGCAAGTCATCGAGGGAGTGTTGTTCCTTCGGCAATCGTTCCTGATAGTTGCTTATGGTGTATCGGTTCAGGAATGAACCGGCGAACAACGCGACTCCAGGAAGCAGCACAATCTAAGTCGCAAAATACATCCCCTCGGCGGAGATCAAGGCTCGCAGGACGATAAGGAGTGCGAGTCCAGCCGATGCCGTCACAAGCCCCGGCCTACCATAGAGCCTCCTGGCAACGCACATCCGAGACCCGGCTCTCTTCGCGGAGCCGTTCCAGAGCTGCAGCAACTCCCTGACCAGCACCCTTGCCTGGCCTCTTCAGCACATTTGTTTTGTGAATGCTTTCCCGCTCTTTCAGAGCGCGCGTTCCATCAGTGAATCGTTCTGCTCAGCTTGTAAGTGAGTTCAATGTACCCGTAGTTCGCATCGCGCGTGTTTGGGTAGATGGTGGTGAGCTGTGTTTTTGCAAATGCGTGTGCGTAGTACGCCGTCATAGAGATCTTAGGATTCACGGCATAATCTGCGCTGATGTCGTAGAGCGAGCTCATACTGCCGTGCCCGTTACCCGGCTTCCCGGTGTAACCGAAGACCTTATTGTCGAACGCGCCGCCACCGCTATACAGAAAGTCCGTGGGCGCGGTGAGTTGCAGAAAGTGCAGGTCGGTGCGCAATTCCAGCCGCGGCGAAGGCTTGTCGATCAGCATGATGAACTCGTCTTTCTGGTTCATCATGTTGAAGTACGGAAACCTCGCGTAGGGCCGCGGTGTTGGCAGGATCTGAAAGAAGGTGTTGTGCGTGCCGTCCGCGTTGTTGTTGTCACCGGTGGAGCGCAGCATGCCGCCACGCAGCCATGGCTTGGTACGCACGGTCTCCAGCCGCAGCCCACCCTCTACGGCAATCGCGCCTGCGCTGTGGTCTAGGAGGCCCAGTGGCCATTCTGCCCCGCGCCCCACACCAGCAGGTCGAAGGTCTGTTTGCCCACCGGCACCGCAGCCACCACATCTCCGCCATAGGTGCCGATCCGGATGTTCTTATGATCCATCGCGCGTATGGTGGCTGGGCGGTTGTCAGTTTTGGTCAAGCTAGTACGTGCGTCGTGATAGCCGATGCCAAAGCCGCGAAACAACACTCGCTGTTTGCTCACGTAGCGTGAGTATGCAAGGTACTGAATGTCGACGCCCAGTTCCTGGTTGGCGTTCATGTTGTAAACGCCCTGGGTCGCGCGGCCTCCCATGACGGTCAGGTCCCAGTTGGCGCCGCCTGCCTTTGCATCAATGCCATCAAAAGAGCGCTGGCCATTGGACCATCCGAAGTTGCCAATGAGCCGCTGGCCGATGCGGTTGGTCTGCAGCCAGCCCAGCGCTGTATTTTTGGGCGTCGTCTCCTGCCCGTCGAAAAACTCAAATCTTCCAATGCGAGCGACATTCGTGTCGTTCTTGAAGTGGTATCTCAGGAAGCCGCTTTTGAATGATGCTGCCGCGGGTAGGGGGTTGTTGTTATTCGCGGCGTAGTACGTGCCACCCAGGCCAAGCTGTCCCTGTGCCGCAATGGTCGAGACAGCGTCCCGCGGCAGCGCAAGCTCCGCGCTGTTGCTCATCTCTACCTGATAGTCGAAATGCTTCAGCCGCTGCGCCAGCGAGATGCGCAACAGTGAATCACCGTGCGCATACGTCTCTGCACCGGGGACCGCGCTGAACCATTGCGTGGCATTGCCACGTTCGCGCAGGTATACGGTGACGACGGGCTTCCTGGTCGCTAGCGCGGCGGACGCAGGAACGGGTGCAAGTACGAGGACAGGTAAGGCCGGAGCTGAGGGCCGCGCTGCTGGTGTTGTCGGGGTCTGGCTGACCAAGGGGAGCGTCATGGAAAGGGTGCAGAACGCGATCATGTGCGCGTGACGCTTCATGGCAAATCTCCGGGTAGAGCGCATTGGCCTGTGCGAGCCCGCGCAGACGAGGGCGGCAGTAAGGCGCAGCAGTATGGGTGTGAGTCGGGGTCAGGCGAATGCTGACGCGGAGGGCTCAAGCAGGGAGCCGCTCCCAAAGGTCAGATCATTCACAAGGCCATTCGGATTAGTCGACCCTATCAGCGCTTCAAGCAAAGTGCAACGGCAGTTGGTTTGCGTTTCCCTTAGGACTGCGACCGCAGTTCATCAGAAAGCAGGATTGCGTCGGCTATGTCTCGCATGGTGCGGCGGCGCTGGCGACTTTCCTTTTGCAGAGTGCGATACGCTTCGTCTTCGGTCAAGTGCAGGTCGCGCTGCAAGATGCCCTTTGCGCGATCGACCACCTTGCGCGTCTCCAGCCGATTACTCAGCTCAGAATTCTCCGTTTCCAGCCGGGCCCGCTCGATCTCCGCACCGACAACGATACCCAATGTTGCCAGCAGACGCTTCTGCAGGTCGGTATGCACGTAGGTGTGGCGGTGCTGCACGGTAATGACGCCTACAACGCGGCTGGCACACATCAAGGGCGTGCACAGCATGGCTTCAAAAGCGTCTTCCGGCAGTGCGGCAAAGGGCGTGAAGCGTGGGTCTAGCGACGCGTGCTGTGACAGCGCAACGGACTCGCGGTGCTGCGCCACCCACCCGGTGACGCCCTGCCCTACCTCTACGTTGAGTTTGTCCACAACCTCGGCGTGCGGATTCTTGCTGGCTCGCAGAAGCAGCTTGTCACCTTCTACCGTGTACACGAAACACGAATCACAAGGAATCACGGCACATGCGAAGTTGAGGATGCGCTCCAGCACTAGGTGCAGCGGATCGGCAAGCGCGATACGGCTACTGATCTCGTGCAGGATGTCGAGCGGGGCAAGGCCGTCCTTAAATCCGGCCATGGTGCTGGTCATCGCAGCGACCTGCCGCACGCCGGGCCTGCTAACGCTGCGTACCCGCTCGAACAAAGGCTCTTCCATTGCGGTGCCGCGCTCTGCGGGCGGGCGCGGGGTGCGCTTGGTCGCCAGCACACGGCCGCTGTACTGCGCGGCCTCGTTGATCAAGAAGCCCATCTTCGGGCGCGACGGCTCAAATTCCGGCTTCAAACCGTGCTGCAGCAGTTCTTCACTCGTCGTGGGGCCGACGGAGATGCACACCACCGACTCAAATGCCCTGCGCAGGTCCGCCGCCACATCCATTTCATCGGCAATCTGGAACAGGTGGAGCACCTGCACAGCCGTCATAAATAGCACCACGTCCACACTGCCGTGAATGATGGCAAGTACGCTTTCGCGCAGTGGTGCCAAGTCGTGCGGCAGCGCCCATTGATAGACCGGCACTTTGGTCACAGCCGAAAAGCGCTGCACCAACTCGGCGATCATCTCCGGGTTGGTGGCGCCGTACTCCTGGACGGCCAGGCGCATGGATGCCGCGCTTTCGCCCAGCACAGCGTCAATGACGCCGACCACCTCACGCCAGGTTGCCGGCTCAGGGCAACTGGCGAACACAGGCACACCAAGTTCTGCCAGCACACTCTGGGGCTTCACGCCGCGTGATAGCACCTTGACTCGGCGTAGCGCGCGAGGATCGCAACAGTGTCGAAGCTGGTTTCCAGCGTCCTCATCATGGTCCGCACGCCTACGCCGGTCAGGAACAGCACAGCGTCGAACTCGTCCCGCAGTAGCGCGTGACCAAACTCCAGGCAAGCCGTATTGGTCGCCAGCGGTATCTCGCGCATGGCGGGCACCACGAAAGGCACTCCGTTGTAAGTCCGGATCAGCTTTTCCACTTCGCGCGCGCGTCGAGATTCAAGCGAGAGAACGCGAAGGCCGTCGAAGCTAGCGTGAGGCATAAATCTCTCTCCTCCTGGTTGCAACAGGACGCGCGGATACGGCCTTGTGATGTTTGCTCAGAATACTGCGGTTTTTACTGCCTTGCCAATGCGCGTTGAAGGCTGGGCCGCACTCCGCACTTGCGTTGGAGTTGGCCTCGCGTTACAGTCACTTCACACACGCAGGATGCGCTGCCAGGTCCATGCCGCCCTTGGCAGGCAATTCACACCGTCAGTTCAATCACAATCTATTCTTGCCTGCTCCGTGACGAGCCTGGGATGACGCAGATCTCTGCGCTCGCTCGCCTGCCTGGTCTTGAGCGGTGGCGGTCGCTGCAAGCACTCACTCACTCCCTCCCTCACGCGCAACGCAACACGGCTTCCGATGAGGTTTCTCGCGTGCTCGACGTCCCCGAACCGAACGTTTCCGCCGCCGGTTTTTCGCCGGAACAGAAGCAGTACCTGCAGGGTTTTTTTGCGGGAGCCATGCAGCGTACGCCATTTGCGGGAGAAACCGCGAATGGCACGCTGACCTATGAGCCCGGCGCAGGTGTTACCAATCTCGCCACGCCTGCCGAGGCGGAGCCGACTTTTTGGGGTACGCCCGTCAGCGATCTGTGCGCGGAAGAGCTGTGGAAGTACCAGCGCAACCCGCTGGACGCATGGGACGATCTTCTCCAGCATGCCGCGGAGAACAAGATGCCAGAGCAAGAATTCCGCTACCGCTTTAAGAGTTTCGGCCTTTTCTACGTTGCACCCGCGCAGGACAGCTTCATGCTTCGGATGCGCGTGCCGGGTGGCCTATTGACGGCGGCGCAGTTGCGCGGCCTGGCAAAGATGGCCGACGACTGGAGTTCCTCCGGTCGGCTGGACCTGACGACGCGTGCCAACGTCCAAATTCGCGAGCTCCCACCGCGCAGTATCGTCGATGTGCTGAACACGATCCAGAGAATGGGCATGACTTCGCGTGGGTCTGGCGCGGACAATCTCCGAAATTTTACTGCGTCACCCATCTCCGGCCTGGACCCTAGGGAGCTGATCGACGTGCAGCCGTACGCGGACGCCATGCAGAACTTCCATACAAACAGCCGCGACCTGTTCGGCCTGCCGCGCAAGTTCAATATCGCGTTCGATAATGGTGGTAGCATCTCCGCGCTGGCCGACACCAACGACATCGGCTTTACGGCGGTGCGGGTGGCGGAGGGCCGCAGCGTGCCTCCCGGCGTGTATTTCCGGGTACTGCTGTGTGGCATCACCGGGCACAAGCAGTTCGCGACAGACAGCGGCCTCTTGCTGTTGCCGGAGCAGCTGGTGGCGGTGGCGGTGGCGATGGTCCGCGTCTTCGCCGAACATGGCGACCGTACCGACCGCAAGAAGGCTCGATTGAAGTACCTGATCGACCGCTGGGGCGTTGAGAAATTTCTCGATGAGACTGTCAAAAGGCTGGCTTTCCCGATCATTCGTTTTCCCGCAGCCGAGTGCGAACCGCGCGGGCCCGTCGATCGTGCGAGCCACCTTGGCGTACACGCGCAGGTGCAGCCGAATCTGCACTATATCGGCGTGGTCGTCCCCGTAGGCTGGCTGACGAGCGCGCAGGCACGCACGGTGGCGGAAATTGCAGAGCAGTTCGGCAGCGGCGAACTCCGGCTGACCGTGTGGCAGAACCTCCTGATTCCAAACCTACCCACAGACAAGCTGGACGCCGTCAAGGCGGCACTCCGCTCTGCCGGGTTGGAGTGGGAGGCAGGTCGTCTGCTCAGCGGAACCGTGGCTTGTACAGGTAGTCGTGGCTGCCGCTTTGCTGCGACCGATACCAAAGGCCACGCGCTGGAGTTGGCGCGATCCATCGATAGCGCGTTTGCGATCGCGCAGCCGCTCAACCTGCACGTGACGGGTTGCCCGAACAGTTGCGCGCAGCACTACATCGGAGACATCGGCCTGATGGGTGTGAAAGTGGATGGCGGCGAGGGTTACCAGGTAAATCTCGGCGGCGGCGCGGACAATAACCAGGCACTGGCGCGGGAGCTGTTCCCCGCCATGCGCTGGAGCGAAGTGCAGCCCGCGCTGCACGCGCTTGTGGAGAGTTTTCAGCAGTTGCGCGGCGGTGACGAGGATTTCCTCCATTTTGCAAGGCGGCACACGGTAGAGCAGTTGCGTGGGATGTGTGCGATGGAGACAGCATCGGCATGAGCGTTCCCCTGATCCCCGAGAATGCGCCTTTCAACGCGGAGCAGCGTGCGTGGCTCAACGGCTTCCTTGCCGGTCTCTTTTCATCTGCGCCACAGGCCACGGCTGCGGCTCCAACGTCGCTGAAGTTTATGGTCTACTTTGCCTCGCAGACAGGCACGGCGGAGCGGTTGGCCAAAAAGCTGGCCAAGGATTTAAAGGCGAAGGGTCACACTGCAGAGATTGCGTCTTTGGACAACACGGCACCAGCGCAGCTTGCCGCGCAGCAAAATGCGCTGTTCATAACCAGCACCTACGGCGAGGGCGATCCACCGGAGGGCACAGTTGCCTTTCGCGACGCCTTGTTCAGTGAACTTGCGCCCGAACTGAAGACGCTCCGCTACTCTGTTCTCGCATTGGGCGACCGGCACTACGAACACTTCTGCAAATTCGGCATTGACTTGGATGAGCGCCTGCAGGCGCTGGGCGCCACACGCTTTCTCTCGCGCGTGGAATCGGACGTAGACGTGGACGAGCCGTTCGCCAAGTGGGTGCAAGACCTCGGGCAGCATCTGTCGCACAAGCACGACGAGTCGAATGTCTCAATCCAGATTGACAGCTCCACGGCGTCGCAGGCGCCACACGCGGCGTCCGGGCCGGAGCAGGTCCACACGCGCGAAAACCCGCATTTCGCGCCCATTCGGGAACGCACACCGCTCACCAGGGACACTAGCAGCAAGCTGACCATGCACCTTAGTCTGGCGCTCGAAGATAGCGCTATGCACTACCAGGCGGGTGATGCCTGCGGCGTCATCGCGCAGAACGATTCCGCGCTGGTAGACGAGATACTGTCGCTGCTTCCGTTTGGCGGCGACAGCACGGTCGAGCTTCCAAAGCTGGGCAGCGTTATTGTGCGCGAAGCCCTGATGCAGCATCTCCAGCCGACGCGCCTTTCGCGCAACATGGTGCACCACTTCGCAGACAAGACCGGCGCGAAGGAGTTGCTAACGCTGCTCGTGCCCGAGCAGGCCGTACACCTAGACGCCTTTATGTACGACCGTGGTCTTGTGGACCTGCTGTACAGCTACCCCGGCGCGGTCACCGAACCCGCTGAGCTGGTAGCCATGCTGCCGCGTCTTGCGCCACGGCTGTACAGCATCTCGTCCAGCCCTGCGGTTCATGGCCGCGAGGTGCACTGCACGATTGCCGTGGTGCGATATCGCTCGCACAACCGTGAGCGCGGCGGCGTCGCCAGCACCATGCTGAGCGACCGTGTGGGGATAGGTGCGCGCGTGCCCATCTACATCCAGCCCAACAAGAAGTTTCGCCTGCCCGCCGCAGACGTGCCCATGATCATGATTGGACCAGGCACGGGCATCGCGCCATTCCGTTCGTTTTTGCACGAGCGGCAGGCACTCGGTCAAAAAGGACGTAACTGGCTCTTCTTTGGCGAGCGGAGTGCGCAGAATGACTTCCTGTACTGCGAAGAGCTGCGACGCATGACCGATAGTGGCCATCTCACGCGGTTGGACACCGCATTTTCGCGCGACCAGGCGCACAAAATTTATGTGCAGGACCGCATGAAGGAACACGGCGCTGAACTGTGGCGGTGGTTGAACGACGGCGCACAAATTTACGTCTGCGGTGATGCCAGCCGCATGGCAAAAGACGTGGATGCAGCCCTGCACGACGTAGTAGCGCAGCACGGGACCATGGAACCTGACGCAGCAAGAGACTTTGTTTCGCAACTACACGATGACCGTCGCTACCACCGCGACGTGTACTGAACGACCAAACCGCACCGAGAAATCAGCCCCTGACGATGCCACTGCCACTGCATGAACGCGCGATGGAAACCGACAGCACCGACCTGGTGCGCATGACGCTGCTCGAAGGTGGCGCGTCGGCGCAGATGGTGGACTTGCTGATTCCAACGCGACCGCTTGAAGAAGGTGAGCAGTACCGCTTCCATTTCGACATGACCAAGTGCATCGGCTGCCGCTCGTGCGAGGTGGCCTGCAATGAGCAGAACGGCAATCCGTCCGACATCAAATGGAGGCGCGTAGGCGAACTGGAAGGTGGTACCTACCCGGACACCCAGCGCAGCTATCTCTCCATGGGTTGTAACCAGTGCCTGAGCGCCGATTGCCTGAAAGGCTGCCCGGTTAACGCCTATACCAAAGACCCCGTGACAGGCATTGTGCTGCACTCTACAGATGCCTGCATCGGCTGCCAGTACTGCGTGTGGAATTGCCCGTACAGCGTGCCGGTGTTCAACCCGGAGCGTGGCGTGGTGGGTAAGTGCGACATGTGTCGCGGTCGCCTTGCCGCGGGCCTGGAACCGGCCTGCGTCAATGCATGCCCTGAGAACGCAATCGAGATCGAGATTGTCAACAAGATCGAGTGGCGCAAGAACTACGCCGCTGCAGAGTCGCCGGGCCTGCCGCCGGCAGGACAGACGATTTCAACGACGCGGTTGACCTTGCCGGAGAACAGCACCGCTTGGCTGAATCGCGTGGATAACTGCATGGTGCCGCTGGAGCACGCGCACCCCTCGCTGGTGCTGATGACGACGACCATGCAGGCCACTTTTGGCGCACTGGCGGTGCTGGTTGTGCGTGGCGCGCTGGACACCCTGCACATCACGCTTCTGGTCCTGCTCACCGCGTTTGCGCTCAACGTCTCCGTTTTTCACCTTGGCCGGCCCGCCTACGCCTGGCGCGCCATGAAGATGTGGCGGCGCTCATGGCTTAGCCGCGAAGTGGTGTGCTTCTCCTTGTTTTTCGCGAGCATCGCGCTGTGCGCCGCGGCATCGTGGGCTGCGGTGTTCGGCTACACCTTAGCCGCACGTATCGTCACGCCAGCCGCCATCGTGGGTGTCATCTCCGGGCTGATGGGCACGCTGGCCAGCGCGTACATCTACCTGGTAAAGGCGCGCCCGTCATGGAATACCGTGCACACGCCGCTAGACTTCCTCCTGTCCGCCGCGCTGATCGGGTCCGTTCTGCCTGCCGTCATGCAGGCGCCGGTGTCCGCGCTGGCGGTGTTGCTGCAGCACTTCAATCTGCACCTGGGCCATGCCGTCACGCCTCTTGACGCCCGCCCGGCGGTTGTCATTGCAGCACTTTGGGCCGCAAATCACATGGTGCGCATCCTACGCCTACGCCGCTCACTGAATTTCGAGTCGCGCGCGTCGTACAACCTGCTGCGCGGCGAGGCGCTTTGGTGGATTGTGGCACTCTCCCTGCTGTCCGCGGCAGCCACGGGGATCTTCCTAGCCGCGCCCCTTCCGCTGCTGGCCCTGATCACGGCAGTGGCTGCCGTTGCGATGGGCCGCTACCTGTTCTTTGTTTCTGTGGTGCCTCTTAGCATGGCGCTCACGTTTATTAAGAGCCCGGCGCGGAGCCACGCATGAAGCGGCTTCGCTCAACCTCGGTCCGCAACACTCCCGACGCGTCAGTCGCGGACGCTTCCTCGCACGAGCAACTCTCCTGGCTCCTGAGGATCAAGCGCGCACTCGGCATCGATACGGCGCAAAAGAAATATGCTTACACAGAGGACCCGCGCTTCGGCTATATCTCCGAGTCGCGTGTGGCGGACACATGGACCAGGACTACCTGCGGCTACTGCTCTGTAGGCTGCGGCATGCTGGTAGGCACGCGCAACGGCCTGCCCGTGGCGGTGCGTGGTGATACCAACCACTCCGTCAATCGTGGCAAGCTGTGCCCCAAGGGGCTGAGCGAGCACCACATTGTGCGTGCGCCAGGCCGCGCCACCACTCCGATGCTCCGGCGTAACGGACGCCATTCGCCACTGGAACCCGTGAGCTGGGACGAGGCACTAGCCACGATGGTGTCGCGTATTACGGCCCTGCAAGCGGAGCATGGGCGCGAGACGCTGGGCGTAATCGGCACGGGCCAGCTGCTGACAGAAGAGTTCTACACGCTGGGCAAGCTGGTGCAGCTTGGCTTCCGCTCGCGCAACTACGACGGCAACACCACCCTGTGCATGGCCTCTGCCGTGTCTGGTTACAAGCTGAGCTTTGGCAGCGATGGGCCGCCAGGCTCGTATGACGATCTGGAAGCGGCGGACGTCGTCCTGCTGGTCGGCTCCAACATCGCCGACAATCACCCCATCCTGTGCAATCGGCTCCATAAGAAGTCAGGCCAAGTTCTCATAGTCGCCGACCCACGGGTGACTAAAACGGCTATGCTCGCCGATATTCACCTGCCGGTGAAGCCTCGGTCCGATATTGCGCTGCTCAACGGCATCGCACACATTCTCTTGCGTGATGGCCTCGTCGACCGCGCCTACATCGACACGCGTACAGAAGGCTTCGAAGCGTTCGTCTCCTTTGTAGCGGACTTCCACCCGGAGCATGTCAGCGAAGTGACGGGCCTGCCGGTCGCGACGATTGAGCGCGTGGCGCGGCTGTACGGCGAGGCGAAGAGCGGCTTTATCGGCTGGACCATGGGCGTGAACCACTCCACGCAGGGCTCAGTCACAGTAGCAGCCATCAACAACCTGGCATTGATCACGGGCAATATTGGCCGCAGCGGCGCGGCACCGTTTTCGATCACGGGCCAGTGCAATGCCATGGGCACGCGCGAGGCAGGGTTTGCGTCGTCCATGCCCGGATATCGCAAGTACGAGTCCGAAGCGGACCGCATCGACCTTGCAAGGCTATGGGGCTTGGACTTGGATCGCATTCCCGCCACGCGCGGCCTCGCCTACCCCGACATCATCGAAGCCGCCGTCGCCAAGCAGGTACGCGCGTTGTGGTTCATCGCGACAAATCCAGTGGTGAGCTTTCCCAATGCAAAGCTGCTGGAACAGGCACTCAACACTGCAGAATTCATTGTGGTGCAGGACGGCTTTTTCCCTACGCCCACCAGCGACTACGCGGACCTGGTGCTGCCTGCCGCCATCTGGGGCGAAAAAGAAGGTACTTACACCAACAGCGAGCGGCGGATCAGCAAGGCGAATGCCTTTATTGCACCACCGGGCGACGCACGTGGTGATTTCGACATATTCATGGCGCTGGCGGAACAGCTCGGTGTGCAGGACGAACTGTACCCGGGGTGGCAGACGACCCATGATGCGTGGCTGGAATGGCAGCACGTTTCCGCTGGCCGTCTGTGTGACTACTCACCGTTCACCTGGCAGCAGATTGAGGAGAATGGCGGCATGCAATGGGGCGGGGAGCGCCTTTACGCCGACGGGATCTTTCCGCGCGAGGGTGGCAGGGCGCTGCTGCACTGCGTGCCGTGCCTGCCATTCACGGAGCAGCCGGACAGCCAATACGACATGATCCTGAACACGGGCCGCACGGTAGAGCACTGGCACACCCGCACCAAGACAGGTGCCGTGCCCATGCTGCACGCCATGGTGCCAAACGCGTGGCTCGAGATCAACCCGCTGGATGCGGAGCGGTTGGGCTTGAGGCAGCACGATCGTGTGACCGTGGTCTCGCGCAGGAGCAAGGTCCCTGATGTGGAACTGCGCATCACCGGCATCATCGCGCCCGGCCAGGTGTTCATGCCATTCCACTTTGCCGAACGGAATTCTAACCTGGTGACGCTGGGTGCCTTTGACCCCATCAGCCGCGAGCCCAATTTCAAGCAGTGCGCCGTGCGGATCGAACGCTACAGCCACGCCTGAATGCTTTGCCTTACGCGGCCACGATCCGCCGCGGCGCTGTACATGCAGGAACACCACGACGTGTGCCTCCCATGAAACGAAGCGCCCAATGATGCCCGTTGTACGGCAGCACCTTGCACACCATTCATTTCCAGGAGTGTTTTCAATGGCCAGCGCCAAAATGTTTCTGAAGTCGGGTCATCCGATGACCCTGTTAGCGTCTTTTCTCTACTTCGATTTCTCGTTCGCCGTGTGGGTCTTAAACGGAGCAATGGCGCCCTTCATCACCGAGCGCTTTCACCTGTCGCCCGGGCAGGTCGGCCTCATGGTCTCTGTGCCCACCTTTGCCGGTGCGCTCATGCGCTTTCCGCTTGGCGTTCTCAGCCAGTATATCGGCCGCAAATCCGCGGCCATCGTTGAGATGAGCTGCATCATCGCCGCCCTACTGTACGGCTACCTGTTTGTGCACACCTTCAGCAACGTGTTGGCGATGGGCGTGCTGCTTGGCATCGCTGGCGCTAGCTTCGGTGTGGCGCTTTCACTAGGGTCCGGCTGGTTTCCGAAAGAGTACAAGGGCCTGGCGATGGGCATTGCAGGCGCGGGCAACAGCGGCACGGCGCTGGCCGCTTTCTTCGCTCCACGGCTTGCCCGGGCGCATGGCTGGGAGCACGTTTACGGCTTTGCCGCGTGCTGCATGCTACTGCCATTGCTGGATGATCTTCTTCGCGAAAGAGCCACCGGACACTGAGCACCAGACCTTAGGCGAACACCTGACGTGCCTGGTCGAGGCTGACGGCTGGTACTTCAACATGGTCTACATCATCACCTTTGGCGGCTTCATCGGCCTGTCGACCTTCCTGCCGTCGCTGTTCGTGTCACAGTTTCACATTACCAAGGTGCAGGCAGGCACGCTGACCATGTTAGCCACGCTGACAGGCAGCCTGACACGGGTGGTGGGCGGCTGGTTTGCGGATAAGGTGGGTGGCATCGCCACGCTGTCCGTTGTCTTCCTGATCGCTATCGCTGGCCTGTTTGGTCTAACGTCTTCGCCCTCACTGACCACGACGACAGCTTTGTTCATGCTGTGCTTCGCGGCTTTGGGCGCAGGTAACGGTGCAACCTTTCAAATGGTGCCGTTGCGCTGGCCCATTACGACGGCCATTGCCGGTGGCATGATCGGTGAGATTGGCGCTTTGGGCGGATCAATCCTGCCCAATGTTCTCGGCCAATCAAAGCAGCACACAGGATCGTACGCGCTAGGATTCGCAGGTTATGCTGCGTTCGCTGTGCTTGTACTTATCATGCTGCGTGTGGTCTCACGCAGGTGGACAACCAGTTGGGTCGGCAAAGGCGGCCGCGCACTTACGGCTGTCACTCGCGAGAAGACTGTTGTAACTGCCGAAGGTCTAAGCGTCCCTGCGTAGCATTTGTACTGGTTCCGCAGTGATGCGAAAAGACTTCTTACGGACGTCTGTACACCTATGTCTGGAAGTGTTCCGAAAGGCCGGGCCGTTTTACGCGGACCGGCTTCTCGGGCCCGCATAACTCAGCATCTGGCTCCAAGGCCTGTAAATCAACTAATGCACTCTGTACTGACTGACCGTACGTTTCATGGCCGTAATGCGTGCCCAAACCGCACGACTCGGGGTGGCCCTCATCGAAATTTATCAACGGAACAGTTGATGGTTCATTTCCTGCTTCAAAGTCAGGAGGCTCTGTTTCGGACCGGGATGGCTGGTTCGTGGACCCACAACTATCGCAAGCGGGTCCTGCACAAGCTAACGACGGGCTTGGTCTGCCGAAGCTCAAGTTCCAGGTCATTCGGCGCACGATCGCAATGCTGGCTGGGAGAAAGGAACAGTGAAGCACGTGCAAGGGAGGATGCGGCACTCACGCGTAGCCACAACAACCGACGTCTACATGCGGGAGCTCGCTGAAGTTGATGTGCAACCGTCTATTCGATTCGCCACAAGTTTGAAACGCACGATGTAGCACCTAGCAGCGAAGGCGAGGACCGGGCCGCTAGCTCCAGTCGATGAGCCAGCCGGTTCATTGGCCGATTGCGCTGCTCATCTTTGCGAGCTTCTTCAATTCCAAGAAGAAGACGCCCGGAAACACACCGGCGAAGGGCACGCCGCCACAGCCGTTCGTGCAGGACAACACCGCGAACAACGTGGCCGACCTGCAAAGCCAGCTTTCCGCGGAACAACAAAAGCAGCAGCAGGACCAGCAGATGGCCGCCGCGCTCGCCGCAGCACAGACGCCTGCACAGCAGCAAGTTGCGGCTCAGTATTCGGCAAATGGACAACCGACCTTACCACCTCCGCAGCCGTACACGCCGGGCCAGCCAGCGAACGGGCAGGCACAGCTAACATCCGAGCAGCAGCAGATTCAGCAACTTGCGGGCAAGGAGCGCGAATCGGCCTTCAACTCCCGCTTTGCATCGAACCTCGCTTACAACGGTAAAGCAGAAGAGGAGCAGAGAGCTTCCGAGGCGCGGCAGGCGCAGGCCGGTGGGCAGCTCGTGCAAGTTTCCTCGGGCGATCCCTATGCAACCGCGTTGAACGGAGGCTAGGGCTCAAGCCTCACGGCGGCAAGAGCAGCGGGAGAACAGCCAGCTACTGCTTCACCGCAGCGGCGGACAAGCGTGCACCTGAAGTGAACCTGAATGCCGCTGCCGGACAGCCGTACGTTGTCTTCGAAGGCACGACGCTCGACACGGTGCTCATGAATCGTTTGGACGGTGACGCGCCTGGCCCTGTAAAGGTACTCGTCTCGAACCCTTTTACTCGCGCGATCACCAGCACGTACTCATTCCAGACGGAACGATTGTATTGGGCGAGGCCAAAAAGATTGGCGCGACCGGCTTCGAGCAGCAGCGCCGCATGACGGTTGTCTTCCATAGGCTCATCATGCCGGACGGCTACTCGGCAGACCTGGATCAATTCCATGGCCTCGACCAGGTCGGCCAAGAAGGGCTCAAGGACAAGGTCAACAACCATTACCTGCAAATCTTCGGGACTTCCATTGCCTTGGGCGTGATTGCCGGGGCGGGCGAGATCGAAGCGGGCGACGGAACCATCAGCACGTCCGGTTCTCAGGCGTTCACGAGCGACGCGGCAGGCTCCTTGTCTGGCTCCGCGACCACTATCCTAGACCGCTTCATTCAGATACCGCCCACCATCACCATCCGCGAAGGCCATCGCGTCAAGGTGTATTTCAGCCAGGACTTACTGTTGCCTTCGTACACCAACCACACTATTCCCCAGACGTTCTAGGAGGAAGCATGCGTGTATTAAATCTCGCCGTTCTCACGCTCGCTGCGCTTGCGCTCGCCGGCTGCGTAGACAAGAAGTGCCTGCCTGGCCATTCCGCGAAGACTTGCGAAGTGCTTACGCGATGCTTCCAGCGCGGCGAGAAGACCGCCGCCTGCCGTCAGCTCGAAGCCGACCAGCGCGAGTACGAACACAACTTCCAGAAGAACATTGCCCCCGCATACACCAGGGCCGGTTCGGCGCTGAGCTACGACCCGAACAAGGCGACTCAGCGACCACCGGCCAAACCGCAGCCGCAACAACAACCGAAGAAGCAGTAAGGGAGGACACGGCCATGAAACGTCTTGTCTTACTTGCAGCACTCGCATCCGCGACCATCGCCACGGCTGCGCACGCGCAGTTCGGCGGCGTGGTCTTCGACCCCACGCAATCAACTCACGCGATCCAGCAGTTCGTGCAGGAGACCGGCATCAGTGCCAACACCTTGCAGGAGATGAGGACGGCCATCTCTGCCTATAACTTCACCAAGCAGATGATGACAGCTCCGCAGACCCTCTATCGTCCCTACACGTCGCCCAATACATACTGGCCGGCGCTCACTCCGTCCGCGAACACCTACGGCAACACCCAGACGTGGATGAACGCGGCCAACACCGGCAGCGGAGCTTCGTATGCCGTGCAGCAGGCTTCTATCTCCCGCAGCTAACAACTGCTGGGCTACGGGAGCATGTCGGCGGCTTCGCAGCAGCAGATCGCCGCCCAGGGCGCAACCAGTGACTTGAACGACGCCGTAAACGCCACCAGCCTGCAGACGCACGGAACAA
>CAXUHM010000014.1:0-95665 GCA_964250935.1 uncultured Terriglobus sp.
CGCCTATTCCGATCACGTTGCTGCCGAACATCTGCAAATTCACACCGCCGACCCGCATGGCATGGCCGGGAAGCTGCGCAATTACGGCTCGCTGTTCATCGGCGAGAACGCAAGCGTGGTCTATTCGGACAAGAACGTCGGCACCAATCACACGCTGCCGACCATGGGCGCCGGGCGCTATACCGGCGGCCTGTGGGTCGGCTCATACGTCAAGATCGCCACGCACCAGTGGCTGGACGACAGTGCCGTGATGACGGTGGCGCCGCCGGCAATGCGGCAGAGCGGCAGTGAAGGTCTGGATGGGCACCAGAAGGCGGCGGCGATTCGGCATCAACGGCAGGTCGCGACGCTGGCGGCACTGACGCGTTAGGCTCTGCTGTTGGGAAACGCGGCTTCGGTCCCGAGGGAGGAAACTCGGCGGCTGAAGCCGCTTTGTACAGCACCAATTGGGCTAGCTCGGCGGCTGAAGCCGGTTGTCTTGGCGGTGACGATACCGGCGGCTTAGCGGCATTGTGCTGGGGGGGCTGCGGCCGGCTTGTGTCGGCAAAGGCGGTCTCGGCGGCTGAAGCCGCAGGCTCGTTGCGGCGACGCCTCGCGTGTGCCGCGGCCGTCCGGTACTCCAGCAAGCAGTCTGTGCTGGAGCGCAGGATGGCTGGGCTAGGCTGTCGCCATTTCCTCGACGGCGATCGGAGTGGAGGCGAAGGCCGGCATGGCCGGGTCTTCCGTGCCGCGAACGATGAACAGGTCCGCGGGGACGGAGGCGGTGTTGCGGAAGGCGTGCTGCAGGCCGACGGGGACGGAGAGCGTGTCGCCCGCGCCCAGGAGAAGTTCGCCGCCATGCCAGCTCACCTCGACGGTACCTGCCTGGACGAAGAGAACTTCGACCTCATTGCGGGCGTGCATGGGAACATAGGCACCGGTTTGCAGGGTGAGGCGACGGAGATTGAGGTCGTGCGGCCACCAGCCCTGGATGGGGCCCGCGGGAAAGCGGTCGCCGGTTGGGCTGGGCACGATGACGCCGGCCTCGTCGACACCCGATGCCGCGAGCGGCGATGCCGGGTTGGGCCGCATGTCTGCGGCGCGGACAACACATTGCAGCAGCTTGTCCATGGGCGGCGTTTTGAGGGCGCCCAAGGTTTCGTTGTCGAGGGCGCCTTCGAGCTCCACGTCCTTGAGCTCGTGGGTGCCGCTGGTGGTGTCGATGAGGCGTCCGCCCTTGGCCAGCTTGAGGCCATGGTCCGCGGCGGCTTCAAAGACGGCCGGCGCCCAGGTGACTTTACCGGGGTCGTCCTGGCCGAGCGGCATCCAGAGGAAACCCTTGCCCTCGTCGAGCTTGCTGAAGCCGCGAAACATGTGGATGGGGACGGACGCGACGTCGCCGGGTGCAATGTCGAGCGAGCCATCTTCCTTGTTGGGCCCGAAGTGCAGGCGCCAGTGGCCGCTGTGCACCACGAAGATCTCCGCCGTGTCGTGGCTGTGCTGGGAGTTGACACAGCCGAACGGCTGGCGCGCGCCGCCGATGTTGAAGCCGTGCTTTTCGCGCACGTGGACGTACTGGTCGGCGCTCTCGCTGACGCCGGGGCCGATGATGGTGAAGTTTTCCTTCTCGGTCGAGCCGGGTGTCCTGGTGTCGATAAAGGCCGTGCGGCAGGGCTGCAGGTCGGCGTAGCGCACAAGGCGCGCGGTCATGGCTTCGGTGGTCCACTGCGGCATGGTGAGGCTCCAGCGCGGGACTTGGCATCACCCGCGGACGCAGACGATTGTAACGAATGACACGGCAGGTCCGACAGGGACGCGGCACGACGGGCGTGTGCTAGGGTCGGCGTATGTTGAGAGGCCAGAGTGCACGGCCGCCACTGGTGTTGCTGCCAGGAACGCTGTGCGATGAGCGCGTGTTCAGACCGCTGCTGCTGGGAGTGCGGCGGCGACTGGAGCCGGAGCCGCTGGATGCAGCGGTGATGATGACGGCGCACTGCCCGAGCATGCGGGAAGCGGCGGAGCACGTCTTGCATCTTGCGCCGGAGCGCTTTGCCCTGGTTGGGTTCTCGCTGGGGGGCATCCTCGCGCTGGAGCTTGCGCTGCTGGCGCCGGAACGCGTCGTGGGCATGGCGCTGCTGAACGTGAACGCCGGGCCAGCGCCGCTGGACACCCACGCAGCCCGGCGGGAGGCCGTGCTGCAGGCGCGGGTTCTGGGCCATGGGCGCTACGTGCGGCAGGAGTTGTGGACGAACTACGTGGGTGCTGCCGCGCAGGGCGACACGCCGCTGCAGCAACTGCTGGCGGACATGGCACAGGCGCTGGGACATGAGGCGTTCGACGCGCAGACGGAGGCCGCGCTTTGCCGCCGTGACTATCGACCGCTGCTGGCGGGCATCGCAGTACCAACGCTGGTGGTGGCCGGGGAGGAGGATGCAGTCTGCCCCGCCGCCAAACAGCGCGCACTTGCCGAAGCCATGCCGAACGCGCGGTTTGTGGCCATTGCAGGCGCCGGGCATTTTGCCCTGCTGGAACAGCAGGACGCCGTTGCCGCTTCTGTGGCAGCATGGTTCCACGATCTGTCCGGCGGGCACCACGCGCCGCAGCGGATGCAGGAGAAGATGTGAGCGAAGCGAAACCCGAAGCCGCAAGCCAGGCAATACCACCGGACGATGTGCGCAAGGTACTGCAGGTGGAGCGCCGTGACTTTACGGAGCTGGTGCCGACGGGCCGACCGCAGGCACAGTCGATGCGTGGCTTCGATCCGATTTACACCGACATTGTCGATTACATTGTGCGATGCACGCACAAGATCTGGGATGAGCGCGATGTGGGGCTGATCTATACCCATTACACGCACAACTGCGTTCTGTATGGGGTGCTGGGAACGATGTACGACCGCGAATCCATAGTGCGCGAGACCATCCAACGCATTGTCGAGCTGCCGGATAGGCGCGGGATGGCGACCTCGGTCGTGTGGCGTGGCAACGATGTTGATGGGTTTTACACGTCGCACATGACGCATGGAACGGGGCGGCACACGGAGTACGGCATGTTTGGAAAGCCGACGGGCCGCACGTTTGTGACGCGTACGATTGTGGACTGCATGATTCTGGAAAACAAGATTTACCGCGAGTGGGTGGCGCGGGACAACATGGCGCAACTGGTGCAGCTGGGCATCGACCCACAGGTATATGCGGCGACGCTGGCGCAACGCAAGTTCGACGCCGGCGAGGCAGTTGTTGAGATTGCAGAGAACCGGCGACTGCTTGGCCAGTATCCGCCGGAAACAGAACCGGATCTTTCGCTGGCACACACGGACGAAGAAGCGGAAGTGCTGCGCTGGCTCCACCACATTTACAACAAGCGGATGTTTGGCAAGATCGGTGAGATTTACGCCAGCAACTGCCAGTGGCATGGGCCGTTGATGCGGGAACTGTACGGCATTGGCGCGGTCATGCAGCAGACGATGCGGCTGGTCGCGATGATTCCCGATGGTGCGTTTGTGCCGCAGCACATCTGCTCCGTGCCGAGCGAAGAGGGTGGGACGAAGGTGGCGATCCGGTGGATGCTGGACGGGCATCACCTGGGTTACGGCTCGCTCGGCCCACCGACCGGCGCCAAGCTGGCGGTGATGGGCTTTACGCACCTGCACGTGCGCGACGGCAAGATTGCCGATGAGTGGGTGCTGTACGACGAGCTCTCGATGCTGGTGCAAGTGAAGCTGGCGGCACTGAACAAGGCCGCCTGAACGCCAGGCCTGAACGCTAGGCCTGAACACCGGGCCTGAACACGGGCCGCGCATGGAAGATCTGTTGGAGGTGGTGCCGCATGCTTCGCGACCAGAGCGTACAAACCCGGCCCGCCAATGCGACGATGGGAGATCCAAGCGTGGGCTTGCTGCAAACCGAAGACGGTGTGCTGCCGACGGGTATGCGTGCGCAGGCCGTGGAGCGACCGAGTGGAGCGCTGTGCGACCTTCCACTGGCGCGGCGGCTGGTGGCCTTTGGGTTTTTGCTGATCGCCGAGTTCTTTTATGGCTGGGCGTGGAACACGGTGGATGTGCTGCGGCCTTTTCTGCGGCAAAGCCTTGGGTTGAGCCTGACGCAGGCCGGGTCGGCGTACTCCGCGCAAGGTGCAGGCGCGTTGGTCGGTGCGATTACGATTGGGCAGCTTGCGGACAAGCTGGGCAGGCGCAACATGCTGGTCGTGGTGATGGCGGGCTATGGGCTGCTGCTGCTTGCGGGCGTGTTTGTGGGGACGTATGTGCAGCTGCTGCTGCAGCGCTTTGTGCTTGGGCTGTTTCTGGGCGGCAGCTTTCCGGTGGTGGTCGGCATTTATGTCGATCTGTTTCAACCCAATGTTCGGGGCAAGCTGGCGAGCGCGGTCAACACCACCTTTTCTTCCGCAATCATCCTGCTGGGCATTGCCTTTGGCCACCTGGGCCACCATAACTGGCGCGTGCTGCTTTGGCTTGGAGGTGTGCCGCCGGTGGTGCTTGCCGGCGTTGCCTATTTCGCCGTACCGGAGAGCCGGCGAAGCCACTTATCACGCGCACGCCGCGCGAAGATTCCGCTGGCGGAGATGTTTACCCCTGCGCTGCGGCGGCAAACACTGTTGCTGGCCGCACTGACGGGCCTGAACTTCTTTTCGTATCAAGCCTTCAGTGGATGGATTACGACCTACCTGCAGAGTACGCGCATGCTGCCGATGGAGCAGATCGGGCACCTGGTGTCCTCGCAGTTTGCGGGCAACATTCTTGGCGGGTTTGTGTGGGGGTGGGCAGGCGACCGGTACGGCCGGAGATTTGGCGCAATTGGGTTTTTTCTGGCGGCAGGAGCCATTGTGGCCTATCTGACCGTGCCGACCGTCTTTCTTCTGCTGCTGTTGCTTGGGTTTGCCTACGGATTTTCCCTGTCGGCAAGCGTTACCTGGGGGCCTTGGCTTGCGGAACTCTATCCGCCCCACCTGAAGTCGACGGCATCTTCGATTTTTAACTGGGGACGTCTGATCAGCTTCTTTTCGCCGCTGATTACGGGTGCGCTTGCGAGCCACGTGGGCCTACGCGCCAGCATGATGGTGAGCAGCGGAACCTTTGTGTGCGCGGCCCTGCTCTGGACCGCACTGCCGGAGACGCTCAAGCGGAAGCACGCGTAGGCCGGCGACCTGCGGGGCAGGCGGGATGTTTCTAGAGCATTATTTCGTAAGCGGTGTTGCGGGAGCATCGTTACGGGGTAAGGACGAACACTATGCCCTTAAGGGGAGGTCGAAGGGGTTTTCCGGGCCATATAGGATTTGGTAGGCGATGGGAACGGCGGTGGTATCCATGTCGCCGATGAAGGAAAGCCCCAGAAGATCGAACCGTTGGAAGAAGTCTTCCCAGGAGATTGGGATGACCTTGCCGCTATCCATCGCAGAGCGATGGAAGATGAAACATAATACTGGTTCGATGCCATCGACGAGCTCGGGCAGGCGCTCCGCAGGGTTTGCCTGGTGCATTTTGGCCCAAAGCTGTATGGTGGCGTGGTCCGATGTAGGCTCGCAGATCACTGATGTACTTCTTCCGTAGAGGTGTTCGGTTTGCCCGAGAACTCCCTCTATTGAAGAATGGCTGAGAAAGTTTCAGGTGTCTGTACCCCACCACACATAGCGATCTTTTCTGCAGGAATGAGCGGTATTGCGCAGACGGGGAGTTTCAGGTGCATTATCTTTCGAGTCAGATTTGGGGCGGATCGGGGAGAGGACACGCTCCGCGATCCGTACAGATGCACACACGCTGAAGTCAACTGTTTGAACGCCATCCGGATTGCTCTGCGTCCAATCGGGACAGGGTCAACCGCATCTCTGCCGGAATAAGTCTTGCATCGCTGATTCACTAGGTGTTCGAGTCATGCAGCTTATTCCCGGTTCTACATCGACAGAGTTCGAAGCTCACAGAAGCTCGGCTCCATGAACGTTTCAATTTTCTTCCAGGTGCATACGATGATTCTTGCCAGTACTCGCCCCTCTGTGCCGCTGCCCCTACCGGCTGCATTGCCTCGACCGGACAGCTCCATCGTTGTGAGGTTCGGGAAACGCCTACGCATGCTGCGCCTGGAAAAGGGCTACACGCAAACCCAGCTTGCGGATTACCTGGGCATTGACCGCTCGTTCATCAGTGACGTGGAGCTGGGAAAAAAGGCGTTGAGCCTTTCCTACCTGGAGACGATTGCCCAGGGCTTTCACCTCAGCATCTCTGAACTGACCGAGGGGTTATAGAGGCTGAGCCTGGCGATTGCCCGGTTGATTGCAGAAGGCAGCGGGCGTGCCGCGTGATGATGGCTATGGCTGCGGGCTGGCGCGAGACGTTCGCTGCCGTTGAGGACTGGCAGGCTGCGGTTTCTGAAAATCTGAAACCAGGAAGTGCAGCCAGGCGAGAACGAGGGTGGCGCGGGATTCGCCATGGCTGCGTACGGAATTTGCACGAGCACCCCTGCAGTGAAGCAGGGGTGCCGCGCATGCAGGTAAAGTATCGCGATGCCGGGGCGGTTCGTACTCTCCGGCGTGCTATTTGTCTCATTCCCCTTACAACGTGGCCTGGAACCTGGGTGCAAGCGCGTCAGCCCTGCTGTTGGGTGGCTGACGGTTGACGGCGTGGATGGCGCTGCTGCCTAGGACAGGCTCCGTTGTTTTGACTTTCGACGGTTCGACAATGATGTGCAGGCTGCCAGGTCCGTATGACCTGGTGGCCCTGTTCCTGTTTGCCGAGGAAGCGATTCCCTGCTGTCGCGAGCGCGGGGCGGAGGTGCAGCGCGGTGACGGGCGCGGTGACGGGCATCTGCGGTGTGCGACGTTGCAATCGGTGCCGCTGGTCGCCATGGTTTGAGGAACAACCGCGTGTGGGAGAAAGCCGGTAGACTTTCTAGAGCATTTCGAACAATGGATGGTTTTTCATGTCGACTGAGGTTGCTGAAGTGGTTTCGACGCATGTGCCGCGGGCAGTGCAGACACAGGCGTCCCTCGCGTTTTTGTACGAGCACCCCCAGTGGTTTGAGCCGATTTTTGCCGAGCTGTCGCGGCGTGGCGTTCCGTTTGACAAGATCTTTATTCCCGACCATTTTTACGATGTCGGGGGGAACAGACCCGCGTTCAAGGTGCTGTTCAATCGCATGAGCCCATCGGCGGCCAGCCGCGATCATGGGTCGGGCATCTTCCATACGCTGGCGTACCTGGAGCATCTGGAGCTGCTTGGGGTGCGGGTGATCAACGGGGCGAAGGCGTTCCGCTATGAGATTTCGAAGGCGGCGCAGCACTCGCTGATGCGGTCGATGGGCATCCGGTGCATGCCGTCCCGGGTGATTCACGATGCGCGCCAAGCGGTTGCGGCGGCCGAAGGTCTGCGCTATCCGATGATCGTGAAAGCCAACATTGGCGGCAGTGGCAAGGGGATTGTGCGCCTGAACTCCCGTGAGGAACTGAGCGCTGCCGTGGACGACGGGCAGATTGACCTTGGGTATGACCGCATGGCGCTGGTGCAGGAGTTTGTTCCGGCACGGGGCGGGTACATTACCCGGGTGGAGACGCTGGGCGGCAAGTACCTGTATGCGATC
The DNA here is from genome assembly GCA_964250935.1 of uncultured Terriglobus sp. GTDB lineage: Bacteria > Acidobacteriota > Terriglobia > Terriglobales > Acidobacteriaceae > Terriglobus. The sequence continues at coordinate 7,566 of CAXUHM010000014.1, forward strand.
CAGGTGTACCTGACGGGAGAAACGTTCGACCTGTGCCCGGCGGACATTTGCCAGACAAAGTCTGGCGCGACGCTGGAGACGGGGTGCGTGCTGGAGGCGGCCAAGTCTGGCCTGAGGGTGGAGGGGTACACGCCGCCGGACGAGGTGATTCGAACGGTGGAGCGGCTGGTGCAAGCAGCAGGCATCGACGTCGGCGGGATCGAGTACCTGGTCGATGATCGCGACGGCGAGATCTACTACTACGACGTGAATGCCCTGTCCAACTTTGTTGCCGATGCACCGCGGGTAATCGGGTTCAACCCCTTTGAAAGGCTGGCGGACTACCTGGAAGAAGAGGTTCGCCGTGCCGAGTAAACCGCTGCGGTTCGGCTACTGGATGCCGGTGTTCGGCGGCTGGCTGCGCAATGTGGAAGACGAGGGGATGGAGGCGAGCTGGGCGTATACCAAGAAGCTCGCGCAGCGCAGCGAAGCGATCGGGTATGACCTGAGCCTGGTTGCCGAGCTGAACCTGAACGACATCAAAGGTGTGGATGCACCCAGCCTGGATGCGTGGTCGACCGCGGCGGCGCTGGCTGCGGTTACGGAGTCGCTGGAGCTGATGGTAGCGGTTCGGCCGACGTTTCACTCGCCCGCGCTGTTCGCGAAGCAGGCCGCAAGTATTGACCAGATCAGCGACGGCAGACTCTCGTTGAATGTCGTTTCTTCGTGGTGGGAGGAAGAGGCGAAGATGTATGGCGTTGACTTTGAGCGCCATGAAGACCGGTATGGCCGAACGTCGGAGTGGCTGGATGTGGTGAATGCGTTGTGGACGGAGGATCGGCATTCCCATGAGGGCCGGTACTACCGGACGCAGGGTACCGTGCTGCAACCCAAGCCAAAGCGGCAGCCACGGCCGCCGATTTATGCCGGTGGCGAATCGGAAGCAGCCAAAAACCTGATTGCGCAGAAGTGTGACGCGTACGTGATGCACGGCGACTCCCCGGAACACGTGGCCAAAAAGATTGACGATATGCGGGAGCGGCGCGCGCGCTTTGGGCTGGGAGCGATGCAGTTTGGCGTAGCCGGGTATGCGTTTACGCGCGAGAGCGATGCAGAGGTGCAGGCCGAGCTTGGGCGCATTACCGATGTGCAGGGCAGTGCGAAAGGGTTTGCAAATTACCAGCAATGGCTGCAGGGCACCCAACTGGAGCAGCGGATGTCGTTACAGGAATATTCCGTGTCGAACCGCGGCTTGCGTTCCGGGCTGACCGGTTCGCCTGCACAGGTGCAGGAGCAGGTGGGCCGGTTCGCCGAGGCTGGTGTGGATTTGCTGCTGCTGCAGTTTAGCCCGCAACTGGAAGAGATGGAGCGCTTCAGCGATGCGGTGATGCGTCCAATGGGTGCGCTGTCGGGAGCGTGACGCCGCGGGGTCGTGATCAGGCCGAGCAACCCATGTCCACAACATTCCATGCTTGGTAGCCGGTATCATCCCCGTGAGTTCTGTCTCGACGCAGCCAGGAGAGAGGGGCCGACCACAGCGGTACCGCACGCTGCGACAAACCTACCGTCGCAGGGGTGGATGGAACTTCGCAAGCATACGGCTGAGAAGAGACAATGCCTGGGCAACGCGGAGGCTCAAAGACAGAAGCTGTCGATGGCGTCGTCGTTTGCATCCGAGCCGCGCACAGCCTATCGAATAACTATGGTCCAATTGAAAGGACATGGTCATGCCTCCCAGCATTTCGCTTGCGACGCCGTCGGGCATGCAACGCATCCGTTGGGTTGCCGATGTTTAGAAGGTGCGGGTTGATGACGACGGACGAACAGACCGCTACGGGGGCGTGTTGAAGCCCTGGGCAGACCGATCCGTTCGCGAACGCCTCGAGACGGTCAGGGACGCTCGCCAGTGTATTGCGGCAACCTCCGATGTCTTTACGGCTGCCATCTCTGCGTCGCTGCCGCGGACGGCTGCTGATACGCTGGCGGCGGAAGTTTTACCACTGCTTGCGGCGATGCGGTTTCTGGAGCGGCAGGCAGAGAGCATCCTAAAGCCGAACCGGCTTTCGCGCAGGGGCCTGCCCATCTGGCTTGCAGGCATTGCAAGCGAGGTTGTGCGTGTGCCCTTCGGGACCGTGCTGGTGATTGGGCCTTCCAACTACCCGCTGTTTCTGCCTGGAGTGCAGGCGGTGCAGGCACTGGTGGCCGGCAATGCCGTGATCTGGAAGCCCGGGCGGGGCGGTTACGCGGTCGCCGCGTTGTTTGCCAACACGATGTATGCTGCAGGCGTTCCAGCGGAGCTTCTGCGTGTTACAGACGAATCCATTGAGGCCGTGGACACCGCCATTGCCAGTGGTGTGGACAAGGTTTTCTTTACGGGTTCAGCGGCAGTGGGTCGAAGCCTGTTGCGACGGTTTGCCGAAACGCTTACGCCATGCGTGATGGAGTTGTCGGGCTGCGACGCGGTGATTGTGCTGCCCGATGCAGACCTGTCGTACGTGGCAAAAGCAGTGGCCTTTGGCATGCGGCTGAATGGCTCTGCGACGTGCATGGCGCCACGGCGCATACTGCTGGTGCATGCGTCCCCGGAGCGCCGGCAGGAGTTTGTTGCCCTGTTGCTGGCGCTGTTCACCCAGATCGAAGGTATCGGTCTGCCGGAGTCGGTCCGGGAACAACTGGCGTCGCTTCTTGCGGATGCGCAGAAGCGGGGCGCAACCGTATATGGCGAGGCGGATGCGCCGTTGCTACAACCGCTGCTCGTGGCGGATGGCACACCCGACATGCAGGTGGCGCAGGCAGATATCTTTGCTCCCATCGTGACTCTGATGGAGGCGGAGGACGAGGCCGACATTCTGACAGTGCAGGAGGCCTGCCCCTTTGGCCTGACGGCCTCGATCTTTGGCGATGAGCAGACAGCCCGGCGTCTGGCTGAAAAGCTTGTAGTTGGAACGGTTCATTTGAACGATTTGATTGTTGCCACCGCAGACCCGCGCGTGCCTTTCGGCGGCCGGCGGCAAAGCGGTTTCGGCACGACCCGGGGAGCCGAGGGCCTGCTGGAAATGACCGCAGCGAAGACGATCGCGGTGCGGCGGGGCGGCGGAACGCGGCGCTTTGACGCGACCGGGAAGCCTCACCAGCTTTTGTTCCAGACGCTTATCCGCATCCTGTATGGAAGAGGCTGGAGAAAGCGAGCGCGCGCGATGCGGGATTTTGTGGAAGTTGGAAAGCAGATGCGGAAGCCGTAGGCCCTGCTCGCCGCCGGGGATGTACCTGCATTTCTTTTATAAAGAGGCTTCGCAAAGAAGTAAGTCGTTGCTGCAGGGAGCAGGCTCGTCAGCTGGTCGGTCTGGAGCCCATCAACCTGGAACTCATGTGGTATTCCGCCCACGGTTTTGCACCGAGTCTGGCGTACCAATCCACGAGACCGGTCCAGCCGATGTGAACAGCGGAACAGCCGCGCTGCTGCAGGATCTCCGCGCTGCGTGCAGCCAGTGCCAAGCCGACTCCCCTGCCCTGGAAGGATCGTGCAACGCCAAGAACACCAAGGGAGCCACACCGTTCGCCGAGGCTCGGTTTCCACGGCACCGAGATGGTGGGGCTGAGAAGAACAGTGCCGAGGATGGCGCCAGATCGGTCCGCCGCGACCAGCACGTTGGACTCCAGGTAGGACTGCGATCCCTCGTAGTACTGGGACCACACCGGAAAGTGTATCTGTTCAAAGTCAAGGACAAGGTCCCGCATTGGCATGGACGCCGGATAGAGACTGATCCCTGCCATGGAGCTTCGGTCGAAGACCCACGGAGGCGTTCGGTACCCTGCCAGCTCCAGGATGAGGTCGGAACTTCTGTCGTGCTCCAGCCATCCCATTCGCGCAAAGAACGGCCAGATGCCACTTTCAACAGGGATGCCCTGCCAGAAGAAATCACCATCACCGTCTGAACCGAGGCTGAAGCGTGCCGCGCTTCGATGGCGCAACCTGTCTTCGAGTGCGTGCAGGAGCTTACTTCCAACCCCCTGACGCTGAAGAACCGGGTCGACGAGGAGGACCAGCAGAGTTGCCGCACCCGATGGCCGGCACCTTGCCGCACAAAAGGCGATGCGGCCAGAAGGGCCTTCGGCGACAAGACAGATAGACGCTGAATGGAGTCGACCGAAAAGCTCGTCCATCGAAATGGACCACTTTGAACTCAGCGCGCGATGCCACAAGTCATACAGCCAAGACGCGTCATGGTGGTGGTGATAGTCACGAAGCGTTAAGGAGGAGATGGGACTGACATTCATCGTTCAGGGGTAGAGCTCTGTATGTCAACGATACGCTGCTTCCTGCTCTACGGGTTCGTGAGGACCAAGAGAGAACAAGGTGACCTAAGTCAGTAGTTAGAAGACCCTGTGGTTACAAGACGCGGTGGTAACAAGACGCGGTGGTTACAAGGGCTCGGTTGCAAGAACTTTGGTGGTTGCAAGCGATCTCGTGTTCGTCGCCACGCGCTGAACACGATTTGTGTTTTGAAGAGGGGTGCAAGGCTGTCGGGGGCTATGATGGGTTTCGCCGAAGTAAAGCAGCAGCAGAAGACCGGTTCAACGTCCGCGCGCGACGCAGATCATGGCGGAAGGACGCGGGTTCTGAAGGGCAGGTCCGTCATGGAAGCTACGGTCAACGAGATGCTGGAACAGAGTTACAAGTTCTATCGCGATCTCAGCCGTTTCGCGAAGATGCCGGCGATGGATCAGCGGCATTTGTTGCTGTCGTCCTTTCGCTCGCTCGCGCTAGAGCATTTCGGCTCGATCCTGAACCTGTGTCAAGCAGGGCTGACGGGAAGTGCGCTGGCGCTCTACCGGCCCTTGCGCGAGACCATCATTCGCGGGGAATGGTTATGCTTTTGCGCGGAGACGTCGTACTGCGAAGCCTTTATGCTTGGCACGTATGATCGGGGCCGCCTGTCGTTGCGGGTGATGGCACGGGAGGTCGACAAGGTGCTTGATCTTGGCCCGCGTCTGGTGGACTCGGAACTCTTCTTTCACAGTATGAGTGACTTTACGCACGCGGGCCACGCGGTGATTGTTCCGCGCCTGGGAGTGGAGGCGGGGAGTCACAGCCCTTACCCCGATGCCATGCTCCTTGAGCTTCTGCGGCAGGCCACCGCACTGACTGCGCAGCACGTGAGTGTCGCTTTGCGCGCCACCCAGCAGAACAAGGCCGCAGACGACATTGTGCAATCCCTTGCGGCAATGCAACGCGGTTCCGCTACAAGCGTGTAGGCGATGCAGCAGCGCACTGAAACGGGTGGTCAACGCTGGGGGTGCAGCAACGCAGATCGCCGGGAGCCTGCGGCGCCATTAACATTTGGTGGCTTCACCTGTGCCCGTTACACATTGGCAGCGCAGGTTTGCGCCGCATCTCGATTTTGAGCAGCATGGTGCGTGTTGCACGTCGTCCAACAGGTTTTGGAGTCAACATGGCGAAGATGGCCGATATTCCGGTACAGATTGTTTTAAGGCCGTATGCCAGTTCCATTCCCCTGGCATCCTTTGCCTTCGGCACAGGCCACGCGGTGTACAGCAGCTTTCTCCTGCACTGGATTCCTGCGGTGGAGGCGCGCTCCGTGGCATACATTCTGCTCGGGTTTGTGGCGCCACTGGAACTTGGGCCGAGCGCAATGGCGTTCCTGGCAAGGGATTCCGGAGGTGCGACTGCCTTTGCGATTTTTGGCGCTGCCTGGATTGTGGAAGGCCTCTCGCTGCTGCGAGGTTCGCCACCGCCGGTAAGTCAAGTGACCGGCGTCTTTCTCCTGTGCCTGGCGGTCTGCATCCTGTTGCTTACCATCGTGACCTTTCGCGGGAAGCCCCTGCTTGGCGTGGTGCTGGTGGTGGCTGCCATTCGTTCGTTTGCCGCAGCGGCGATGGCCTTTACCGGCAAGATGTGGCTTTCGACATCGGCCGCCTGGTGCGGTCTGGCAATTGCCGCGCTTGCGTTCTACTGTGGCATCGCATTTCTGGAAGAGGATGTGACGCAGAAGTTGTCTCCCCTCACCTTTCGAACGGGGGAAGCGAAGGCCGCGATGCAAAACAAGCTGGCAGAACAGATCTCGGCGATTGAGAATGAAGCAGGTGTTCGCAAGCAACTTTGAGGTGCTGCGCGACGACGGTCGCTCGAATGCGAACGACAGGGTGTTTCTACATTCGGGTGATCAGTTTCTGCCGTCGCTCCAAGTGAGTTCGGCCGCGCGGAGGCAGAGGTGAGTCTCCGGGTCATGCGCTTAACCGGATGCTCTCAGCTCACGCAGCGGGGTTTGATGGAGCCCCTGTTGCGGGTCCGTTAGTCGTCATCCCCGTCTTTTTTGCGCGGCTTTTTGGGCGGGTGCAGAAGCTGTTCCGGCAAAGGCTTTTCGCCCATGGCATCGTGCCACAGGATGGTATTCAACTGGGCCGCGGGTGCCTGGTCCGGGTGCCGGAAATCCATCTTCATGGACTCACTGGCACCGGGGCTTCGCGGCGTGTTGGCCTGGTAGATGAGGCCATTGTCGCGGTTGGTGAAGTCTGCGTTGTATGGTGGTTGATCGCCCGGTCCGCTGAACAGCGGTGACATGAGCGGCGCGAAGGCATCATTGTTGTTCATTGGGGGCAGACCCATGAGTGTTTCCATGGTGCGGACGGTGCTGACTGTTGTGTAGAACCGGTGGTCCACAAAGGGCTGGGTTCCCTGCCCGTGGGGGCCGTACTTGCTCACGACAAAGGCAATGCTGCGATGCGCATCCACATGGTCGGCGCCGTCCTGCGCGTCGTCTTCGAGGATAAAGAAGGCCGTGTCCTCCCAGAAGGGCGAATGCGAGATGGCCTCCACCGCACGCCCGACTGCGAGGTCATTGTCTGCGACAGACGCTGCGGGCCGCGGCATGCCCGGCTTGGTGCCTGCCGTGTGATCGTTGGCAAACCGCAGTTGGATGAAGTTGGGCATCGTGTCCTGCCCATGCGCCTTGTCCGCACTCCATCCACGAAACCTGGTCATGAACTCCTCGAAGCGCAACTGGTCTGGAAACGCCAGTTCGAAGTCTGGGAATTGTGGATCGAAGTGACCGGTGAGCTCCGGCTTGGTCGCAACGTTCCTGGCGATCATGGGGATCGCCCATGGGTAAGGACTTGCACCACCGCCGTAGTTCACGGGGATTTGTTCGCCGGGATGGATGGCGGGGTGTGGGCAGCCGACCTCCAGGCCCTCCGGCGAGCCAAGCGTTGGTGAAGTCTGCTGCTTCGCCACGGCCTTGAGCTCTGTGCAGAAGGTAGTCGAGATGTATTCGCCAAAGTGGAAGAGCGTTTTGCCGTGCGCCGCAAGGTTGGTCCAGATGTAGCGGCTTGCGGGCTCGTTGACGTCAGGGATGCCCTCCAGCATGGGGAAGCCGCCCGACACCACACCCTCATAGTCGTACGCGCGTTCCCGTCCGCGATAGCTCTGCTGCCACGTCTTTTCCGTGTAGTCCGAGGTGATCGCGGCGTTCGACCACACGTGACCGTCCCCGGAAACCTCGGCGGAGTCATAGAAGTTATCCAGAATGCCGAATTGCTCCGCAAGCCTGTGCTGGTTTGGCGTGATGGCGCGACCGTACATCGTGAGGCCCGGGTCGCCGTTGGCGGCAGGCTCATCCCCGAGAATCTGGTCGTAGGTGCGGTTTTCTTTAATGATGTAAATGATGTGCTTGATGGGATTGTGCCCGGCGGCAAAGACGATGCGCTCCGCGGCGGCCTTCATGCGGTTATCGCGAAGCACCACCTCGGTCTGTGCCGCAAGCTGGCCGTCCAGGTTAGCCAGCGGCACGCGCGCAAACGACCCGTACAGCAGCGTGCCGATGTAGGTGCGGTCGCGCCGCGGGCTGTCCGCCGGCGCATCGCGCTGCGGCATGTTGTTTGGCCCGGTCCCCTGCCCTTTCGCGGTGGCGATCAGCAAGTCCGTACCGGTGGATGCAAGCGCCGTGGGGTACCAACCCGTGGGCACGAAGCCAGCCGGCCGCTGAGCCACGTTGCCTGGGTGTTTTGTGCCGCCCAGGTGGAACACCGCAACCGCGTCCGCACTTGCGTTTGCCGCAAAGAGATGCCTGCCGTCCGGCGACACTGCCACTGCATCGGGCACCGCGCCGAAGTAGGTCTGGCCGGGCAGCTTGGTGTCGAAATAGCGGTACGCCTGCAGCGAGTCCGACCCGATCTTCGGCACACGAACTGCCGCAACCATGTCGCGGTTCGCCAGGGCAACGTACAACATGCGCTCATCGGGGCTCAGCGCCATCGACGCAGGGTGTGATCCGGGAGCGGTGGAGGTACGCGGCCCAAGCAGCGCGACGCGTCCCAGAACACGTCCCCCGTTCAGATCCAGCTCCACGACCTCGGAGCTGTTCCACAAGGCAACAAAGCCGCGCCTGCCGTCCCGCGTCGCCGTCACCGTAATCGGGTACGCCGCCGGCACCACGGGAGCATTGCTGAGGTCCCAGTGCTCGAGCACCCGACCGTCCGCCGCATTCAGCAGAAGCACGGTGTCCGAGAGATTATTAGCTACCAGCAACGCATCGCCCTCCGGACGGCGCACCACGCACAGGCCTGCCGGATAGGGGATCGCCATGCCTTCCGGAACCGGATTTTCAAGGGTCTGCTTTCTGCCTGGGGCCAGCTTTTGCAGGGCGATGGGCAGCAGCCGCTCCGGGGTGAGACGACCGTCGACGAAGCTGTAGACCGCGATGGCATTGCCGGTCTCATCGGCAGTTCCGCCTGTGGGCGCGCTTAACGAGGCAAGGCTGGCATACAGGTGCCGCCCATCGCTGCTCCATGCCAGGCCCTGGTAGAAGGTCTGGTGCGCTCGCAAGCTGGTCCGCGCATCCGGAAAGTCGAGCGGCTTGCCACTGCGCAGATCCACGACCAGAATGGATTGGTCATAGTGCGATTCGGCTGTTCCGAAGCCGGCATTCAGCGTCGCCGCGTACTGCCCATCGGCCGAGACGACAAGCGACATGGGCAGGCTGTTCGTCCGAAGTGGAGAGCCCGGGAGATCGAGCTCCAACTGCTTGCTGCTGGGAAGATTGATTGGTGCGGCGCTCTGCGTTGTTCCACGAACGGGTGAACAGCATAGACCGAGAACGGTAAGCAGGACGGGCACACGAAGCATAGATCCACCTTACCGAGAGGTTGGGCGTTGAGCGTGAAGACAGGACGAATATTCACGCAGGGATCCGAATAGCAGCTGAAGCTAACCGTATCTCGCGGGTTGAAGGCATTCACCGATGCTGCCGCCAACGTTGATGCGGAATGCCCGAAGAGGTACGATTGTGCTCTCCAGTGCTGCGGGCCATCGGTGGCTCGCCTCCATGAAGGTGCCCTCCTAGCGAATCGGCAGAGCGTACATGAGGCCGCCGTTCGTCCAGAGATTGTTGATGCCCCGGGGCAGGCGCATGACCGAGTTCTGCCCCAGGGTGCGGTCGTAGAGTTCGCCGTAATTGCCGACCGCGGCGATGACGTTGACCGGCCACGCGTCTTCAAGCCCGAGATACTGACCGTAGCCACGCTGGGTGCCAAGCAGCCGCTGTACGACAAGATCGTCGGACTGCCTCATGCTGGCCAGGTTTGCCGAGGTGACACCACTTTCTTCAGCCTGGATGAGCGCTTCCGCAACCCAGTCAAGGATCTGCGACCACTGTGCGTCCCCGGCGCGGCTGGCCATGGCGAGTGGATCTTTTGCAACGACCTCGGGCAGGATGTCGAAGCTGCTGGCCATGCTGCGGAAGGCAAGACGCTCGTATGCCAGCTGCGAGACGTCGGCAGTGATGGCGTCGCAGGTGTGCGAGACGAGGGCGGCTTCCATTTCGCCCTCTTCCGAGAAGGGGAACGGCAGCCACTTGATTTTGCGCCGCTGCATGTAGGCCTGGATCTGCACTTCCTGGTCGCCGCCGAGCAGGAAACAGGTTTTCTTGCCGGCGAGATCGGCGCTGGATCGGATATTGCTGGCATGTTGAACCAGAAAACCCTGGAAGTCATAGAAGATGGGACGGCTGAAGGCGAAGGAGCCGGAAGTCGTGTCCATGTAATTTGCAGAGGCGCTGGCGAGCAGGTCAATTTTTCCGGATTTGAGGCCATCGAGCGCGCCCTGTTCGTCGCGGAACTGAATGACCTTCGCGGTCGCATAGGGTCCAAGCACCGCGACGGCCACCGCCCGGCACACGGCAAGGTCAAAGGCGGAATGGTTCCCGTGTGCGTCAGAGTTGGTGTACTCCGCTTCTTCAAAGTCGACGCCGCAGGCAAGGACACCGGCAGCTTTTACCCGCGCCAGCGTGGAAGCGGGCTGCGCCGACAGGGACGCAGCGGACAGCAGGAGAGCAAGCAGAACAGCGGCGACGCCACGGAGCAAGAGGGAGTGCGTAGGTCGGCGGTTTCTCAAAAAGCCTCTGGAGTGGAACAGATGCGCGGTTAAACGGAGGCAGGCTGACCGAGTTTCGGCCAGCCCGCGTGTAGAGGTTGCGTTAGTTGGTGGGCCAGGTGCCGGAGGTCGGCAGGCCTGGGTTGGTGGAGGGACGGGGATTGAAGTCCGCAGGCGCGGGGTCGACAAGCGTTCCGGTCACCATGTCTGTGGGCGTGATCTGCAGGGCGCGGCATCCCTGCGCACCGGCGTGCGGCAGGCTAACCACCTGACCCGCAGGAATGGTGGCGTACTCCGCTTCAAGCGGCGCGGCGATGCCAAGGAGGCGAGCATCGTCGAATGCCGAGAACATGTTGCCGACCCCCGGCGTAAGGTCGTCCGAAGGTCCGAGATAGTCCTGTCCGTAGGCCTTTTTGCCTGCGTTACGGGCAGCGAGTTCGTCGGGCAGGTCAGCCAGCGGTGTGAGGTTGAAGAGCTGGTCGATGAACTTGATGATCGAGCCATGTTCGGTGGCCTCATGCGAGATCGCATGAACCTTGCCGTAGGGCGAGATCAGGAGGGTGGGGATGCGTGGACCCTGGTCGAGTGCGACGCCCAGCGGATCGTAGCTGCGGATGACGGGCTGGGCGTGGTCATACAGACCATCCGTCTCGTCGTAGGTGATGATGATGGCGCTCTCCGGCCAGTACTTGCTGCTGGCAATCGCATTGACGGAGTCGGCGAGCAACGATTCGGAGATCTGTGCGTCGGAGTAGCCGGGATGATCGTCGTTGCCCTTGAAGGCTGCCTTGACGGCGGGGCTGGGCGAGCGCGGTACAAGGCCGTCCAGGTTGCCGTAGCCGCCTCGCACATAGAACACGCCGCCTCCGGCTGGCAGGGCGTTGCTCTTGACGGCCGTGTAGAAGTCACCGAGGCCCTTCAGGTGTGCCTTGGTCTCGGCGGGGTTGTTGGCCTCGTACCCGAAGTACTGCGGCGCGTTGTGGTGGGCGATGTAGTCGGTGTTGGAAGCGGCCGAGGTTGGGTCGGTCGGCTCATGGTCGTAGCCTTCCTGAAACCAGCCCCAGTTCACAGCCTTGTTGTGGTCTCCGGCGATCTTCTTGATATCTTCCTTGACGTCAAGCAGGTCAAAGGCCGGGTTCAGATCCTGCTGGACGGTGGTCTGAATGTGCTCACCCATGAACGAGAGCGGCAGGCTGGCATAGGTCTGGTTGGAGGCGGGGTTGGAGCTGACACCACCGGGGTTGTCCACCGGCTGCTTGTTTGCTGGCGGGGTGAAGACGTCGAGCGCGGACCCCCAGAACGGCTGCGGATCTGCCGTGATTGGCTCGGCAGAGCTATTGAAGTCTACGTTGCTGGCGAGGGCGGGATGCTCTACCCACTGCGTGAGGCCGGACTGGCCTGCAATCATGGCAATCGCGTTCGGTGTTGAGGGCCCGATCACGGTGTCGAAGAAGTTGTCGAAGAGCACAAAGCGGTCCGCGTAGTTCCAGAGGAACGGTGCCGTGTCACAATCCACGTGACCCATCACCAGTTCACCCTTCTGCTTCTGCTGCAGCGTTGGCGCCGGGCCGGTGTACGCGGTGCCGGTAGCATTCAGCTTGCCGGACAATCCCTGCTCCACAAAGGCATAGCGGTCGTTCAGCGCCACGTGCTGCGCATTCAGATCCAGCTTGGCACTGCTTGCGACGTGGGCGTGATTGACCGAGTCCGTGTCCTCCGGATAGAGCAACACGGTGGCGCCATTGCTGCTGGCTGCCACACTCTGGGGAATCTTGAAGGGCGAGATGGTTCCGACCGAGCCATCCACTTCAACGATGGGCTGGACGAAGCCGGGCGTATTGGCCGCCGCCTGCGAGAACAGTCCACGCGCTCCGGGGTAGGTGCCGAAGTAGAAGTCAAACGACCGATTCTCTTGAAAGAGAACGAAGACGTACTTGATCTTTTTGCGCAGCAGCTCGAGTTTCTGCTCTGCCGAGAGGTTCGGTGCTTGCTCGACGGAGACCATATGCTTCTGGACAACGTCGCTGGATTTGGGGGCGTACTCCACCACCACCGGTTGACTGCTGGGCTGCGGCACGGCTTGCTGCGCAAGGCCCCACACGGGCTGCAGCAGGGTGCAGATGGCGGCTAAGGCGCATGTTCTCTGGAAGATTCGTTGTCTCATGGCTCTCCGTGGGGCGGGTCCTTGGAGTGTCTCTTTGCTCGAGACACGCGGCCGCAACACCCACGTTGGGGTATATGGGCGGCGTGTTATTGAACCGTGAAATGTCGTCTATTGACGTCTTCACCTGAGAAGAACAGCAATGCCTTCCCGCAGGTAGCCTCGACGAGTCGCGCTCCCGATGCGGCTGCGTTGGACCATCAGACGTTTGATCGGACGGGGCGTCGAACCGGAACATCCGTGATCGCCGTCAGAGTCGCTGATCCTTCCGAGGAGCCTGTGTGACCCTGCACTGTTGAATCAATGCACACAGCGGCTGCAGCAAAGACGACTTCTGCAGGGAAAAGCGATATAACGAGGGTGCATTCGACGGTAAAGCAGAGGGAGGATACCGCAAGTGAAATCACCTGTACGCGCAGCTGTTCATGGGATGGTGAGTGGCCTTATTGCCACCTTTGTTTTTTTAGCGACGAGCCTAGCGATTCGTGCCGCACTCGGCGTGGGTACGGTGATCGAACTGGCCGGTGACCGTACGGCTCCTTTTCTGGGCATTCCCCTCTTTTTTCGAATGCTTGGTGCAGCCGGAAGCTACAGTCACCTTAAGGAATTTGGGGTCGTCTCCATTCTTTTGGGCGAGATCGGCTGTGGCATGCTGCTTGGGCTGATCTACGGCATGGTGGTGATGAAGCAAGGCACAAAGCTGGCACAACGAGCAGTGGCGGCACTTGTGGCCGTGGGGACGGCCGTGTTGATGCTTGCGCTCTGGCCCACGTTCGCAACCAACTACGATGGTCTTCCGCCAGGCCGGGCTACCCTGGCCACCGCTGTCACGTTCGTCATCCTGTCTGCGGTTTTTGTGGCTGTTCTCTTTTGGAGTGAAGCACGCAAGTCGCAGACGGCGGCTGCGCCCGGAGAGGTAGAGCAGCGCCGGTCCCTGATCGCCGGCTCAGTGGGTGCTGTAGCCGCTCTGGTGTCTACGATCTTTCTCGTTCACTTTTACCGTATCGCGAGCTACACCTACGATGGCACGGTGAATGCCGGAGATGACCTGCCGCCGATTACGCCCAACGATGCGTTTTACCAGGTCACGAAGAACCAGGTGGACCCCCAGCCAACACTTGCGGATTGGCGCCTGGAGGTTACCGGGTCCGTTGCGAGATCAGCGCTGTTACAGCGACGAGACCTTGACAATCTTCCCGCGATCGTTCAGGAAACGACGCTGCAGTGTATCAGCGATCCGATGGATGGCGGCCTGAACAGCAATGCCAAATGGAAGGGTGTTCCCCTGCACATGGTTCTGGCGCAAGCGGGCCTTTCTGCAGGCACGCGACAGATCATGTTCCATGGTGCGGACGGCTTTGTCGACGACATCCCGATTGAAAAGGCGCTCAATCCCACAACACTGCTCGTGTTCGAGATGAACGGCGAAACTTTGCCCCAGCGGCATGGATTTCCGGTACGCCTGATTGTGCCGGGGTATGTGGGCGAGAAGAGCGTCAAGTGGCTGACCAAGATCGAAGCCCGCGAGGTACCAGGCAAGGGCTTCTACGAGCAGCAAGGCTGGGGACCACAGTTCACCATCAATGATGGCTCACGGTTTGACACTGATTTCAGTGACGATCTGCGTGTTGGCCAACGGACTGTCCTTAAAGGCACAGCTTTCGCGGGCGATCGTGGTGTTGCCACGGTAGAGGTGAGCATCGACGACGGCGACACCTGGAAGGAAGCCGAAATTACCTATCGAGGCTCTGACCTGGCCTGGGTGCAATGGCGGTTCCCCTGGCAGCCCGAGCGGGCTGGAGACGTTATGCTTGCCGTGCGGTGCACAGACAAGCAGGGGGGCACCCAGAGCAGCACCAGCAAGCCGCCCGCTCCCAATCCGGCCAGTGGCTATGGCCGTGCCTCGGTGAAAGTAAACGCTTAGCGTCGTAACAATTCCTCGTGGCAAGGACCAGCGCCTGCTGAAGCTGGGATGAAGGGGTTGTGCATGTCTGAACTGCGTACCGAACTGGACAAGATGCTGGCAGGAGATCTGTATGACCCGTTTGACGCGGCGTTACTGACGGGACGTGAGCGCGCCCGAGATCTATGCCACGAGCTGAATGCCACACGCGAAGCTGAAAGCGAACGACGACGCCTGCTGATGAAGCAGCTTTTTGGAAAAGGCGGCGAAAGCGTATTCGTGCAGCCGCCGTTCTTTTGCGACTATGGCCACAATATTGAGCTTGGGGAGCGAGTGTTTTTTAACTTCAACTGCGTTGTGCTCGATGTTTGCAAAATCACCATTGGGGACTACTGCCAGTTTGGAAGTGGAGTCCAGATTGTGACGCCATTGCATCCGTTGAAGGCCTCGCTTCGCAGGAAACAGGAGTACGGCGCTCCCATCAGCATCGGTCCTGATGTTTGGGTGGGATCAGGAGCTTTAATCCTTCCGGGAGTCACCATCGGATCGGGAACCGTGATTGGTGCTGGAAGTGTGGTCACGCGCGACCTGCCGAGCAACGTGCTCGCTGTAGGAAACCCGTGCCGAGCACTTCGCGACATCGACAACGACGGGAGGGACGAACGCTGACCCGGCCGCGCGCCGGCGGTCTCCATCCAATTCGGACGCTGTTTGATCCTGGAAGTCTCGGAGCGATGATCGACGCAGTTGCGGGGGCGAAGATGCAAGACGACAATGGTGACTTCTGTCCGCCGCCTTTATGCATCATGCTCACCGTCGAGCTACATGGGTGGAAAGCCTGGAGAGCCACCGCAACCCGGGTGCTGCCCTTCACCGCGGCCCGAGGACAGGAGAGACGATGCAGGGGCGAGTATCTCTTCGCACTCTGGGAAGAACTAGGCCTGACTCAAGCGGTGACGCTTGTTCTTCATGACTGGGGCTCGACTCTCGGCTGCGACTGGGCTCGCCAGCATCCTGAGCGGGTACGAGGCCTTACGTACATCGAAGCCGCCCCGCTGCCGCTGACCTGGAGCGACTTTCCAGACGAGATGTCGCGACATGTTTTCGAGGCCTTCCGGTCTGAAGGCTGGAGAAGATCGCCGCCAGACGCTGACGTGGCCTCGCCAGATCTCGCTTAATGGAGCGCCAGCGGATGTGACCGAAGTCGTCTCAAGGATAGGCAGGTGGCTGAAGGACTCACCCGTGCCGAAGCTCTGGGTTCGGGGAGATCCGGGCTTCATCACAAATGGCAGGCCGGCGGCCTTTTGTGAAAGCTTGAAGAATCATCAAACGGTAATGACCGTAAAGGGTCGATACTTTTTACAAGAGGCGAGCGGTCCTGAGGTCGGCAGAGCCGTGGCAGATTCGTCCGTTCGCTCGGAAATTTTTGATTGGAGCGTTCCAAAGTATCCGGGTTGCGAATCAACCTTGGAGTGCACACACTGTTGCGAGGTCTGTATGTCAAATGAAGTCGCCGCTGTACTTGAATCGATCGACCGCGTGGATGCCGATGGCGTGAGCGTCTTTTACCGGGAAGCCGGACCAAAGGACGCTCCGGTCCTTCTGCTGCTACATGGCTTTCCAGCGTCTTCCTTCCAGTATCGAGAGCTTATGATGCTTCTCGCCGACCGATACAGGGTGATCGCGCCGGATCTTCCCGGCTTCGGATTCACGCAAGTGCCCGACGAGCGCAACTATGTTTATTCGTTCGATCACCTGGCGGAGACGATCCTTGCCTTTACCGAAGCTCTTGGATTAACGCGGTATTCCCTGTACATCTTCGACTATGGAGCGCCGGTAGGCATTCGCCTTGCGATGGCCCGACCTGAGCAGGTTGCGGCCATTGTCTCGCAGAATGGAAACGCGTATGAAGAGGGGCTCGGAGATGCATGGGCACCGATTCGGCGCTACTGGAACGAACCTTCCGAGGCGAATCGCGCGGCTGTTCGGAATGCCCTCAGCCCGGATGGGATCCGAGCGCAGTACACCACCGGAGTACGTGATCCGGCGCTCCTGAAGCCGGAGGGCTACACCCTGGATATTGCGATGATTGGTCGGCCCGGCAATATGGACATACAGCTGGACCTTTTTCTGGACTATGCCAACAACGTCAAATCCTACCCGGCATGGCAACAATACTTCCGTCAGGCACAACCGAGGCTGCTCGCGATCTGGGGTAAGAACGATGTTTTCTTCATTCCAGCCGGAGCAGAAGCCTTTCGACGCGACCTTCCTGCTGCGCACGTGCAGCTTTTGGACACGGGTCATTTTGCGCTTGAGACGCACGTTCGGGAGATCGCGGAAGCTATCAGGGAGTTCCTCGCGTGAGTGCTTCCACTCCATCCCGAGTGTTTCTGAATACAGGCGGAACTGCCGCTCTGGATGGCGGCAGTTGCGCGCAGGCATGCTGTGCTCAGGCTGCTTACGGTCAGTCCTGGAAGTTTGGAAGCGTCGTCTTGCGCGAGTGCGGAAATGAGTTTACCGGCCCTTTGATGAACCAGAGCCGGATATGTTCGGGCCTGGCCAACCTTGCCTGGCAGCAGAACACCGACGAGGCAATCCACCTGTTCTTTGAGTCTTTCATGTCAAAAACGCCCAAGAAATTTTCTCAGCAGCGATCGTTGATCGGATCGGAGCCTGCTCTCCGCAAACGAGTACCCCATGGGTTTGTTCTGGATGCGATCGCGGAGTTGCAGCCAACAACGCGAGCCATGTTCGGGGCGCTGGCGGTCTATGTAGCCGATAGGATCGTCTTTATTCTCAGGGACCGGCCGACCGATCCTCAGGCGAATGGTGTGTGGCTTGCGATCCCGGTCGAATCTCAGCGGAGCCTGAGCGATGATTTTCCAAATGCGCGCCCCGTACGAATCATGGGCAAGGACATCAGCGGCTGGCGGCTGCTTGCAGTCGATGCTGACGACTTTGAAACAAGCGCTCGCCACGCTTGCGAGCTGGTGGTGAAAGGCGATTCTCGCATCGGTAAAGTGCCAGACAGGTAAGTGCCCGGTGGCTCTGCGGAACGCCTGAACACAGCAGCGGCCGGAATCCTGATCAAACGCCCCTGGGGCAAGGTGGAACTGCAATCGCCTCAGACAGCGGGCCTGCATCGTGGGTGAAACATCTTTCGCTGCAACAACGGCGGTCGCGCCTGCGTTGGCTCCTCGCAATTAGACCGTCAACACGGATGGCAGGACCTTGTACCCTGAATACTGTGTAATCAGGAGCCCGACGTGCAGTCGTTGTCGCTGATCGCTATGGTTGTTCTCCTTCTCTACTTCCCTGCACCGGAAAGGAATGCGCCGGTCACAATAAGTGCGATGTGGAGGCTGGACAAGACCTTTGCCGATGCGGTGCACGGCGTCACTTTCCGCTATCCGGGTACCTGGACGATGACGAGGCAGTCGGCTTCTTATCACAGTCCAGCATTGCTGGATGCGAGCCAGGTCACCTCTGCAGTGGCGGTTGCGTTTAGCGAAGGAGGCTTTCCACGCACCCGGGCACGCGGTCCCTACACTCGAACGACCCTTGAAGCGGTGGATGTCGTTTATGCGGCGCTGCAGCTTTCTGATGCTGCTGCCTGTGAAAAGCTGGCGACGGAGGTTTCCGCCAGCAGTGACGAAACAGACAAGACCCTTGTGTTTCTGAACGGCATTCGGTACTCCGTCCGGACCACAGGCGATGCCGGTATGAGCCAATTCATCTCGGGACGGCTGTACTCGAGCTTCGTGCGCGGAACCTGCTACCTGTTTGAAACGGACACGGCCGGTCTTGGAGATGGCGTCGACACAAAAGTACGGACCCTGAACAAGCATGATTATGACGAACTTGAGACGCACCTGTTCACGATCATGCAGACGGTACACATCGTTCCGCCTCGGTGAGACCTGATGACGTGACCCAAGCAGATACGACGGTGCTGTCTTCCATGTGGTTGGGGTACGCTGCCATGCAGCATGTGGACCGATGGGTACAAACTCGGAAGCCATGAGAGCCAGAGAAGCAACCCAGGTTCAGGAGTTTCGACATGGCGATTGTTGCAGCCCGCGCTACGCGGTGCCCTGCGGAGAATATGACCGTGCCTGGCATGCTGATGCTGTGGACGTTGCGACCTGAATAGTGTACGGAGAGGCGACATGGAGCCGATGAAGGAGGAGGTCCCGGGATTTCCCGGGACCTCCTCCTTCTCCGCGCAGCAGAAACGATGTCCGGCTCTGCCGTGCGACGTTTGACGCTCGTTCTACTGCTTCACGGTTGTGATCCAGGTGACCAGCGCAGCATTCGGAGTCGACGCGACAGTGGCGTCAGGCGGGATGTTCACATTCAGCTTCACGAAGTAGGGCCGGCGATAGTTCGATTGAAGATCCGTCGTCGAGCCCTCCACATGAGGCGCATCTCCCGGCATATACGCGGCGAAGTAAAGGTAGTAGGCTCCACCCTTATCCTGCACGACCGAAGGCACCCCTGGGGCGAGCACCTGTGCGCGGACATAGTTTGGCCAATTCTCCTTTTCCGCCTGCAATAGGTAGACGACTTCATCGTGTCCGGGCTGCCCCCAGACACCCGCAGGATCTTCTGCCAAGACCCGTTTGTAGGAGCCACCATCGACAGGCAGGAACGTGTCTGAATACGCGAGCCCTGCTTTGTAGTCCGCCTCCTGGTAATCGCCTGTGGAGTAAGCCATCACGTATTTGTTGCCGATCCTGGTGATGTTTCCGGTCTCGATGAGCTTGAACTGACTGTTGGGGCGGTCCACGAAAAAGAGCTCAGAGTTGAAGCCATTGTTTACCGTGTCAGGCCCGAGAAGTGGCACGGGCGGCGTGGCGTCTGTTACGGCAGGTGACTGCAGCAGCTGGGCAACGATGCCGTCGTGCGCAGGCTCATTGGGGCCCGATAGACGCTTGCTGTACACCAGGTAAAGTCTTCCCGCATCTTCAAAGTACTTGCCGTCGTAATTTGCCCTGGCCGGCGTTTGAAAGCTGCCGACCAGCACCGAGTCTGCTACCCAGTGGAGCGGCAGCAGCGGGTCCGTCGGATGAGCGTGCACGATGACGTTCCAGTGAGTCACGTTGGGGTAGTCTGGATTCTTTACGAACAGCGTCGCCGCCATGGACAGCTCGCCATTATTACTCTGGTAGATGTTGATGTTCTCGATGGTGCTGGTGACCTGCGTGCCAAACCTTGCGGCTTGCGCCACCAACGCCTCGTCTACGGTGACGGTGAAGGGAGTCTGCCGAAAGCATGCTGGCGCTGGCGCCAGACCCGGGCAGGTAAGGATGTCCTTGGTTGTGCCGGAGAAAGCCTGAGGCGTCAGATCACGCAACCATGGCGCGACGTGGATTGGGTAAGGATCGGAGAAGTAGCCGGTATGCGCTGCGGTGTCGACCGTAGTCATGGGCTCGAGTGCTGGCAAGGGCACGCCCGCAGATGCGTCGGCACTTAGTCCTTGTGCAGCGCCTGCCAGAGCAGTTCCCACCATCGCGATGACTGCTAAAGCCATGGCCACGACGGAAACACGAGAGCGGAGCGGGGACGTTGATTTCGGATTCATCCAGTGAACTGCTTCAGACATCGATATGTGATCTCCCGCACGCCTATGACCCTGAACGCATCGCTTTGTCGCGGATGGTCAGGCACACGATCCTGCACCCTCATCCCGCTTCCGGTCAGGCCCTCGCTCACCGGCTTTGCTACCGTAGAAGTGCTCCACTTCCAGCCGGGACATCCGCTCCGTCGACTTGCGGCGAGTGCGACTTTTGTTGCTGCGCATTGCCTGGCGTGTCCGTGCCGCTTTATGGGACGACTCTTCTACGAACTGACGTCAGTGATCAAGAGCAAACCTGCGTCGATTGCGAGCATTCGTCCGATACAATGTTTGAAAGAAAGCGTTGCGTTAAGCGCAATAAAGGAACACCGGATGGAACTGCAGCAGCTACGTTACTTCAGGGCCGCAGCCGAGACACAGCACGTGACCAAAGCCGCTGAAAAGCTCTTTGTTTCTCAATCTGCTGTGAGCCGCGCGATCACGCAGTTGGAAGAGGAGCTTGGGGTCGCTCTGTTCCATCGGCAGGGTCGCTCCATCCTGCTTTCTGCGCCGGGTAAGCAGTTTTTAGCGGCGATCACACAGATACAGAACTCCCTGGACAGTGCGGTCAGAGCCGTGAAGGAAAGCACCGGTGCGGAAACAGGCACGGTGGTGTGCGGATTTCTCGGCTCGCTTGGAGCAGAAACGGTTCCGCATCTTGTGGAGGCATACCGTCGCATTTGGCCGAAGGTGCAATTCACCCTGATCCAGCGCTCCGGAGAGGCGTTGCTTTTGTCCCTCCTGCAGGGCTCGATCGACCTCTGTCTTTCCAGCCCTGGGGTTTTCGACAATCCGTCGCTGACCTGGACCCACCTGATGGATGAGGTGCTCATTATGGCTGTTCCAAAAACACATCGCCTCGCCTCACGAAAGACCGTGGCCCTCAAGGACTTTCGCGATGATCCATTTCTTGCATTGAGTGCGGGGCGCACGCTTCGCGCTATTTTCGACAGAGCCTGTGACACTGCCGAGATCAAGCCCAACATTGCATTTGAAGCGATGGATCTGACAACACTGCGCGGCATGGCTGCGGCGGGACTGGGCGTTGCTCTGCTGACACCGTCGACCTCCCGCTACAAAGGTCTGGTGGAATTGAAGCTCTCTCAGCCCAAGCCGGTACGTTCCATCGGTATTGCGCGCGTGACGAATCGTTACCTGCCGCCTTGTGCGCAGAATTTCCTGCTCTTCGCAGAGGAATTCTTTGCCGATCACCCCTGAGCCTCTCCTTTCTGTCAGACAAGTTTGAGAAGCGCTTGAGCCACCCACCTTGCGGACAATGCCGGACAATGCCGGACAATGTGGAACGATGACGGACCATGCCGAACGTTCTTGGGAACACTTCGTGCATCGCTGAGGGCGAATGCTCGGCGGACCTTCATGTGCGCCAAGCCTTAGATATTTTCTAAAGTTCTCTGTACGCCCATCTGGTTTGGAACTTCCTGTTCACTCGGCCGAGGATATCCATCGACATTGTCGTTTCGTCTTTCCCTCGATCTTTTGTAAGCCGCAGGGCCATGCACCCGTGCAGTTAGTTCTTTGAACTCGCGTTAGCATCGAGAGTGTTTCCGAGCCGAATCACAGACTTTGTGCTGCAAGCTTTTACAGGCGCACTCCCTCTTCCCGCTTCATCGAGTTCAGCCAGGTGGCATGGAGCGCCAACAGCAATCCCTGAAGAGCACGAACGGCTTCGCTGAGATGGCTGCATTGTTGACCAGAGCATCCAGCCGACCAAGCGCCCTCACCTCATCCGCGAGGGCGCAGCCCATCCATCAACAAATCCAGAACGCGGCGCAATTGGTCCTGATCACTCGCAAGCTTCATGGCCAGGACCGAAGCCGCAAGGCTGATCGTGACATCGTCCTCGTCCACATCGGCTCGAATGGTTCCGTCGGCAAGCCCCGCAACCAGGAAGCGTGCAATCGAAGTTCGAACCCTGGCGCGTGTTTCCACCAGCGGCCCGGCGTGAGATGTGAACGCACTGCTTAGTGTCTCGCGCATGGCATGCTTGGTCGCAACGAAGTCGGCGTACCGATCCATCCACATCCTTAGTGCCTGAAATGCTGAGTACCTCCCGATCAGACCTTCTCCATCCGCCATGAGTGCATCGAGTTCTGAGCGGTAGACCGCGTCGACCAAAGCTTCGCGGGTCGGGAAGTGCCGGTACAGCGTGCCAATGCCCACACCTGCCCGCCGGGCAATGTCTTCAAGGGTGACAGAGCTGTTCTTTCTGGAGAACTGCTGGCGGGCTACATCCAGAAGCAGCTGGCGATTTCTGGCTGCGTCCGCGCGCAGGACAGGAGACTTTGACAAACGGAGGTTCCTCCGGATAGGCTTCTCGCAGGCGGAGCTGCCTCCGCTTGTGATTCTAACGTGGTAGGGGCGTTACGATGAGTGGCTCGACACAGGGTGTCCCAGCGCCGGGCGGTACCTACCTTCTTGGTGGGAGACAGGTGGCGCGTCTTGGGTATGGCGCTCTGCAACTACGCAAGCTTGAATCCGATCCGGCCAAGGCGGAGACGCTGCTCCGGCGGGCTCTTGACCTGGGCGTAAATCACATCGATACAGCCATGTTTTACGGCAATGGCTTTGCCAACCGGCTCATTCGCAAGGTTATTCCTGAGGGCGACGGTGTCGTCGTTGCAAGCAAGGTCGGAGCAGACCCAGAGCTCAAGGGAGCCGTACCGATGCGGCTGGCACAGCGCCCGGAACAACTCCGTGCGACGGTTGAAGAGAACCTAGCCAGCCTGGGGATGGAACGTATTCCTTTGGTCAACCTGCGTCGAACGGATATGGGTCCGGGCCTACGGGCAGAAGGCGACCAGATCGTTGACATTGACGACCAGATGGCCGAAATGATCGCGCTGCGCAAGGAAGGCAAGATTGGCAGCATTGGATTGAGCGCCGTCAGCCTGGAACATGTGAGGCGTGTTCTTCCGGCCGACATCGCATGCGTTCAAAACGCCTACAGCCTGGTGAATCGCGATTCTGAAAATCTGCTTGCCCTGTGTCTCGAACACAGCATCGCCTGGGTACCGTTTTTCCCTCTGGGTGGCGCCATGCCTGGCTTGCCAAAGGTCACAGACCAACCCAAGGTGATCCGTATTGCAAGCCAGCTCGGAATGACTCCCTCTCAGCTTGGCCTAGCTTGGCTGCTGCAGCACAGCCCGAATACGTTGCTGATTCCGGGGACGACCGACTACTCGCATTTGGAGGAGAATGTGGCTGCCGGGTCTGTCGTTCTGACCGAGGAGGTGTCGGACGAACTCAACGCGTTGATCGTTGCGCCAATGCAGTCATGACGAGCCGCCGTCATTTGCGGTGTTGCCGCGGGGAGTGACCCATCACTCTTTTGAACGCTGTGCTGAAGGCGCTCACAGACTCGTAGCCGAGCAATGGCGCGACCACGGCAATCGAGTCGTTTGAAGTTGCAAAGCGATCTGCAGCGAGTTGCATACGCCAGTGGGTGAGATATTCCAGCGGAGATTTCCCGACAGTCTCTTTGAACCTGATGGCGAAGGTCGTCCTGGACATGCCGGCCTGCTTCGCCAACGCTTGAACCGTCCAACGGGAGGCTGGCATTTCGTGCATGGCCGTCAGAGCTACGCGCATACGCCGGTCCGCCAGTGCAAACAGCCATCCAACGCCGTCGCCAGCGCATTCGGTCAGGTATACCCGCAGCGCCTGAATCAGCAGCATGGTCGCCAGGTATTGTGCGGCAAGCGAGCCACCAGGTTGCGGATCGTGCAGCTCCTGACGCAACCGTTCCAGCGTCCACCGCAACACGGCTTTGTCGGAGTCCCGGCGGATGTGGAGAACAGGCGGAAGGAGGTCAATCAGGAGACCGGCCTGATCTCCGGCAAGATTGAAGTGCCCACCGATCCCCATGAAGTCGCCGCCGTGATTGTACGTCGTGATGCCGCCCTTGCCGTTCTCAACGAGAACGTCCGCGGCATCCAGCGGTGACAGGTCAAGATCACTCCCCACCCGATATGGTTTTCCGCTCGGCAGCAGCAGGCAGTCACCCGCTTCTCCGCGGATCGGTTCCGATCCCCCTTCAACAGAGAGCCAGCAACTGCCAAAGACGATTGCATAAATGCGGATGCCGTCGTAAGCGTCGAAGTCCAAGCACCAGGGTCCTCCCCATTCGAAGCCGAGTGACCAGAAGCTATGGACTTTTACGAGTGAGAGAACATCGGATAGGGGATCCACGGCTCTCCTTTGAACGCCTGCGAAGATATTACGAACGTTCCAGCATTGATCATTCGTTCGTCCGATCCTACCCTGAGAACAGGGTGACTTAGCGGCCTAAGTTGGTCCGGAACTCGCGGGAGGAATTAGGCCCGCAACCGAGCCAACCCGAACTAACCCGAACTAAAGTATTGTCACTACCTGTCCCGTTGCAGGCGGCGGCATGGAGGGAAATGCTGTCGACGCGTTTCACGTCTACAGTTGCCCTGCAAAATCCAGTTTCTTTCTGTAAGGCGCTTCCCCCAAAGAGGTCACTCCATGCGCGATGTTTCGCTCTCGAACCAGATGTCTCTTTCCATCGCCGTACTCGGCGTGGGCGCGATCGGTAGCACGTTCGCCTACTATCTGTCCCGAGCTGGTCATGACGTCACGGTTGTGGCAAGGCCGGCTTCTCAGCGTTTCCAGCAGCTAAGCCGCGATCAGGCAATCGTGTTGGAATCGGGCGAGAAAGCGAAGGCTCGGGTCGCTGATGCTTTAGACGAGGGGACGGCTTACGACCTGATCGTGGTAACCACCCTTGACTACCAGGTTGACGCCCTGCTTCCCTCCCTGCAGCGATGCAAGGCGGCGTGTGTCCTGTTCATGTTCAATACTTTGAAACCTGAGCGTCTTGAACAGGCGATCGGGAAGGCTCGTTGCGCCTTTGGCATGCCTTTCGTGATGTCGAGGCTTAGCAGCGAAGGCAGGCTCGAGGCCAAGATCAGCCCGAGCAGGAAGACGCTGCATGGGGATCAACGTTGGGTGTCGCTCTTTCAACATGCGGGCATCCCATCAGCGTACGAAGCCGAGATGGAGCTATGGCTCCGCTGCCACGTCCCTCTTTGTGTCGCGATGGAGAGTATCGCAACGAAGGCCCAGAGGCGTGGAGGAAGTGCGTCCTGGCAAGACGCGATGGTTGTTGCGCGGGCCATGCAAGGCGGCTTCTCCATCGTCAAGCACTTGGGTCATCCCCTGTACCCGACCGCAAAGAAGATCCTGGATCGTACTCCGAACGTGCTCATTGCATGCATGCTTTGCCTGATCTCTAGAAACAGGTCCTTTCGCGAACTGCTGTCCACAGGAGCGAATGAGTGCCGGGCGCTTGTCGCTTGTCTTCTCTCGTCTGCGATTGGACTGGACGGAGTCTCTACTGCCGCTCTCAAGTTAGTTGGCGACATAGAACCGCTTGCAAAAGGGAGATCAGAGGCCGCGATCCTGTAACTAATCACGGTAGTTGGCCTGTCCTGGCTGGACAGACCAACGTTGAGAGTCACTAAAGCAGTGAGCTTTTCAGGAAGCGTTTGCCAATACAGTTCCAACGAAGCCGGTGGGGGGCGCGCCGATCAGTTCAGTGGCTTGCTGAATCTTTTGATCCTTTTCATACTTTGAGAGAACGGCCGTGGAAGCGTCCTCACTGGTCCAGAGTGTGTTCACCATGAGGTGACCAGGGTCCTTGGCATCCTGGATGACTTCGTGGTCCAGGTAGCCCTCGAGCGAGGTCATATCATGCCCGATACCTGTGCAGATGGTGAGTCCCGCTTGCCGGGACTTCTCAGGAAACTTGAATTCAAAGATGGACTTCACGCTCATTGGTGCTCCCTCATTTCGTCATCAACATAGAACTCCCAATCCGACGCAAGCGGCAGCGATTCACGTTGTGCCATCGCACTGCAACATCATCTTGCGAGATCTGCAAGGTAGGCCCATGCTGTTGGGATGGCCAGAAAAAAGAGAATGCTTCCAAAAAGGAACGTCGTACGAGGTCAGAAGCCGCAGGAGATCGAGGCCGAACAGATGCGCATTTTCGTGGCCATCGCTCAATCACGCACACTCACGGCGGCAGCCGCGTCACTCCAGCTGCCGCTGTTCACGGTAAGCCGCGCGCTCAAGCGGATCGAGATGGCTTCGAAGCTCCTTCTGGTACGACGAGACGCATCCGGGCTGGAGCTCACGGGTGCCGGAAGAGACTACCTGAACGCCTGCATGGGTGTCCTGGACGCGCATCGGGAAGTTGCTAATGTCCTGCAGAAGCACAGGAAGGAGCCGGAAGGAACGCTACGCATCGGCACTCCAGTTCCGTTTGCGCGCCACGTCCTGTCCGTGATCCTGCCAGAATTTCAACATCTCTATCCAAGGCTTAAGATGGACATCAACCTGTACTGCTCCGATTGGGACCAGTCCCCGAAAGCGGTTCACGATGTGTTTCTGAAAGTGAGGACTCCGAAGGATTCACGGCACCATCAAAAGGTGTTCCCCTCCATTCGGCAGGGCCTGTTTGCAAGCCCGGATTACCTGGCACAGCATCCAGCGCCTGACGTTCCCCTCGACCTTGAGCGGCACTCCTGCCTTGGGCAAACACGGGATCACAGCGCCTTTGCATGGAATCTGACCTGCAAGGCCGATCACATGGCAATCAGCCCCTCCTTCGCCATCGTCGTGCCCGACGTGGATGTGTTGCTTCAACTCACCCTGGGATCAGCCGGCATCGCTGTCCTTCCCTTGTGGCAGGCGCAACCTGAATGTGCTGCCGGCCGCCTGCAGCGCATTCTGCCTGAGTGGGTGCCGGATGACCTGACCTTCTGCGCGTTGCATAGTGGACGGACGCGCATGGCACCCAAGGAAAGTGCCTTTCTGGACTTCCTGGAGAAAGTCCTTGGGACACGCACGGATCCACGGTGTCATGGAGAAAGTCCGGCCTTGTTCTTCACTCCCAAGATGGCCTAGATATCGCTGAATCGATTCGCAAAGCGGCGATGAGGAATGCGTCTACCTGTTATGTTCGATCGATCAGTCGGTTGTTAAGCGACAGTACTGCCGATCAGGGTTGCCAGCGACGGCGTCATCAATCCAGCTGTACAGGATATCCTCGGCTCCGGGATTACCCATGTGCTGGCGGCCTCCCCTTGCAAGCAGGTCCTTCTTAAAGCCTCGCACCCCGACGATGACACACTGTCATGGTAGAAGAAATACGGGAAGCCGAAGCGGAGCTCCGGCGCCGTCGATTTCACATGAGACCACCAGATCTCTCGATGCCGATTCATCTCGCTCTGTCTCTCATGCGACTGTGCGCTGATCTTAGAGCCTACAAGGTCCCTGCAAACGCCGTTCCCGGAAGCTGCCCAGCAAATTGGTAGGCAACGTCCCGAAAGACGCTTTGGAGCGTTGGTGAAGTCGTCGTAAGTTGGAAGCAGAGCAGACGCGCAGACGTCCGCACCTAAAAGCTTTATCATGTCGTCCTAAGAGGACCCTCCCATGCAGTTCACGCTTAACGGTAAACAAGTCTCAGTCGACTTTGACCTGCGTACGTCCCTGCTCGATCTCCTGCGCGAGCACCTTAATTTGCACGGCTCGAAGAAGGGTTGCAATCAGGGTGCGTGCGGCGCATGTACTGTGCTGGTTGACGGGGAACGCATCCTGTCATGCCTCGCGCTTGCCGTTCAGTACCAGGGTAGGACGATCACGACAATCGAAGGGCTCTCGCCTGATGGTCAGTTGCACCCGCTGCAGGAGGGCTTCATCGAGCACGACGGATTCCAATGCGGGTACTGCACGCCTGGGCAAATCTGCTCTGCCATCGGGATGATGGCAGAGGTTCAACGCGGCCTTCCCAGTCATGTGACGGAGGACCTTGATGCTGGGCTTATTCAGCTTGACAGCAACGAAATCCGAGAGCGCATGAGCGGCAATCTCTGCCGCTGCGGGGCTTATAACGGCATTGTCGATGCGATACGCGAGTACGTGGGAGCCCAATGAACACCTTTACCTATATACGCGCCGAGCGGCCCGAGCAGGCCCTACATCTCGCCGCACAGTCCGGCGCGAAATACCTTGGTGGCGGCACAAACCTGGTCGACCTTATGCGCGAGACGCTGGAGCGTCCTACCTCGCTTGTGGATGTGACCGGCCTTTCCACCGGGATCGAGATCCTCCCGGACGGCGGAGTGCGCATCGGCGCCAGCGTGCGGAACTCGGCTGTTGCGGAACACCGTGCCATTCGCGAGCAGTACCCAGTGCTTGCACGCGCGATTCTTGCCGGTGCGTCCGGCCAGATTCGCAACATGGCAACCGTCGGCGGCAACATCCTGCAGCGCACGCGATGCACATACTTCTACGACGACGATGGTTCCCGCTGCAATAAGCGCAACCTGGGAGAGGGTTGCGACGCGATCGATGGCTTCAATCGCATCCACGCCATCCTGGGAACCTCAAGTGCCTGCATTGCCACCCATCCCTCTGACATGTGCGTCGCGCTTGCCGCGCTCGATGCCAGCGTGCAGCTCCAAAGCATGGTCGGCGAGCGGACCGTGCCCTTGACCGAGCTGCATCGTCTGCCGGGCGAGACGCCCGGTGTTGAGACCGTGCTGCAGCCTGGCGAACTGATCACAGGAGTCACCCTGCCGCACTTCGCTTTCAGCCACAAGTCCACTTACCGCAAGGTCCGCGACCGCGCCAGCTACGCCTTTGCGCTGGTCTCGGTTGCAGCCGCTCTTGACCTGCAGGATGGCCTGGTGCGTGATGTGCGCCTAGCTCTCGGCGGTGTCGCTCACAAGCCCTGGCGGGCTTTCACGGCGGAAAATGTTCTGCGCGGGAAGGAAGCCACGCCGGAAAACTTCCAGGTTGCCGCCCGTGCCGAGCTCGCTGCTGCCCAGACCTACGAACATAACGCGTTCAAAGTCGAACTCGCGATCCGAACGATCACCGCTGTGCTCCAACAGCTCGCACAGGAGGCCGCATGAGTGTCAAATCCGCTGTCATGGAATTTATGGGTAAGGCCATCGCCGCAGCTCCCGACAAATGGATACCCGGGAATACGCCCGACCCACTCCTTACGCGGGGCAAACATGGCCACAAAGGAGAATGGATCGGTGCGCCCGTCTCGCGAGTCGACGGTCCTCTGAAAGTGCGCGGAGCAGCTCCTTTTGCCGCGGAAATTCCTGTGACCGGCATGCTCTATGCAGCCGTTGCATTCAGCACCATCCCAAAAGGCAAGATGGTGACGCTCGACATAGAAGCAGCCGAGACTGCACCAGGTGTCGGCCTTGTTCTCACCTATAAGAACGCGCCGAAGCTGAAGCCAACGCCGCTCTTCGGCTCCTCGGCGAAAGCGGCCGGTGCCGACGATCTGCCCATCCTGCAGGATGACTGTATACACTGGAACGGCCAACCTATCGCTCTGGTGCTCGCGGATACGCAAGAGCAGGCGGACTACGCGAAGTCGCTGATACGCGTGACCTACGCTGCGGAGACCGCCCGCACGTGTTTCAACGAGGCACTGCAACACACTCGTGAGATCGACATGGTGCAGATGGACGCGGCTCGTGTCGAACACGGCGATGCGGAAGCGGCTCTTGCCGCTGCATCCCACCGTATCGATCACACCTACAGCACGCCGCGTCACAACCACAACGCGATTGAGCTGCATGCCGTGACACTGTTCTGGGACGATGGCGAGCTGTACATCCATGACGCCTCTCAGGCAGTCACGGCGTGCGCCTGGACGATGGCGCAGGTCTTCAGCCTCAAGGAAAAGCAGGTGCACGTGTCTTCGCCGTTCGTGGGTGGCGGCTTCGGTTCAAAGACGCTGTGGCACCACCATGTGCTTGCGGCTGCGGCATCGCAGCTTTCCGGCAAACCTGTGCGCATGGTGCTATCGCGCGAAGGCGTCTTTCGGACGGTCGGCGGCCGCACACCGACGATACAGCGTGTCGCCATCGGTGCCACCACGGATGGCCGCTTTACGGCTCTCATCCACACTGGCACCACTGCCATGACCGAACACAACAATATGCCGGAGCAGTTTAGCTTCCCGGCACGCCACGCTTACCAGTCTGAGACCTTCAGCATCGGTCAGAACGTGGCGGATCTCGACATGCTCGCTAACACGTTTATGCGCGCGCCCGGCGAGTCCGTCGGCACGTTTGCACTGGAGTGCGGCGTGGATGAGTTGGCTATCGAGCTCGGCATCGATCCGATCGAACTGCGTCTACGCAACGAGCCTGAAAAGGATCCCGTCTCCGGCCGGCCATTCTCTTCGCGCAACGTAGAGAAGATGTTCCGTGACGGTGCGGAGCGCTTTGGCTGGTCGGCCCGCAACCCAACACCGGGAACACTACGCGAAGGCGAGTGGCTGGTCGGAATGGGTTGCGCCGAGGGTACCTACCCGTACTACCGGATGCCGGGCGGCAAAGCAAGACTTACGCTCTCCGCCGATGGACGCGCCACGGCTGCTTTTGCCGCCCACGAGATGGGGATGGGCACCGCGACGGTACAGGCTCAGGTCGTCGCAGAACGTCTGGGACTCGACCTGCACTGCGTTGACATCCAGTATGGGAACTCGGCGATAGAAGGAGCCATTCTCGCCGGGGGCTCGCAGCAGACTGCCTCCATAGGAGCTGCGGTACTGGCCGCGCACAAAGAGTTGATCAGCGCGCTGCTTAAGCTGGCGGGCGAGCAATCACCCTTGCACGGACTCAAGGCGGAAGAAGTAGAAACGCGTGACGCCGGAGTGTGGAGCCTCTCAGAGCCGTCGCGCGGTGAGTCTTACGCTTCCATCTTCCACAGGAGCGGCGAGCAGCAGGCCAGCGTAGAGGCCGACGGCCCGCCCCCACTCGAGTTGCAGCACTGGTCCATGCACTCCTTTAGCGCTGTCTTCGCCGAAGTCCGGGTGAACAGCGTGACTGGCGAGGTCCGCGTTAGTCGTCTGCTCGGCTCGTTTGACTGCGGAACCATCCTGAACAGCAAGACAGCCACGAGTCAGTTTCGGGGCGG
This sequence comes from uncultured Terriglobus sp., assembly GCA_964250935.1. GTDB lineage: Bacteria > Acidobacteriota > Terriglobia > Terriglobales > Acidobacteriaceae > Terriglobus. The sequence continues at coordinate 38,611 of CAXUHM010000014.1, forward strand.
GATGATCATGGGCGTCGGTCTGGCACTGATGGAAGAGACGGAGTGGGACGAGCGCAATGGACGGGTCATGAACCCGAGCCTGGCTGAATACCACGTTCCCGTACACATGGACATCCCTGAGATCGACGTGATCTGGACGGGTATCCCCGACCCGCATGCCCCTATGGGTGCCCATGGCATCGGTGAGATCGGCATTACCGGGGTCGGTGCGGCAATCGCGAATGCGGTTTACAACGCCTGTGGGAAGCGCGTGCGGGATCTGCCGATCACACTGGACAAACTGATGTAGGTCGAGCCACCGGCATTAGTACGTTTTGGAGGCAGCGGTGACGATGAAGATACTCCAGACACCTCATCAAGGTCGTAGAGTTTCCCCCAACTCTCAGAATGATCCAGCAGTGCGACTACCGGCTCCCGCATACTTGCCGTAAGCTCGTACTCTACATGTAACACCGAAGTACTAAGGTCGTGGCGCACGACGAAGTGCGCCGCTTCTAAAGTGCGAACCTGCCGTCAGGGCTTTTCTTGAGGCTGAGGGGATTTCGCGTGTCAATTGGCTGAGGCGCACCGGATGTGTGCGCATGGTGCAGAGAATCTGAACCGTCCACTTACCTTTAAGGAACCCGACTGGACTTGACACTCGACTTATATAAGAAAGGTTCATAGGAGTAGCTGACGCACGATTAGCAGCCGAGCAAAGCGGGCTTCAGCAGTTCCTCGCACCAGGTCTTGAAGCTGGTCGGAGTCGTATTTTCAGGTGTGCGTATTTCAAAGCTGTCCATTCCGTTGTCTTTTGCAATCAGCATGTCCACTGTCCCTTGCGCAAAGACAGGATTCGTTCCATGTTGGATCAACTGAGCTGTGTAGGCGTCAGCTGATACCTGCTGGAAACGCACTGACCTCTCCAGGACCTCCGTCATGATGGCTGCCATTTCTGTATAGGAGAGATCCTCCGGTCCAAGCACAGCATTACCACCCTGCCCTGTCCAACTCCTGTCGAGCAAGAGCTTGGCTCCCATCTTACTGACATCCCGTATAGCGACTTGAGGCGTTTTAACATCCGGGTGACCAGGCGAAGTGAATAAACCTTGTTCCGAAATACTTTTCACATCGGTGAGGATGTTCTCCATTAAGGAAGCACACCATAAAGCTCGAAAGTCGACCCCGCTTTTGACGATCTCCTGATCCTTGGATAAAGATGCGGTTGCCGGCCCGGCATTCTTTGCAAGTGCTGTGCCGCGGCCCAGCACCGAAACAGACACAATGCGTTTTACTCCACGGCTCTTCATTGCTTTGAGGAGTGGTCGTGTGAATCGCAGGTAATAAGCTTCGTCGTTGTTCTCCTCAGGTGAAGGAGGGACCACGTGGAAGACGCTCTCTACGTCTCTCAGCGCGTTCTCCAAGACGGTGTCATCCTCCATTGAGCCGGTCAGAATCTCGACTTTGCTGGTGATCTCTGGAGCTAGCTTGGCGGGGTGTCGCGCTATGACTCGCACCGCCTCTCCCACCGCAATTAGGTGGGGAATGAGCTGCGAACCAATTCTGCCGGTGGGTGTTGTCACGACGATCATGAGGGCTCCAAAGGTGCTCTAACGCTTGAGATTCGACATCACGGAAGCCAGAATGTTCACCTTAAGGGAGCGATCAAGGGCTGTTGTTCGCTAGCCGCTTAGGAGCCCCCGTCGCAGTCGTTATACAAAGGTGACGTCGGCCTCCAGCGGAATCCCTTTTCCAGTGAATGGATCCGTGTCGAGGTATAAGTACGGATAGGATCGTGTCTTAAAGAGCCACTTCCCATCGATCTTTTCGAGTTCATCGATGAAGAACCCGAAATTGTTGTAAAAGCTTTTGCCAGGACCCTCCTTCGCGTCTCCCAATCCAACCTCTCGCATGAGCCATCGTGCCGATGCTGTGTCATTGTCCACAACGATGAGACCGCTGTGGACGAATTGGACAAAGAAGTCTTTGCTGCTACGTAGCTTGTCAATGAGCGCAGCGATCTCGTCGGCTCCCGTCACAGACATAGCGTTTGGCTTACCGATGGTGAAGACGGCGTCGCGCTTACAGAGACTAGTAATGGTTTTGTGATCTCCGCGTGTTGCGGCATCAGCGAATCGCGCGGCGAGATCCCTTATCGCAGCTTGATCTTCCAGACGTTCCAAACGTTGTTCGATGGTGGGCATTTGTAGCTCCTTCTGCTGACGTCAGATTTTGAAATGATTGTCTTAACTATTGGTAACTGGAGGGTTCGATCTCCAATCCGGAGTACTTTGTCTTTACTGAAATCGCCATTAGCTGAGGTGCGCTACGAGATCTTGTACACACTCCCAAACCGGAAGTCCCTGCTGCCACGGGTCTGCATGCTGCCCTTTGCACCGGGCTCCCCAAAGTATTGAAAGTTCTTTTGACTTCTCGAGATGAGCGGTAAACCGTTCGCGTTGGTTGAGCGGTACAAGCTGATCGTCCGCGCTTTGATCAAGCATTAGAAGATGGGGGATCTTCCCTTCTCTCACGCGGTTTGACACTACATCTGAGTCGAAGCACGATGGGCTTGCTGCTGCCCACCTTTTCTGATCCTTTCCAAAGGCGGCAGATAGTAACGACTCGTAATCACCGCGAAGGTGTTCGTGGGAAGGTCCGAGTTCTTCCACCAGTGCGTCAAGATCGTAAAGTCCGTTCAGGCCCAACATAGCTGCCGGGCACGGCACAGCGGTCACTTCGTCTAGGCCGTAACACGCGGGACACTGTAGGATCGCTTGGAAAGTGATACAAGCGCCGGCGCTGTGACCTGCTAGAACATAGGAGCGATCATCGAGGCCAAACGAGCGTAGAAATGACAGGGCGGTCAAGACGTCTTTCACGTGCTGTGGATGCACTGCCTCTCGGGCTGGATCGGAGCGGTGAGGGTCTAAGGAATCCCGAGACGGAAATGCAGACAGCGTGTAGTTGATTGAGGCAATTGCCTGGATCGCTGACGAAGTCTCGGAAGGACGAAATGCCCAAGCCACGGCGGCTTCGATTGAGTCGGCAGTCACCAGGGGGTCACGCCAGGCACCGCCATGAACATACACGAGGCACTTGGAATTCCTATCCGCCGTCAATCCCCCGAATGAAGACGGCGCAGATCCGATGAGGTTTTCTGATACCTCTGTCTTGCGTAAGTAGAGGTTGAGGGTCTGAAAGCGGTTTGCGTGCGGAAGATAAGGAATTCCTTTGGCCGCAACTACTGACACACGCTCTTGTAGAACGGGGCTTGCAACGTCGAGTGATTGCCATTGAATGTCTCGACCAACTTTGCTCTGCATAGCTCTCCCTCATGCTGTTCGGTACAGCTCTGCGACCTGTACTGCGCTAAAGATTTGTGACTACCCCTCTGCTAGGTCAGCGTCAGTTAGCAAGGTGAGTCGGCGCTGAACTTGAGCGGATCATCTCAGACGCAACACATGCTTAGAAGCGCGGAAGAAAATATAAGTTTCATGCATAATGAGCATGATTGATATGCGGTGGGAGTATACCGACGCCGGATGATCAACAAGGAGGGCAGCGTGAAACCGGTCCGCCTCAGCCAGATTGATCTCAATCTTTTGCTCCCACTTCAGGCCTTGCTAGAAGAGCGAAACGTGACTCGTGCCGCCCGGCGAGCTAACGTTAGCCAACCGGCAATGAGCAGGACACTCGAGCGACTTCGAGCTACGCTGGGCGATGACTTGCTCGTCCGTTCGTCCAAGGGGTACATTCTCACCGCTCGTGCGACAAGGCTCTTGCAGGACCTCGACCGCATGCTTCCGCTGATGGAAAACTTGTGGTCAGGAGAGATGTTTAGCGCGAAACACACAAGCGGCAAGGTGAGAGTGGCGATGACTGACTTGGTCGCTTCGCTGTTGGTCCCTCGGCTGACGGTAGCTCTGCAGCGGCATGCCCCGAACCTTGGCCTGGAGATCATCCCCTACGACCGAGCACATGAGGATCTGACGACAGGAAGGGTGGATCTCCTGTTCAGCCCTGTCGAAGCACCCATGCCTCTCCGCACCCAATACCTCTACGCGGACACTTTCACCTGCCTTGTGTCGAGGGAAAACTCTTTCCAAGAAAAGGCCTTCACGCTTGACCAGTACTTAGCTCTGAAGCATATCGTTATTAGCGTCTCGGGAGGCCAACAGATTCTGGTCGACCGACCACTGACTGAAGCTGGCTACCGAAGAACCATTTCTCTCCGCATCCCGTACTTCTTGCCTGGGCTCTCCGCGTTGTGCGACACGAATTATGTGTTAACCACCGCGAGCCGCCCTGTAAAGACCCTGCTCGACCACTACCGCCTTCGGGAGGTCAAGCCGCCACAGGAGATTCCGTCATTCAGCTATCCCTTCAACTACCTTATGGTTTGGCACCCTCGGCTTGATGTCGAAGAACTTCACGTTTGGTTCAGGAATCTAGTCCGGGCAACGTGTGAAAAGCATTTTGGCTAAGACACTGTCCGTCCAGCTTGCACCCCGGTCTTGCCAGCTCAAACAGCCAGCGCTGTTGCCGATGATCCGCTTGCCCAGCCTCGCAGCTCTGATTGAGTTGTTGCAGAGGCTTGGGGCGTGAAGAGCGCGTGAATCAATCCCCAGCTTGTGGAGCTATCGCTGATCGAACTTCGCTCGCGCTTCCTGAAAGCGGTCCATGTTCTTGACTGCCCAAAGCCACAGAGGATGAACCTGCTCCAGCATCTCGTGCCCCAACTCAGTCGTTTCGTACTCGACTCGTGGAGGCACCTCTGGAAACACGACTCGCGTCACCAGCCCATCGCGCTCTAATTGCCTCAGAGTCTTCGTTAGCGATTTCTGACTCACGGACTCGACTTTTTCCATAACTCGTGAGAATCGTGTCGGTCGGCCTGCTTCAGCCAACACCGCAAGCGTCCACAATGTCCACTTCTCGGCCATCCGGGTGACCATGTCACGCGCCAAGGTCTCCGCTCCAGGTCCCAAGGCCTCACATGCTGCATTCGCTTCTGTCCAGTCGATGTTGGAAGCCTTTCTTGGCATACTGACCGATTTTCTACTGATGGGTTGTGCAGTATTTCTCAATAGTTACCTCCGAGTGTGTATGCGCTAAACAGGTGCCTTATTGCTAAGGGATACTATCAGCGTCATAGTACATCCATGAAGACAAACTGGACTGCAGATGACATACCGTCGCAGCGAGGCCGCCGCGTTCTTATTACAGGGGCGAACAGTGGTATCGGTCTGCACACCGCACTTGAACTTGCCCGTCACGGCGCCGAAGTCATCCTCCCGGCACGTACGCTCGAAAAAGCCGACGCCGCTCTATCTGCCATACGAAAGGAAGTCCCAAACGCACAGCTCGTGCCGGAAGTCTTGGATTTAGCGGACCTCAGCTCTGTGCGTGCTCTTGCCGAACGCATCCTGATGCGTTACCCCCAACCCTCGCTTGATCTCCTCATCAACAATGCGGGTGTGATGGCCATTCCACACCGGCAACTCACGCCGGATGGATATGAGCGCCAGTTCGCGACCAACTATCTCGGTCCTTTTGCGCTTACCGCGTGTCTCTTCCATGCCGTGAAGCCCCAAACGGGTTCGCGCGTCGTTATCGTGTCGTCCACCGCCAGCAAGATGGGAAAGATCGACTTCGACAATCTGCAGTCTGAACGCAGCTACAGCCCTATGTGGGGAGCCTATGCGCAATCCAAGCTTGCGGATTCGATCTTTGCGGTCGAGCTGCAGCGCCGGCTCAACGCCGCTCAGTCTCCGGTCATCGTTACCGCTGCACATCCGGGATACGCCGTCACCAATCTCCAGACCAGCGGGCCTGGCGACATGCCCTTGTTTCATCCGATGCGCCTTGCGTTGACCTTGTTGAAGCCGCTTCTCTCCCAGGATGCTCGCCACGGTGCGCTGCCCACACTTTTCGCCGCTACCGATCCCGGTGTCAAGCCCGGCGGCTATTATGGCCCCGATGGCTTTCAGGAGTTGACGGGGCCGCCCAGCACAGCGCGAATCGCTCCAGCGGCGCTCGATCCGGTCACAGCAGAGAAGCTCTGGCTCATCAGTGAACAACTAACGGGAGTTCAGTTTCCCGTAGATTGAAAACACAAGATATGTGATCGGTTTTAAGCAGATGAAAAGCTTGGAAGCAAGTTGCCGAGTCAGTACGCTGCCCGTTCCATCGGATCAATATGGAACCGAGCCAAACGGGTAGAGCTGGGCAATCGTCCTGAACTGGGTCCGAACCAGCACTGACAAGCCGGAAACGGTTGTGCTCATTCACGCCGTCGGGTTTGATCTGACGTATTGGGACCGAGAGATCGAAACCCTGCGGGAAAGCTATAACCTCGTGGCTTTTGACCTACCTGGCCACGGGCGTTCGCGGGGAGAGCCGAACGATTGGTCGTTCGAGTATGCCGCCACTAGCGTTATTGATTGATCGAAGAGGTTAGCAAGAACTCGGTTCATCTCGTGGGCATATCGTTTGGGGGAATGATTGCTCAGTTCACTACACTCGTTCGGCCAGACCTTGTTCGCAGCCTGACTCTAATCGGCACAGCCTTCCTTTAGTGAAGAGGTGCGCAGAGGCATGAGGACGCGTGCGGCGACGGTGCGTGCGGAGGGTATGGTCGCTGTGATTGGTTCGAGCTTGGAGCGGTGGTTTACGCCGGAGACAAGAGCACAACGACCTGACATCATAGATCGGGTGACTAAGACTTTACTTGCCGACGATACGGCAACTCACGCGGCCATATGGGATGTCATTTCAGGACTGAACATTCGGACCAGACTCGGCGAGATTCGCTGTCCTACACTCGTGCTGGTGGGAGAACATGACCCGAGTACGCCGCCTGGTGTCGCACGCGGGTTGTTCGAAGCAATACCCGCGGCAAAGATCATTGTTATACCGAATGCGTCTCATATCGTGTCGGTCGAGGCATCAACGGCCATCAACCAGGCGCCCGACGAGTTTCTGAAATCCGTTGGCTACTCTGGGTCCGTCACCTAGTCTGCGCGTGATTGCCGGGCAGTCCTGACGACGAGGCACGAGCACCGTCGAGCCCAGTCGGCCTAGGTCATGCTCTCGGGTTTATAGGACAGTGAATCTGGACCCACACGCCAGGTAAAACGCATCTTGCTTCTCGCAGCCAATTCAGACCTTGCTACGACTAAAGCTGCTTGCTCCCTTGTCGGTTTGAGGCCATGAGCACCGAGTTAGCGCTGTTCACGTAAGGCGTCGTGAGCTCGTCAGCTCGAGCGTCTTGCTTGCAAAGCGCGATGGAGAGCAACCCACGGCGCGCGCGAAAGCTGTGCTGAAAGCACCTCCTGATTGGAACCCAACTAGGAGCGCGATTTCCGAAACGCTACGCTGCCCACCACGCAATTCTTCCTTGGCAACGGCTATGCGCCATCGTCGCAGATAGCTCATCGGAGCGACACCGACGACAGCGGCGAAGCGCTGGTTGAACGAAGAGCGTGAGCATCCAGACAACCGCGCGAGCTGCTCAGCGGTCCAGGGTTTGGCGATGTTTCGGTGCATCGCGGCGAGAGCACGTGCAATGACCGGATCAGCAAGGCCTCGAAGCAGGCCCGCCTGCGAGGGTCGGGGGTTGAGCGCCTCGCCCCTGAGCAACTCCATCAGCAGCAGCTCCATGAGTCGCGCGACGACCAACTCGCTTCCGGGACCCGGCTTGAGACTCTCATCCTCGTTCATCGCGAGCAGCGCGCGCGTGCGATCAGAAGTGGCCTGTCCCGTGCTCACATGTATCAGCGGCGGCAACAGAGCTAGCAGGAGGTCTTCGTTCAACGTATCGAATGTAAACCGGCCGCCCCGGATGACGGCGAGCAATCCTTCACCGGTGCCTACATGCATGCTCGTCGAGCGAGTGGAGGCGACAAGCTTTTCACTGTCAACCGGTTTAACAGCCAGATCCGTTGCCAGGGTGAATGGAGTGTTCGTTCGTATCAGGACGAAATCACGTTCAGCCAATGGAAGCGGTTCTTCATCTGGTCGGAGTAGAAGACACGTCCCATTGTCGACGCGAAAGAACAGTAGGTCATACCGCGCTCGAAAGGACACGCCCCAGCGCCCTTGGGCCAAGATGGCGCCCCAGACGGTTGCCTGAGGCCGGAGCAGACGAATCAGGTCGAGAAACGGGTCTGTGAAATCTGGCTGATTGGTAACGATATCTGGCTTCCCCATCATCGACTTCGAGGGGAGCGGCAGTCTACCGTTGAGCTTCCTGGAGAACGCACGCATCTCTCTACCCTTCAGCAAAGGAATCAGCATGACCGACAACGCATTGCGAACACTCTTCGAGAACTACCTTGATGCATTCGCCACGACCTCGTTGGCCGAACAACAAGGCCTGCTGCGCTCGAGTTTGGCGCAGGATGTGGTGTACACCAATCCGGGCGTCGAGGGATGTGGCATTACAAACCTGTTGTCACATATAGAGACTTTTCAAAAGCGGTTTCCGGGTGGACGTTTCGAATGAACTGGCTGCGACAACAGCATGGTCAAGCACTGGCAGAATGGACACAACTCAATCAGGATGGCTCTGCGCTGGTATCGGGTCATAGCTATGCACGATTCAACCGGGAGGGCCGGATTGCACATCTTGCCGGTTTCTGGAGTTCAGGGGCTGTGTAAAGCGCTTGTTGCTAGTTGGCCCGGTCGGCTCGAGGAGTCCTGCCAAACATGCGTGTGTACTCTCGGCTGAATTGTGACGCGCTTGCATAACCGACCTGGTAGGCAGTTTCACCGACGGTTGGATGGGTTGACATGATCATCCTCCTCGCCTCCAGTAGACGCAATTGCTTTTGATATTGAACAGGAGAAAGTGAAGTTACCGAGCGGAACTGGCGATGAAAGGTGGCCACGCTCATACCCGCGACGTTCGCAAGATCGTTCACGCGGATCGGCTCCCGGAACCTGACTCGCAGCTGACGTATAGCTTGAAGGGTGCGTCGATCCTGACCGCGAGCCATGGCAATGTTCATCGCCTGCGGCCCATACACTCCGCTTAAAAGCCAGTAGCTCATTTCACGAAGCATGCTCGGGTAAAGGACCGGTATGGCAGCAGGGGTATCTAAGAGCTGAACGGAACGCAAGATGCAGCCTAGAAGCTTTCGATTCAGGGTGATACTTATGGCGCTGCGAACCTGCTCATTTGCAATCCGATCCGGTTTGGCGTTAAGCAGATCTCCAAGCTCTTGGAAAGTGGTTCGACTTAGCTCAACGACCAAGCCGAGGAAAGGCTCCTTGAGGGTCGCCTTGGGGATCGTGCAACGACAAGGAATTTCGACGGTGATGAGCAGCGCTTCACCGGCTCCGTAGTCGAAACGCTGTCCGCCTACTACCGCCCACTTCAAACCTTGGATGGAGATCCAGAGCGCCGGCTTCGAAATACGATGGATCGGTTCTAATGTGCGATCAGATCGCAGCACAATCAATCCTTCCGCAGGTGTGACGTAATAGCCATCAGGAGGGCGCAACTCTGCTCTGTCTGTAAATGTACGTAGCGCGCCTGCAAGATCTCGTAGTAGTTGCTGTCTTTCTACTTCGTCAGCCGTCATCACCGCACCTCTCACATCTTGAGACGTTTAGGCAAGTCTTTGCGACGAAACCGCTCGCCGGGAAAACACACACTTCATCTTATTTGCAAAGGCGGTTTCATGTTCCGCGCAATGGGACGCAAACACCCTGGGGTAGGATTCACCCATTTCTTGACTAGCTCGAAGAGTTGATCGCGCAACTCCGCGGTTGAGATCTTTATTGCACGAACGATGTGGCAGGTGATCCAACGTACACGTTGTCCGAGAAACCGATCCGGTCACCCAAGCAACTTCACGTCCCAAGCAACCTGTTTCATAAGGATTACTTACATGTTCAATCGTCTTCCCCGTAAAGCGCTCATTTCCGTCAGCAGCTTCCAAGGTGCCATCTTTCCAGATGGATCTAAGACAGGTGTTTTTTTCACCGAAGCTCTGCATCCATTTGAAGTTCTAACTGCGGCTGGATTCGAGGTAGATTTCGCCTCTGAGACCGGATCGTTCAATTTTGATGAGTTTTCTCTTACGCCTCCCTTCTTGGTGGGTAGTGATAAGGCTGTGCACGAGAACTCCAACAGCCCGTTTATGGCCAAGCTCACAGGACACTGCATGAAAGCGTCCGACGTGAACAGCGGGCAGTATGGACTGTTCTTCGCATCCGCCGGACACGCCGCTCTTTATGACTACCCGCATGCCAAGGTGCTTCAGACCATAGCCTTGGACGTTTGGAGTCGCGGTGGAATCCTTGCAGCGGTTTGTCACGGGCCGGTGCTGCTGTCGGCGATCATCGACCCGAAGACCAAACAATCTGTCATCGCGGGGAAAACGGTGACGGGATTCACGACAGAAGGAGAGATGATTCTGAACATTCTCGACAGGCTGAAGTCAGATGGTGTGTCGACGGTTCTTGAAAGCGTTAGCGAAGCTGGAGCAGATTACAGCTCGCCCATGTCTGCCTTCGACGACTACTCTGTGTCTGCCGGTCGCATCATTACTGGTACCAATCCGGCGAGCGCCCGTAGCGCTGCAGAAAGAACAGTGCGAGCGTTCGACAAACCAGCTGAGAGCCTGCTCAAGAAGCTCCTCTCACACTGACCTGCACACTGGAGTCAACGTTTAGCAGCCCGGAGTTTTCCGACCGCCTCCGGGCTGCTGAGTGAAGGTGTTCGAACCCGTCGAAGATGCCTCTTGCTGTCTTGCTCGAGAGAATTGAAGAACACCTTCCGGTCTACCGCCGCTTGAGTGATGGAGACAAAGAGGCCGATGATCTTCATCATTCCTCCGTTCTTTGGCTTACGTGTCAAGCAGTTCCGCAGCGAATACGTCCTCTTTCGTCTAGAGCCGGTCCGTGATCCCTTGTTCGAAGTTGTAACGCAGTACGGTATCGAGTCACAAGCGTGTGCAGGCACGTAGCGGGCGTCAGCCCGAGAAGCGCAGGACGCACCGCGCTGTTGGTGAGCCTTTATGATTGCACCATGATCGCGACCGCCGCGGCAAAGTACATTCCCTCGTTGGCGAGCATCAGGTCAAGCAAAGCCGCTTTTGCCAGTACGGCTCCGCTGGAATCAGCGCCTGCTGGATCGGTGCAATCGCTCCAACGGTGTACCTGACAGCATCAGCGCCGCTACGGCAAACCATATCCACTCCAAAGCGCGACCCATCATCTCCATTGCTCTTTTGCCTCCGCTTTCGGTACAACTTGCTTCGTCTCTCATGAAAGGCAAGCGGCTTGCGCTAACCAAGCGTCAACGCGTCACCACGTAAGTCAGCAAGATAGCCGCTATAAAGAGAGCGACGATGCGCACGCGATGCCGTGTATCCCATGTCCTGTGCGCATCCTGCCAGCCTGGCTCCGCCCTGATAACAAGGTTGTTCAAAGGTACAAGGAACAGCAGCGTCAACACCGTCGTCAGCAGCCAAATCGCACTGGCTGCGAGCAACAAACCGCGCCCCGGCTCGGCACGATGCACCCACGTTTCTACAATCAGTAGCAGCAGCCCGCCCGCGTACCACACCGGCATCACCCTGCCGAGCACGGAAGCGAAGTGGCTCAGCATCTTTGCCTGCGGTTCCGGGTCGAGACGCCACGCACTTGGATTGACGAACGCGGAAACCGCAAACTCCACGCCCACCATCAGCAGCAAAACGACCGCGGTCACTTCATCAAATAGGTGCATGGAGTCTCCTGTAGGGTTCAGAGCACATGAAGCAAAAGGAGGCCGGCGCAAACCATGGCTGCGCAAGTCAATCCGTGTACGGAGAAAGCAGTTATCTTGCGCCCACCGGACAGGGCAATGTTGGACATGTCGCCGAACGGAATGATGGCCAGTGTGAGGAGAACGGTACCGACTGTCCGGTGGTCCGTGGTCACCAGCAGAATCAGCACGGTCAGCCCCGAGGCGATGTCGCGAATACCCTTGAGCCGCAGCCACGCGAGTGTGTCGCGATCGAGTGCCGGTGGTTGCAGCCCGAAACTTCCAAGGATCCGTTCTGGCGCTAGAACGTAAACGACGCCGATGATCAGGAGCGCCGCGGAAATGAGCACGGCGACTGTGAGCGGAACGATACTGTGCATGAGCAACTCCAGAAAATCTAGCAACGCTACAATAGATGCGAGCAAATATTTCGCGTTGTACATAAAATCTAGCGCCGCTAGAATTAGCTCATGAAAGCTTCCCCGAGCCCCAACCGAATTGCCGAAAGGAAGCAGCGGGACAAAGAGGCCCGGCGAAGGCAGATCATTGGCGCGGCTCGTAAAATCGCCGAACTCGAGGGATGGGCCAGCGTCACTGTACGACGCCTGGCTGACGAAATTTCTTACAGCCAGCCCGTCCTTTACGCGCACTTTGGGAATCGCGAGGGGGTGGTTGCGGCGGTCGCGACAGAAGGCTTTCAAGAACTTGGCCTTGTACTGGAAAAGGCTCGAAAACGGAAAACGCCTGAGGACCAGATCGAAGCGGTCGCGATCGCTTATCTGGCGTTTGCCGCAGCATCTTCTGCGTTATATGAGGCGATGTTCACCCTCAGCTTGGCCATTCCATTCGATCAGGCTGGAACGCCTCCAGAGCTGCGCTTCGCCTTCTCACAAATTGAAGAGTTGTTCGTGCAACGCACCCATGCCGAAGTCTATTCAGAACTTTTCTGGGCTGGGCTTCACGGGATCGCCGAGCTTACAAGAACCCGGCGGTTTCCGCCTCAACGCCACAAACAGCGGGTGAGCGCATTTGTGGCCTTATTCTCCCCTTTCGTTGCCGGTTAGTCCTGGCAAACGCGGTAAGCGGACGATGGGCGGGCAGGCTGTCAAAAAGATTGTTTGTGACTCGAGTCCTGTACTTTCATGTCGCGGCTTGTCGGTACATCCTGAACGGAGTTTCAACTTCCATTGCTGAAGCCGAAAATACAAGGCGCTTCAGCCTGACGATCCTGGTGAGCTTCCTACTCGATGCGATTCCACTGTTAACGACGAAGTTCTCCAGGCAGAATCTTCTCGGCGCGGTGGACTGCCAAACGTACGCGCATACTCACGGCTAAGTTGAGATACGCTGGCGTATCCTACGTCTAGAGCAGCACTTTCTACCGTCGCTTAATCCGAGACCAGTAAACGGCGTGCTTCAAACAGGCGTAATTGCTTTTGGTATTGCACAGGGGCCATCGACGTGATCATTCTGAACTGTCTATGGAAGGTTGTGGGGCTCATATGAGCGCCCTTGGCCAACTCTTCGACATTCATGGGCTTGCGAAAACAATCTCGAAGACACTGGACGGGTCTTCTACTCAGCAGATGCTGGAACTGCTCGCAACCAGTCCCAGCAAAGGGGCCGCATGAATGTACCGGAAGCTTCGAGACCACTACCAAGACTGCATGGATGCTCGAAGGCGAGGCAGGTCTACAGACGCTACATGAAGCTGTGATCTCATGTGCGCCCTGCAGAGAACAGTCCAAAGGCGCACAAGTTTCCAGAAACGATCACTAGGGAAGCTGTTGACTGTCGGTAAGTGTCTGTCTTCCAGAACGATTGCTTGACTGACCCGAGCATTTGAGCAATTCGACGATGCCTTGCGTTTCATCGCGAGCGGAAGTCGCAGGGAGCAGGGCTGCACCTAGCGGAGAGCTACGTGGAGCTGATTAGCCTAGCGAGAATGCGATTTGCGCTAGTAAGTGAGACTGCGGCCGACGAGGGTTCAGAAAGCTCGCACAAACTTCCGAGATAGTGAGAACATGGCTGCCATGAATGGCATCGCCCACAGTCCCGAACACGCGATTGAGATCCTTGACCGTGCCTTCAACGAAGGGGATCTCGAGACGGTTATGGACTTTTACGATGATGCGGCGGTAATGGTGCCTCAACCAGGAATCGAGGCTAGGGGAAAGGCCGCTGTCCGCGACGTGTACGCGCAAATGCTCCAGCCGGGGATGGTGGCACGCCAGCTGAAGGTACGTGTCCTCGAAGCGGATGGAGTCGCCTTATTTATGTCTCCCTAGAGCCTAAGTCGACCTGGCGAGGGTGAGAAGACGTTTATCTCATCGCTGTTGAAGAACACGTTGGCCTACCAAGAATGATGAAGGATCTGCCTGAAAGGGCTTTTATCGAACGAGGATTTCTGTCCAGAGAAAGGCCATTTGGGGACCTCAAACTAGCTGGTGACATCAACGAAACAGATCAACGTACCAAAGATCTCGACGAAGTCGGCCTTACCATGCAGGTGCTGTCGTATCCGCTCGCAGGCGCTGACTTGCTCCCTCCACAAGAAGCCAGAACCTGGGCCAAGAAGGCCAACGATGAAATTGCTTCTCACATCGCTGAACATCCCGAGCACTATGCTGGCTTTGCTCATTTGCCCCTGACCGATCCGGACGCTTCGGCAGACGAGTTGGAACGAACAGTAAGGGACCTCAGGTTCAAAGGTGGACTGGTAAACGGCGCCACCAACGGCCTGTACCTTGATCATCCTTCCTTTAAGCCGTTGCTCTCCAGAGCCGAGGCTCTCGATGTTCCCCTCTACGTGCATCCTTCCCCTTCCCCACAGCCGGTTCGCGAGGCGCTTTACTCAGGGCTTCCGAAGGACTTCGATTTCTGGATGTCCACCTCCGGCTGGGGCTGGCATGCAGATACCGCGACTCACACTTTACGGCTACTACTATCAGGCGCTTTCGAACGACATGCGGATCTCAAAATTTTCATAGGCCATCTCGGGGGAGGCCTGCAGATCATGTTCCCAAGGCTGGATCAGCAGTTCCACCTGTTCGCCGGTTTCAGCGGTGTGCCGAGTGAACTCTTACGCAAGCACGTCTGGGTCAGCATGAGTGGCTTCTACTTTCTGCCCTCGTTCCTGGCCACGTTGGACGCGTTTGGAGGAGACCGTCTCCTCTACTCAGTGGACTATCCGTTCGGCTCCCTTGACCGAGGAAGGAAATTTCTGGAAGATCTCCCGGTCGCGGACGATGTCTTAGCTAAAATAGCGCACGGCAATGCAGACCAACTTCTCCGTTTGCGATAAAGGCAGGGCACGTCATGAATTCAGAATTGCCTCTGAGCAGCACTCACCACATTGTGCAGGTGAGTGGATTGCGGATGCATTACGTTGAAGCCGGCGAAGGAGAACCTTTGGTTCTGCTGCATGGCTTTCCGGAAACCTCATACGCATGGCGCAAGGTGATGCCGCACCTGGCGTCGCACTTTCGCGTGATTGCGCCTGACCTGCGTGGCTGCGGCGACACAGACCGCCCCGCTACAGGCTACGACAAGCGCACCGTGGCAGCAGACGTCTACGCTTTGGTTCAGCACCTCGGGTTGCCATCGATCCGACTCGTTGGCCATGACGTAGGCATGATGGTGGCCTATGACTACGCTGCTAGTCATCGCGCGGAAGTCTCGCATCTCGTCCTGATGGAAGCCGCACTGCCGGGACTAGGACTGGAAGAAATGTACGACGCCTTGAAGGAACCACGGATGTGGCATCTGCCCCTCTTCGAGGCACCGAACGCCTTGGCAGAATCGCTGATCGTCGGGCGTGAACTTCTTTTTGTTGAACACTTCATGCGGCAGCAGGCCTGCCAGCCTGAGGCCCTGGATGATTGCCTCCCCGAGTACGCTCGACGCCTCGCTGCTCCGGGTGCTCTTCACGGTGGGATCGAATACTTTCGCGCGCACACAATCGATGCCGGACGTAATCGCGAACACGCGAAGCAGCGCCTCGCAATGCCGGTTCTTACGGTAGGAGGCCGCGCGAGCTTCGGCGAACAGCTTGCTAAACAGATCGAACCTTTGGTGGTCAAGCTGCATCCCGTCATGATCGAGGATTGTGGACATTATCTTGCGGAAGAGCAGCCGGAACGTCTTGCAGATGCGCTGTTGGCATTCCTCGTCTAACCGATCTAGCTCCCGTACTTCGCTGGCGGGAATGTATGATCTCACCCGCAGGTGGTTTGCAGATGGTTCTCGGCAACGAAATGATCAAGGTGCCTTCACAACTCAGGTGGGCAGAAGACCCCCGCGTACAAATTAACTAAGACGGCATCTGAGGTTCATCTATGCTCCTCTAGGCGCAGTCCATATGGACAGCCAGCCTTTGGCAGGATGTCGAACCCTGCTCCGACGAGTAATCCAGCATTTTCGAAGCGAGCGAGCTTAACCGCATGCTCGAACGGAAGCGACGTCGGCTCCGTTCCGTACGTCAGCCTGGAGCAAAGCGTAGATGCCGCCGACCTAAGCTGCTTCTGGCATCTCGGCTGAGACTCCTGCATGCTAAACGCGCGCAACTAAGACGGTGGAAGACTCGTTCCTTAAGTCCAGAGACCCCAAGAACACGCAGAGTTTGCCTCCCGGATAGGCTCTAGCTCTCAACGCGCAGCTGTCATTCAACGTTTGTTGGGCGGAGGCTCTAAGCCTTTCTCCTGAATCACCCTAGCATGGGTTGGAGAAGCGAGGTAGATGATGATGAGCCTTGTAGCGATCTCAACATTTTGAGACTTCTTTGCTATTCCCGCCGAGTAAGGTGTAAGCAACTCCAGATCAGCCGGGAGCTTCCCGACGAAAGTAATACCGGGTATGGGAAGTAGCTCTGCAACTTCTTGAAAGCCGATGTCCGCTTCACCTTTGGCGACAAATTCACCAACCGGTGTCGCAGGAATCTGATGGGCTTTGGTCTTCACCTGGTCTTCGATGCCCAGCTTCCTAAATAACTTAGATTGTATGTACCCACCACTAGCGCTGTCCGAATAAGCGACCAATTTTGCCGCGAGCAGAGCGTTGCGGAACGATTCATCATTGCTGATGTCGGGCACTGCCGCTCCAGCCTTCACCGCACACCCAATAGGTGACAACGCCAGTTCGGCACTTGATCCGGGTAGCACATACCCCTTCCCCTCCAGCTGCTCTAAGGCAGAGCGTACGAGAATTAGTACGTCCGCCGGCTCACCCCGATCAAGTCTCTGCTGAACCGCGTCGTGGGTTGTTCCCATGGAAGGACTCTTCTCCATAATCAAGCGGACGCCACTAGTTTCTTCGAAGGCAGGAGCCAATGCCTCATAGCTGGATCGGAAGCCGCCCGATATCAGCACAACCATGTCTGTAGGTGCGGTCGACTGCGCCGCTGATAGCGCTTCCCTTTGCTTTTCAGCAATCCTTCTTGAGTTCATTTGACTTCTCCACAGACTGATTTATTTGTCGTCCTGTTTGAGGGATGCGGTAAGAAGGATGCCGTAAGTTTCGGACGGAATGCGCGAGAGGACCCGCGACGTGCACAAGATTCTCGTTGACGGATAGGGAGTTCATAGCCAAAGGCCGCCCGAACTGACTACTTCGCAAGGCGAAGGACGTGATCGACCATTAAACCCCGAGTTCCCCAGGTACTTGGTTGGATCAAGCAGATTCTCCAGTGCCTTCCGGTCGAAGATCTTGCTGATCTCAGGTTCGGCGCTGAGCAGGTCAATCAGCTTGCCCTTGCCCTGTGACACTGCAATGCAGATTGCGGACAGCTTATCGTGGGCTTTCCCCCGGCCGATCTTTGGTCCCAGGGCCATCATCACAGCTTCCGTATTGACCAGCCCCTCAGTCAGTTTTAGATGCTTCGTCATATTGTCGGAGTGAACCACCAAGCCGCTTAGGAGATATTTGGCCTGCGCCAGAGCACCGGCGGAATAATAAAAGATCTCCGGCAGCACCAGCTATTCAATCTCCCACATTCCAGTTGCACGCTCAAAGTCGGCGTTCACCGCGTTTAACAAAGCAGCAGCGTGTTGGCGCACGACACTGATGCGGGCTGTGATGTACGCGCACGAGATTGGGTTCCGTTTCTGAGGCATCGTGCTTGATGCGCCGCGACCGCCGCCGCCATCCGGCTCCTGCATTTCGTTGAGCTCCGTCATCTGCATGATCTTGACATCGGTCGCGATCTTGTCGAGCAAGCCGCAAAGCAGCCCGAGGAAGCTGCCTACCTCACCAATCGTGTCGCGAACCGTATGCCAGGCGATAGGCGGCTGGGCCAAGCCAAGCTCCTTCATCATGCCTTCCTGCACGGGCAGCCCCTTGTCGCCCAACGATGCGAGAGTTCCTACCGCACCCCCAAACTCGCCCATCAGCACGCGTGGCTTCATCTGCTCTAAATGTTCGTCCTGCCTTAGCAGACCAGCCAACCACACAGCCACTTTGAAACCGAAGGTCATCGGAATAGCCTGCTGGATGTTGCTACGGCCCACCATTGGTGTGTCCCGAAACTTTGAGGCAAGGCCGGCTAGCGCCTCGGTGATGTCTCTCAAATCAGCTTTCACCAGTTCAAGCCCTGACCGTATTTGCAGTACGGTCGCTGTATTGGTGATGTCCTGCGTCGTCGCACCCCAATAGCACCGCTGGCCGAGGCCGTTCTTACAAAAGCGCGGTCAACTGCTCCACAACGGGCAGAACGGGATAACCGACGTGCTCAGTGACAGACTTCAAATTGCCAAAGTCCATTTGATCGGCGAAGCAGTGATGAGCGATCTCATCGGCCGCTTCCGGAGGAATAATGCCCAATCTACCTTGGGCGACAGAAAGTGCCTTTTCGACATCGAGGTAGCGCTGAATGCGAGTTTGGTCGGACTACACCTGCCGCATCATGTCGGTGCTGAACATGTCACGGTAGATGGTGGAGTCGATAGTGGTTGCGTTCGTTCCAAAGTTCCTCCTCATGTGACGGGCTGCTATAGACCGCAGTAGCCTTCAGAAGCGGCACGTTGTCACTTCTCCTGTGGACCTCAATAAGCTCGGACGGTGGCGCCATCGACACCGCCAACTACCGGAGCCGGATTCTACGACCTTTGGCAGAGGAACTGGGCATTCCCAAGCTGAATTTTCAGGTGCTACGCCGCACGATGGCAACGCGGGCTCAGAACCTGGGATCGGTGAAGGACATCCAGTCCCACCTGCGGCACTCGCGAGCGGATACCACGGCGAACGAGTACATGCAGGAGCTGCCGGAGAGTGTTCAACAGATGGTCGGTTCTGTCTACCAGATGCTCACCACAGCAGCAGCGCAGCAGCGGACGATGTAGGGAGGATGCAGCCGGTACAACCGGCGAACTTGATGCCAACCGGTGCAGTTTGGCATCAACTGGCATCAACTTACCTTTGCCAGGGCCGCTAAGTTGCTGATTTGATGGTGGGCACAGCAGGATTCGAACCTACGACTTCCACCGTGTGAAGGTGGCACTCTACCGCTGAGTTATGCGCCCACGTGCAAACGGTAACGCGCCCGGAGCTTACCGACCCGTCCAATTGCATGCACAGAATACCACGCCGACATCGGCCACAGACGCCTCGCACACGTCAACACGGGTGCGCCCACTGGGCAACGCCGGGCGGTTCCAAACGGGTCTGCGAACCGAGACCTCCTGAAGGTTGTAGTTGTTTCTGGAGCGGGCGGCGCTTACTCTTTGTCGTGTAGGTGCGGTCAGGATTGCCATCAACCGGCTTGCTTGCAGGAGATCACATGGCGGAACGGCAATATGGCGACAAGTGGAGTCTGGGACCTGCTCCCGGCACCAGCGTTGCCGCAGCCGAAGCTGACGGCGTGCCTCCCTCCTCCGTCTCCAGCCAGGAGGAGAAACCTGCATCTTCGCTTCCACATGCAAGGACGCGAGATGAGGTTTCAGCACCAACTCCCCAGACGGCCGATTTGGCTCGCGAAAACAGGTTTGCCACGATCAACGGGGCTAATTCTGGAGACAGTACCCGGGAAAATGCCGAAGAGTGGAGCGATGACGAGCATGGGACGCAACATTTTGCCGACAATGGGGTTGAGCTAGATGAGGCCGAGAACGACATGGCGACGCTGGCGTTGAATCCAGGAATGATGCAGGACGAGCAGATAGCGGATCCTTCGCCACAAATGGTCACCGATGCCCGCATGGCAGAGCGCTTGGTCGAGGGCGGCGACGCCGATTTAATGCTGCGGCTGAAGGCAGGCGACCTGCAGTGCTTTGACGTGTTGATGAATAAGTACCGCCGGCAGATTGTGCATTTTATGTTCCGCATGGTGCGCAACCAGGCAGTAGCGGAAGAAATGGCGCAGGAAGTGTTCCTGCGGGTGTATCGGGCGCGAGAAACCTACCGTGCCGAGGCAAAGTTTACGACCTGGCTTTATCGCATTGCGACGAACCTCGCCGTCAATCACGCGCGAGACACCAGGAATGAGCGGCTTGCGCCCAAAGTTCTTCTGGATGAGCCGGAGTACGACAGCGGCTCCATGCCCGATGTCGCGGACAGCACGCCTTCGGCAGAAGCAGACATGCTGCGGCGCGAACGCATGAATGCCATCAAGCAGCATGTAATGGCATTGCCCGAACGACAACGGATGGCGGTACTGATGCACAAGTACGAAGAGATGGACTACAAGAGCATCGGTACAGTGCTCAAGCTGAGCGAATCAGCGACCAAGTCGCTGTTGTTCCGGGCTTACCAGACCTTGCGGGACAAATTGAAGGATTTTATTTAAGCCGCAGAGCACTGTGGGTGCTCCAGGTAAGTTTCGAAGTGCAAGTAACGAAAGGCGTGTGTGATGGCGAACAAAGTAGCAGACAACCAGGCGATGGTTGAGATGATGAAACTGCTGGATGAGTGGGAAGTCCCGGAGCCGTCGCCCTGGTTCAATGAGCGGATGATGGCGCGCTTTCGGGAGGAGGTCGGTCGAGAGCCGGAGGGCTGGTTCGCCCGCCTGCGCGACCGATTTCTGTTCGGCAATTCCGTAACCCTGAAACCAATGCTTGCAGGTGCCATGGCACTTCTGCTGGTCGCTGGCGGTGGCAGCTATCTGGAGATGGCACACCTGCAGAGCACAACGTCGGTGGCGACTTCGGCAGCAGTGCAGGACCTGCAGATTCTAGACAATAATGATCAGGCGATCCAACAGATGGACCAGCTGCTGGACGGAAGCGACAACGGCCAGAGCAATTCTCTCTAGAGCACACCGGTGCGGCTTACCTGTCGCCAGACGTTTACACGCAAC
This sequence comes from uncultured Terriglobus sp., assembly GCA_964250935.1. Taxonomy (GTDB): domain Bacteria; phylum Acidobacteriota; class Terriglobia; order Terriglobales; family Acidobacteriaceae; genus Terriglobus. The sequence continues at coordinate 59,637 of CAXUHM010000014.1, forward strand.
AGGATCAGACCGTTTCACACGCAACAGGATCAGTATGTCCATGCACAGCACAACGCGCGCGAGGTGGACCCGACAGCCGGGGTACCTGTGCGCCTTGGCCGTTGTCCTGTGTGGTGCTGGCGTGCAGGGTCAACCGCCAAATCAGCAGATGCAACGCGGTAATGGCACCAGCCGACCTCAGGGTCCTCGTAATGATGGCCCGCGCCCTCCGGGCAATGGGAATGAGGGTCGAGTGCAGCGTTTCTGGCAGGGTCAGCCCGGCAATGCTGGGCCGAATGCTACCCGCGGCGAGCATTTGCAGCAATGGATGCAGCAGCACGGCAACCTGAACACGCAGCAACAGCAACAGGCGCTGCAGCATGAGTCCGGCTTTCAGCAACTGCCACCAGAGCAGCAGCAACGCATGCTGAACCGGTTGGACCGGTTGAACAGCATGTCGCCGGAGCAGCGTACACGCGTTCTGCAACGGAGCGAACAGATCGAGCGCCTGAATCCGCAGCAGCGCAACCAGATTCGCAGCGCGATGGGGCAGCTAGGCACACTGCCGCCAGACCGGCGTGTTCTTGTCGCACGATCGTTCCGCGAACTTCGCTCGCTGCCTCCGCAGCAGCAAAACCAGCTCCTGAACTCGCCGGAATACCATCAGCAGTTCAGTGATGAGGAACGTGGCACCCTGGGGCACCTGTTATCTGTCAGCCCGATTCTTCCGCAACAGTAGCTCCCGTTGACCGCTAGGCTCAATCGGCATACTGTCAGCTTATGCTTCGTCTTGCGACCACCTGTTGTTGCTGTTGCTGCCCCTGGTAGCCATACACCCGGTCTGTCGCACCCGATTGTTTCCGCACTGACATATTGATCGCGTCGCAGACTTGCTCGTCCCAATGAATCCTCAGAGCACTCCGAGGATCTCTTAAACAGCGTGGTTGAGCCGTGCTCCCAAAACTCTTCCACAAACGACAGGAGCGATGAATGCTTGAATATCGAGGGTATCTGCTTGGAATTGTCATCCTGACCATGGCAGGCAGCCTGCTCGCCCAGCAGAACAGCAGTGGCGTCGTCCACTGGAGAGGTACGGCAACGGCCAGCGGTCAATCTATTCCGGTAGCGCTGGATCTCTCCGCACCGGGCAAGGATGGCGTCGTCCAGGGCGCCTTCGTGAACGGGCAGGAGCACTCCCCTTCGAGCGCAGGTTCGGAGGTGAAGGGTCACCTGGTTCTCACGTTCAGCGATTATGCGCGCAAGCTTGAAGGAGAAATCACGAGCACTGGCTTCCACGGCGCGCTCTCCGGCAGCCGCATGAAAGCGCCCGTCGCCGTTGAACTGCAGCCTGACCGCGATGGCAAGGTACCGACGCGCTTTGTCGCTGCAAGCACGACCGGTGCGCAAGGTGCAACGATCAACGGCGATTGGGAGATTGCGGTCAAGTCGCCCAAGGGCGAGTCAGCATGGCTGCTGCGTGTGTCTCCTTTTGGAGGCAGCGGCGAAATCAAGGCAGTCATCCTGCGCATCGATGGGGATACCGGCGGTATGTACGGCGGCTTTGACGCAAGGACCGGCGCCTATCGGGTAAGTCGCTTCGGCCCGTTTGGCCGTGAGTTGCTCGACCTTGAGCCGCGGCCGGATGGTACCTTACTGGTCCGAAATCTGCTGGGCGATGAAGCCCCGTGGACTGCACGCCGCCAGAACGTGGCGCGCGCTGAAAAGCTGCCGCCACCGACACGTGCTACGGAGCAGACAACGGTGGTCGATCCCGGCAAGCCCTTCCAGTTTTCTGCGCCAAACCTGGCCGGCATCACCGTCGCCAACACCGACGCACAGTTTCGAGACAAGGTGGTCATTGTTGCGATCGGCGGTAGCTGGTGCCCCAACTGCCACGACGAAGCGCCTTTCCTGGTGGACCTGTACAAGCGCTTTCACAGCCAGGGATTGGAAATCGTAAATTTGTCCTTCGAAGAGCAGGATCAACTAAAGGATCCGCAGCGACTGCGTGCCTTTATCACCCGCTACGGCATTCCATACACGGTGCTGGTTGCCGGCACACCAGACGATCTCCACGCGGTAGTGCCGCAGGGCAAGAATCTGAACTCGTGGCCGACCTCGTTTTTTATCGGTCGCGATGGCCTTGTCAAGGAGACCCACGCCGGCTTTTCCGGACCGGCAACCGGGCAGTCCTATCTGGAGTTGAAGGCCGAAGTCACCGGCTTGGTGGAGCGTCTGCTGGCACAACGGAACGTCGCCGAACGATAACCACGGCCAACCCTTGGCAGGTTTGTCGCTGCTCCTCCAGCGTGGGGAGCAGCGAACCCTTAAGACTTGAACAGGTTCTTCAGAATGAAGACTACATTTGCCGGGCGTTCTGCCAGCCGGCGCATGAAGTAGGGATACCAATCCGTGCCGAACGGCAGGTAGATACGAACCCGGTATCCACGCCGAAGCAGGTCCCGCTGTAAGTCGCGCCGTACGCCAAACAGCATCTGGAACTCAAACCTGTCGCGCGCGATCGCATTCGCCGTCACATATTGTTCCACGGCCGTGATCATGGCCTCATCATGCGTTGCAATGCCGCAGTACACGCCGCTTGGCACCATGGCTTGCGCCAGCTTGATGTAATTCGCATCCACATCCTGCTTTTTCGGAAAGGCGTGTTCCGGGCCCTCTTTATACGCGCCCTTGCACAGTCTAATCCGGATACCCTGGCCCAGCAGGCGGTCAGTGTCGGCCGCCGTTCGAAACAGGTAAGCCTGCAGCACCGTACCAACTGCTCCGGGATGCTGCTGATGCAGGTCTTCCGTAAGCCGCAGCGTCGCCTCCGTGTAGGGCGTGCCCTCCATGTCGAGGCGAACAAAATTGCCAAGCTGTGCGGCATGCGCCACAATTTCACCCGCAACCGTCTCGCCCAGTGTCGGCGATACATCCATCCCCACACCGGTCAGCTTGACCGACACGTTGGCGTCCAGCCCGGCATGGGCAATGCGGTCAAGTAACAGGTGATACAACTCTGCCGCGGCGCGCGCGCCGGCTTCGGTACGAACGCTTTCGCCCAGCGAATCCAGCGAAACGCTGAAGCCTTCATGGTTCAACTCGGTTGTACGCGCAATTGCGTCGTCAAGGGTGGTGCCGGCGACAAAGCGTCCGGAGAGTTTACGGCCCGGGCCAGTTCCCTCCAGCAGTCCGCGCATGGTGTTGTTGCGCGAAAGCGCGATCAAGGTGGAGCGAAGCATCTGAATAGTGTAAGCCGGGTCAGTAGCGCCGGCCACTTGCCAGCAACAATGGAGTACGCTTCCCTGCTAGCGAAGTCCGTCCTGCAACGACACCTTTGCCCCCGGCGACACCGATACCTGGGGCGTAATCATGCGGCTTGTGTCGGTCATGGCGGCAATCGCCGCCTCATAACGTCCGAGCAGACTGTTGGTTCGGATGACCGCCATCTCTTCCAGCATCTTGGCGCCGTCACGCAGGTAGCTCATCTTCGAGCGTTCATCATGGCCCCACGACACGGGAACCTCGCGGATGTTGAAGCCAAGACGGCGAGCAATGAAGAGCAGCTCCGGATCAAACCCCCAGCGCTCCACACGCTGCAGGCGAAAAATCATCTGAGCGGCCGGTCGGCGAAATGCCTTAAAGCCACACTGCGTATCGGCATAGGGCAGGTTCATCACCAGGCGGGTCACACCATTGAAGCATCGGCCAAAGAAACGCCGGTAGATGGGCTGGTGTTGCGTCTGCCGGCTACGGTCGAGCCAGCGAGAGCCAATTGCAACATCGGCCCCATCCCGCAACGCGTCGAACAAACGCTCCGCCTCCTCCATGGGTGCGGACAGGTCTGCATCGGTGAACATTACGAACTCGCCGACTGCCTGCAGCAATCCATTCCGCACGGAATAGCCCTTGCCACGATTGCCGGGATTATGGATCAGGTGCAGCTCCGGATGCGTCAGCATGTAGCGTGCAACGATCGTGCACGTCTCGTCCTGCGAGCCGTCGTCAACAACCAGCACCTCTGCAGCCCAGTTCTGTCCGGCCACACAGTCCAAGACACGGTTCAGCGTCTGCTCAATCCGCAGCGCCTCGTTGTACGCAGGAATAACGATGCTGATGGACGGGTACGACAACGTGCAACACTCCTCCGCAGACATTCTTCATCTGCGGCATGGATCCAATGCCTCTGTCGCCAGGGTTTAGCTTCAGACGGAACATCATACCGCATTCATTAGACGACCAACCAGCACGCACCGTCATAAGGTGGCGGACAACGCCACTTCGCCGAGGCCGGAACCCGACAAGTCCGCCCTGTGCCGGTGCTACACTCCAGGGAACATGCCGGATCAGTCTACGCCCCCCTTTCCCCCGTATGCTCCTCCGCCGTATGGCTTTGCACCACCACCGCCGCCCGTACCTCGGCGCAAACGTTCCACCGCTTTCTGGGTCGCCGCTATCGGCGGCAGCGTTCTGGGTGTGCTTGCCCTGCTCGGCGTTTTGACCTGGGCCGCGGTACGCAGCATGGCAAACTCGGGCGACGGAACCACAATGGCAAGCGGCGATTCGATTGGCGTCATTGAGGTGAGCGGTGTCCTGCTGTCCGCGGAGACCCTGGATACGCAACTGCGAAAATTCGGCGACGACGACGACGTCAAGGCGATCGTCCTGCACATCAACTCCCCCGGCGGTGGCGCCGCCGTTTCGCAGGAGCTGTACAACGAAGTCCTTCGCATCCGCAAAGAGAAGCATAAAAAGATCGTGGCTTCCATTGAGACTGTCGGCGCAAGCGGTGCCTACTATATTGCGTCCGCGTGCGATCGCATCTATGCCAATGATGCCTCGGTCGTCGGCTCCATCGGCGTCATTATGGAGTGGACGCAGTATGGCGACTTGCTCCGTTGGGCCAAGCTCAAACCCGTGGTGCTGCATGCCGGCGAACTCAAGGATGCAGGCGACCCAACCCATGATCTTTCGCCCGCAGAGCAAGCCTATTTTCAAGGCCTGATCGATAACATGTATGGGCAATTTGTGCATGACGTGGCGACAGGCCGCAAGGTGGCCGACACCACCATCAAGCCTCTGGCCACCGGGCAGGTGTGGACCGGCCAGCAGGCGCGTGGATTAGGGCTCGTCGATAAGGCAGGCGGTCTAAGGGTTGCGCTGATTGAAACGGCGCGTGAGGCCGGCATGAAAGGTGAGCCTGCCGTTAAGAGGCCAGTCCGCAAGAAGAATAGCCTGCTCGCGGCACTGACCGGCAGTGACCCCGACGACCTGCTGCCAACAGGCCTGCTTCCAACGCGTGAAACTCTGTTGAACCAGGCTCCCGGAGTTTATTTTCTTTGGAAGTAGTTCGCAGACGACAGGAATCCGGTACCCTAGCCGTGGCATCCGTCAGGTGTTACGAAGAGGGCTGGATTGGGGTCAGGCGCATGACAAAGGCAGAGTTGGTAGACGAAGTAACCTCGCTCGGGGATCTCACCCGCCGCGACAGTGACGTCATTGTGGAAACAATGTTCGACGCCATGGTGTCTGCATTGCGAGCCGACGACAAAATCGAGATCAGGGGCTTCGGCTCCTTTCGTACGCGTCAGCGTAAGCAGAGAATCGGACGCAATCCAAAGACCGGCGACCGTGTCGAAGTTCCGGCGAAGCGAGTTCCCTACTTTAAACCATCAAAGGATTTACGCGATCAGGTGAACGGACTGTCTGAAGCCGCACCGGTTGCCGCGCATGATCGCGAGCTTGTGAGCCACTAGCTGCTGGCGTGGACCTGTAGAAGGCCGCGAAAGGCCTCTTCGTACACCGCCGGCAGCGCTCGTTTCTTCATGGATTGATCGACCACCACGTGCATCGTCTCTCCTTCGCACAGGAGCATGTTGTCCTGCACTCGAAGAACTTCGTAGGTCAGCTTCAACACAGCGCCACGCATGGCATGCAGCGTTGTGCGCACTGCAATTTCATCATCGTAGCGGGCGGGTGCACGGTAGCGTGCGCGTGCTTCCACCACCGCGATCATGCATCCAAAATCCTGTTCCAGCCGTTTGTAATCGACACCCAGCGCGCGCATCAGCTCAACCCGTCCGACCTCAAACCAGACAAGATAGTTTGAGTGGTACACCACCCCCATTTGATCGGTTTCGGCGTAACGCACGCGCAGACGCGCCTCGGAGTGGAAGTGTGACATGGCTTCAGTGTACGAGACGGGCGCCTACTCCTCGAGGGGGCACATCCTCTTCGCGCACGTGTAAACCCAACAACACCGAGCATTTCCTTCTCGTGATGCGCGCAGACCATGCTGCTGCAAGCAGTAAACCTGCGATGCGGAGCACCAGCAGTGAGCGTAGACCTGCCGGTCCCGCTCAGAACGGATCGGATGCAACAACCGCACCCCTCGCGGGATTGGGAACTGCGCACCCTGCTGCTATGTCGTAGCGCGCTGCAGCAAGACCGGCGTTCGCAGCATGCTGGCAGGAACCAGGAAGGAACCATGCGGATGCGCATGACAGAGGTGCAAGGCGCATGGCACGGGACCCCGCGCCAGCGCCTTTCGCTCCGGGTCTTACACTCGAAAGGTGGCCTTTGTGCCGGACGGAGGATTGCTGCAAATGAAGCCCATGGCCACTGACGCTTTGCTGGTCATTGATGTTCAGCAGGACTTCATGCCAGGAGGGAGCCTCGCCGTCGCCGATGGTGATGTGATCATTCCGCTGATCAATCGCCTGAGCTCAGCCTTCCAGAATGTGGTGTTCACTCAGGACTGGCATCCGCCCGGGCACATCTCATTCGCCAGCACGCATGGCAAGCAGCCCTTCACCGATACCGTCCAGGCGAGCTATGGCACCCAGTCGCTCTGGCCCGAGCACACCGTTCAGGGCACCCAGGGTGCGGCCCTGCATCCGGCGCTCGATCTTTCCTCCGCCAACCTCATCGTTCGCAAGGGCTTTCGCCAGAATGTCGATTCCTATTCGGCCTTTATGGAAAACGATCACCGTACCGGCACCGGACTTGCCGGATACCTTCGCGAGCGCGGCATTACGCGCATCTTCCTGTGTGGCCTAGCGTGGGATTATTGCGTGGGCTTCTCTGCCCTGGACGGAGTTGCCCTTGGCTTTGACGTCGTCGTGGTAACCGACGCGGTACGCGGTATCGCGACGGAAACCATCGCCGCCATGAGTCATCGATGGCAGCTGGCAGGGGTCGGCGAGGCTCGGAGCGCAGACCTCGCCGAGGAAATCTGAAGCAGCCGCCACCCGTAGCCACCTGTTACTACCTTGGTTCCCTGTCCGAAATCCTCCACGGTTCCTCCGTGCAAGCGAAGAATGCCCTTGACTCCGTCGGCACGGGTTGTCATTCTAGGCACATCGCGATCGTCGCATTATCGGACGTGCGCGCTATGGGCCTTGCTCTGGTACCCATTCCGCTACACACAACATGGCAACAATGATGGCGCCCGTTGAACAGCGCGAAGTCCTGCGCTGCGACCACTGCCACCTGGTGCAGTTCCGCACAAGCAGCAGCATGTGCCGAAAATGCCGCAAGCCGCTGGACGTGGAAGAACCACAGCCGGCTGCGCCTGCGCTCACCCTGGTACCGCCCCCCACGCCCAACGAAGATGGTGGCCTGCAGGTTGCAAAAGCCGTGCGCGATCTGCGTCGCGTGCGTAACCTGAGCCAGCGTCAGCTCGCCGGCCGCATGGGCGTACCACGCACCTATATCTCCAAGATCGAGAACGGCAAAGCCATGCCGACGCTGGGCAGCCTGGAGCGTCTTGCAAAGGCGTTACAGGTCGATATCAGCGCACTCCTGCGAGATGCGAAGTCGCGTCACACCAATGAGGCAAGCCTGCTCATGGCGGACCCGTTTCTTGCGGAAATTGCCGGCTTCTGCAACCAGCTGGATGCCGTGCAGAAATCCATTTTCCTGAACCATGTACGAGAACTGGCTGCTGGCCGCCGCAGGATGGCTTAGCGGTCCGACCTCGCACAGGCTTACCTCCTCCTCCGCGTGTACGGCGAAGCCGTGTTGCACTCTTTGCACCGGCTTCGTACGACGTGCTACGGTTTCATCTGCGGAGAAATGTCCCTTGCCCCTCACGCAGCTATTGCGCCTCCACGAGCTCTCTCCCGATGAACTCGAGATCTACCGTACGCTGGACGCGCGACGGATTCCGGAGCACGTTGCCATCATCATGGATGGCAATGGCCGCTGGGCTGGAAATCGCTCGCTCAAGCGCTTTCTGGGTCATCAACAGGGCGCGGAGAGCGTTCACTTTGTGGTGGAAACCGCAAGCCGCATCAACCTGCCGTTCCTTACCCTCTATGCCTTCTCGCTTGAGAACAATCTGCGCCGGCCCAAGGCTGAAGTCACCTTTTTGATGAAGCTGTTGCGCACTTTTCTGGTGGGCAACGTACGCCGCATGAACGACAACAACGTGCGCCTGTGTACCATTGGCCGAACGCACGAATTGCCAGCGGACGTGCAGGAAACTCTGCGCTGGGCTAGGGCGGAAACTGCCCACAACACCGGCACCACGTTGACCCTGGCGCTGAACTATGGCGCCCGTGCCGAGATCGTCGATGCCAGCCGCACCCTGCTGCAAGACCTGATGACCGAAGCCCACCACCGCGGTTGCTCGCTGGAAGATCTGCTGAGCGTAGACGGTCTGGACCGAATCGACGAAGAAGCGCTTGCACGGCGCATGTACACCCGCACCATGCCCGACCCCGATCTGCTCATTCGTACCAGCGGCGAGATGCGCATCAGCAACTACCTGCTCTGGCAGATCGCCTACTCCGAAATCTTCGTCACCGATCGTCTATGGCCTGATTTTCGCGGGCTGCACCTGCTGGAAGGGATCGCGGCTTTTCAGCAGCGGAACCGCCGCTTTGGTGGTTTGGATGGCGAGTTTACCGATGAAGAGTTGCCGGAGCCGGCACCTCCCGAACTCGCACCCGCTTGAGTCCGCTGTATCCTCTTGTTTGACCTATGAAGAGAGTACTCACCGCGATCGTCTTGATCGCCATCGTGATCGGTGTCGTCTTCTTCGGCAATCCCCTGGTACTGGCCCTGGTTTCCTGTGCCATCGCCCTTTTGGCCGCGTATGAATATGCGGCGCTCACACGTACCGGCGGCGCGGCGGTGCCGGTCTGGTGGTTGCTGCCGGCTATCACCCTGCTGTTTGCGGAGAGCTTCTTCCGGCCGCTCGAAGGGCCGCTGCCGCTGCTCAGCTTTTTGGGACTAAGCCTGCTCACCTTTGCAGCATTTTACGAGGCGGGCCGACACCGGCTCAGTTTCGTTCTGCCCATTGCTGCCAGCGGCGTGTTCGGCCTTATGTATGTCGGCTACCCGCTCATGCTGGTGCCGCTGTTTGTCGCCAAAGAAAACGGTAAGACGCTCCTTCTCTTTTTGATGCTCGTCGTGTGGACCGGCGATATTGCCGCGCTATATGTTGGCAAAGCCTTCGGCAAACACAAGCTGGCGCCGGCTCTGAGCCCCAACAAGACCTGGGAGGGTGCCCTCGCTTCCATTGCGGGCGCCGTTCTGGTCGCTGGCCTGCTGGCGCTGGTGTGCACCCTGGTCGGCGCACGAGAAAGTACAGCGCTGCACATGTCAGAGCCACTGTGGCAAACGCTTCTGCTGGCCCTGCTGGTCAATGCCGCGGCCCAGATTGGCGACCTGGTCGAGTCGGCAATCAAGCGCGGCTTCGGCGTCAAAGATTCCGGCACCATGCTTCCCGGCCACGGCGGCATTCTTGACCGTATCGATGCCCTGCTCGTTGCCGCACCGGTACTCTGGTACCTGCTCCTGCTCAAGGAATCGGCTGGGCTGGGCGGCTTCTGAAGTACCATGAATCCATGTCCGGTGCCGTCAAAGAGATCACACAGACCGCACAGAAAACCGCCGCAACCTTTCGTGAAGCGATTCAGGACATGCTTGTGCCTGAACTACGCTCGATGAAGGTATCGATCGAGGCGCTTACTGCGGAACTGCGTTTACGCGACGCCACGCAGACCAGTAATCTCGACGGCCTGCGTGAGGAACTTCGGCTGCGCGACACCACGCAGACCAGTAATCTCGACGGTCTGCGAGAGGAACTGCGGCTGCGCGACGCCACCCAGACCAAGAACCTGGAAGCCCTGCGAGAGGAGTTGCGGCTGCGCACGGATAGCCTCAAGGAGGAACTGCGTTCCGGGTTCAAGCGCATTGACGACACACTCGGTACGTATCTTGAAGTGCGCGAGCGGCTCGCCGGCATTGAAGCACGTCTACCCCGAACCAACTAGCTGCATTCTGCGAAAATAGAGCTGTGAAGAACATCGCAATCCTGGGATCGACCGGCTCCATCGGGATCTCAACCCTCGACATCTGCCGCCAGTACCCTGACCGGTATGCCGTCACTTCGCTCGCTGCCGGAACAAACGTAAAGGTCGCCTTTGAACAGTGCATGCGCTGGCGGCCAACCATTGTTAGCATGGCCGACGAATGTACCGCAACTACGCTGCAAACCCGGCTGCGGGAACACGGCTTCACGAACATCGACGTGGTATACGGAACGGCGGGAACCGTGCAGGTGGCAACCCTGCCCGCGGTCGACTTTGTCGTGAGTGCCATTGTGGGTGTCGCTGGACTGGAGGCAACCTACGCCGCAGTTGCAGCGGGCAAGGACATCGGCCTGGCGAACAAGGAGGCCATGGTTGCGGCCGGCGATCTCATTCTGGCAAAAGCAGCGGCAACCGGAGCGGCCATCCTGCCCATTGACTCCGAGCACAACGCCATTCACCAGTGCATGCGTGGCGGCACGGCCCGTGAGGTCAGGCAAGTCTGGCTGACTGCCAGTGGCGGCCCCTTTCGCAACACACCGCTCGCCGACTTCGAGCACATTACTCCGGCACAGGCGCTCCAACATCCCACCTGGGTCATGGGCCGTCGTATCACCATCGACTCCGCCACCATGCTGAACAAGGGCCTGGAGATCATTGAGGCCTGCCGCCTCTTCCATCTCCCTCCGTCAAAGGTCCGCGTCACCGTGCATCCACAGTCCACCATCCACTCGCTCGTGGAATACGTCGACGGCTCGATCCTCGCCCAGCTGTCGGTCACCGACATGCGCTTGCCTATCCTGTACGCAATGGCCTACCCGGAACGCGTCCCCTCGGACCTGACCTTTGACATGGCGGCACTGGCACATCTCGAGTTTGAGCAGCCTGACTTCGAGCGTTTTCCCTGTCTTCGCATGTCGTACGAAGCGGCGGAAGCCGGTGGTGCCGCATGCATCGCACTGAATGCCGCCGACGAGGTCGCCGTGGATGCGTTTCTGCGCGGCGAATTACCCTTCCTCGGCATTCCACGCACCCTGGATCAGGTGCTGCAGGCAACAGCTGCAAGCCGGCCAGCAAGCATCGCCGATGTACTTGCCATGGACGCGCAGGCTCGCGAAACAGCGCGGTCAGTCATTGCAAGAGCACCCATTCCAGCCCGCGGCGCTACCCGCAACAGCAAAACTGCTCCGGTTGGCGTCTAATTAGAGGTGCTGTCATGCATTCGAGCGTGCGCGATGCCCTCGCAATTTGCTCGTTGCAAAGAAGTGCGCAATCTTCGCGCAGGGGAAAGACTTGCAGGGTTTTATTGGATTTCTAACATTTCTCGTCATTCTCGGCTTTATGGTATTGATCCACGAACTGGGTCACTTCACCGTTGCCAAGCTCTGCGGCGTGCGCATCGATGCCTTCGCGATCGGCTTCGGCAAGCGGCTGTTCGGCATCGTTCACAACGGCACCGATTACCGCATCAACGTGCTGCCCCTGGGCGGTTACGTCAAAATGGCCGGCCAGGACGAGATGCCCTCCTCGCTCGAGGCAAGCACCACGGGCGGTGTGCCTGCCGGCCTGGAACCCTACAACGCTGAAGCCGAAAAACTGCTCGGTGGCGATGACGAAGCCAGCATTCTGGCAAATGCCCGGGCTCATGGGCAGCCTCTCGCGCCAGGTGTGGAATTTAACGCCATCCCCCGCTGGCAGCGCATCCTTGTCGCACTCGCCGGTCCGGTCGCCAATTTCATTCTGGCGTTCGTCGTGCTCATTGGTGTCGGTCTCTTCCACTTTCCAAGCGCGCAGTTTCTACGGGGCGCTGCCGTTCTGGACTATGTTCCCGTGAACAGTTCTGCTGCCAACGCCGGTTTGCGCAGCGGCGATATCGTTACCAGCCTGAATGATCACCGCACAGCAAACTGGCAGAGCCTGATGGAACAGGCTGGCGTTGGCCTGCGCCAGACGGTACCGGTCCTGTACACGCGCGACGGCGTCGAACACACCACGTCGATGTACCTGGCGCCGGTGGAAGATGAGGCCGGCCTCACCGAAACCATCGGCCTGATTCCACGCGAACAGACCGGTGCCCTGCGCGTGCATGAAGTCCGTATCGATTCGCCCGCCGCAAGGGCTGGCCTGCGTGCCGGCGACCAGATTGTTTCCGTAGACCAGCAGGAATTCCACTCAGTGCCGCCACTTGCCAGCTACCTGTCAGACCGTGACGGCAAGCCATCCGAGGTTCGCATTCTTCGCAGTGGAAGCCCCTTGACGCTGCAGGTTACCCCGCTGCTGGCCAACGTGGTCGGCGGCCACAAGCAATTTCAATTCGGATTCCAAGCGGAACCAGGCCCGTTCAAGGTTGTTCGCCTGCCGCTCGGCGAAGCCATCAAGGAATCCTGGAAAGACAACGTCCACAATTCCCTGCTTATTGTTCAGGTGCTCAAGGGCCTGTTTACCCACCATGTTTCGGTCAAGAACATGAGCGGCCCGGTGGGCATTGAACAGCAGGTCTCCGACGCCGCCAAACAGGGCTTCTGGACGGTTGCCGAACTGATGGCCGCCATCAGCCTGAACCTCGGCATCTTTAATCTGCTACCGATGCCGATTCTGGACGGCGGCCTGATTCTGTTTCTGGTCATCGAGAGTATCGCGCGGCGGGACGTCAATCCATCGATCAAGGAGAAGGTGTACCAGGCAGCTTTCGTGTGCATTCTGGTCTTCTTCGCCTTTGTCATGTGGAATGACATCAGCCGGTTGTCGTTCTTTGCGCATCATCCCGGCTAGCTCAAAGCTGCCTGCCGCCGTTCAAGTGCCACGAAAGTTCCGCTGTCTGCGGGCTTTCGTTAAAACGGTTTGCGAGGAACGGCGCTGCCAGTGATCGAGGGAGCGTCAAAAGCCCCGGAAGGACGGGCGCGTCGGCAGGTCATTCCACTGGCCCAGCGCCTTTAGTTCTGCCGTGACCGTCCCCGCGATCCGCTTTGCCTCCTCCATCTCATACACCGCCAGGCTAATGGCGCCAACGCGCGGATGCCCACCGCCGCCGAAGCGCTCGCAGATTTCTGCAATGTTAGCCAGCTTGTCCTTCGCTACCGTTGTCCACGGGCTGGTACCGACGGAAACCTTGATGCGCGTCTCCGTCTTCGACAGGCCCACGGCATACACCGCCTCTGGCAGCAGGTAATACGGAATGAATTTGCTGTACCCCTCGGCATGTTGGTCCGTAAGGTCGAAGGTGATCACACCCTGATCGGCGGCAGCGCGCGAGCGCATCAGGGTCATGTCATGCTCCTGCTTGGCCATGCGCGGTTCAAGCGCATCCTGGACGAACGTTTCCTGCAGAATGTCCACCAGGCTTTGCTCTGTGAGGAGAGGAATGATGCGCGTGATAAGACCCGGGTCGGACGCAGACTCAATCACCGTGGCAATCTTCATCGCCGGTGCGGCCAGCGAAACAGCAGCCTCCGCCGATTCGAATCTCGCACCGTCGATGATGTCGGCCCAGCGCAGCAGGTCCGCGTACGGCGTTGTGTCGAAACCGAAACGCTCGCGGCCGACATCCGCAATCAGGCCCGTGCAGGAGATGTACGCCGGGTCGAAAAACTGCCGGGGTTCGGCTTCGGTACGCTTCTGTTCCTCCAGAAAAAATGCCCGGTCCGCGGGCGTCAGAAACGCGCTCACATGGTGATCGAACCACCACGTAAGCCCGGGGGAGGCTATGTATTTGAAGTCGACAATGGCGTTTTGCGTGCCGGAAAGGTCACTTGCACTTAAGCCACCACCCGCCGCATGCTGCAGGCCTTGGTACGTGTAGGCAGCGGCGCCACCAAGGCACTCACGGTGGAGCCGCGTAAACAGGGATGCAGAGCAGGCACCATCGAAACAGTTGTTGTGGAACAGAATGTGCATCACGGTTCCTCGTGCCGGTACGATGGACCGGCTTGTAGTAATAGCGTAACCCGTCGCCGCTGCACTCCAACAGGAATCCTCTCGCATCGGTAGCCTCGCTGTCCCGCAACAGCAGCGAGGCACGTGCGTCAGGTCATGGTCTCGAGCCTGCTTTCACTCAGGTCCAGTTCCCGTTCCAGGGTGCGATAGAGCATGTCGTCAATGCCGCCCTCATCGCGCAGGTGTGTCAGTTGTTCGCGCTCGGTCGCCAACGCGCCCCGTAAAAGACTCGCCCGTGAGTGCACTTCCGGCTCCGGTGCGACTGACCCGAAGCCACGTTCGTCAATCTCCTCCAAACGGTGTTCGTAGGTGTGGATCAGGTCTGCATACGTGTGCTCGGCTTCCGGGTTTTCGGTGCGTCCCGCCTGTAACTTCTCCAGGGCGGCACGCAGCAGCACACGCCGTGCCTGGCTTTCTTCACAGCGCTGATTCGGTTCTGGCGCAAACCCAAGCAAACGCACCAGCAATGGCAGCGAGATCCCCTGCAGCACGAGCGTGACAAGAATCACGGAGAAGGTCAGAAACAGAATCAGGTTGCGCTGTAGGAATTCCTGGCCATCTTCGATCGTGTATGGCAACGAACTCGCCGCCGCCAGCGCAACCACGCCGCGCATCCCCGTCCAGCCCGTAACGAAGATGCCCTTCGCTGGTGGCAGGGCGCGAGGCTTCCTCATGAACAGCCGGCGCAGCAGCGATGCCGCCATCGCCCCCGGGTACACCCATACAAGTCGCAGGGAGATCAGGACCAGCGAGAACGCAGAACCGTAGGCCACCAGCCTCCATCGGCTGTACTCGTGCAGGCCATTCAGCACGTAGGGCAACTGCAGACCCAACAGGATAAACACAAGGCCATTCAGCAGGAACTCCAGAGCCTCCCACACCGCCGCGGTTTGCAGCCGCGATGCTGCGGAAAAGAAGTGTGCGCTCTGCCTGCTCATCAAAAGCCCGCAGGCAACGACCGCAATGACCCCGGACGAGTGCACCGCCTCACTCGACAGGTAGCAGGCGTAAGGCACAACCAGCGAGATCGCAATCTCGACCGGCCCGTCGTCGATCCACCGCTCACAAAAGGCGACCGCAACGCCCACCAGCAAGCCGATCGCAGTGCCGCCGGCCAGCAACCAGGTAAAGCGCAACAGGCCTTCCCCCACGCTGGGCGTCGTTCCATGCACCAGCATCGTGACGCCAAACTCCAGCGCCAGCAGGCCGGTGGCGTCGTTCAGCAGACTTTCGCCTTCCAGAATGTCCACAATGCGGCGCGGCATGCCGACCTTCTTTGCAATGGACGAGGCAGCTACCGCGTCGGTCGGCGATACCACTGCCCCCAGCAGGAAGCCGATCCGCCAGTCGAAGTTCGGCAGAAACAGGTGCGCGGTGTACGCCACGCCAAATGCGGTAAAGAACACCAGCCCGAAGGCAAGCAGGCTGATCGAGAAAATGTTCGATCGAAATTCCTGCCACGAGGTCTGCCATGCAGCGCTGAACAGCAGCGGCGGCAAAAATACCAGGAACACCACATTTGGCGGTAGCGGAATGTAGGGCAGGTTTGGCACAAACGACACGGCAAGCCCGACCAGCACCAGCACGATTGGATAGGAATAGCCAAAGCGCCGCGCCACGCCAGAAATACTTGCCACCGCGATCATGAGCGCCAGCAACACCAGTTCAAGTTCATGCAGTGGAGTCATGCTGCTAATCATGGTCGGTACAGTCTCGCAGAAGCGCGAGGAAACGTGCACGCGGCATTGCTGCAATGTCACCGGGCAATCCGGCGCTTCCAGCGCGCAACTTTGCTCGTGCAGTCTGCGACAGTAGACTGCCAGTATCGGCATGCCCACGCAGATCTCTCCCACGACTCCCGCACAAACGCACCGTCCCACAAGTCTTCGCCGCGGCGCTTTTGTGGCGGTCGCTCTTCTCTTGCTGTGCGTTGCGGCTGCACTCGGCGCGCGCCTCTGGTTACGGCACGCCATGCAGGCCGCCCTGCCGCAGATCGATGGCTCCCTGGCGGTGAGCGGGCTTTCGGCTCCCGTCCGCGTAGATCGTGGTGCATATGGCATCCCGCAACTGCGCGCGCAAACCATGGAGGATCTGCTCCTTGCCCAGGGTTATGTCACGGCGCAGGATCGCCTGTGGCAGATGGACATGTTGCGTCGCCATGCCGCAGGCGAACTGGCCGAAGTCTTGGGCCGCAGCATGCTGGAGCACGACCGCACCCAACGGTTCCTACAACTGCGGGCCACGGCGGACCAGGACGTCGACATGCTGCCCGCAGAGGAGCGACACGCCCTGGACATGTACGCCCGCGGCGTCAATGCCGCCATGGCCGATGCAGCAGATCACCTGCCGGCAGAGTTCCGGCTGCTGGGCTACAAGCCTGCGCCGTGGAGGCCGCGTGATTCCCTGCTGGTGGCCTTCGCCATGGCGGAGGACCTGAGCACCATCTACCCGGAAAAGCTGAACCGTGAAGCCGTCGCCGCAAAGCTTGCCACAGAGCCCAATGGCAATCAGGCGATGGCCGATCTCTACCCCGTTGGCTCTTTCCGCGACCACCCGCCCGCGGAAGGCAAGCCCGACTTGACGGCACCGCGGCAGATGATCGAGATCCCCCTCGACGAATCGCAGGCAAGGCTCACCGCACCGGAACATCTGCGCGATCTCTCACGCGCACGCGCCGTGCTGGCAGAGACAGTAGCAGCATTCCGCTGCGAAAGCTGTGCCGCGGGATCCAACAACTGGGTCGTGAGTGGTGCTCGTTCCGCCAGCGGTAAACCCCTTGTTGCGAACGACATGCACCTTTCCGTGACGCTGCCCGGCATCTGGTATACGGCAGATCTGGAAGCGCCCGGCTTTCACGTGAGCGGCGTAACACTGCCCGGGGTGCCGCTTGTCGTGGTGGGCCACAACGACCACGTCGCCTGGGGCTTTACCAACAGCTCTGCGGATGTACAGGACTTGTACGTCGAACAGGTCGAGCACGACAGCTTTCGCTCCGGCGACGGCACGCCGCAAAGGCTTGTCCACCGCACTGAAACCATTCGCGTCCGGCATGGCCTGGATGTCACGCTGGACGTGAGGGAAACCCGCCATGGCAACGCACTCACTCCACTGATCTCGCCGATCTTTCCCCATGAGAGGCGTTCGCTCGCCTTGCGCTGGAGCCTGTACGAGCCGGGCTTTGCCGACCTGCCCTTCCTGAAAGCCAACGCCGCCAGCAACGGTGCGGATCTGGTGGAAGCGTTTCGGCACTTTGGCGGCCCGTCGCAGAATCTGGTTTGGGGCGACGACGCCGGTCACATCGGCTATCACCTCGTCGGCCTTGTACCCCTGCGCGGACCGGATGGCCAGAGCGGCATCAGTCCGGTGCCCGTTGCCGCCGGCACGTACGAGTGGACCGGCTTCATCCCCTTCGATCAGGAACCCGCCGTCACCGATCCTGCATCGGGGGTACTTGCCACGGCCAATGCACGCATCTCGCCGGAAAATTACCCGTATGCCATCGCGCTGGATTGGGAGCTGCCCTACCGGAACGAGCGCATCTGGAAGGCGCTGGGCGAACGCACCGGCCTCACCGCGCACGACATGACGGCCCTCCAGAACGACACCTTTTCCGCGCTGGACAAAACCATAGCAGAGCGCGTCGCCTATGCCGTCGATCATGCGCAACACCCGTCAACCCGCGCGCGCAAGGCCGCGGACGTGCTGCGCACATGGGACGGCCGCGTCAGCCGCAACAGCGTCGCACCCAACATCACCCAGGCTGTCCGCATCGCCCTTTTACCCATGCTGGTCGAGCCCAGGCTGGGGGCAATCTGGCCGCTGTACACCTGGCACGAGCGCAGCTACGCCATGGAAATGATCCTGGAGCACGCTTCTGAGCGATGGCTGCCCCGCGAGTACACCGACTGGAACGAGTTCCTGACCGCCGCGCTCGAACGCGGCCTAGGCGAAAGTCACGCGCCCGGAAACCTGGCCGGCTGGACTTGGGCCGGGACGCACCCGTTACAGCTGCACCACCCCATCTACGGCAGTTCGTGGCTGCTTGGTCGGCTTAGCGGCAATCCGGGCACATCCATCGCACCGCTGCCGGGCAACGCCTTTACCGTGCGCGCGGCGAGCGGTGTTCACGGTGCAAGCCAGCGTTTTGTTGCTGACCTCGCCGACCCCGCGCACGCCACCATGACCTTGCCGCAGGGTGAGAGCGGCCAGTCCGCGTCGCCGTGGTTCGTCGACCAGTGGACTGCCTGGACCGCTGGCACAGCACTCCCCCTGCCTTACGGCGGACATCCCGCCATCCTCCACACGCTCACCCTGCAGCCCCAATGAGCAAGTCCCGCCGCTCGCGTCGGCGTCAAGGCTCAGCGACAACGCAGGCCCCGCATCTTCCCACACCCATGCGGTCTGCGGCGGTCGCGTGGCTTGGCCTGCACGCCGATGCAGGCTTGATTGTGCTCGCCGCCCTGCTTGCCACTCTGCCGCTTCTGCTGCGGGGTACCTCATGCGGACACGACCTGAGCTTTCATCTGCTCAACTGGATGGAAGTCGCCACGCAGTGGTCCCATGGCACATTGCGCCCGTTCTGGGCTTTTCATGCGGCGTGGAACGCGGGCGAGCCACGCTTCGTGTTCTACCCTCCGCTGTCGTGGACTCTCGGCGCCTTGCTCGGCCTTGTTCTGCCGTGGACGGCCACGCCGATC
Source organism: uncultured Terriglobus sp. (assembly GCA_964250935.1). Classification (GTDB taxonomy): domain Bacteria; phylum Acidobacteriota; class Terriglobia; order Terriglobales; family Acidobacteriaceae; genus Terriglobus. Next base: position 78,565 of record CAXUHM010000014.1, read on the forward strand.
GCCTACACCGTTTTGACCCTCACGCTCTGTGGCCTGACCATGCGCGTGCTGCTGCGGCAGCTGGTCACGCCCACCCTCGCCGCGGTGGGCGCATGCGTCTATCTCGCGAACCCGTACATGCTTTTTGTCGCCTACGAACGCGCGGCCTATGCCGAGCTGCTTGCCGCCGCCTGGATGCCGCTCCTGCTTCTTGCCGCTCTGCAGTCCCGTCTTCGGCCGCTGCGTCTCGCCATCGTTATCGCCCTGCTCTGGCTTACAAACGCTCCAGCGGCCGTGGTCGGCAGCTATGCTCTTCTGCTGATTTCGCTGGTCCGGCTTGCACGTCTGGCGGCGCGTCCGCGCGCGGCCACTTCTGCTCGATCTTCTACCGTCGTCGCCGTTGCGCGGGAAGCCGGGCAGCTCAGCAGCGGCTACCTGCTGGGCCTGGCACTCGCCGGGTTTTATCTTCTGCCGGCCCTGGCCCAGCGTCGCTTCGTCCAGCTTGCCATGGCCATTTTGCCAGGCATGCGACCCAGCGACAGTTTTCTCTTCGGTCACACGGCCGATGCCTTTCACGACGCGGTCCTGCGCTCCGCCTCATGGATTGCCACGGGCGTGCTCGGCATTGCGCTCGCCTGCACCGCTTTGCTGCTGTGGCGCGGTCAAAAGCATCACGCGAACCGGTCCATGCACAGCCTTGGCGTCGCGCTGCAGCACCAGCGCAATCTGGATCGGACAAGTGCTGTCTCTGCGCTCGCCATCCTGTCATGCGCCATCCTCTTCCTCCTTACACCTTTCAGCGCAGCTGTCTGGACACACGCACCGCAACTCGCCTTCCTTCAATTCCCATGGCGCTTTCTCAGCATTGAGGCCGCCGTTGCAACGGTGCTGCTCCTGCTGGTGGCTGCATCGCTGCCCGGCTCGCAGCGCAAGGCCACACCTTGGGTCGTCGGCGCGGCCATGCTCTTCGCCGCAGCCATGCCGTGGGCCGGCTATGCGCTCTACCACCAGGCATGCGACGACGAAGACACCCCTGCGGCACAGCGTGAAGGCTACGTCACCCAGCGCGGCACCGAAACCACCGACGAGTACACACCGGCGACGGCCGACAACGAAGCCCTGCATCAGGATCTCCCCGCGGCGTGGCTCACCACCGACGCCGACAGTGCGCCCACAGACACCGGCCTGAACGGCATCATTCTCACCGGCGATGGCAATCCTTCGCACCTGCAGTTCGATCTGCGCGCGGCCGCACAGCCGCGGACTCTGGTCATCCGCCTGCGTCAGTACCCGGGATGGACGTTGTCTCTCGATGGAGCACCGCAGCCGTCGATCACCACGCGCGACGACGGCCTCTTCACCGTCGACCTTCCGCCGGGCCTGCCGCACACCGTCACGCTCCGGTACCGATGGACCCGCGATGAAGTCGCCGGCCTCGCACTCTCTCTGGCGGCTGCTCTGCTCCTCATCCTGCTCTGGCCGCGGCGCAACGCCGGCCAAACGCGCACGGCGACATAGCCCGCCAATTACATGCTTCCCCTGCGTTGAGCGCCGGCACACGGCTTCAGTTTCGTCGTCGACATCCCGTAGAATCGACCCAGAACACAGCATGAGCGAATCCGTCCAAAAACTTTTACAGCACGGCGCAGTCCTCACCGACGAGGCGCTGGAGCGCATCCTTCCCGGCACGGACGTCGCGCCACACTCGATTCATCGGGCTATGCGCCACAGCGTGTTTGCGGGCGGCAAGCGGCTTCGGCCCCTGCTCGCCATGGAGAGCGCCCGCCTGATTGCGGGTCATCTCCCGCGCGGCATCGCGGACCTTGGCTCCGCACTCGAACTGATCCATACGTACTCGCTCATCCACGACGATCTTCCCGCACTCGACAACGACGACCTGCGCCGCGGCCAGCCTACCTGCCATGTCGTCTTCGGAGACGCCATCGCCATTCTTGCCGGCGATGCTCTGCAGACACTCGCCTACGAGACCCTGGGCAGACTGCCCGTCGACGCTTCCGCGGCCATCCAGATCGTGAAAGAAATCGCGATCGCGACCGGCACCGGCATCGGCGGCACGCTGCCACCCGGCATGATCGGCGGCCAGGTGATGGATATCGAGAGCGAAGGCCACAAGCCGACCGCAGACCTTGTGGAAGCGATTCATCGCTCCAAGACCGGCGCGCTCATCACCGTGTCCATCGTCGCCGGCGGCATCTACGGCGGCGCGTCGGCCGAGCAGGTCGAGCATCTTCGAGCCTTCGGCGAACGTGCAGGCCTTGCGTTTCAAATTGTCGATGACATTCTCGACGTAACCCAGAGTTCCGAGGCGCTGGGCAAGACCGCCGGCAAAGATACCGCGACCGCAAAGGCGACATGGCCTGCAGTCTTTGGTATCGACGCTTCCCGCACCCAGGCCGACGCCCTCGTCCGCGATGCCTTCACCGCCCTCGACAGCTTCGGCGCCCATGCGGACGCCCTCAAATCCATCGCACGTTATCTTGTGGAACGGACCCACTAGCATGCTGCGCGCGGACGACATTCGTGAAGCCCTGCGTGTCTGCTTCGACCCGGAGCTTCCGGTCAACATCGTCGACCTCGGCCTGCTGCACACGATCGAGCTGGCGCCGGACGCTGAGGCTCCCGGCACAACGCCCCGCTTTCGCGTCGCAGTTACCCTGCTTCGCCGCACGATGGACGATCAACGGGAAGCCATGCTGCAGGGCCAGGTCGCCAACCGGCTTGCCGGCATTTACGACATCAGCCATGGCGTTGTCCGGTTCACCGACGATCCAGGATGGACCGCCGACCGCATTTCCGACGAGGGCCGTCAGCAGCTCGGCCTCCATCGTAAAGCCAGGCCGGGACTGGTCCAGATTCAGCTCTAATCCAGGTCGAACTCGCGCACGGGCTTGCCCGTGTCCGGCGATTCCTTCGCCTTGCGAAACGCTTCCTCGAACTTTTTGTTCAGGATGTCGTCCCGGTTCTTCTGCGCTTCGATCGACTGCGCAAACAGAGAGTCGCGCCGCGCGTCCTGAGCCCGCATGCCTTCCGCCGCCGAGTCCAGGTCATCAAAGGTGCGCTTGCGCGGCGCTGGCGTATGACTGATCACGGTCTGCGTCACAGGGTCGATGCGCAACACCGCACCACAGTCCGGACAGCTGACCTCAAATCCAATTGCCTTTGCCGTCTTTGCTCTTGCCGCCTTTGCCATGGCATCGATGTTACTGCGTCCACCACCGCCGCGACCAGCGCCAACGAACCTGGCTGCATTCGCTAGATGCCGAAAACGCGGTGCCCCGGGCAGTCCTGCTCCGCGTTATCGACCAGCAGCGTTGCCAGGTCAAGTCTGCTCTTTGCCAGCAGTTGCACACCGGCGACCAGCCGCTCCTGCGGATGCTCCTTCGGAAAAAGCGCACCGCCGACAACGGCCGCGTGTTTTCGCAAGTGCGTCTCCTTTTCCAGCTGCCAGTTCGCCGCCAGCCGTCGCAGCCGATTCATCTGGTAGCGCATCTTGCTTGCCGCAACATGGGCACTCTTTCCGAGGCCGGCATCCATCGTCTCCATCCAGCCGGTCACGTCGTTCAGCTCCGCATCCAGCGCATTCCCGGCCGCCGCAATTTTCCGCTTGCCCTCCACAGGAATCGAGCGCGCGCCCAGTTTGTGGGCCAGCATGTCCACCGGCTGAAACGCGTCGCGCAGGTCCAGTTCGTGCTGCTGCATCGCCGCGGCAACCGCGGGCTCAATCAGCGTTGCGGAAAGGCGCGGGAGCACCGGCGTTGCGACACCAAGGATCCGCTCGAACAACGGCCGGCACTGTGCAAAATAAGCGATCTCCGCCGGCCCCCCAATGTAGGCCGACGTCGGCAAAAGCGCATCCTGGAACACCGGCCGCAGCAGGGCATTGGGACTCAGGCGCTCTGGCGCGGTGTCCAGAATCTTGAGCAGTTCCGCGTCGAGATAGGTGCGGTTGCCTGCCTTCCACGTGCGCTCACCCGCGGCGTCTGCAACCCGGCGAAGCGGCAGACGATCGCCCTCCTCCGTGACCAGGAAGAGCAACGAGCCATTCTCCGCGATCAGCACCTGCGCGTGAAATCCCGCAGCCACCAGTTCGTCCGACTTCGCCTGCAGCAGCATGTGCAGTTCGTCCACATGCTCGAGAGCGTACCGAAATACGGGTGCGCCCATCTCATGAAACACGCGCGAACTTGCGTCCATCACAATCAGCCCGTGCTCGCGGAACACAGCGCTCAGCAGCTTGGCAAAGGCAGAAGCCAGCGTGTCGTCCGGCGTGTAACTCGCACGAAGCAGGTCGCAGACCGGCGAAAATTGAAGCAGCTCCTCCGCCCGTTCCAGCACCGGCAGAATCGCCTCGCCCAGGCGCAAACCGCCGACCTCTCGCAGGCGATGACCGGGAAACGTCGACCGCAGCGTTTCTGTGCCAGACTTCGTCACAAAGGTCGCCTGGTTTACCTCCTTCAGGTCGTGATCCTCCGTCGCCATCCAGAAAATCGGCACGTGGGGGACACCCGCTTCACTCGCGACCTTTGCCTTCCGAACCACGGCAGCAGCCTTCATCAGGGTCAGCAATGGCCCGCCGAAGAGCCCTACCTGCTGGCCGGTCACCACCGCACGTGCACCGCCCCGCAGCTTTGCCAGGTTTTCCAGGGTTGGCTCACCCGCACCCCATGCACGGTTCTGCGACTCAAGCGCGTCGACCAGTGTGCCACGCTCCGGCTGCAGTCGCGGCGTCGTGCCCTGCTTCCACCCCTCGTCAAACGGGCTGCTCGCGTAGAACCGGCGAACGGCAGCATCCGCAGGCGCCGTCCGCATCTCCGTAAAGTCTTCAAACAGGCGAGACAGATGCGGCAACACCGAAATCGGCAGACAGTCGGCGATGGTGCTGGGTTCGCTTTTGGCTAAGCTCATGGGTCCGCTCTGCGGTTCATCCGTTTCTGCGACAAGGTTCGTGCGACAGGAGTCTGATGGCTGCAACACCCGGTTAGATGCAGTTTGGTACCGTGATTCCATGGCCAAGCGAATCGTAGATGCAGCGCAGACAAAATCCGGTAAACCTACCCTATCGCAGTCGCGCTCGGTTGAAATGTCGTCGGTTCCCATTGGCCTGCCCCGCACGCGACGCGGCAAAGCCACCATCGTCCGCGCGGATCTGGCCTTTCAAGGCAGCATCTTCGCGGTCTACACGGAAGAGATCCAGGAGCCCAATGGCGTGCACGCAACGCGCGACGTGGTCCGTCACAACGGCTCCGTCGTCATTCTTGCAGTGGACGAGGAAACAAACCCTGCCGACCCCCTTGTCGTGCTGGAACAGCAGTATCGGCAGGCTGCGCGCGAGTACCTGCTTGAGTTGCCCGCAGGCCGCATTGACCCAGGCGAACAGTCGCTCGCCGCGGCCAAGCGTGAACTCATTGAAGAGACCGGCTTTCGCGCCAGAAAGTGGACAACCCTTGTGCGTTATTTCGCGACTCCTGGCTTTGTCGGTGAGTCGATGGAGATCCACCTTGCCACCGGCATCGTTGCCGGCCGGGCCGAGCCGGAAGAGGACGAAAAGATTGACGTGCGTCTGGTCCCGCTGTCGCAGCTGGTCGATCTTTGCCTCGCCGGAAAAATTCACGACGGCAAGACCTTGATCGGCATTATGCTCTACGCCGAGCGGCGCCGTCGCAGCCTCGCGCTGGCCAGGGCAACCGCCACTGCGGTAAGAAAGGCGGAAAGGTTGAAGTAAACCCAAAGAAAGTGTTCGCCGGAGCTTTACCCCATCGAAACCACTGCGCCGGATCACGACACGACCTCCCTGCTTCCCACGCCAAACCCGCCGCGTCTGCGTCTATTTCAGCACCATCCTCAACCGTGGGCGAACCCGGGGGAGAGCGACGGACTGATGGTGCAAGGTGAACGCGCGTGGCACAGCTCAAAGGCACGGTAAAGTGGTTCAACAATGCAAAAGGGTATGGCTTTCTGGGCCGCGACGACGGTGCCGCCGACGTCTTCGTCCACTACAGCTCCATCCAGACCGAGGGCTACAAAAGCCTCAAAGAAGGCGACCCGGTTGAGTTCGACGTCATCCAGGGCAGCAAGGGACCGCAGGCCGACCAGGTCATCCTGCTGAACTAACAAACCCAGGCGCGGATCGTCTCGCGCCGTCGGGTTTTCCGTTCGCGGTACCCTTGTACGCATGGACAACATCACCATCGCTCGCCTGCTGGACGAGACTGCGGCGCTGCTCGAAATCGATGCTGCCGACCCCTTCCGCATCCGCAGTTACCGCCGCGCGGCCGAAGCGGTCGAGCAGCAGACCCAGCCGCTTGCCGGCATGGTGGGTGACCCCAAACTTCTGACCGCGATCGGCGGTATTGGCAAGGGCATGGCCGGCAACATCGTCGATCTCGTCACCACCGGCACCATGCCGCTGCGCGCCGAGCTGCTTACCAAATACAAGCCCAGCATGCTTGAACTGCTTCGCTTGCCAAGCATGGGACCCAAAACCGTCGCCCTGCTCTGGAGCGCCCTGGAAGTCTCCAACATTGACGAGTTGGAAACCGCAGCCAGGGCCGGTCACCTCAACACCCTGCCACGCTTCGGGCAAAAGCAGGTCGAGAAGATCCTGAAGGGCATTGAGGATCACCGCAGAAACACCGGGCGCTTTCGCATCGATGTTGCGGGCGAGTGGGCTGACCGCATCGGCGCGCTCATCCGGGAGTTTGCCGGGATTGAAACAATTACGGCGGCCGGTTCCCTGCGTCGCGGCAAAGACACCGTGGGCGACCTCGACCTGCTGGTCACAGGACCTGCCTGCGAGCCCGATGTGGTGGCCGCTGCCGTGGAACATGTGGCCACCCTTCCGCTGATCGACAATCTCATCGCACGCGGCCAGAACAAGGTCAGCTTTACCCTGCGCAATCACCTGCAGGTTGACGTCCGCCTGCTTCCTCGTTCCAGCTACGGCGCCGCTCTGCAGTATTTCACCGGCAGCAAGATGCACAACGTAACCCTGCGCCAGCGCGCTCTGCGCAGGGGTTACACCCTGAGCGAATACGCCCTCGCCCGTATCGATCCGCAGCCCGGCGAGGCCGCTATCGTGGCGTCGGCAACGGAAGAAGAGATCTACAACGCGCTCGGTATGGAGTGGATCGCCCCGGAACTGCGTGAGAACTGTGGCGAGATCGAAGCCGCCGAGCAGGGGACGCTGCCTCGCCTCATCACGTTGGCCGACATCCGCGGCGACGTCCACATGCATACCATCGCGACGGATGGCGCCAACACCATCCGCGAAATGGCCGAAGCCGCATACGCGCGTGGGCTGAAGTTCGTTGCCATCACCGACCACAGCAAAAATCTCGCCATGACCGGTGGCCTGGACGATGAGCGCGCCATGGAACACGTCCGCGCCATCCGCACCGTGGATGCGGAAATGGAAGGCCGCATCCGCGTCTTCGCCGGCATCGAGGTCGACATCCTTCAGGCTGGCGAGCTGGACCTGGCTGATGAAACCCTGGCGCAGATGGACGTCGTTGTCGGCAGCGTCCACTCCCACTTCCAACTCGCCGCCGATGAAATGACGGCGCGTCTGCTGCGCGCTGTTGAAAATCCCTACCTCCGCATCCTCGGCCACCCCACGGGACGCGTCCTGCTTCGGCGCGAACCCTACGTCTACGATCTGCACGCCGTGCTGCAGCGCTGCGCCGATCTGGGCGTCGCTGTGGAACACAACGCCGCGCCTCCCCGCGCCGATCTTTCAGACAATAATCTGCGGCTGGCCAAAGAGCTGGGCTGCAAGATCAGCGTGAACACCGACGCGCATGCCACCGGCGAACTCGACCGCATGCGCTACGGCATCACGCAGCTGCGGCGAGCCTGGCTGGGCCCTCAGGATGTCCTGAACACGCTAGAACCAGACGCCTTCCTGGCTGCCCTGCGGCCACGTCCGGCAGCCCTGCCTGCCTGACCCATGACCAACATTCCGACCGATATCCAGATTGACCTTCTGCACACCACCGCCGCTCTTGAAGCCCTTGTCCCTGAATGGCTTGTGCTGTGGCAGCAATCACCCACCGCAAAGCCCTTTCAGCATCCGGCATGGCTGGTATCGTGGTGGCACCACTTTCACCAGCCGGATCTTTGCGTCGCGACCATCCGCTGCCAGGGCACTCTTTCCGGAATCCTGCCGCTCTACATCTACTTCGATCGGGATCGGGACGAGCACCAGTTGCTGCTGCTCGGCGCCGGCACGTCCGATTACCTCGACGGCATCTTCGCACCGCATTGCACGCCCGACTCGATTCTTCGGGCATTGCAGGCTGTCGCCGCCGCAGGCACATGGCAGACTGCTCACCTGACCCAGTTGCTTCCGCAATCGCCCCTCTACCGGGCGATCCAGAACAGGGGCACGCCCTACCCCGGTGAACCGACCTCGCACTGCCCTGCTCGCAGCATCGCCGACCTGCCCAAAAAGGTGCGCGCCGAAGTGCTTTACTTCCGCAATGCCGCAATCGGCAAGGGCGAGCTCAACCTGCGCCTCGCCACCGCGCAAACTTGCCCCCAGGACCTCCAGACGCTGGTGACCCTGCACACGGCTGTCTGGCGGCAACGTGGCGAAGCCGGCGTCCTTGCCGACCCTGCCGTGCTTGCCTGGCATGACGAAGCCATTCCGCAACTGCTCGCGGCAGACCTGCTCCGCCTGTACATGCTCTCACTCGACGGCGTTACGATCGCGGCACTCTATGCCCTGATCGATCCGCCGCGCGAAGCACGCACGGCCTACTTCTACCTGGTCGGCCACGCGCCGCAGCACGCCGCCTTCAAGCCAGGAACTCTGCTCACCGCCATGGCATCGGAACATGCCGCCCGTGAAGGTGTGACCACCCTCGACATGCTGCGGGGTGAAGAAGCCTACAAGGCGTTCTGGCGCGTCCAGCAAACGCCAACCAGCGGCTTCGCCGTTCCCCGAGACATGTTCTAGCCCTGGTCGCGTGCCTGGAGCATGGTCGAGGACCGCAGCAGCAGCGGCAGCGTCAGCCCCTGCACCAGGATAGAAAAAACGACTACTACAAACGTCACCACCAGCAACAAATTGCGTTCAGCCCCATGTGGCGTCGACAGCGCCAGCGCCACGGCCAACCCGCCCCGCAGACCGCCCCAGGTCAGCACCTTGATCGACCCCGGCAGATGCTCGCGAAAGATCGCCATCGTGCCCACCGCCAGACCGACACTTGCAAACCGCGCCAGCAGCACCACCGGAATGGCAATCAATCCCGCCAGCAGGTATGTCCGCGTAAACGGCAGCACCAGCAGTTCAAGCCCGAGCAGAAGGAAAAGAACCACATTCAGGCAGTCGTCGATCAACTCCCAGAACTGATCGAGCGTTTCGCGAGTCTTCTCCGACATCGCCAGCTCCCGGCCCGGTCCACCGACCATCAGCCCTGCCGCCACCACTTCCAGCGGCGCTGAAAGCTGCAGCGCGTCCGCTAGCGCATACCCGCCCATCGCCAGCGCCAGCGTCAGCAGAATCTCCACTTTGTAGTCGTCGACCGTGAGCAGCAGGCGGTAGACGAGGTATCCAAGCCCCACGCCCATCGCAATGCCCCCGCCCGCCTTCACCAGCAGCAGCCACCCAAACAAGCCAGCGGAAGGAAAGCCTCCGCCCTGCGACGCGCCAAGCAGCGCAAGAAAAATTACCGCGCCCACGCCATCGTTAAACAGCGACTCACCCGCAAGCTGTACCTCAAGCTCCGGTGGTGCTTTCGCGCGCCGCAGCATATCCAGCACCGCAATCGGGTCGGTCGGCGAGATCAGTGCCCCAAACAAAAGCGCCGCCGTCCAACCCGCCTCCACCCGCACGGCCTGCAGCGCCCATCGAAACAACACTGCCACCAGCACGGTCGACAATGCCGTCGTCACAACAGAAAGCACCAGCACCGGCACGCGCTGTTTCGCCAGATGATTCAGGTCCAGTTGCAGCGCACCGGCAAACAGCAGAAAGGCCAGCATGCCGTGTAGCACGACGGCGTTGAAATCGATATGTCTCACCAGCTGCGCTGCAATCGCCTGCAGTCCCGGCACGTGCTGCCCAACTGCAATCAGCACGATGGCACTGCCCAGCGACAACACCATCGTGCCAATCGTCGCCGGCAACCGCAGCACGCGAGAACTCACAAAGCTGAACAGTGCTCCAAGGGTGACCAGGGCGCTGATCAGGGCAAAAAACGACATCATCCTGTGTCTGATGTCCACGACGTCCCATTGAGTACTGGCCCACTCACGATTCCCAAAGCCGGGCTCTCAACCCGGTCCACTCTCCGGACCCTGCAGCCCGGCCCTACCCTGAACTGCGAACCATTCCGGCCGGCGGCTCTAACCCAACCGCCTTCGCAGCGTCGCTTGCGCTTCCGCCTCGTTCAGCGCCAGCGCCGGCGTCAATGCCAGCCCGGCGTGGGCGTACAGCGCCGCACGGTGCCCGTCCCAGTGCTGGCGTCGCACCACGTCTCCCGGCAGGTCGAAGTAGTCCCAAGGAATGTGTTTGCTGTTCAGGCCAACAAAGTGCGCACCGCATCTTCCAAGCTCCGGCTGACGCGGCCAGAAGGGTGAACAAATGGAAACGTCTGCCGTTGCAACAACCAGCGCCGGCTCAACCCGGTGCAGCGCCACCGCCTGCATTCCCTGCTCATCCAGCTCCGATTCCAGCAGCACCGGCGCTCCTGTCCGTGACTCCTCCGCAGCCAGCGTCGCCATCAGCGCGGCCTCCAGGTCAAAGCCCGGCGGCAGTCCGCGTATGCCGGAGTTGATCGGCACCGGAACCTGCGCCGCGGCCTGGAAAATCCCAAGGCAGCGCTCAATGTCCGCTGCCAGCAACGTGCGATCCGCCTGCGCCCGCCACCGTTGCACGGCTTCCGGCATCGTCCAGAGCACGCAATCGTTGTCCAGCGAAAGCTCGTGCCGGTCCGGAAACAACCGCAGCGGCAGCAGCTTCCAGCCCACTCCCTCCGCCATGCCGTCCCGCAGATGCTTACGTAAAAACAGGGGCATTGCGGACGCATGCACCTCAATCCACTCCACGCCCTCGGGCAGCGGTCCGGCGAGTTCTTTCGCGACGTCCAACGCAACGGAATTTACGCACACCGCGTATGCCGTATCGTTGCCGAACAGCCGCACCGCGCAGTGGACCGACAGTCGCAGCGCCTCCCATCCACGCGCGGACACGTCACCCACCGTCCATCGAACCGCAAGCCCACCGCTCATCGCATCAGGCTTTCATACAACTCGGTGTAGCGCGACACCATGGCCTCCGCCGAAAACCGCGTCCGTGCCTCCGCCCGGCAGCTCTCACGCTCCAGCAAGCCGCAGCGCCCAATCGCCGTCGCCATCTCCGCCCCGTCGCGCACCAGGAAACCCGTTCGACCGTCGTCCACAATCTCGGGCAGCGCACCGCTCCGCAACGCCACCACCGGCGTACCCGCGGCCAACGCTTCCATGGCCACCAGCGAGCTCGTCTCCTGCGCGACGCTTGGCACCAGCAGGCACCGCGCACGCGCCAGCAGTCGCCGCTTCGACGCACCGCCGACCGCGCCCACAAAGCGTGCGCCACGGCCCAGCCGCGGCACGATCTCCTCTTCGAAATACCGCACATGATCCGGGTAGGGGTAAACCTTGCCCGCCAGCATCACCCGCACTCCGGCGGCGCGCGCCGCATCCAGCCCCACGTGCAGGTTTTTCTCGCGGCAGATACGTGCCAGCATCAGGGCAAACCCATGCGGCCGCGCAGAGTGCTCTTCCGCCGGCGATGGAACCCCATTCGGAACCACGCAAAGCCGCGCCCTCAGGTCCACCGGGCACGCCCCGCGCTGGCTCTCCGACACGCATTGCAAATGCACATTGGGCGGCATCTGCCAGATGCCGGGCGGGTACCAGTCCGGCGGCAAATGCAGGGTCGCCAGCACCGGCATCCCCGGCGGAAAACGGTACCGGTGGAAATCGATGCCATGCACGTGAATCAGGTCGATGCGCCACGTTGCCAGCGCATGGTCGATGGCGGCCTGGGTTCGCCGTTCCACCTCGGCCCGCACCTCGTCGGTCAGCAGACCTTCCGGCACATCGACGCCGACCAGCGTTCCCGCCACCGACGATCCCCGGTGCGCCACGACAACCGACTGAAATCCACGCCTGACCAAGCCCGCCTCTACGGTCGCAAGCACCTGTTCCGCGCCACCCACGCTGTCTGAAACCACCGCGGCGAAAGGATAGGCCACGCTCAGGATTGTCTTGGTTTCAGCAACGTCCGTCACAACCCAAGGGTACGCTGCGCCTCGCTCGCGAACGTGCAGAACTCTGCGCCGGTCATGCCCCACCCAAAGTCTTCGTAGTTCAGAACACCCGCGTGCGGTGGTTGCGCAAAGTTATACCTGGGTGCAAGCCGGTACCTTTCCGGTCCAAACCCAAAGCGCGCCAGCGTCTGCGCCTGCGAACGGAACAGGCCAAACCGCGCCCGCTTGCTTGCAGCCTGCCAGGCCAGCAGCGGCGCCTCCACACCGGTGTCGCCAAAGGCAAATGCGCCCGTGGTAAATCCGTGCGCGCTGCGATGGTAAAACGGAGCTTCCACAACCGGAATGGCAGGGACGCCATCCTGGCTTGCCATCAACCTGGACGCGGCCTGCACCGCAAAGGCACACGCATCGTGGTCCGGGTGGCCACCCTCGTAGGGATGCGTCAACACCGCATCCGGCTGAAACTCCACCATCTCCCGCACAAGTGCGTGGGTGAGGGGAACAAGTGCCTCCCGCGCCCGCTTGTCAGAAAGTCGACGCCCCTCGACCGTCAGCGGGACGGCACACTCCGGCGGTAGCCGCGCGTGCCGCATCACGGCTTCCAGCTCCTGCTGTCGCGCAAAGCTGTATTCCCGCGGTGTTGCATAGCCGATATCACGGTAGTTGGCGTCCAGCGGCGCGCCATCCGTGGCGCACACAAACCGCGACGTCTCCAGGCAATCCATGCGTCCGCCCAGGGCAATCGTCTCGTCATCCTGGTGCGCCAGCACCACCAGCAGGCGCGGTCCATGGATGCCGGTTTGCCCCAGCGCGGCCAGCATCGTGCACACTTCATCGCCTGTCATCGGTCGCTGTGCCAATGTCTGTTCCGTCCCGTCCGTTTGGAAGTGTTTTGCACAACGATTATGAAAGACGTGCTGCGTCTCCAACGTAATTTGTCGTCTTTAGTCCTACATTCGGACAATTTCTTCATGCGGTGCCTATGGCTGCGGTAAGCTCCAGCGTTTCCGTGTCCGACTCCGGCATGGCAGCACGTGTCCCCATGGCATCCGTTCAAACGGCACCATGCACCGGAACGGTTCCGCCGCAACGCCGCTGTCTCCGCACATTGCCGGCAACCCTCAGCCGGCGTGCTCCTCTGCGCGCCGCCCGCAACCGTCTGAGACACTAGACAGCATGGCCGGCCTGCTCCAATCCGACACCTCCCACGATCGCAATTCGCTGCGTCCGCTTCTGCTGAGCGGGCTCGTGGTGGCCATCGTTCTTGCGGCTGCATTCGCCCTGTACTACCGCCAGGCAAACCACGCCGCAGTCGAGCTGACCGGTCTGCGCAGCATCACCGTCCCGCTGCACACCGTGTTTACGCACACCGGCAGGGTCCTCGGCCCGGACACTGCGGAAGACTCCACCTACGTCGTTGCCGCCGTGCGCTTGACGGACCGCGCCGACATCCCATTGTTTGTCAAAGACATGACGGCCGGGTTGACCGTGGCGGACGGCTCCCTGGTTGAAGCCACCCGCGTCAAAGACAAGGACATCGATCGCCTCCTGCAGCTGGTGCCCACACTCCGGCCCGCCATGCTGCAGGTGGGCGCGCCACCGCTCCGTCTGGAGCAGACGGTGGCGCCGCATGCCACCGTGGACGGCTACATTGTCCTGCAGATCAACGGACCCGAAGCCACCTGGACGCAACGCAGGCAGGCCACCCTGACCGTGGATTTCTACCATCAGGACCCGGTAATGGTAACGCTGCGCTAGCTACATCCCCTTCGGGACGGAAAGGTATCCGCTGACGGTATCCCTGCTCACCTGGTTAACGACAAGCTCATACAACACGGGGTTCTTTCCGGTGTAGAACTGGATGGGCTCGTCCACCGTCCTGTCCTTCTTCTCGACATTGCGATCGTCGGAACTCACCAGCAGGTTGAACCGCGACTTCTTGTCGTTCACTTTCTTCAACTGCAGCTTAACGGTCGCCAGCAGCGTGCCCGGCGCATTCTTGTGCAGCGTGAACTCGTAGTAGTTGCGGTCGCCCTTGTGCTTCAGCATTTCAAGCTCATCGTGATTGCGTGCGATCAGGCCGCTCATCACGCCTGCGTCCCCCACCGTGCGCTGCAGCAGGGTTTTGGTATCGGCAACGTCGGTCTTGGTCGCGGCAAGCTCCGTCTTGGTCGTCGTCACGTCAGAGCGCACGCTGCCCACGTCGCTCTTCACGCCAGACACATCGGTCTCCACCGAGCCAAGCTTCTGTTCAGTCGCCGCCTGGGTCGCCTGCAGGCGGTTCGTATCGGCGGCAAGCGCCTGCGCACGTGCGGCGAGCAAGGCCTGCTGCTGCTGGGCGCGCGTCAACTGCTGGTCCACGTTCTGGCTGTTAACCCGGACCTTTGCGTCGGTCTCGCGCAGCTGCCGTCCAAGCACGGTGCGGTCCTGCATGGCAGTCGCCAGCTTTGCCTCGGTCGCCGTAAGACGCTGCTGCAGCATAAACGCCCAAACCAGCCCGCCAAGCGCGGCAAGCAGGGCAATGGCCACGGCGATCGGCATCAGCGCGCTGGAACGGGTGTGGTGCAACTCTGGTGCGGCAGGTTCTGTCATCGCGGGCTACTCCCAATCCGGTACAGCACGAACATACTCGCCTTTGGATGCGGAAGTCAGGCTCACCCCTGCTTTGCTGGAATATCCGAAACCCCTAAACTAGGCGCATGCAGCAAACAGACGTGGTCATCGCAGGCGCGGGCGTGATCGGGATGTCGCTGGCACTCGAGCTACGCCGTCGCGGCCGACGCGTCACCCTGATCGAGCGGGCGCAGCCCGGATCCGGCGCAAGCCAGGCCGCGGCGGGCATGCTGGCCGCTCACGACAGGGCCAACCCTCCTGACCTGCGGCCCCTGGCGGATCTCAGCCTCGAGCTCTACCCATCGTTTCTCGATCGTCTGGCGCAACTCGCACCGCAGCTTCGCGTTCCTTTTCAAACGTGCTGGACGCTCGAGGCATCGAGCGGCGGTGGCGACACTCCCTTGCCCGCGGGCTTGCACGCCGGCTCAAACGCCTTCCGTTTCATTCGGGAGCGAAGCCTCGATCCCCGCCAGCTGTCGGCTGCGCTGATCGCCGCCTGCAGCAAAGCCGGCGTTCGCCTGCTGCATGCCACCCCCCTGCGCGGCGTCGTGCCCGAGTCACGCAACAGTTTGCGCATCGACACGGGCGACAGCGCCATCCACTGCGCCCAGTTCGTCGACTGCACCGGCGCGTGGAGTGCCTGCAGCGTGCGCCCCGTCAAAGGACAAATGCTCCGCGTGCAGCTTGGCGCCGCGACACCTTGCCTGCCGGAGTATGGCAACGTCGTGGTTCGCACAGCCTCGATCTACATCGTTCCACGTCTCGACGGCAGCGCAGTCATCGGCGCCACCCTTGAAGAAAAGGGCTTCTGCATCAAGACCAAAGACGCCACGATCCACGACCTGCGAGAGCGCGCCGCCATGTTGCTGCCCGCCGTCGCCGCCGCGCCGGAACTCGAGCGATGGGCCGGCCTTCGTCCCGCCACCCCGGACGGACTTCCCCTGCTTGGCCTCCTGCCTGGGGCCCTGCCTGGAACTCTGCCTGGCCCCTTCCCAAACGCTCCTTCAGGCAACACGCACAACACCTGCTTCATCGCCTCGGGTCACTTTCGCAACGGCATTCTTCTGGCACCGGCAACCGCGCACGTCATGGCTCAACTCCTCTGTGGCGAAAAACCTGGCATCGCTTTGGATCGATTCAGCCCCGGCCGCTTCGCCGTCGCGCCTGCGATAATCGCGCGAACGTCGTGACAATCGCACTGGCGCCACGCTATAACGCAAGCGTCGGCAACGCCGCCCAGGAGAGCTTGTACCCATGGCAACCAACGCATCCGTAAGTGGCCTCGAAGGCATTGTCGCGACCACCTCCGGCATCTGCTGGATCGACGGCGACGCCGGCGTCCTCTCCTATCGCGGCATCGACATCCACGAGCTCGCTGCCCGCTCTACCTTTGAAGAAACCACGTACCTGTTGTGGTTTGGCAAGCTGCCCACTGAGGTGGAGCTGAAAGACTTCAGGCAAAAGCTGGCCGACGCCCGCTCGCTCGACTGGCGCGTCATCGACTTCCTCAAGCAGATTCCCACCCGGGCCGCACCCATGGAGGTTTTGCGCACCGCCGTCTCGTTGCTGGGCATCGCCGACCCGGAGGACAACGACAACTCTCACGACGCCAACGTGCGCAAGTGCATCCGCCTCACCTCGCAGATCAGCATGATCGTCGCCGGCTTTGACCGCCTGCGCCGCCGTCTGCCGCTGGTCGAGGCTGACCGCACGCTCTCGCACGCCGCCAACTTCCTGTGGATGCTCTCCGGCGAAAAGCCCATCGCGGAAGCCACGCAGGCCTTTGACGTCGCGCTCATCCTCCACGCCGACCACGAGCTGAACGCCAGCACCTTTGCCGCACGTGTCATTGCGG
This sequence comes from uncultured Terriglobus sp., assembly GCA_964250935.1. Classification (GTDB taxonomy): domain Bacteria; phylum Acidobacteriota; class Terriglobia; order Terriglobales; family Acidobacteriaceae; genus Terriglobus. The sequence goes on from CAXUHM010000014.1 coordinate 95,287, forward strand.
CCACCCTGTCCGACGTGCATTCCGCCATGACCGGCGCCATCGGCGCCCTCAAAGGTCCGCTTCACGGCGGCGCCAACGAGGCCGTGGCCAGGCTGCTCGACCAGATCGAAAAAGCCGGCGCCGACCCGGTGGAGCATGTCCATGGCATGCTTGCGCGCAAGGAAAAGATCTCGGGCTTTGGCCACCGCGTCTACAAAACAGAAGACCCCCGCGCCACCCATCTGCGCCGGATGAGCGAAGAACTTGGCCGCGCCGCCGGCAACCTCAAGTGGTTCACCATGTCCCGCGCCATCGAGGACTTCATCAAGGGCGAAAAGAAACTCAACGCCAACGTCGACTTTTACTCCGCCTCGACCTACACCACGCTCGGCATCACCCC
>CAXUHM010000015.1:0-92478 GCA_964250935.1 uncultured Terriglobus sp.
TGACGACGTGCCCAACCATGTCGGCCCCGCCCACCCTTGGGCCAGCGACCCACCTCTGCCCGACTGGTTCCACGGCACACTCGCGCATCACATCGAAGCCACCTATGACTTCGGTAAAATCACCGATCCTCACCTGCCCGCCGCCGCCGCCAACGCCGAACTGAATGGCTGGTTTGCCAACACCCTGCCCGACCTCAACCAGGGTAACGCCGTCGTCGCGCAGTACCTTCTGCAGAACATTATGTGGTGGATCGAAGAGACTGGCCTCGACGCCCTTCGTATCGATACTTTTCCCTTCGTGCAGCGCACGTTTTGGCAGGGCTACCTCGGCGCGCTCCACAAACAGTACCCGCACCTCAACGAGGTCGGCGAGGTCGACAACGGGGACAGCAGTATCGCTGCATATTTTGCTGGCGGCCGCTCCATCGACGGTGTTGACACCCACCTGCACACGCCGTTCGACTACGGCTACTTCTTCTCACTGCGCGACACCCTGCTCAACGGCAAACCCTTCACCCGGCTGGAGCAAACGCTGCAACAGGACTGGCTTTATCCACACCCCGGCCGTCTCGTGCCCATTCTCGGCAATCATGATCAGACCCGTTTTTTGAGCGAGCCCAATGCCACCCCGGATCTTCTACGCCTCGCCACCGGCATGACTCTCACTTTGCGTGGCACGCCGCAGCTTTACATCGGCGACGAGGTTTTGATGCAGGGGGGCAGCGATCCTGACAATCGGCGCGATTTCCCGGGCGGCTGGCCCAACGACACCGCCAACGCCTTCACGGCAGCGGGCCGCACCCCTGACCAGGTGAGACTTCACGATTTCACTGCCGCCCTCGGCCAATTCCGCCTTAAAACCCCGGCCCTTCACGGTACCGTGCAACAGGACCTCCTCGTCGAAACAGACACCTTCGCCTACGTCCGCCTGCCACAGAACGCAACGCAGGCATGTACTCCCAGCGTGAGCGTACCGTCCATGCTCATCACGGTCAATCGCTCGAACCAGCCCGACGAACTCGTCATCCCAACAACAAGCAACACTCTTCAGGGTTGCACGCAGCTTACCCAGGTCTTCGGCGATCCCGCCCAGATAAGCGGCTTCACCGTCAAGCTTCCACCCATGGGCTTCGCCATCTTCCGTGTAAGGTGATGAGGGATCACGGCCGCAGATCTCGAGTTCCCGTAGATCCCGTAGATCCATGGCCAGCAGAAACGACCTTCGTCAGCGAGCCGAGCACGTAAGCAGACTTGTTTCTCAACCAACGGACCGCAATCGCGCGGCGGACCATACCGTTAGGTACGCCGCTTCAGCGCGATCAACTCGTCAATACCATTGTTGAGGAAAGGTCATGAAATCTACTGAAGTGACAGCCCGGAGAGCACCTAACAGGACGAAGCCACATTTTGAGGTGCTCGACGGCTTGCGTGGAGTAGCAGCGCTCTGTGTGGTCACCTTTCATTTCTCAGAGATGGTCATCTGGGACTACAGCAAGCTTTGGATTGGCCATGGTTTTCTTGCAGTCGACTTTTTCTTCTGTCTTTCTGGTTTCGTACTTGGTTACGCCTACGATGACCGGATCGCGACGATGGGCCTCGGCAATTTTCTGAAAGCCCGGTTGATCCGGCTCCAACCCATGGTGATCTTTGGGGCTGCGCTGGGTCTAATCGCTTTTTACGCAAACCCCTTCGGCAGAACGGCAGGGTACGGCAACGGCAAAATCGCTTTGCTCTTTGTCGCTTCCATGTTGCTGATTCCATACGGAGCAATGCGCGAGCGCGGTCGCAATCTTTTTAGCTTGAACGCACCTTCCTGGTCCTTATTCTGGGAATATATTGCGAACCTGGTCTTCGGTCTCGTGTTATATCGCATCCGGCGAGGTGCGCTGATCGCACTTACCTTAGTGGCGGCAGTCGGCCTGTGCTGGGCAGGCCACCATGCTGGCAACCTGTCCGGCGGTTGGAGTGCTCGCAACTTCTGGGATGGAGGCCTACGCGTTGCGTTCTCCTTTCCCGCAGGTTTGCTGGTCTATCGCCTCGGCTGGACATTTCGTACCCGCTTGGGGTTGGTAGCGCTTAGTCTCCTCCTGCTCTCAGCTCTGGCAATGCCCTATGTGCGAGGTGCGTGGGTGAGGGAAGCGTTCGTCATCCTCCTGGTATTTCCATTGATCATTGCATTCGGCGCGGGCGCTTCAACATCGCTTCGAACAGAACGGCTTTGTCGGTTTCTGGGAGAGTTGTCCTACCCGCTTTACATGACCCATTGCGGCGTGATCTGGATCTGGGGTGACTACGCCACTAAGCACCATCTCTCTTCAACGCCTCTCTGGACCGCAATGGCGTGCGGTGTCTTGATGATGGTTGCCTTCGCCTGGGCCGTGCTAAAGGTCTACGACCAGCCCCTTCGCCGCCGCCTCGGGTCGAAGCCCACTCTGGCTCGACCCCTTGCAACGGATACTCCTGGCCCACGCCAGCCAGCGTAGCTCCATCTTCTCCTTAAAGCCGGCCCGTACGAAACCGCAGATTGCAGAAGCTGACTAGTACTTACGCGTACAAAGAGCGGGACTGCTGGGAAGGCGCAAGTTCCGCAACGTGCAAACACACGAAGTCACGTTCGAAGCGTTGCATTATTGCCCCGGAGATGGAGAGCTTCCGAAAAGACCGGTTTGGGCTCTGGCAAGGCCGAAGAAGAGCGTCGCCGTGTTGGTACAAACGACCTATTCACTTGACCGAGAGAGGTGGCCGCAGGGGATTGCGAAGAGAACATTTCAACTGTGCAACCTGCTCTGGTCACACTCGCACGTAAGTCGGTGCTGTCGATGCAGAGCCAAGAGCACTCTGCATCCATATGACAATTCCGATTGGCTCGATCGAGCTGGTCGCCGTCCAGAGCTGACAGAACAGGCTGCGACGAGACGATAGATCCACCATCCACTTGATTTAGAGAAAATCACCCTTGTATCCGACCGGTTCCCATCACCTCGCCGCTACACGAGTGGAGAGAAGTCGGTGAGCTTCATGAAAGAGTTGTCCTGAGTTGCCACGATGGGTCCATCCTTCTCGGTTTCGGCCTTGAGGGCCAACCATTCGGGATCCGTTCCAAACCTGGCCCAACTGGCGGCGGCTGCTTCGCGACTGTGGTGCCGCAGAATATAAATCAGAGTCCCACCACCCCCCGGCACCAGAGCCGCCCCTTCAACGGCAAGCCAGTAGGCAACCGGCTGCATGCCGAGTCGCTTAAAAATCGCGGCTTCCTTGGTGCGAAAGCGATCCAGGATCTTCGGCTGCATCCCTGGACGGAGATGGTAGATGCGCAGTTCATAGACAGTGTCGGGACCAATGCCGCCATCGGACGCTCCACCTTGAGCCTGAGCGAGGTGACTGGTCAGGAGTGGTAGCATGGCCGTCGCCCCAAGCTGTTTCAGAACATCGCGTCGATCGTTCAGCTTCATAATGGAATTCTCCAAAGATACAACCTGCACCAGGATTCTAGGCTAATAGCCAGCAGTGCAGTTCCTAGGACTGGTTCGTCGGCATAGTTTTCACTCCAGCAAGCCAGGAACGGCCTCTTCCAAAAGCAGCAGCCAAGAATCTGGAGAAACAAGATCAAAGCCATACCGGTCACGTACTGCTTAGCAGCTACTCGAAACGAAGAGCGGTCATGGGGTCCACTCTGGTTGCGCGTACCGCTGGAAATCCCATGCCGCTGCGACAGCGACGGCGCCAGCAGTACCGGTGTGAGCACAAACGTAAGGATGTCCCATGCTTTTACTTCGAAGAGGAAGCTGGCAAGAAATCGCGTTAACCAAAGGCTGTGCCGATGCCGAGTGCTAAGCCCATTATGCAGGTTTGATTGCCTGTATCAAAACCATGTTGCGCAGCTGCGATGATTGCGCTTCCACCGCCATACGGATACCCAACTCCTGTGTGCGCTGCTCCCCCAAGAACGCCATCAACCCATAGACATTGACTGCGGCCAGCAACGATCGTGACACACCAGAAATGGCGACCAGCAGCATATAGAACCGTTGCCGCGACAGCAAAAAGCTGTTGACCGAATGTCGCTGCCAAAGCCCATTGCGAAACACCGTGACATTGCGGCGTGAAAACGGTGCTCCTCCTTCGTGAAGGTGCGCCCGGCAATCACCGGCGTACCAAACAGCGCGAAGTAATCATGCGTCACGTGCTGCCTTGTACCTGCGGGGGATGATCTCCCCGGTCAGGTTCAGCCCGGCACCGCCGTGTCATAGCCCGTGACTTCACGAAGCACTCCCGTTTGTTGCAACCAAACTTGAACTTAGGAACACTTGAGCCATCGAGCGTGCCCTGCGGCGTGAAGAGAAGCAACTGTACCAATGATTGCAGGTCGGGATAGGACAGCTGCTGCAACAACACCGTATTCACACCAAGTCCAGCTGCGATGACAGTAACAGCAACATTCGCAGAAAGTTAAATCGATGCACGAGTCATCCGTTGCCATCGCTCGATGACGGCTTGCAGCACCTTACGTCCCTTGGGAGTAAGCCGGTAGAACTTCGCTCTTCCAATTGTTCTCGCTTACGCGTCATTCAAAACAGACCAACCCTCGATCCTGCAGCCGATGAAGCGTCGAAGAAAGTGAGCCCTGCTCCACCTCCTACACTGCATTTTCTGAAGTGCCTTCGATGGATTGAGCGATGGTGTGCCCGTGCGCCGGACCAGGAATCAGCGTACGCAGAATTTAGCAGCTCGCCGCTGGTTCGTCGCGACTTTGCCTTAGACTCGTCGGCAGTACACTGCCCTGCCGCGAGCTTTTAAGGAGGCTGGTGCGGGTTAAGAGCAACACACGAAGGCGGATCGAGGCCGCGACAAATGCCCGGCGCAAGAGCAAGGCTTCGTACATACGCCGCCCGTTCACGAAGCAAATAGGCGTTCGACGGAAACAGCTGTAATGGCAAGGAAATGTGAGTGTGAGCCCAATCTTCGCTAAGTCGGAGGTACAAAAGCACCCAGAGCTACACAGGCAACCACGCTCTAGGTAAGTGACCAGATTGCGATTCGATGGTGCCGTCGGTAATCCTTGGCCACGATTGCAGCAGGAACTTCCAGAGCATTGGTCGTGTCTACTTGCGCATGTCGAAAAGACGCCAAAACCAAGTGGGCAGCCCTGAACTGCAAGCCGCACTCGAATATCTGAAGCGAAGCGGCTACGCCGTGGGTTCTCCGATGACCGATCAAAACGGGCGTACCTGGGTCCTCAATGGAGGCAGGCTCTTGTGGGAAGAGGAGGTTCTTCAAATGTCTGCCGGTCAGCTCCTGCCGTGCGAAAGCCCGGAGCACAACGACAAGGAACCTTAAATGCAACGTGGTTGTGGGCTGCTGCCTAACTGCTGGCGTGAGGAGATGCCTTGCTTTCCGCTACAACTATGGACGTCTAGGTCGCTCTGACGGTCCCAAACCTTCGGTTCTATGGCATGCTGAACGGGCGACTGCTTCCGGCTTCCACCGACGCCGCACAACGCAGGGTTTGATATGTCAAATAGAAGTTTGCTGGACTGAAATTTGCGTCTAGTAATACGGGAAGAGGAGGATGCCGCTGTGCAGAGGGCAAGGCCGGGCCGACCGCAACAAACCTAGCAGTGGCTGCCCCGAGACTGCCATGCCACCGCAGTACTACTCTACGAATCGAGAAGCGGGCTTCTGTCCTCACGTGTCGCACACTTACTCGCGGCATAGGAGATTCAAGCGCTATAGCGTTTCTTCACAAAGAACTAACGCCCTGAGCCTGCTACGGCGAAGCCATCGGTTTGACCCTATTGACGAACATGAATGGTCTTGGCCCTTCCAGCCTTGGCTGAACCCAAGCAGATCCTCATGCAGCTGGCTGCTCCTATCAGGCAATTCTGCTGCTTCACGACCGGTACGGCTACATCAGCGAGGAACGGTAGACCGCCTTTGCATTCAGTGGACGCGCGAAGAGCCGTATTCATCGAGCTAGATACCGCGTACAAAAAGCCTTGGCACAGAAGGAAACGTTGCAAAGGATGGTTTTCGCCAACCCGTCACTTTCACTCCCCCCTCTTGTGCGTGCCGCAGATCTCTTTGCTGCAGAAAAGCTTGGTTGACACGGGAGCTAAGCTACGAGCACTGCCATCCGACGAATTTGTTCGTGTTTCACTCCTGAGAACTCATGGGCCGAACAGGAGGTAGCCGCTTGAGAGAAACCCTAGCGCGCCCTCGTCGAGTAGTCCTGAATACGACAAACGAGGTCTAGCTCGCTTGCACCCCGCAGCCGATCATAGGCAAGCCGGAAGAGCCAGGTAGCATGGCTCGCGTCTGCAGTGGACCGAACGGGTACCTGAACCCAGGCTCGATGATAGCGGAAGGGTTCAGCAAGCCCGAGGTTCACCATCATTGCGCGGAGCTCTTCCGTGAGGGCAAGGTGAACCTCTCCACCAAGGTGTATGTGACCCAGTTCTCCCTCGGGAATGTGGAACTCTGCCCCATCAACAGCTGTCGAGTTCCCAAGTTGCCAGTGCGTAAAAGACTTCACATCAGCCCAGACTGCACTGCGACAGACACGGTCTGCGCTGGACCAGCGAGCGCCGGAGCAGGGCGAAGCTCACCTTCGTTTCGTAACTGGAACATCACATCTCCTCCCTATGACAAGTTATGATGACGGTCACCGTTGCTCTTCGTTCATTAGCCCATACAGCGCGTACGAGTCAGCATTGACCGCACCTGGTGTTGCTCTACTCTGAACGGAGAACAGCGGGTTTCAGTACTTCCTCACACCATTGGCGGAAGCTGGTGGGCGTAGTGCCTTCAGGTGTGCGAGCCACCGCGTGGTCCAGGCCGTTGTTCTTGGCGATCATCATATCGACCATGCCTTGCGCCATGGCGTCGGTAGCACCCTGTCCGCTGATCTGCGACTTGAGAGCCTCGAAAGGGATCTGCTGGTAGCGGACTGGCTTGCCAAGGACGTCGGAAAGAATCTGCGCCATATCGTTGCAGGAGATGTCCTCCGGGCCGAGAACCGGGACATCCTTCTGGCCTGTCCAAGAACTATCAAGTAGCCACATGGCTGCGACGGTGGCAATGTCACGAGTAGCGCAATAGGGGTCTTTGCTCTCCGGGTCCCGAGTACCGAAGAATAAACCCTGGTTCCTGATGGGTTGCACCTGACGAAGCATGTTGTCCATGAACCCAGGCATCGTGAGCACCCGGCAGCTTATGCCAGTGCTTTCGATCAGCTTGTCCATGGCAACGGACGCCGAAACATAACCTGCATTGCCCGGCCAGTCCCGGCCAATCGCGGAGACGATGACCACCCGTTTGACTCCCTGCTGCCTGATTGCCTCTGCTGCGGGCTCAGAGAATCCGACATAGGCCTGCTCAAGGCTCGGCGCTGTGAAGTCAGGAGGCACAAGCCAGAAGACGGAGTCCGCGCCAGAGAAGGCTTTATGAACGGTGGCGGCATCGCCATGAGAACCCTCGATGACTTCAACCATCTCTCGAACATGGGCTGGGATCTTGGAAGCATTGCGGACGATGACACGAATCTTCTCTCCGCGATTGATGACGTTCTCGAGAACCTGACGACCGATCGCGCCTGTGGGCGTAGTAACGACAATCATGTTTATCCTCCATCGCCGTACCAAGGTGAAGGACGGCTCCAGGTAAACGGTACTGTACAGTATACTTTGTGTCAAGGTCTCCGGTGGGTGACAATGGTCTATGGCTCGACGGGGTGACCAGCTGCGGGAACACATCCTCTGGATGGCGAAGGATGTGTTTTTGGAAATGGGGTTTGAACGAGCATCCATGGATCTTGTTGCTAGTCGGGCGAAGACCTCGAAGCGCTCGCTCTATGCTCACTTCGAGAGCAAAGAGAAGCTGTTTCTGGCCATCATCGAACTGGTGCGTGGGTTGTTTCTGACACGGCTCAAGCAGCCGGGCGACTATTCCGACAAGCCCGCGGAGGCACTGGCCTTATTCTGCGGCCAATATCTCCAATCGATGTTGTACGGACCCACGATACAGATGTGCAGGATCAGCATGGCAGAAAGCGAGCGCTTTCCAGAGCAGTCGGCTCTTTACTTCGACGTTTTGTTCACTCAGGTGCAGGCACGGTTGAGTGCTTATCTCAGAGCAACGTTTCACCTGTCTGCAAAGGCCAGTGTGGACGCCGCAAACGGTCTCCTTGGGCAGGTGCTCTTTCCGCGCTTTTCAAGGGTGCTATTTGGTTTGGACCCAGCCATGCAAAGCCTGGATTCAGAGGCACTGACACGGGCTCCCGATCTCAAGCAAACGCGAAAGGCTATATCCGAATTGCTGGACAGTTTACGCATCGCGTGATCCCTCCATCAAGCACGAAGGTTGATTCTGCTTCGCGTCAAGTTTCGTTCAGATGGTGCAGGCAATGGTCGCAATGCAGAGTGACTTAGAGCGTTCGCTCTCGCCAGGTCAGGCGTTGCAGGCTGCAAACATGGCCTGTTCGTCGTCGTGCAGAACGCAGAATCGCGACTCATACGAGCCACGCGGAGATGCCAACCGAAGGCGACCATCTGCGCCCAGAACCGGAAGCAGCGCGCGACGCCGGTGGGCAGTAACTCAGAAACGTTTACCTGGTTGAAAACGCGACCGACCTGTTACTTTAAAGCCCGTTTGCTGAGGCTTGCGCCTGCGGCCACTGACCGTTGCCGCATCACCATGAGCATGTGGAGAACCAAGCAAAAGCAGATGCAGCAGGCCAACGATCTCTGGGCGCGATCGATAATGGCCTCACACACACGTAAACGCCGAAAGTCCTCACCTGTTCTTCAATTGAAGCCGGCGGGTCCCGCGTACTCTCGCTATGGCGGTTTCAAGGGAGCATTCGAGACGCGTCAGCGATAATACACACGCATCTCCTGAGAGGAATCTATGACAATTACTCGAGTAGGCGAAACACCCTCCACGACCGGCCCCGCGGACTGGTTCACCGGCAGCGTTCGCATCGACCCACTGTTCCCACCGGACGGCGGTCGCCGTTCGACTGGCGGTACCGTTACGTTTGAGCCGGGCGCGCGCACCCGCTGGCACACACACCCGGCTGGCCAAACGATTCTCATCACACACGGCTTGGGCTGGGTCCAACGCCAAGGTGAGGCGATCCAAAAGGTTCAGCCAGGCGATGTTGTCTTCTTCGAGCCGGGGGAAAGACACTGGCACGGTGCTTCCGCTCAGGTGGGCATGTCGCACCTGGCGATCACGGAGGTGATGGACGGGAAGGCGGTAGATTGGCTGGAGCCGGTCTCTGATGAGCAGTACCACGCAGGCAAATAAGAGGGAGAGGCATTATGGAAAAGCGGTTGCTCGGAAAGCTGGAAGTTTCGGCGATGGGTCTGGGCTGTATGAGAATGAGCAGTGGGCATGGTCCCGCTCCCGACAAGTGCGAGATGCTCGAAGTTCTGCGTGCAGCAGTCGAACGCGGAGTCACCTTCTTCGACACCGCGCAGGTATATGGTCCCTTTAAGAACGAGGAAGTTGTCGGCGAGGGACTCGCCCCCGTTCGCGACAGGGTAGTCATCGCAACAAAGTTCGGCTTCAGCGTAGACGCACACGGCACTGGTGAACGCGGCCTCGATAGTCGGCCCACCTTGATCAAGACAGGTGTGGAAGGTTCCCTTAGGCGCCTTCGGGTCGAAACCATCGACCTGCTGTATCAGCACCGCGTTGATCCAAAGGTGCCGATCGAAGAGGTCGCCGGTGCCGTCAGCGAACTAGTTCAGGCAGGGAAAGTCAAGCATTTTGGCCTATCGGAAGCCGGCGTGAACACCATCCGTAAGGCCCATGCCGTGCAGCCTGTCACGGCAGTGCAAAGCGAGTATTCTCTTTGGTGGCGGCGCCCGGAGGAGGAACTGCTACCGGTACTGGAAGAGCTTGGAATCGGCATGGTGCCTTACAGCCCGCTCGGCCGCGGCTTCCTCACCGGTACCATGACAGCCGAGACGGTCATCCCCGAAGGCGATGTACGCGGAACGTTTCCCCGTATGCAGCCCGAGGCGAGAAGAGCGAATCAGGTGTTGGTGAACTGGCTTACCACCTTTGCCGCGAAGCGGGAGGCAACGGCCTCACAGATTGCCCTGGCTTGGCTGCTCGCGCAAAAACGGTGGATCGTTCCGATTCCGGGGACAACACGCCTGTCCCGAATCGAAGAGAACAATGGAGCCGTCAACGTAAACCTCACTCCTGAAGACTTGGGTGAAATCGACCACGCGCTCGCAACCTTTGAAATTGTCGGCAACCGCTACCCGGAAGAAATCGAACGACAGACCAACGTCTGAGCCCGTAGATCAAGGAACAGACATCTGAGAGCAAGGTTATCCTCTGAACGTCTGATCTTCAAAAGCGTGACACGCGTAAGAGGAGGACTGAAGCAGATGAAAGGACGCAGTTGAGGTCGATTCGACAGATCTTACGCAACGAAGCAAAGCTGCATCAGCAGATTTGATGGTTTGATCAGTTTGGAGTTAATTTCGTCGCGCTGTATGCCGTGGCCGTGGAGAAGCACTTGATCGGATCGGGCTTTTTTAGATCCATGCCGGAGAAAAGGCATCATGAGCGCATTTCCACTCTGTCCATGTCCCAGGTACAAGGCAGCAACCGTCGATATGGTAAAGTCGCTCACTCTGGTCGAAACTGATCCTGTCATATTGTGAAGGCGAGAACGACTCCAGCAGCTACAGGAGTCGTCTGAGGAGCAAAGACGTGATTGCAAGCTGTTCGGCATCCGCTCTTCAGTCGTGCGCCGTGCGGCCCCACGGTATCATTCATCGACAAACACCTACAGCGAAGCGCTACTCAGATCTCAGTCTTGTGTAAAGGCGGCCGAATGAAGCGGTTGTGCTCTCTTGCGAAGCTAGGGCTTATCTGTCTGGCATCCCTTGCCAGTGCTCAACCAAAGAGCTCGACCGAGGTGGTTGTAAGTGCAGCGAATACGTTTTTAGGGACGCTGAATGCGCAACAGCGTCAAAGTGTGCTGTACCCGTTTGACGACGCGGCACAACGGGCGCGCTGGTCGAACTTCCCAACAGGGTTTGTCGCTCGCGGAGGCATCAGCCTGAAGCAGATGACGGCAGCGCAGCAGGAAGCTGCGATGAAGCTGCTGTCCAACGTACTTAGCCCGATGGGGCTGGAAAAGGTGAACGAAATTCGCGAAGCCGATAATGATTTCAAAGCGAATGGATCGAAGCGCGGGCCGGGTGGCGGACGACGTCCGCAAGGACCTCCACCGGGCGATCGAGGTCAGCCTGCGCCCCCGTTTGGCAACCGTGGGCCGGGTGGACCTGAGGGTCCGGGCAGTCGCCCGCTTGGTGGGGATCTGTTCGGCAGCGATTTGTACTTCATCTCCTTTCTCGGAAAGCCATCCGCGACCCAGCCCTGGATGTTGCAGTTCGGCGGCCATCATCTGGCACTCAACATCACCATCGCTGGAAGCAAAGGTGTGCTCACACCGACGCTCACCGGGGCGCAACCGGCGCTTTTCAAACTGAACGGCAAGACGATTCGCCCGGTAGGCCGTGAGAGTGACAAGGCCCTCGCACTCCTGCGAGCGTTGGACGCGACGCAGCGCGGGCAGGCAGTTCTTGGTTACCAGGTGGCCGACCTTGTTCTGGGGCCGGGGCAGGACGGCAAGAAGATTGTCCCTGAAGGCCTGAAGGCATCTGGCATGAACCCGAAGCAACAGGCCATGCTGCTCGATATCATCGCAGAATGGTCCACCATCCTGACAGAGCCGTATGCCGCGACGCGCATGAACCAGATGAAGTCTGACCTGAATGAAACATACTTTGCCTGGAGCGGGCCAACGACCGTCGCTGCGGGAACCAATATCACTGCGTACTACCGCATCCAGGGTCCTCACCTGGTCATCGAATACGCCCCACAAAGTGACGAACCTGGAAACCACGTCCACACCATGTACCGCGACCCGACCAATGACTACGGCATCGCGCTCGTCCATCCATGAGTTGGAAAGTAGCCGCCGTTGCCTGCCTTCTTTTTGTCGCGAGCACTGCGCGGGCACATCGCATTGACGAGTACCTTCAGGCAACAACCATTGCGCTGCAACACGATCGGGCAACGATTTCCATGCGCCTAATTCCCGGTGTGCGGATCGCGCCTTCTGTGATCGCGAACATTGACACCAATCACGATGGTGCCTTTTCCGAGAGCGAGATGCACGCATATGGGGATCGCCTGCTTACAGACCTGTCCGTCATGGTCGACGGTCAGGCAGCGAAGGCGCATCTCGACGCATGGAACTTTCCGCAGCCATCGCAGCTGCGAGAAGGACTTGGCGAGATCTTGATCCAGTACCATCTCGATCTCCCTTCAACCGGTAGTTCCAACCGAAGCCTGATGCTGGCAAATCATCACCTCAGTGCCAGTTCGGTGTACCTGGTGAACGCAGAAGTCCCACAGGATTATGACCTCCGTATCGTCCGTCAGAAGCGCAATGAACAGCAGTCTGTCTACGAGTTGGAGTATCAGCAGATTGACGGCAGGAGTAGTCCTTCTGGCACGTGGCACGGCCTGGGACCGTGGCCGACAAGCCTGCAATACTCCAGCCTGTTTTGTCTTGGCATGAGTCACATTCGCGAGGGAACGGACCATCTTCTCTTTCTACTGGTACTGCTCCTGCCTGCGCCGCTTCTGGCTGTTGGGGCGCGTTGGAGCCGGGTCGCCAGTGTTCGTCAAAGCCTGAGCCATCTCGTGGGCATTGTGACCGCATTCACGCTTGGCCACTCACTCACGCTTACCCTCGCTGCGATGAACTTCGTTCATGTTCCCGTCAGGCCAGTCGAAGTGCTGATCGCAGTGTCAATTCTGGTATCGGCACTCCATGCGTTAACACCGATCTTTCCCGGCAGGGAGGCGTGGATTGCTGCCTTCTTTGGCCTGATCCATGGGCTTGCCTTTGCGACAACTCTGGAACGGCTTGGACTCTCCCGCTGGGATCGCGTGGCTGGTATTCTCGCGTTCAATCTTGGTATCGAAACGATGCAGCTCGTGGTGGTCGCTTTCATCTTGCCATCCTTGCTCTTGATGAGTCGGACGCGAGCTTACCCTCTCCTACGCATATGCGGAGCGGCCTTGGCACTTATCGCCTCTGTCGCCTGGATCGGCGAACGACTTTGGAGAATTCAGACCCCGGTCGATGCTGTGATCAATGCCTTGGCGCGAAAGGGTATGTGGGCCGCTGCCTCCATTTTCGCTGTTAGCTTCATCTGCTGGCTCTACACAGGTCGACAATGGACGGTACTGGAGAAGAATTAGCACCGAAATACGATCGCCGAGATGTTAGTCGACGGGCAGATGAGTCGTGTTCGTTTCGGATGGAGGTCTTTGAAATCTACAACAGAGGCCAACCGCGAGCGAGGCGAGATCTGGCCATGAACTCCAGCTTTGTCTCTGCCGCCGCAGCCTGCCCAATGGCCCCGTTGGCGCCCTGGCCGCGCAAAAATGCTGCACTAAGTCGGCGTGCATGCAAATGTACCGCCGGCTCCTGCAAAGGCACCGAGACGCAACCCAGCTCTCGCCGCAAGAGCTTAAGTAGTATCTGTTAGTACACCGATTCATGCAGCGCCGGCGAACGCACCATTGAGCCCGTTCCAATATTCTTGGTCTGAGGTCGTAGTCCTAGTCTCACTGGGTTCGTTCTTGGCATGGATAGGACCCGCGAATTCATTCAACGTTGACCGTCTGCTGCGTTAACGGCGCTGTCTGTTCAAACCGTACTTGCTCTTTTACTGCGACCGTACTGGAGCTCAAGTAAATGACGAGTCCTGTGATCGAAGAAACATGCCACCCAAGCAAGTACGCTTCAGGGTGTCGTAGAGACGCAATTGTGTACCAAGGAAGGAGCGTCCATGGAGAGTGCGGAAGTATCTCCTGAGAACTGGTCCGAGGCCATGGCCGAGGTTACGGAGTGCCATTATGATGTCCGAGCTGGGCGAGCCCTCGCGTTCGGCCTGACCTCGACAAAGCACTTCCGCATCTCCTATCACTATCGCGTGGGCGAAACATTGCACACAGGCGAATGCTTTTCAGAAATCGCTCGTCCCCAGGGCAGCCTCTTTCCGATCCATTATGATCGGGAATTCAACCACCGAAGCCGTTCCAAAGACCATGCTCGGCGGTCTTTCCCGCGATTAGCCATCGCTATCGCCGGCTCCCTCCTGATCTCGCTGATACTGTTCCTGGTACTTCGCGGCTGCTGACGAACCGGCCACGCGCCATCCGTTTTCTGCAAGTGCACAAGTGCAGCTGGTTTCAGGCTGGTGGGCAGTAAGAGCAACAACTCTGGATAAGCATCGTGGCTCACCTGCATCGTCCTTTCCTCGATCTCATGCAGAGCGTGCCATGACAGATTACGCCGGAACGCGAATCGCTTAGTCGGCAGTTCCTTCCAAAGGAGAACAAGCGCATCAACCCGCAGGCTCTCGGAACGGCGTGCCGATCACTCCTTGCATCGGCATTTAATTGCACACGATGCCGTTGCCGTGAAACATTGGATCAATTCCCGGCCGAGACACCCCTCCTGCAGTTCACTGCAGCGCTTGATCCCGGCCGTGAAGGTCGCACGTTCGTTTACCTTCGGAGAGGTTCAATGGTCGGCATCCAGCACAAACTTCTTAGCCTCGCTTCGTTCGTGGTGTTCAGCGTCAGCGTGATGTCCGCCGCGGCACAAACCCCCGTTCACCCCGCACCGATCGCCAAAGAGAAGCTCA
Organism: uncultured Terriglobus sp.; assembly: GCA_964250935.1. Lineage (GTDB taxonomy): Bacteria > Acidobacteriota > Terriglobia > Terriglobales > Acidobacteriaceae > Terriglobus. The sequence goes on from CAXUHM010000015.1 coordinate 14,757, forward strand.
TGACCCCGCCCGCGGGTGCGCGCCACTATACGATCAGCTCCCTGGCAGGAAAACATGGAGACATCTGGTCATGGCCCATGCCGAACGCCCACACCGGCTATCGCATGTCCATGAACCTGCGCGGCTGGATCACGGAAGAGGATGAACAGGTGACGTTTGGCCCCGACGGTCGTGCAACCGCAATTGCCATCCGCGGCTACAGCGATTCCGGTGATGCCACGGAGAACTTCAGTGTCGACGCGGGCGGCGTTGCTCACTGGCAAACTGCCGTGGATTCCGGCACTGCCGCCTTCGGCAGTAAACGCTACAACACTTATGGCGGCCCCTGGCTCGAATCAGAAATTGACATCAAGGCGCTGATCGCCGCGGGCGACAAGGGCATTGATCTGCTTCCGACGGGCCATGCCTCCATCACTGTCGGCCCGCTTCAGCAAGTTGATGGTTCGAAGGGCACAAAAGCCGTTAAGCTTGCCTTCGTCCGCGGCCTCGGCTTCTCACCCTCGCCCATGTGGCTCGACAGTGACAACCGTTTCTTTGGAGTCGCCGGCGACATGGCCCTGCTAACTGAGGGTTATGAAACCTACAGTCCCGCTCTCAAGGTCATTCAAGATAAGGCCATCGCCGACATGGTCCGCGACGTCGCCCACCAGTTCCTCAATCCCGCCAACCGCACGCCTACCCTCGTCGATCATGTTTTGCTCTTCGACTCTGTCACCGGCCAATACCTTCCCGACCGCGCCGTCCTGATCGCCAACGGCAAAGTCGCCGCCGCTGGCCCTGCCGGCTCCATTCCCGTGCCCGCCGGCGCCACTGTCCTTGAGGGACGGGGCAAGACGCTCCTGCCCGGCCTTTGGGATTCGCACCAGCATGTTGGTGGAAATGACTGGAATCTTCTTCAGAACGTTGCTACCGGCATGACCAACTATCGCAGCCCCGGCACACAGATCGACGACGCCCTCAGCATCTACAAGCGCCGAGCCGCGGGCGACCTTCTCGCTCCCGACGGCAAGATTTCCGTCATCATCGACCAGAAAGGGCCGCTCGCCGCGCAGGGTGGACTCACCGTAACCTCTGCCGCAGAAGCCGTCGCTGCCGTCGACAAAATCAAGGCCGCCGGCTTATGGGGTGCCAAGTTCTACACCTCCATGAACCCCGCCTGGATCGCACCCGCCGCCGCAGAAGCCCACAACCAGGGACTCCACGTTCATGGCCACGTCCCCGCAGGCATGCGCCCACTCGACGCCGTCCGTGCCGGCTACGACGAAGTCACCCACATTAACTTCATCATGATGCAGGCCATGCCTCAGGACGTCGTCGACAAGTCCAACACGGCCGCCCGCCTTGAAGGTCCCGCCAGATACGGCAAGGACGTCGACCTCGAGAGCCCGGCCATGAAGGCTTTCTACGCCGAACTCGTCAGGCGCCATACCATCGTCGATCCAACACTTACCGTCTGGGAGCCTCTCATGACTTCCGACGGCACAGCTATCGCGCCTGAGTACGCCGCTTTCGCCGACATCGCCCCGCCATCCGTCGCCCGCAGTTGGCATACGGACGGGTACCCTTTGTTCGGCGGCCTCACCCGCGATGACTTCCGCAAGAGCTTCGCCAAAATGGTCGATCTCGTGGGCAAACTCCATCAGGCCGGCGTCCCCATCGTCGCCGGCACCGACGGGTATGGCCTTGAACTCGTGCGCGAACTCGAGCTTTACCAGCAGGCCGGCCTGACCAATCCTGAAGCTCTCCAAACGGCCACCATCATCCCCGCCCGCATGACCAGCATGTCCGACCACACCGGCTCCATTGCCCCGGGCATGACCGCTGACATCATCCTCGTCGACGGCGACGTCTCCACCAGTCTTGCCAACCTCCGCCACGTCGACACTGTCTTTCTCGATGGCTACCGTCTTCAGGGCTCCACCCTCCGCCAGGCGAGCGGCCTTACGGGCATGCCAAAGTAGCGCATCCCGCTATCGCGCCTGTCCACCAGCACCTTCTATTTCCCACCGCCACTGGTTGGAACTTATCTCAAGAGGCGACATCACTTAGATGTGCATGCCGATAATCCTGCCTTCTCACTTCACTCTCAGCAATCCATCCCTGAGAGTAAAGAGGCAAGCGACGCATCCCTTACTTGGTCGTGCTGAGGACATTGTGCGCGGATGACGTCTTACGCTACCGGTCATACTCTTCAATACGAGAGAGACGCGGCTATCTTTCACCGATTCACCTATTGGTCTTGACCTTCAACCACTTTGAGGTCCTGATCCGCTGGCATGACCCTGCTGCCGGCCTAAAAAGCCCGCACACCCATGGATGAATGGCATGAGAGGTCACGGCCATTCAGTCCCCAAATTGGCGATCGCATTCAGGTCCGGCCCAAATACGTGGAACTGCTGGACAGAGCTTCCACCTCGAAAGCTGAACCGTACCGCCGTTGGCAGGACGAGAGCCTTGACATGGTGTGACCCTCCTTTGCGCGACGGGCCGCTATGCACCGGTTTGATTACACCAAGTGAAATCTTTGTCACAGCTGACGACGCTTTCAGCATCTCTACGAACGGCAAAGCGGCCTCGATAATAGTGGTGTGACGCATGTTGAACTTCGGGCCGCGAAGCAGACCGTGCTTGGCTGTCATCCATCGATCTCCCTGGTAGCGCTCCCTGGCTGTGATGTGCGCAACCTGATGAAGTGGATGGTAAACCGGAAGATTTCCTCGGGTGACGGATCCTCCTGAGATCTTCACCTGCAGGTGCGCGAGCAGGTTATGGCGCGAGATGTCGCAGTCAATTAAACAGTGCTACTTACAGAGGCCTCTGCGCTCAGCACAACAATATGCTGAGTAATTGAGCGATCGCCTGCGAGCAGCTTGAGTCCGCGCGTGGGAACACCCGCAGGCTTACTTCAGCGGAAACACATTCTCCTTCACCTTTTCGCTGAGCGAGTGGCCGTCAAAGTGGTAATCCTGAACGCTTCCATCGCTGTACTGAATGCGCACCCAATAATTAAAGCGCCAGGTATCATTTCCGTTTGGATCGATGCGGACCTTGGTAGTCGACTGAGGAATGATCTCTTTCAGCACGACCCCTTTATAAGGCACCGGAATCCAGGGCGTCGTTTTGCCGTCGCTGTAGTCGTCCTGTGTACCGCCAAAGCTGTTCGTGATCACGAATCCAGTCTCTGCCGGCTGAAAGCTTGCCCACGCTACGCCGTTGTGGATGAAGCTCACGGTAAGAACGGTGTCTTGGTCTTTGTCGTCTCCGTTGGTATGAAACTGAATCAACAGTCCAATGACGTGAGGCAGCAACATAAGGTTGGGCGGGGCAGGGCGCGTTGCAGGCATAACCTCTCCTTCGGGAACGTTCGCAGGGATCGGTAGAGACAGATCGCCAAATACCGATAGGCCAGACGACCACGTGGATGCTTAGGCCGCGTGAAACGGCTTGTTCAGCGGGAAGCTGTTCTCTCTTACTTTTTCGCTCAGTGCGTGCCCGTCGAAATGAAACTCATCCGTTGTCTGGTTGTTGTAGCGGACACGAACCCAATAGTTGAACCGCCAGGTGTCGTTGCCTTGCGGGTCGATCCGTACCTTGGTGGAGCACTGGTGGAGCATGTCCATGCGAAGAAATACTCCCGGCATGACCTGCACAGGCAGCCAGGGTGTGGATTGGTTGTCACTGAAATCGTTGATCTCTCTCAACCCGAAGAGCCCGGTATTCTTGCTGTCAGGAACTGATCCGCGCTGCGGCAGCGCCTCCGCTACAATCTGGCTGCCATGTAAGAAGGTCACGCTGAGCAGGGAATCGTCATCGAGGTCGTCGTCGTTGGTATGGAACTGGATCTCGATCGATTGAACAAAGGGCAACTTGCTCAGGTCGGGTGCAGCCGGAGGCATGGGCTTCGGGGTTGGTGGGGCGGGGGTTGGTTTCGCGGTAGGCATTCCGTCTCCTCTTGCGTGAAGTGTCGACCATTGTAAAAGCAGACAGGGAGTTCTTGGCAGGATTTAGTGTCAGAGTCGTTCGTGAACGACTAATCAAATTGTCGGAGCATTCCGATGCCTCGCAGCTTACTTCTTCTCCGCCAGTCGCGCTGCGAAAATGCCGCTTATCCCGCCGGGCCGGGCGGTCGATGTACATCGATTCCTAATCATGGTCGTCACCCAGCTCCTACACCAGCCTTCGTGGGATATTAAGCCAGGTCACGGACAAGCGATCCAGGCAAGAATGCCGCATCCTTATCTCTCTGCCGAGTAGTAGATTCGTACATCCTAAGTGCAAATGCGTCAGCAAGCGGTCGATTTGTGCTCCCGGCCGTGTTGCAGTTCTTACTCCCCACACTGGCATATAGCCGAATAAGGAACTTGTCAGCACAGTTGGCTTTCTTGCGTGAGCCGTCTATTCTCGTCCCTAACCCTTCAGGCAAATGGCTAGGATGTGCGCCTCCGTGAATCCATCGAATCAGGTAAGTACGACCGCCTTTTACGCCCAAGTGTAAGTGCGCGACTCGCTTCCGTGTGCCGCTCGATAAAGTCTGTCGACAATGGAATGCATGGGCATTTACGACAGGAAAAGATGCATATACTGGTCGGCGTTCCGCACTCAAGAGCGAGCGCGAAATGCTTTGCAGGTTCCTCATTTCCCATCTGACAAACACGGAGCTCCACATGTCACAGGCCACACTTGCAATTCCTACCACGACCGTTGAAAACCGTACTTACCAGCTAACTCCACGAGCCGACATGCTGGCTCACATTGAAGATGCCAGGCAGTCGCCGCTGCATCAGGCTGCGATAGCTCAACCGCCGAAGCCAGCCAGCGCGCCCACCAGCTTTTCGCTCGCGCAGTACCAAACACCAATCAAGGATCAAAAAGACCGTGGCACTTGTTGGGCGTTTGCCGGGGCTGCGGCAATGGAAGCGATGTACAAGCGCAAATACGGTGTAACCCTGGATCTTTCTGAACAGTACATCGCCCACCTGAATAAGGTGCAGGAGATGGCGTACAGCCCGATGGATCCGAATCGCACCCACGAAGACAACTGCACGCTGTGGGGCGGCCAGGGCGCGTCGGACATTTTGCTCAAGCTGCAGATTTCCGCAGTTTGTGCCGAAAGCGATGCCCCCTACATGACCCAGGCGCAGTTGCAGGCGGTCCAAAACAAAGTCTCCAACGGGAGCAGCCTTTCGAGCCCGGACGCCAATCCCTTACAAGCATCTGTGGACGACTTTGAATTTCGGGAAAGCCTGATTCCAAGTCCCGCGCGGGCACAATGCAAGTACCTGGCGACTGGTGTGTCTTCGCCGAATAAGTGGGATTCGGCAACGTTGCAGGGCATTTTGGCAAGCGGGGTAGAAGTTGCAGTGGACCTCGTGTGCGACTACAAAGTAGACAGTAACGGCATTTGGCAATACGACTCAACAGTAAAAGGAGATGGGCACTGCTTCCTGCTGATTGGCTACGACAGTGTCGCAAAGACTTTTCTGGTCAAGAACTCATGGGGTGGCAGCGACTACGTGAAGGTAAGCTACGACTTTGTGGACCATTGCGTGACATGGGCGCACTACCTGACCGGCGTGCGCGCGCCGACATCGGGACCAGACCACCGGGCATTTTGGAATGGAGTCTGGAATATGGACTACGACGGCTGGCGCGGCACGCTGGTGTTTCGGCGGCACGTCGACTACCGTGTCACGAACGGATCAGTCATTCGGATCGGCAGCTTGACGCGAGACGGTGTGATTTATGACGTCAATGGGACGTTTCAGCAGAACTATCAGCACTGTACGCTTTACGTTGCACCCTCTGCGACGAGACTTGCGGCCATCGCAGCAACCCCGCAGCGATTCGACCTGTATTGCTTCAGTTGGGATGTTCAACATGCGGCAGGGACAACCTCGAGCAGCGGCGCAAGCTATGGTGCGATTTTGAGTCGGCCCGGTTTACCCGGCGAGAGATCCGGAAAATTTGCCGTGAACAACTGGCTTGGAACATACAACATGAGCCACGACGGTTGGATGGGCAAACTGACCATCACTGGCGTAGCTCCGTTTAAGGCAACATATAGTGATTCCAGCGGAACCCATCCAGTGAGCGGAAGCGTAAACCAGCACGAACTAAAGATGACGATTGCTTTCCCCGGCAATAACCAGGGGTTCGACCTTTACTATCACACGTGGGAACTGGGTGTGTTCGCAGGAACAACGGCGCAGGGTGGACAAACCTATGGCGTGCTGGGTTTCTCGGCATAGCAGAAGTTGGACTGAGATACCCCGGCCTGTAAAAGCCGGGGTGTTCGGTTATCGCGTAACCGCAAGCAACTACAAGCCTTGCTGGAGCGACCACGGGCCTTCCATGATTAGTAAGCTCGCCACCTTCTCGCGCCCAGGCCACCAAACAAAGAACAATCCCATTGTCTTCCAAGATCAGAGCTGGGCAGTGAGCTATTTCCCTTTCAGCCTTGGAAAGAGCGCTTCTGCATTGGCGCGATTTACTTGGAGTAACTGCTCAGCAGTGAAACCCTTCCACTGGTCCTGCTCCTTGGTAAAGAGCGCCTGTTGGTCGCCATCAATGTAGGGATTATCGCTGCCGAAGATGACATGGCCTGGTGCGGCAAAACTCATCAGACTCGGCAGACCATCCGGCGAACTGAGGGCCGTGTCGAAATAGAACAGCTTGAGCAATTTCTGAATGTCCGCCACCGAGGTCTGCTTGAGCGTGTAGTCGTGCAAGAGCACGGCAAATCTCAGTGCGGCATACGGAAGAAATCCACCAGCGTGCGAAAGGATAATCTTCACGTCAGGATACTTCTCCATCACGCCACCTGTCACAAGGCTCAGAGCACAACGGGTCGAATCCATCGGGAAATCCACGGTAGGTTGCGGAACTCCTTCCAGCGGCTTCAACTCCGGGATGCCGGGATGAATAAAGATTACCGCTTTTCGCTTGTTCAGTTCAGCCCACACAGGATCGAAGATCTTATCACCCAGATATACGCCCTTGTAACTGCTGATCAGGATGACACCATCTGCCTTGTAGGTTTCATAGGCGCGAGCAATCTCCGCAACGCTATGCTCGACGTTCGGCATCGGCAGCGTCGCAAAGTAGCCCAGTCGGCCATTTGCTTTACTGACAAGTTCCAGACCGAAGTCATTGACTTGCTTTGTAATGTCAAGCTGTTCCTGCCCCTCCCAAACGGAAACCGATGGAGTCGCAAGTGAAATGATCGCCGTTCCGGTCTCTAGGCGATCCATAATGGCAAGCGCCGATTCAAGGCTCCAGTCCGGAACGCCCCACATCGGCTTGCCGGTCTTTTTGATCAAGGCATCAGTCCAGAACTGCGGCAACATGTGAAAATGCGTGTCGATTCGATTTACCAAGAGATGTTCCCTCCGCGAAGATAAGTTGATGGCACAGACCCTGAGCGCTATGATTCACAAAATTTCGGTCAAGCTGCATCACGAACCCGCTTTGTTACTTTGCCTCTCCCCGCTCAGGTGGTCGCCTATCGTCGCAATGCAGAGCAGGTTTCTCTTCTCGCATGCGCAACGCTGGTGTGCGACGGCGCACAAATGCCGGCACGGAACGCCACTTACTTCATCTGGAATAACGACGAGTTGAGCAAGCGAAGCTTCAAGTGATATGTTATCGGCGAGCAGCGCCAGCGGGTGTGCTGTACAGCTTCTACTTCCTTCCGGCATGCCGGACTCAAGATACTCTTGTTTCTAACAACTGGAAGCAAAGTCGGGTAGAACTGGACGAACGTGGTATCTACGGCTGCATGCTATTGGTGGCAGGAGCAGCAGTTTGCGGTCTTTGGTATCAGCGTTCCGATCCCGCAAGTTTGATGTCAAAGAAAGCCCACTTATCTGGCAAGTACCGAGAGGCATCTTTCAGGTAAACCTCATGGGAAGCTCATACCGGCATACCGCTCCTCTTCCTTCCCGGCTGGACCAGCAACCGTGCCGAGAATATCAACGTGGTGTAGTGCTTACCCAGCGCTCTCACGTCTACGTTCTCGACCACAGTCACAAGAATCCTGGAGAGAACTTGCAAGTCTAGATCATCGGCACTGTACGCAACAACAGGGCAGTCACCCCCATGACGGCGAGAAAGTCAGGGCGAACTCACGCAGCCTTAAGCCAACCATGGAGCACCCGTTGCCAAGCACAATCACGAAAGCGTTCCCTCTGATAGAACTCGTCCATTCCGCATTTCGCCAAAGATGACACCTCCCACAAACCAGATCGAATGCTGACGTGGAGTCACACGCGGATGATTGTGGCGCTTCACTCCCAACAGGCCCTCGATTTTGATACAAGGGTCTGTGCACATTCCACTCTCTTCCACGCCATCGACGAAACGTTCTAGCACAGACGTTCCATTGTTTGATCCGAGTTATGCTGTGCCCTTCTTTATGGTTACAGCATTGTTCTTCTTATGGGCAATGCCAAACAATCTCAACGACGTGCTGATTCGACAATTCATGAAATCGTTTCAGATCAGTCGGCTGCAGGCTGGGCTGGTACAGTCTGCGTTCTATTTTGGTTACTTCTGCGTCTCCTTGCCCGCGGCCTTTGTTCTGCGTCGGTTTGGCTATCGCATCGGACTTGTTACGGGCCTATTGCTTTACGCGGGTGGATGCCTGCTCTTTTGGCCTGCGGCCCAGGCAAACAGTTACGACTTCTTCCTGTTTGCATTATTCGTCATCGCGGCGGGGCTCGCCTTCCTTGAGACGGGTGCGGCTTCGTTCATTACTCAGCTTGGTGATCCAGCGACATCGGAACGCCGACTGAATTTTGCGCAGGCCTTCAATCCACCAGGAACAATTGCTGGTGCGTTGATCGGCACGGTGTTTATCTTCTCGGGAATTGAGCCCAGTCTTATAGACAAACGCAAAATGGAAGCGGCTGGCACTTACAAGGATTTCCTCCACGGTGAAACCCTGCGAGTCATTCTTCCCTACATTGTGTTGGGTGCGGTTGTCCTCCTTTTTGCTTTGGTGTTGCTCCGCGTCAACTTTCCATCGACAACACTCAGTCAGCAGGACTTGTCACGGGAGCGGCGAGCGTCAGTCAAGAACCTTTTCGGCACGTCGCATTTTGTTTCCGCTGTCGCAGCTCAGTTCTTCTATGTGGGTGCACAGGTCGGCACGTGGAGCTTCCTCATCCAGTACGTGCTGGATTACACCCATCAGCCCGAAAAGATCGCCGGTTACTTCCTGAGCGGGACGCTCCTCTTGTTCGCCATCGGCAGGTTTACCGCGACCGCTTTGATGAAGCATGTAAAACCCAACGTTCTGATGGGATTGCTGGCTGTGACAAACGTGGCATTGCTTGCCGTAGCAATCGCATTACCTGGCTGGATTGGGCTTTGGGCGCTCATGCTGACCAGTCTTTGCATGTCGTTGATGTATCCCACCATCTTCGCGCTTGGCTTGAAGCAACTTGGGTCCAACACAACGTTGGGCGCATCAATCCTCGTCATGGCGATCATCGGAGGCGCGGTGGCGACGCCCATCGTCGGATACGTGGCGGAGCGAATGCACAGCACGGCTTGGGGCTTTATTATTCCGCTGGTCGGCTATATCGTCGTGGCCTGGTTTGCCTTCGTCGGCTCGCGTGTGCGCGTTACCCCCAGAGACATTGGCCATGAAGGGGCATTTCATCGCAGCAGCATTTAGCCACTCACTGTACTTAGGTTCCCAACTCAATGTGCGAAAGAAAGGAACGCGCGTTGCCTGCTGCATACCAGCGATGCTGACGCGTCGGGCATGATGGTTCGCGAGAAGGTGCATGTCTCTGGCCGCTGCAATCTTCTTCGCAGGTGCTTCTTTTTGTACTTTCAGCGCATGCCGAACGCGAAGATTCAGAACCTATCCGAAAAGATAATCGGCAGACAACTTACCAGGTTGCTTCTTCGTTTTGGGCATCCTCTCACCTTTCTCCGTTGCAAGAATGCGGCGATGGACACTGGAACCGCTTTGGAAAGCTCTGGCCGAAGACTGTCAACTTACGAATCGTAATCTAGGGAACGGAGAGAAGTTGGCGAAAAGAGAGTTGGCCCGCAGGATCTGCAGGTGGGTAGCTGCGCAGGGAGCTGGCAACCGTGCGCATGCTGAAGTGGTTGCCGATGATGGGGGTCTGCATGGCGCCAAGGATATCCTGCCGAAAGGACCAGTCTCCGAAACGGGCGGTGCGCGGCGCCTGACCGTCGCGAACTCGTTTGATGGCGTCGATGGCGTTGGCAACAGCGGGCATCCCGGCCTTGTGGTAGACCTGCTTGGCAAGCGCACGAGCCTTGAGCTTGGCCTTGTTAAAGGAGCCGGTACGGTTGTTGGCAGCCTTATTCGCATTCGGCGTCAGGTCAAAGTAGACCTTGTAGTTCGGGGCTAGTGCGTTTACGCCGGAATAGACCTCCACAGCGCCAAAGTACAGGAAACAGCCGTCGTATTCGCTGGGCGCGCCGTGATCCACCCAGGGGTAATCGGGTTTGGTTTGGTCCAGATCCTTGATCCCCATCGTGCCTTCCCGGGACAAGGCAAGGAGCCAGTGCCCATCTGGCCAGGGTGCTGGAAAGAGAATCTGAATGCCTTTATACGTAACAAGGTCGTGGATCTGCTCGAGCGTGGCAAGGCAGGTGTTGAGCTCGGCTTGGTTGCTCGTGCGGAAGTTGGGATCGAGCGCCTGACCGACCGCAATGTAGATGGCGACGGCCAGCATGTAGGTTTGCAGGGGGCCACGGTAAACAAAAGCGGATCCGTCTGCGTTCTCTGGAGCTGGTTTGCGGCCATAACCTACGTCAAAGGCGGTCGGCGCCCAGTAGATCGACCCGGGCTTCCCATTCTGATCGACAGAGGTCTTAAGCTCCCACTTGATGGTCTGCTGAGCCCCGTTGTCTTGGAAATAAACCTGCCAATCGAAGTTAAGATTCCAGATTTGATTGGGTGCATTGATGCCGGTGAGCGCCTCCACGGCCGCCAGGCAATCGGTGATCTGCTGATTACGGTACTCGGCACTGAAAGGAGGGTTTGCTGTGACCGTCGTCTGCAAAAGCTTCAGGCGGGCGAGTGGAATTGCAAGCGCGTTGTTCAACAAGGTGTTGCGAGTGCTTAGCTGCTGAAGCGAGAGATCTCCGTTCAGTAAGTGAAAGTCTCTCTGCAGCGCGTTAAGGACAGCTGTGAGCGCCGTCTGGGTCTCGCTGGCCGCTCCAAAAGCCGCTTCGACGAAGCCAACAATCGCCACGGCGGCTCCAATAAACCCAGAGACGTCGGCCACGGCGCCGAATAAGTCACTGATCTCGTTAAATGAACTATCGCTCAAAGCGCCGAAGTCATTGAGCAGGGTCGAAGTGTTGCCGGTGGGCGTGACGGGCATTTCGGCTCCTTGCAGGACTAAAGAATGTCCTGCCATTCGGGTGCTGGCCGCTTATTGCAGGGCGATAAGAATGGGAAGCATGCTGCGGCCGCCGTTGAGAGGACGCAGGGCCTTCCCGATGACGGAGCCGAACGCCAGGCTTTGATCCTCGGCCTTCATCGCGTGACCCGGAACGGCAGAAGTGGTGAGCAGGTCGCCGACCTGGATCGCAACAGTGGTGGCGTCTACTTTGCAAAAGACCTTGCCCAGCAAAGCAAGGGGACGACGGTTAGCCAGATGCTGCTGGCGGTCAAGCACCATGGCGGGCTTGAAAACTCCAGCGCCAGAGACAACGCCGGCAACGCGCTTGTCGTAGGGGTGGCTGCTGGGGGTAAGCTCGCCGCTGTCGGTGATGACCATCACTGTGCCGGGCTCAGCAGATGCAAAGTCGATGACGCTGAAGTCTTCGGCGCAGTCAGCATTGGTGAGCAGAATGTCTCCCGTAACAGAGACGCTCCCGTGAAAAAGGCCGGCCAGGCCACCGCCATCATTGTCCCCGCAGATACCGGCTCCAACGTTCGAGTGACACTTGCCATGGACGCCATGCCAGTGGCTTTCACCCTCGACACCGCTTCCTTGGCCGCCATTGGCCGCAAAGGTCTGCAGACCGTAAATGGCAGGCCGATGGGCGGAGTTGGTCTGGCCATGAACCCCCTCGCCCTGGTCGCTCACGCCGTAGACGCCGTAGCCGTTATTCTGTGCCACACCGGCTACACCGCAGGCGGCACCACCAGAGGTCATGCCATGCACGCCGTCTTGGTTCTTACTGCTGCCAAAGACGCCCCAGCCGTCAAGCGATTCACCTCTGCAGCCAGCGCCGAACTGCGGCTCAAGTCCGCTATCACCGCCATTAATGCCATGCACGCCATGGCCGAGATTGCTGGTCCCGCGAACGCCCTCGCCGCTTAGGTCGTTGTTCGTGCCGAGTACGGCTGGGTTGCCACTGCCACTATTGGTGCCCACCACCTGTGCCATGCATGCCCTCATAGGTGTGCCGGGTTCCGCGTCCATCGGGCACACCATTATTTTCGTGGCACGATAATACAGAAAATACCCGGCCCTCGAATCAAAACTTTCGTACATTTCACGGTGTTTTTGGGACCTTCTCTGGCATTCAGCCTCTCGTAAATCTTCACAAACATTCGGCTGAAGAATGCCGTCGTATGTACCGCATCCCAGCCCGCGAGGGTCGAAAGCAGCAGGCGAGTACTGCTCCCCCTACGAGTGCCATACTGCGAAGATGCAGTCTATCGTCTCGGAAGTCCGTAGTTGTCTCTGTCTGGAAGCCCGCCGCACCGCGCGGCACCTTACACAGTTGTACGACGAAGCTCTTCGGCCATCTGGCTTGAAGGTGACGCAATTCCAACTGCTTGCCGCGGTCGGCGCGGCAGAGCCTGTCACCCAACAAACACTGGTCAAGTTGATGGGAATGGACCGCACCACGCTGACCCGTAACCTTGCTCTACTCCAACGCGATGGTCTGCTCGAAATCGTGGTCGGTCCACGGGATCGCCGGGAACACGTTCATCGGCTAACCGCACCCGGTCGGAAAGCGGTCGCGACGGCGATGCCGTTTTGGCGTGCTATCCATCAAAAGCTTCTCGAGCACCTTGGTGCCGGGAGCAGGGAAGCCGCTCCAACACAGGTCCAGCAATTGTTCGATCACCTTGGCAGCTTTACCGGGTGAAGTTGGCGTAAGCTTCAGGCATAATAGGTGCATCTACACGTACCTGCCGCAGCTTGCGGCCTGGAGGTGCACTTTGATTCACTCTCAACTTCGCCGTGCGCGTGTCCTGGTCTTTGGGGCTCTTGCCGTCTGGTTCTTGGCTGTAATCGTTGCCAGCGTCACAGGTTGGCTTCGGTCGTTTTCCCTCTCGAACCACTTCCTATCGCGCTTCTTTCCATCCTTGCTCCATCGCTCTGTGTCTTTCTTCTTCCCGGGGTCGGGGCCTACTTTGCCGGGATCCGCCTCTGAAAGCTGACCGCCATTCACGTGCTCAGGATTGCAGCAGTCCCGGTCTTCTTCTGGCTACGGCTCTCGAAGGCTACTCCCGCGCAGTTTTGTGGACAAAGCCGCCTTTGAAGATCTTGCTGCGGGTCTTCTCGCTCTCGGCGTGGTCCTGTTCTGGAACCGTCCGTCTGGGTACTGACGATGCACACTGTTGGCATGCTCGACTTTGTAACCGCCTTTGCAACTGCGATACGCCTCACCATGGCAAATCCCAGAGCCATGCATGCCATCACGGGTCTGTCCCTGTCTCTGACTCCATACTTCGGCGTTGGCGTTTTTGCGACCATCCACGTGGTCGCCTTCAGCCTGCTGATGCGCAAAACTTCAATTGCTCACGCCAGCTAACTACCCGCACCCTCTCTGCTCCGTTGATCTCGTCATGGATCTGGTCTCGTCATCAATCCTGCTCTTCTCTGGTATTCGAAAGGACCTCACATGCGCAAAGAACTGGCTGCATCTCTCGCCCTTACCGTTGCGTCCGTTGCCGGCGCGCAGGCACCCTCGTCTCCATTGCCTACTGTTCCCACCACCCGCATTCTTGCCATCGGGCATATCGTTCCCGGTGCAACGTTCGACAAAATCAAGCCCATCATGGCTGCGGAAGTGCCCGCCACGGTTCGGCTCTACCTCGCCGGCAAACTAGACCAGTGGTACACGCGGAAGGATCAGAACGGAGTCGTTTTCGTTCTAAACTGCACCTCTGTTGCAGAGGCACACGAGCTACTCGAGCGGCTGCCCCTCGGACAAGCGCACCTCATGGAGTTCGACTTGATTCCCATCGGCCCACTTAGTCCGCTGAACGTGCTTCTTCCAGCCACGCCAGCCGAATCGCATTGATGGAAGGAAACGCTGCTTTCCAGCCGTTCACCTCCGTGAGGTGAGCACGCAGCGCCTTACACGACAGCAGCCTCGTCCGCGCTTTCCTATGCCCGAAGCACTTCGCGCGGAGGCAAAGAAGGCAGTACGCCCAAATGCTGTCCTACCCAGACGCACATCGGGTCCAGAATCGGGATTAATTCCGCTCCTGACGGACTCAGGCTGGAATCCACCCGGGGAGGCACGGTCTGTGCATTCTTCCGACACACCACCCCGTCCGTCTCCAGTTTACGCAGCTGCGCGGCCAACACCTTTCGCAATCGACAGGCAGCTTCTGCTTACTTCTGTCTCGTTTGATGGCCAGTGCACCCGCGAGAGGCAGTCGCTGCGGCTGGGCTGAACCGGCTTGACCGGAGAATGTGCCTCCTGCGATCCACCAGGAACGGATCTTGTCACGCCGTTGTGTCCGTGACGTGGGCGTCCCCAAGGTACTGCTCGTCTGCGACCTCGTGCTCCCGCTCGTCTGCCTTCGTTTAGCGAGCTTGCTTTCGCCCGCTTAGGTTCGAAACCAACAGTTTTCGAGGATCCACCATGTTTCTGCGGTGAGGAAAGCTGAGGCCGCAGCACCAGGGAATCCTGGAAGGATCGCACTGCGGCGCTGACGACGGTGGATTGAGTCGCATGAGCGGGCAACTGCCGAGCACACACGCGCTGCAGCCATCTTCTTCGCCCTGCAACACGCCGTTCATCTCTCATTTACAGCTTGCTGGCAATCTCACGGCTATACAGAAATATCAGCTGGGATGTTTCCCGCAATCAGATCGCGTCTCTCCTGTTCGCCTCCACCCGGGGCTGATACGAACTTGGGACCAAACTGCATCCGCACGTTCACTTCAAGGGATCACAATGCACAAGATGTCTTCTCGCATAGCGGCACTGGCACTGGCTGTTTCCGCCGTTAGCGTCATTTACGCACAATCTGCTGTCGACGGAGCCATCGGTGGCGCCGTCCACGATAGCAGCGGTGCCGTCGTCCCCCAGGCAAGCGTGACTGTCCGCAACCTCGGCACCAACGCCACACAGACCCTGACCACCGATGGCTCCGGCGTCTTCCGCGCCCTGCAACTCCAGTCGGGCGAGTATGAGGTCAAAATTGCAGCCAACGGCTTTGCCTCCTATGTTGCGTCGCGTGTCGTTGTGAGCGTGGGTTCGGTGACTAATCTCGATCCCAGGCTAAGCACTGCCGGCAGTAACGAAGTGGTTGAAGTCAGTGCCGATGCTCCGACCATTAACACCACCAACAACGACTTCTCGAATACGATCGGCCTCAAAGAGCTTGAAGACCTTCCCGTGAACAACTACCGGTGGAGTTCCTACGCTCTCCTTACTCCCGGCGTTGTAGAAGGCGGCGGTTTCGGCCTGCTCAGCTTCCGCGGCCAATCCACCCTCCTGAACAACGTTCAGTTCGACGGTGAAGACGACAACCAGGCCTTCTTCTCTGAAGAGCGTGGCCGCACCCGGGTCGGCTACTCCACCGCGAAATCCTCCATCCTCGAGTTCCAGGTCAATACCTCAAACTACTCCGTCGAATACGGTCGTTCTGCCGGCGGCGTGGTCAACGCCGTCACCCGTTCCGGTACCAACCAGTTTCATGGGGAAGCGTACTTCTTTGATCGCGACGCGGAGTGGGGTGCAACCAACCCGTTCACCACCCGCGCGGTGCAGACGAGCTCGAACCCGGTCACGTTTACCCCGCAGGTCTTCAAGCCAAAGGACTGGCGCAAACAGACCGGCATCGGCATCGGCGGCCCGATCATCAAAGACAAGGTCTTTTTCTTCTTTGCCTTTGACCGCTTCCTCCGCAACTTTCCCGGCATCACGTCTTTCGGCAACGCCGGCGTCTTCTTTGCCGCCGTGCCCAACACCGCCCCGGGCACGGGTGGCTCCTGCACCGGAACCACGCAGAACACCGCGGGTGGCGCCGTGTGTCAGCTTGCCGTGAATCTCAACAAATTGTCTTCACTTTCCGCAGTCAGCAACGCACAGTATGCTGCTGCCCAAAGTACCTACACCGCGGGCATTGCCAATCTCACGGCGATCTCCGGCCTTGCGCCCCGCACCGGCGACCAGTACATCTTTTTCCCCAAGATTGACTGGCAGGTCAATGCGAACAATCACGTGACTGCCGAAGTCAACCGTCTCCGTTGGACCTCTCCCGCCGGCATTCAGACAAGCGCGACCCAAAACTACGGCATCCGCAGCTACGGCGATGACTTCCTCAAATCCACGTTCGCCATCGCCAAGCTTAGTACCACTCTCAGCCCCACCCTGCTCAATGAAGTCCGTTACCAGTACGGCCGTGACTACGAGTACGAATTTAATCAGGTGCCGACCGCTTACGAGAACACAGCCCTGGACAACGTCGCGACCGGTCCCAACAAGGGATACACCAACCCCTTTCAGATTCCACCTTTCGTCGCCATCACCAACGGCTTTCAGTTCGGCACCGCCACCTTCCTCAACCGGCCGGCCTACCCCGATGAACGTCGCTGGGAAATTTCGGACACCGTCAATAAGGTCATCGGCAATCACAGCCTCAAGTTCGGTGTGGAATACCTCCACACCAACGACGTCAGCCAGAACCTGACCGCCGTCTTCGGCAGCTACACCTACGGCACTTCGTCGCAGGCCGGCGCCACCAACCAGTACTCGCCCTTCGTGTCCTACTTCACCGACCAGAACGTCTCGAACGGCTGTGGCCCGGTCAGCTCGGCCACCCAGTTCACGGGCCACAATCAGGAGTGCTACACCGCCTTCTCACAGGGCTTCGGCAAACTCGGCTTTGAGTTCCAGACAGGAGACTACGCCGGCTTCGTACAGGACGAGTGGAAGGTAAACCCACGCCTGAGCCTCACGTTGGGCCTGCGCTACGAGTACCAGCAGCAGCCCGCACCGCAGATTTCCAACCAGACCACACCCAGCTTCGCCAGCGGCTCGACAAGTATCTTCCCGGACAACCGCACCAATCTCGGTCCACGCGTTGGCTTCGCCGTCGACCTTTTCGGCAACGGCAAAACAGCCATCCGCGGCGGCTACGGCGAATTCTTCGCGCGGCTTGAGAACTCCACGATCTACAACGCCTTGGCCCAGACCGGTAATCCCGGCGGACAAATCCAGATCTCCGGCGTCAACAGCAACGTCGCGCTCGGCACTGTAAACGGCGCAACGGTAACGGCGCCCAGCTTCCCGACTGTTCTGAACCCCACCCTCTTCCAGCCGAACGCCGCCTCCACCGCCGTCATCTACTTCGACAAGAATTTCAAGCTGCCGGAGATCCACCAGGCCGACCTTACCCTTCAGCAGGATCTCGGCTATAAAACCACACTCTCCGTCACCTGGCTCGCCGCCTTCGGTCGCCGCCTGCCCGACTTCGTGGACACCAATATCGCGCGAGCGACTCAGTCGGCCACCTATCAGTTCGGTGCCGGTGGCCCGCTTACCCCCGGCCAGACCGTCACCATCCCCTACTACACCAACCGCATCAACACCGCTTATGGCGCCACCACCGATATCTTCAGCGGTGTCAACTCCAATTACGAGGGTCTCGTCGGCCAGATCTCTCACCAGGCCACGCGCAACCTTACGTTCAATGCCAATTACACCTGGTCCCACGCCCTCGATTATGGCGAAAACAACACCACCTTCTCTAACACCAATTCCGTCCTCGACCCCTACAACCTGCGTCTCGAATACGGCAACTCCAACCAGAATATTCCCAATCGCCTGGTCGCCTACGCCGTCTACAACACACCTTCACCCTTCCGGGGGTTCCTTGGCCAGGTGCTGAATAACTTTGAGCTTGCCCCCAACTTCAGCATCCAGAACGGCGCTCCCTACTCCGCCGGTCTGCAGGGAACTTACGCACCGCTGCTGAACAACGGCTGCATTGCGAATAACTCGGTGTGTGCAGCCACCGGCACCCGCATCACTTCGGCCAGCACCTCCGCCGGTATCAACGGCTCGGGCGGCACACAACGCGTCCCGGGCACTGACCGCAACATCTTTCAGTTTCGTCGTGAGACGATCCTCGACATGCGCATCTCCAAGCGGTTCCGTGTCTTCGACCGTGCCGACATCGAGCTGCTCGGGGAGAGCTTCAACATCGCCAATCACCTAAACCAAACCGGTGTCGCCAGCACCAATGCCTACGGCGTCGCCAATGGCACCGCCGCCTCGCCGACGAACGTACTGACCAACAACGCAGCCAACTTTGGCGTCTTCAATCCGTCTCTCTTTCTCGGCAACGGAAACAATAACTTTATCTACACACCGCGCCAGGTACAGCTGGGCGCCCGTGTCCAGTTCTAACTGGCACGAGCCTCTCTCAACAGGAACGGCAGCCGGAAGGCTGCCGTTCCTGTTACCAGAAGGTTAGGTACACCGCTATCCGCTTGCTCGGTCCGAAAGGTAATTCTGATGACATTCTGCCCCCTCCAGCAGCATGTGGGCGCGCGACACCGTCCCAATGCGATGTCCATCTTGCTTCGTCGCTCCCTCTCGTTCACCGCCTTGCTTGCCTTCGCGGCAACTCTGGTCGCCCAGAGCCGTCCAGCATCCGTCGTCGTCATCTCCGTAGACGGCATGAAGCCCGAGTACGTGATGCAGGCAGACCAGCACGGACTACGCATCCCGGTGCTTCGTACGTTTCTGAAACAGGGCACGTATGCAGAAGGTGTCGTCGGTGTCGTTCCAACGGTCACCTATCCCAGTCATACCACCATGGTCACGGGCGTGTGGCCAGCAGAGCATGGGGTGCTCGACAACACAGTCTTTGATCCGTTGCGGGAGCACCCGAACACCTGGTATTGGGACTACTCCGACATCAGGGTACCCACCCTCTACACCGCTGCCGATGCTGCAGGACTGAAAACGGCAAACGTTGGCTGGCCCGTCACCATCAACGCTCCCATCGACTACAACATCGCCGAAGGTACCCAGTCGGAACATACGGACAAGCCGGCAGGCTCACCCTATCGCCCGATCGATCTGCTGGAGCAGATTGGCGTCCATCCCTCGCCATCTACGGATCAGGACGTCACCAAGACCGATGAAGCAATCGCGATCCTGCGGAAGTTCCACCCGGACCTGCTGCTCGTGCACTTGACCGACATGGACCACCAGGAACATGAGCACAGCCCCTTCAGCCCGGAGGCGAATGCATCCCTGGAGGTCATCGACGCACAAATCGGTCGCATTCAGCAAGCGGCCTTGCTTGCCGATCCTCAAACCCGTGTAGCCGTCGTCTCCGATCATGGCTTCCTTCGCGTAGACCATCGCATCAATTTAAACGTCCTGCTCGCGCGCGCGGGGTTCATCACTCTGGGGCCGGCAAAACCGGGCAGCAAGTATCCCACTGTTCTGGACTGGAAAGCAGAAGCATGGGCCGCGGGTGGCTCCAATGCCATCATGCTTCGCGATCCGAACGACAAGACACTGCTTCAGCAGGTCAAAGCTTTTCTGGAAGCCGCGCAAGCCGATCCCGCCAACGGCATCGAGACCATCCTGTCGCATGACGACATCGTGGCTCGGGGTGGGTTTCCGAACGCTTCCTTTCTTGTGGACTACAAGGATGGCTACGACCCCGGAGGTGCTCTTACCGGACCCGTCGTTCAGGATGCGCCGTCCACCGGGATGCACGGCTACCTGCCTTCGCGCCCGTCCATGCGTTCGGCATTCTTGATCGAGGGCGGCGGTATCGCCAGAGGCCGAAATCTTGGCATCATCGACATGCGTCAGATTGCTCCCACACTCGCAGAGCTGTTGGGCCTGCAACTCACTGCGGCGAAGCAGCCCGCGCTGAAGGTACAGTAGGGAACGGTCCATTCCAACGCATGCCCCGCGGGGAGGCCGATCCTCGGTCGTCTGCTCGAATCCTTCACCAGCGCTCGGCATCGCTTTCACAAAGCCGCCACCTGACTTGCTTCGGACGCTCTTGAACGTAGCTCTGACGTGAGTGGAGCTCGCCCAAATGTCTGCATCAAGTCAGCAGGGTGTTCAGTGCAGGTTCCCCCACCGCGTTCAGCCTCGCAAGCTGTTTAGGGAAAGTAGTCGTAGATCACGTGCTTGCAGCCTGGCTCTGAATGCTCCACCGTGCGAGCACTAAGCCGCGAAGACCGAAGCTCGCATTCCCTTCGACTTCAGATCTCGATCGCTCCTGCCATAAACCCGTTCCGCGTCGGCAACACTCCTCTTCTACGGCTCCACGCTGCCAACGGCGAACGAATCTTCGACGAGCCTGGCAGCCTTGGCAAGGCTGTAATGCTCCGCAATCACCGTCTTGAAGCGTGCAGCGCTGCTTCGGTAGCTTTCGTGATCAAACACCTGCCGAATCGTGCTGATCAGGCGACCGGCGGTGAGTTCGTTTAGCTCAAGTCTTTCACCGACACCATGGAAAGCGATACGGGCAGCAACTCCCGGCTGGTCGAAGCCGATGGGAATTGCAACCATGGGAACACCAAGCCGAAGACATTCCAGAACAGTGTTGAGGCCTGCGTGGGTAATGCACAGCCGGGCACGCTTCAGCAGTTCAAGTTGGGGAGCTTGTTCTACCACCACGACATTTTCAGGATCTCCGCCACGGCGCGCAGGCACTCCAGCGCCACCAAGGGTGAGCACAAACTGCAGTTCCGGAAGCTTGCTCATCGCCTGCAAAAGCACATCGCGGATCTCTTGCGAACCATTGACCAGCGTTCCCAGGGAGGCGTAGACCAGTGGCCGCCCATCCAGCTTCTCCCACGCGAATGTCGTTGAAGCGCGACTCGAGTCATCCTGCAGGGGACCCACGTAGCTGAATTGCGGGGCCACAGGACTATCGGGAAAATCGAACTCCTTGGGCGTTTGCGTGAGGATGCCGAGCGGTGAGGCGAGTGCCGCACGATCGTGAAGATCAATTGCGAGCCCGACACGTTCGGCATAGGCCGCTCCTCTCGCAAAGGCCGGGACTGCTTGCTGCGCCATCTGTTGCAGCGCTTGCTTATTCCTCGCCAGCGCTTCCGGGGTCTTCTCGGGGAACCAGCCGAAGGTGGGAATCGGCGTCGAGCCGGACAGGTCATAGTGCATGGGCAACCACAGCTGTAGAAACGGGATGTGCTTCCGAAGGGCAACCAAAGGCGCCGTGTTGTAGGCAGCATCAAACACCAGTCCATCGACAGGATGGTCTATAAGAGCTCCGGGAAGGTGGCGGAACACGATGTCGAGCAGGACAGGAAGGGTCCTCTGAAACCAGTCCTCGACGACCGCTAAACCGGAGAGCTTCGCCAACGGTCCGAGCAACTCTGCGACGGACCCCAATGGCGCATCGTCTTCGCCCAGAGGCACAAACGGAATGCCGGCAGCACGGCTGACCCCGGCAACATCGGGAAGGTTGAAGAAGGTAATCCGATGCCCACGTCCCTGGAGCGCTTTTGCAAGGGCAAGTGTCGGATGGAGATGACCAGTGAGCGGAAGACTCAAAAAACCGATGTGCAATTGAACTCCATCTTTATCGTCGTGCAATGCTCTGCTTGCTGCAGAGCTACCATCGCCAGTCCAGCATTGAACAGAGATGCAACGTCTGGTTCGTAGACACGATTGCCTGCTACCAGGTCGCTTTAGTAGTCCCGGGCTGGCTTGAGTAATCCGTAGACTTGCCCTTTAGATATGCGGCCCGCTGCGAAGTGACAATCCACGTTGTAGGTTCGTCACCTGCTTGCCTTGAACATCGCAGGGTGGAAGACAAAGCATCTCGGTATCATCGACGACCAGCACGCCTGTCACTCGCATGGATGTGCAAGCCTCAAGAGTAGTTTCCATCCATCCTCAATGTCGCCCGTACAAAGTACCGCAGCGGCAGACGCCATCTTAGCCTGCGGTGTAGGCAGCGGACATCGCCAGTGCTTCGGGACAGTCGCTAAGTATGTTGACGTGCAGACCCCGTTAGTGGAGTCGCAGAACATAAGTCAGGAGACTACTTCAATGATTTCTGAACCAACCTCCGACCACGCGGCCATCCAGTTCTGGGCCAAGGTGCACGGCGCACATCCGGCGGAGCGCCTGCCCGAAATTGTGGACAGTGTGCAGCCGGTATTGTGTTTCGTCTTTCATCGCTCTTCCCGAAACATTGGGAGGGTTATCCCGATTCGTGGCAGGTGTTCTTTGAACGCTTCGACCTCCTCGGTCTTTCCTTTATCGGAGACATGGACACAACTGCCATGCCGGTGGCCTACGAAATCCTTTACGGCGTAGAAAATACCCTCAATCTGTCGCTGCTCTCCTAGCTTTCCGTGTTCCGCCGTTCGACCCGGAGCCTGCCTTGGGTCTGCGTTCCAAATCAAAGCTCGTGGCACAGGCGGAACGCTGGCATGGAGCATCGCTGGTATCGTGCCGGCAGGTGGAGCGCGCTTCAACCCCGTTTCAAATGTGCGTGTGGCAGTGCGCGGCGCATCTCAGCGCCGCACGCAAGACTCAACCTCCTGCCACCCCTGCACATACAAGCTCCCCACAATGTATCCCCGGGGTGAATCCGCTGTGTTCGACGCGACGCTCCGGCAAACCCGGGTTTAAACTTCCGCAGACCTTCACCGATGCCGAACTCCTCAGGTATTCTGCCGGTTAGGTCCCGTCTCTCGTGTCCTACGTTTGTCGGTCTTCTTGCCGCGACGCTCGCGCTCGGCCCTGTCGTACTCGCCGCGCAGGAGCATCACCACCATGGCGCCGAGGGCGGCGACATGAAGTCTGTCGAGCAACTGGGCCACGTAACATTTCCAACCTCCTGTGCCACGGGTACGACTGCATCGTTCGAGCGCGGCATCGCGCTGATGCACAGCTTTTGGTACGAGGAGGCTGCCGCACAGCTTCGTTCCGTTGCGGCAGTAGACCCACAGTGCGCCATGGCACAGTGGGGTCTCGCAATGATGGAGTGGCGCCCCCTGTGGGACGGTCTGACCGAACGATGCCGAGCGCGTAGAAGGCCGCGGCTTCGCGAAATGTATGGCGACATGCTGCGATTGTACGGTCGCCCCACACTTACTCGTTCCAACCCCTGCCGGCCACGATCTTGGGGGTGAACTTCTCAATCCTTGCAGCACGGGTGCTGGATTGCTTCGCCGCGGCAATCTGAAGGACGTAACCCTTCCGTCGACCAGGTGTGAGTGCGGCAAAAGCCTGCTTCAGCGCAGGGTCTGCTTCCAATCGTTGCAGCAGCTCAGCGGGCATTGGCAGATCCGCATGGGGTACAGGTTGAACCTTCGCGCCCGCCCGCTCAAGCCTCATGGCTTCCCGGATGAAAGCCTCAATGCTCGGTCTCAGCCGCTCGATCTCCGCGACAGTACCGAAGCGGAGCTGGCGGGGTGCATGCATCTGCTCGCTCACTCGAAAGAGCAGTGTTTCAGGATCCTTCAGCAGGACGCCTTTGAAGAACATCAGCGCAATATAACGGTTGAAACGTTGAACCAGGAGAATGTTCCTGTCTTCAAGCGTAAAGCAGGGCTTGCCCCACTTGATTGTCTCCGTCAGGCCGCAACTCCGGGCAATGTCCCTTAAGGCCTCGGTCTCGAGCGGGTACTGATGCCGCGGATGCTCCATGGGGGAGTGCCGGATTGCCTTCGAACCCTTCATCTCGCACCCACGATCGACAGACCTCTAACGCTCACTTTGTCTGCGTTAGCCCCGCAACCACTGCAGCAAACTTATCGAGGGACTGGTTCATGCCCTCTACCTGACCGCTCTCGGTCGCGTTTTGCATCGTCTCATTTCCAACAAAGGTGAATCTCGTCTGACCATTGCCCACGTCTTCGAAAGCAACCACATCATCTGCATCGTCGATGGCTTCATGTTCTATGCCGTAGCTTCCAGGCTCGACGTTGCGGCCATCCGAATCGGCAAAGTACATGGAGAAACGAATCCTCTCGTACGGAAGAATCTCGAGGTACTCACCTCCGGTCCAGAACTCCTGTCCGTCCGGCCCTCTCATGCAGTAGAGAAACCTTCCACCAACGCGAACATCCATCCTGCAAAAGGGCGTGGTAAAACTTCTCGGCCCCCACCACTGCATCACGGCGTTCGGGTCGGTCCAGGCTTTCCAAACGACCTCGCGTGGGGCATCAAGCAGCCTTGTAACGGTCATGCGTTCCGTTTCGTTCCCTGTGCGTGCTGTCATGCCTCAACCCTTCCCAGGACTAAGCCTTAAGTGGCTCAGACGCGCCCGACCATACTAACTCCAACGACGTACTTGACCTCACTCGAAGTGGCAAACATCGTCGGATTTCTTGCCTTGGATGGCCCAGCCCATGATCGAACTTCTCTTGTTAGATTGCGGCACGACGGTGCGGGTACCACCGCGCAGCTTTGCCCAACTTGCATAGGTGTCGCTACGTCGCATCGGAGCAAGGAAGCTCATCCCGCGTGACCGATGCATGCTCAACGGTCCCAGGCGTTCTGGTACGAAGCTTGATACAAGCCGAGGAGTCATTCTCCGCTTCGAAGAGCCAGCCGTCACTTGCACGGCTCACTTATTCCGAAGCCCAGAACCCGGCCAAAGAGGCACGATTCATCCCAGGCTCAGTCAGCCATATCAGTCGGCCTTAGACATGACGCCGTACTCTGTTCCGACGCGCAGCAAGCGAACAAAAGTTCAAAGTCGCGGTCTGCGCAAAGTAGTAAAAAGCCGGATCAGTATGAAGTCCTGAAGCTTTTCAGCAGCCGTCCCATCATCCAGGGAGGAGCAGAAGTACCGAAAGCTTTAACCCACTCTGCCGAGGGAATCGTCCCGCTCTGCAAGAATCCGCTTCTTAGGAATCGAGGAATGAAGGTAGAGTTCTTGCCAGCCAATGCCGACGACGTCCTCGTGGCCTGAGTCTCTGAAAGTTTGGAGGCGCGGGTCGGGATCGAACCGACGCATAAAGGTTTTGCAGACCTCTCCCTTACCACTTGGGTACCGCGCCCCATCCCACCGTAACGCCACGCGGAAGCCGCACTCGAACCAACAATCAGTGGCAAGGCGAGCCTGGCTTGATTGGAGCGGGAGACGGGATTTGAACCCGCGACATCTTCCTTGGCAAGGAAGCACTCTACCACTGAGCTACTCCCGCTCAACAAGTACGACTATAGCAAGATCATTTCAGTTCGGCAAACCTCTCCGGGCGTGACTGCACCACCACCGCATGACGGATTTTGCGTCCGCGATGGCCCTTGGAAAAGCAGAGCACCGGCAACGGCGGAGCCTGCGATTCAGCAAAAAAGGTGTTTTCCTCAAAACTTTTTCTCTCCTGTGATATCCGCCACTTTTTCCACGTCTCTTATGCCACTTTCGTGGCAGACCGCTGCGTTGACTTGAATCGGCGTGCCACGTAGCCTCGTCATCGATGCACCGTTCCATGGGCAGTGTTATAGCGATCAGGGTCGGCGCAAACAGGCGCACGACACAGGAATCCCGTGCACAACAGGGCTGGAATCACGTCGGGAAAGGTGAACCGTCGACATGAACGACACCAGAAACAAAACGGCATCCGAGGAGCTTACCGGCCCGGAAACGCCGGAGGATGTCGCCATCCTGTACTCCTGGGCGAATTTGCCCGGCGCAAAGTATCGAGACTTTTCTGCATCGCGCCGCGAGTTCCGCGCACAGCAGCGTGCCCGCCAGGCCGAAGACGAGCGTCAGGCGGAGCTTGCCTCGGCGCAGATACTGCAGGAGACTGCGCGCCGCGATATGGAAGAGGCTCAGCGCGCGTTGGAAGCCTCGCGCCAGGCCGAGCAGGAGGCTGCTGCCGATGCCGAGGTCAAGGCGCGTGCGGAAGAAGCCTTCCGCGTCGCCGAAGCAAATGCTCACAGGGAGCACATGGAGGTAAGTCGTCGCCAGCAGTCTGCGGAAACGCTCCGCCTGCGTGCGCAGGCAGCCCGCAAAGAGATGATGGCTGCGCGCAAACGAGCGGAAGAGCAGGCCGCTCGTTACGCCGACTTCGACGCGCAGTATCGCGCACAGGTGGAAGACCGCGAGGCCGAGCTGCCCGGACAACTTCAGGATCCGTATTACTACACCGGTCAGGTCGACCCCGCCTACTTCGCCTCGACGCCGGGCGTGCGCACTGCCCAGGCCACGCGCACGTCGACAGAGCGAAAGGCCTACGTCTTTCCCGTTCACCCGGGGTCGGACGAGTATGACGCGGGTACCCTGAAGTCTTACCGTCCTGGCACAACCTTCGCGCCCTCACCGGCACAGGACTATCGTTCCTTGTCGCCCACGCGTAACCTGCCCCCTACCAGCGACCAGGTGCTCGAACGGGAGCAGCCATCGGAGCAGGAACGCCTCACGCGGCGGAACCCCGAAGATGCGAGCAACACCATCGCTGACAATGACTATTACTCCAATCAGGGTCAGGGTCTGCCACCGGGATCCTCCAGCACGGCGCCCTTCGGCTTCGGCACGGCGGAGCACGATCTGCACATTCGTCCGCGATCCTTTCGCTCGCGCTACGAGAAAGCTGACGAGTACGCTCCATCATCACGCAACCCTCTTCCTGCCAGCCCATCCCCGGCCCAGTGGCGATCCATCGATCACCGCAGCCGGCGCGAAGCCAATGCCGATGTGCGTGCACGGACGACGCGTCAGCCGCGGCCGGAAGAAGCGATGGAACCCGCCGAGCCCGAGTCGGCTTGGCCAGAGCCCGCTACGGCCGTGCCACCCGCGTGGCTCGCTTACAACGGGCACTCCACTGAGCAGCAGGGCACGTCCTTTGTTCCCGTAACCCGCGCGCCACCGCTGGCGGAGGAGAAGTTCCCGTCAACCTTCTCACCAGCCCAGCCGCTGCAGCGGTTTGTTGAAGCCAACACTCATGGAGAGCTTCCCGTGCGGAACGCGGAAGCGGAGATGGATCCGTATCTGGACGCAGGCTTCGACCCGTCTTCGTCGAGAGCAAGCGCCGCGCCGGACACCCTGCAACAGAGTCGCGAGCGCGTTGCTTCCCGCTGGTTCGCGCTGCAGGGCCTCATGGAGCAGAACTCCGAGCACCCCCCGGCATCCGCCCGGCAAACCACCCTGCCGGCGCCGGTACTGGCCATTCTTTCGCTGAGCGGCGGCGTTGGCAAGACCAGCATGGTTGCGACCCTTGGCCGCGCTTTATCCCTGCTTGGGGAGAAAGTCTTCCTGGTCGATACCAACACTCATGGCCTTTTGCCCTACTACTTTGGTGCACGCGATCTGCGTCCCGGCGCCATGCGTACATTCACGCCTCCGGCGGGCAGGTCCGATGCCCCGGTGCTCATGGCGCATTACGATCTGGACCGGATCGGCCAGGATGATTCCGCGCAGGATCAGCTGGTGGCAACCGTGACGGAGCATGCCGCAAGCACCCAGCGCGCACTTGTCGATCTCGGCAGCAACGGTGTCTGGCTTGCACGTCGCCTGGCCTACGCCAGCCCGTTTGTGCTGGTGCCGCTGACACCCGACATGAACTCCATTCTGAGTACACAGGCGATGGAGAGCCTGTTCGCCGAGGTAAAAGACATTGACGGCGCCCCGGTCCGCCCCTATTACGTCCTGAACCAGTACGACCCGGCGCTCCCCCTGCATCTCGACGTGCGTGAAGTTCTACAGCAGTCGCTCGGCAATCGCCTGTTGCCGGTCCGTATCCATCGCACTCCCGCCATTTCAGAAGCGCTCGCTGAAGGCATGACGGTCATCGACTATGCCCCCAATTCGCCCGTCGCAGAAGACTACAAGGGCCTTGCTCACTGGATCCAAAGCCTTGCCGCACCCGTAACGCCCGGTGCGCGTGCTACACGCTGGAGTGAACGATGACCCGATCCGCCCTTTGGCGCGAGTTTGAAACTGGCAGGTCACCGTTCCTGCGCATTCTCCGTGTTCTGGTGATTCTGGCGTGTATGGCCACCCTGCTCTACAGCTCCGGCATGGAGCTTACCTGGCCGCAGCAGACAGTCCTTGGCGTCATGGCCGTGCTCATCGCCGTCTGGATGGATCGTTCCTCCAGCTCCTATCTCATTACGCTCACCCTCATGATGGCGTCGTGCTATTCCACGCTTCGCTATGCCTGGTGGCGCGTCGCGACCGTTGTCAACTTCCTGCGTGATCCTGCGTCGCAGTGGGGGGTGCTCGATGTCTTCTTCATGACAACGCTTCTCTTTGCCGAGATCTATGCCTTTGCCATCCTGTACCTGGGCTACACGCAAACGCTATGGCCGCTCCGCCGCACGCCCGTGCCGCTTCCGGATGATCCGGAGGAATGGCCCGCGATCGACCTGCTGATTCCCACGTACAACGAGCCACTCAGTGTCGTCCGCTACACCGCGCTCTCGGCCATGAACATTGACTGGCCGGCAGACAAGCTCAACGTGTATATCCTCGACGACGGCAAGCGTGATGAGTTTCGCATCTTTGCAGAAGAGGCCGGCATCGGCTACATGACTCGCGACGACAACCAGCATGCCAAGGCAGGCAACATCAACCATGCCCTGGCGCAGCTCGAGGCGCCGCTCGTCGCCATCTTCGATTCAGATCACGTTCCTACCCGCTCTTTTCTGCAGGTCACCGTCGGCTGGTTCATGCGCGACACAAAACTTGGCATGCTCCAGACCCCGCATCACTTCTATTCGCCCGACCCATTTGAACGTAATCTTGGCCAGTTCCGCTCCATCCCCAACGAAGGCGAGCTGTTTTACGGCATCGTTCAGGATGGCAATGATTTTTGGAATGCCACCTTCTTTTGCGGATCGTGCGCGGTACTTCGGCGATCGGCGCTGGATGAGATCGGCGGCATCGCCGTCGAGACCGTGACGGAAGATGCTCACACAAGTCTGCGCATGCAGATGCGCGGATGGAACACTGCCTACATTAATATCCCGCAGGCAGCCGGCCTTGCGACGGAACGGCTCAGCGGCCATGTCAAGCAGCGTATTCGCTGGGCCCGCGGCATGATCCAGGTGCTGCGCACCGACAATCCTCTCTTCGCGCCCGGTCTGAAACCGCTGCAGCGCCTGTGCTACTTCAACGCCATGACCCATTTTCTGTATGGCCTGCCGCGCCTCATCTTTCTCTTCGCACCGTTGATTTACCTCATCCTCGGTCACACCAACGTTCCCGGGTACTGGGCTGCAATCCTCTCGTATGCGTTTCCGCACCTTGTACTTTCGTCCATGACCAACTCGCGCATCCAGGGGCAGCATCGCCACTCCTTCTGGAATGAAATTTATGAAACCGTGCTTGCTCCGTACATCCTTCTGCCAACGACCCTGGCGCTCATCAACCCGAAATTTGGTGCCTTCAACGTGACGGCCAAAGGCGGTGTGGTCAGCCGGCGTTTCTTCGACTCCCGCATCGCTCTGCCCTTTCTCACCATGCTTCTCTTCAACTTCATTGGTCTGCTGTGCGCAGTTCCGCGCTACCTGCAGATGCCACGAGCAGCCACCGGCATCGAGCCCCTGAACTGGCTGCTGAATCTGCCCGCAAACATGTACGACGGTACCCATCCCGGCACCATCACCATGAACGTTATCTGGACGCTGTTCAACACCCTCATCCTCGGTGTGGCCTGCGGCGTCGCGTGGGAGAGCCAGCAGCGACGGCAGGCAGTCCGCGTCACCATGCAGGTTCCTGCGCGCGTTGAGCTCGGAGATGGCTCCATTCTCGACGGCCTCACCGCAGACGTGTCCAGCGGCGGCGTCATGCTGGAGATGGATGAAAACCACGGCATCGTTCCGGGAACAACCGCATGCATCCTCTTTCCCGTACTCGACGGCGAGGCAGGCCTTCCGGCCACCATTGTGCGCGTCGTGGGAACGGAGTTGCGCGCGCAGTTTGAGCCACTCACCATCCAGGAGGAAGAGACGCTGACCCAGGTGCTTTACTCCCGCGCCGACACCTGGCTCGGCTGGGGAGAAAGCCGCGATCCGGACCGCCCCCTGCGCAGCCTCGTGCGCATCATGGGACTCGCCGTCATCGGGCTCAGACAAACCTTGGGAGGTCTCGTGAAGGGGAACCGCAGTGTTGCCGGCAAGGCAGCGGCACCACATGGCAGATTTGCGACAACGATTGCACCACTTGGCCTCCTGCTGGCTGTCGGCCTCGCGATCTGCGGGGCGCACCGCGCAACCGCGCAGCCGACCATGTCGGGGAACGGCTCGCGCAACACTGCAGCCGTGATGCTGCCCGGCTCATCGGTTTCGCTCAACCCCGGCCTGCACGCGCCGCCGTCCGCCTCCGTTCCTGCCGGGCAATTCGACAACGTCTTTACCCTTGCCGATATCGGCGTTCCCGACACCATTGTGCTGCGTGGTGTGGATGCATACCACTCGCTGTACTTCTCCGTCCCCCAAACGCAGGTGGTCAAAAGCGCAACCATGCGATTGCGCTTCCATTTCTCCCCCGGCTTGTTGCCAGCGTTGTCTCACCTCAAAGTCAGCATCAACGGCACGCTGTTCGCCACGCTCCCGGTCACGGTGCAGCCAAATGTCATCGGCATTCCGCAGGACCTTACACCTGAGGAAAAGGTCGCTGCCTCTCGCACGCTGTCGCCCAAACGCCCGGGCGAGGACAACGCCCTTCTGGAAGCGACGCTCGAGATGCCGGCGGAGAT
The DNA here is from genome assembly GCA_964250935.1 of uncultured Terriglobus sp. Taxonomy (GTDB): domain Bacteria; phylum Acidobacteriota; class Terriglobia; order Terriglobales; family Acidobacteriaceae; genus Terriglobus. Next base: position 45,617 of record CAXUHM010000015.1, read on the forward strand.
GCTGGTGCACGACAATCAGATCACCTTTGAATTCATCGGCCACTACACGCTGCAGTGCGAGGACCCTTCGCACTCCACGCTATGGGCACACGTGGACGCGAATAGCTCCATTGAACTGCAGGGCAATCTTCTTCCGCTGCAGGACGATCTCAAGTTGTTGCCGCTGCCGTTCTACGACGCGGCGGTCAATCTCCATCCCGTCATCCCCATCGTCTTCCTCAATCAGCCATCCACCAGGGCACTACAGGCTGCGGGCGTTGTTGCTTCATGGTTCGGTTTACTTCCCACCGATTTCCGATCAGTGCGCTTCCCGGTTTCCTTCGGCCGCATCCCCGCTGGCAATGTCATCCTCATCAGCGAGAACGCCTCGGAATTGCCGGCGTCGCTCAACGTTCAAGGATCCAGCGGCCCGACTGTTGCCATGCGCACCAACCCCTCGGACCCGTATTCCAAGGTGCTCATCCTCACCGGCGAGTCGGCGGAGGACACCCTGACCGCTGCCCGCGCACTTTCGCTCCAGCGTGATCTGTGGCAGGGAAGCCAGGTCTCCGTTTCCCTGAAGCCCATTCGGAAGAGCGAGCCGGATGACGCGCCCCGCTGGCTGCCGACAGAGTCCAAGAACCCCGTCACCGTCGGCGAAATCATGAACACCGGGGACCTGCAGGGCGACGGCTCGGTGCCGGTCGGTATCTACTTCCGCGTTCCGCCGGATCTCTATTACGGCGACCGTGCAAACCTGCCCTTCCACTTGGAGTACCGCTACAATCCCGTTCCGCTCGCACAGGAAAGCACGCTCCAGGCTTACATGAACGGCGCCTACGTCAGTTCCACGCCAATGCCGCACACCGACCAGGCCTCTTCCGTGCTCAAGACAGAAGTTCCGGTTCCCCGCGTAGACATGCGGCCGTTCTCGAACTCCATGATGCTCAAGTTCGTCTTCCAGATCGCCAAAAAGGGCAAGTGTCAGGACACGGCGCCCATCAATCTTCAGGGTGCCGTGCTGAAGGGCAGCTTTCTCGACATTCGCGGCATCCCCCACCTGGCTCAACTGCCGGACTTGGAGTTGTTCTCGAACGCGGGATTCCCCTTCACCCAAATGAAAGACCTGTCGGAGACCTCCGTCATTCTCCCCAACAACGCAGCGGCTGACGAGATCGAGTTGTATCTGACCATGATGGGTCATCTCGGTGCGCAGACCGGCTACCCGGTCGTCAACGTCACGGTCGCCGGACCGGACGGCATGAGGGCCGACAGTCGCAAGAACTACCTGGTTCTCGGAACCGTGGAGGATCAGCCCGCCATCCAGACCTTGAACCCGCGCCTGCCCGTCGCCATTAGCTCGGGCGGCCTCAGGGTCGAGGACACGCAGGGCTTTTTTGCGCCGCTGCAGCACGCGTGGTGGAAAGTGCGTTCGTCCGATCGCGTCCAGTCCGGTCAGTTGGAGACTTCGGGTGGCTTGCCCGATGCCCTCATCGAAGGCCTGGAATGGCCCGCGCACTCCGGGCAGTCTGTCGTGGTCATGGTCTTACGTGACCGCGCTGTCATTCCATCCTTCCTCACCACCTTTCTGCGGGTGGCACAATCCAGCGACATCGCCCAGACGGTCAGCGTGTTGCACGGCACGCAGTTTGCCTCGTACCGCATCGGCAACGACCTGTACGAAGTCGGCTCGCTGGCTCCCTGGGTCAAGCTGCAGCTGTTCTTTTCAAAGTATCCGGAAGCCGTCGTCCTGGTCATCTTCGCCGCCTGCCTCATCCTTGCGGCACTCCTTCGTGTGTGGCTTCGCCGCAGAGCGCGGCTTCGTTTGCAGGGAGAAGAATAGACGTGGGTCGCCGCCACCAGCTCGCATTCCACCTGCACCTCGGCTCGGTCTTCGGCCCGCTTCGCACCTTCAGGGCTTGCCTTGCCGTCGTTGTGGTCGCCTTGGTCACGGCACAGCAGGGTTGCAAGGCGGAGCAGCCATGGCCCTTGTGGCAGCATTACCGCGGGCACTTCCTTGAAGCGTCCGGCCGCATTGTGGACCACACAGCCGGCGACCGGAGCACCAGTGAAGGGCAGGCGTACGGCATGTTTTTCGCCCTGGTCGTCAACGATCGGGCATCGTTCGACAACATGCTGCGCTGGACCCAGGACAACCTTGCAGGAGGCGATCTTACGGCTCGATTGCCCGCATGGAAGTGGGGCAAGGCACCCACGGGAGAGTGGAAGCAGCTCGACACAAACTCCGCCGCCGACGCGGACCTGTGGCTTGCGTACGATTGCCTGGAGGCCGGCCGGCTCTGGAAAGATGAACGCCTGGCGAAGCTGGGCAATGTACTTGCCGAACGCGTCGCCCACACGGAAGTCGTCCTCGTTCCCCGGGTCGGCACCGTTCTGCTACCCGGGCCACAGGGCTTCCACCCCGACGCAAGCGGCTACGTGCTCAACCTCAGTTACAGTCCGCCGCAGGTGCTTGCACGTCTGCGGCAGGAGCAGCCCTCCGGCCCTTGGTCCGGCATGGCCCAGGTTCTGCCGTCACTGCTCGCCGGTAGCGCGCCCGCAGGCTTTGCCATGGACTGGATCCAAACCGGCAAGGGCGTTCAGCCTTCGCCATCGCCCTACCTGTTGGCACAGGGCAAAGCAGACGCACCGGCTCTCGGCAGCTACGACGCTATCCGGGTCTACCTGTGGCTCGGTCTTGCCGACAGTCGCACCGCGGGTGTGCACCAGTCCCTCTCCGCGGTGCAGGGCATGACGGTCTATCTCGCGGCGCACATGCTTCCACCCCTGCAGGTACAAAGCGGCGGTGAGGTCACCCAGGCCGACGGTCCCGTCGGATTCTCGGCGGCGGTCATTCCTTTTCTGGATGCCGTGGGAAGCAAAAGCGCCGAAAACACCCAGACAAATCGCCTGGCAGCGAGCCTTCAGCCCGACTCCGGCCTCTATGGGCGCGACACGGACTACTACGACCAAAACCTTGCACTGTTTGCGACCGGTTGGGCAGAACAGCGGTTCCGCTTTGATCGCGATGGACGGTTGAAGTTGAGATGGAGAGCATAAGTGCAAACGATCCACCACAGATTTGCGCAATAAAGGTGCATGGAAGAACCGAAGCCGCTACCATGCAGGCTGACCCTTTCATGTCGTGTATAGACCGAAAACTGAGACATTCGTCAGGACAGGATTTTATGACCCGAACGTCATTGATGACCCGAACGTCGACAAACCGTTCCACCCTCCTGCTGCTTTCCGCCCTTGGCTTGGCCGCACCCACCCTGACCCTTGCGCAGGCTGCCGTCAGCCCGGCAACGCAGGGTGCCACCCAGGTTCTGCTGCAAAAAGCCCACACGCTCGAAGTCAGGGGTCGCATGGATATGGCGGCGCAAACGTGGCAGCAGGTGCTCTTGGCCGATCCCGCCAATACCGAAGCCCTTGGAGGTCTCGCGCGTTCGGCGAAACTGGCCGGCAACCAGGCCCTCGCCAACACGTACCTGCAGCGTCTGCGAGCGATCAACCCCGCCGATCCGGGCATCGCGCGTGCCGAGGGCATGATGACGCAGTCGAGCCAGACCGCACAACTGCAGCAGGCTGGCAGGTATGCTGCTGCCGGCAACTACGCACAGGCCATGGCGATCTATCGCCAGGTGTACGGCAACACGCCGCCGGCCGGCGAATGGTCCCTGGCCTACTACGAGACCGAGGCGGCAACGGATGGGGGCCGGCCTCATGCCATTGCTGGTCTGCGTTCCCTGGTCGACAGGTTCCCCCAGGATTCGCGCTACCAGGTTGCGCTTGGTCGTATCCTGACCTACAACCCCTCGACGCGCGCAGAGGGCCGAAGATACCTTGAGCGGCACCCGAACGATCCGCAGGCCGCCGAAGCCCTGAAACAGTCGCTGGTGTGGGATGCACAGAATCCCGCAACATCCGGCGAGATCCGTGCCTACCTGCGGAATCATCGCGATCCGCAACTGCAGGAATCTTTGCGCGTGTCCACCGCGCAGGCGGCAGCATCCCGCGCAACGCGCACTTCGGGCGGAGCCACCGCGCCCTTTGTGTCGGCGCAAATCACGGCGCAGCGTGCCATGGGCGCCGAGGAGCGCGCGGCCTATGCCGCCCTGAATGCAAAGCATTACGTCGAAGCGGACAGGCGCTTTACCGCTCTTCTCACCAAAAATCCGCAGGATGGCCGTGCCCTTGCCGGCATGGGCTACGTGCGCATGAACCAGCAGAACTTCAGCGGCGCCATTTCGTTTCTGGAAGAGGCAAAACAGGACGGCGCCAGGGATGCGTCGCTCGACCGCAATCTGGAGATCTCGCGGTTCTACTATGTCCTCAGCGAGGGCGGCATCGCCTTGAACGAAAACGACCTCGCCACCGCGGAAGCAAAGTATCGCCAGGCGCTCGCCATGCGTTCAAACAGTCCGGAAGCTCTGCAGGGCCTCGGTGGAACCCTCCTCAAGGCCGGAGAGCCCCAGGCCGCGATCCCGTATTACGAGCAGTTCGTGCATGCGCAGCCTGGCCCTGCGGCGTGGCGCGGGTTAGTCACGGCGCAGTACCAGGCCGGCAACGCCATCGCAGCCCTCACCACCGAGCGGCGGATTCCGACTGCGACGCGCACGCAGTTGATGCGCGATCCGGACTATCTGCGCGTCCTCGCATCGGCATACCTGGCCATCGGTCGGGATGCAGACGCTCAGCGGATCCTCCGCTCCGCTCTCGACCTCCCCTTTCCCGAAGGCGCCCAGGGCCTCCGTGCCGAAACGCAGCTCCAGTATGCGAGCCTTTTGCTGCAGGCAAACCGCACCGATCAGGCAATCGGCCTGTACCGGCAGGTGCTTGCAGGAGACTCCGGCAACGTGCTTGCCTGGCAGGGTCTGGTTAATGCGGAGCACGCCATGTCGAACGACGCCGTTGCCATGCAGACGCTGGAGAGTATGCCGCCCGCGGTGTATGACCAGGCGCTGCGCGACCCGGGCTTCCTCCTTGCCGCTGCCTCGGTGTACCAGTCCAACGGCAAGTACGACCTGTCGCAAAGCCTGCTCGAGCGAGCAATCGCCGCACAAAACACCTCCGGGCAAAAGGTGCCGGTCTCGCTGCAGCTTCAACTCGCCAGCCTTTACCTTCAGCGCAACGACGCGGCTCACGCCTACCCCATCTTCCAGCGGGTGCTCACGGAAAACCCCCAACGTGTCGACGCCTGGAAAGGCCTGCTGACGTCGCTGCACGTCTCCGGCCGCGATGGTGAAGTGCTCGCCGAAATCCAGCAGATCCCGCCGGAGGTGCGCAGGCAGCTGGAAAACGACGTGCAATACCTCCAGGTCCTGGGGCAGGTGTATGCCACGCTCGGTGACTCGCGCGAGGCGTTACTCTTCCTTAATCGCGTGCAGCAGCATTACGCCTCCCAGCGAATTGCGCCGCCGGCAGAGGTGGACATCCAGAACGCCTGGTTGCTGTACAACGGCATGAACGACACCGGTCTCTATCGGCAGCTGCTCTACCTTGGCGGCCGGCACGACCTTTCCGACGATCAGCGCCGCACGGTGCAGACCATCTGGGCAAGCTGGGCGGTGCGCCGCGCCAATCAGGCCTCTGCGGCAAACGACACGCGTCGCGCGCTGGCCATTCTGAATGCGGCGGCGAGGGCCTTTCCCGACAACCCCGCGGTCATCAAAGCCCTTGCAGGCGGCTATGTCCGCGCCGGCCTGCCAAAACAGGCAGTGCAGATCTTCAAAGCCCAGGACATGAGCGCAGCCTCCGCATCCGACTACAAGGCTGCCGTCGGCGCTGGCCTGGCTGCCAATGATCAAAGAGATGCCGAGCTTTGGCTTCGTTTCGCGCTCGCCCGTTATCCCAGGGACGGAGAGCTTCTCGTGCTTGCGGCCAAATTCGAGCAGGCTCGCGGAGACACCGGACGTGCCGCTGCCTACTACAGGGCCTCCCTTGCCACCATGCCGCCGTCAGACCCGGGCTCCGAGCTTGCCTATGTCCTGCACCAGCCGGCGCCCCTCAATCCACGCGCGCTGCCGTCCGCGTCGTCGCAGGATCTGGCGACCCTTCTGGCTCCTGTTGCCGCCCCGTTAGCTGCCGCCCCACCACAGCCGTACCTTCCCAGCGATGCCAGTGCCTACGGCGCGGCACCCGTTCAACTCGGCAGTACCGCGCTGCTTCCCGGGTACGGGAACTACGATTCGTCACGCACCGGCGCGGGTCGCCTGGGGGATTACCGCCCCGCCACACCGACAGAGGGCGTCGACCTGAACGGCGATGGCATACCGCAGGGCAGCCCGCAACTACCCGCTACCGATGACGGTTCCCGCGGCATCTCCGATGTGGATCTTCCGGCTGGCCTGGCTTTGCCGGCGCAGACACCTCCGCCGTACCTCGCGTTTCAGCAGGAGCAGGTGCGGCGCGCCACTGACCAGGCTGTAAGCAAGCAGGCCGGTGACAGGTCCGACATCGCGGCAAATGCAACCGCCTATGGTAGTCGGCGCGAGGGTGCGCAGACCGGCGAGTTTAACGGCGAGGTGTATGGCCCCTACGTGCCGTACCAGGCACCCACCACGTTGGGCAGGCCGGCGGTAAGCTACAGCGCCAGCCAGATCGATGTGCCCGAGTCCACCATCATCACCGACTTTCCGACAGGCGTTGGCAGGGCGGTCCCGCTGCACAACGCGCGGGTGTCTCACCCCGCAACCGGTGTCTCTCACCCGCAGGACGAGGCGGCAGAAGCAGCGGAAACGCGTCGCCACCAGTCGGACCCCCTTGCGCCCCCTGTCTCGGAGACCTCCGAGCTCCCGGGCGGAAACTACGTGCAGTACAACAGTGGTCAGCAGTACAACCTGGCGCCACCGCCCGGCCAAACCACCCGGCCTGCATCATTACCCGCAACCTCGCCCACAAACGCCTTCGCTGACCCTGATGCAGCGTCGCCAAACCCGGCCCTTGGTGGCATCCCTCGCAGTGACGGTAACAACGTCGACAACACCTCGCAGCAATACCCCCGGCCCGGCAGCATCATCACGGCCGATCCTGGACGTAGCTTTGCCAGCGCCGCACGCCGGCGTTCCCGTCCGCATGCCACTGCCCGCCGGGTAGAGGGCTTCGGCATCAGCAATCCTCCGGTTTTCTACCCCGGTGTTCCCACCGCACTCAACGCGGAGCCGTATCCTGACCTGCCACCCTACAACAGCAATGGCCAGCCCCCAACAGATGGCGAATTGGTCGCGCGCAACGTTCCCCCTCTTCGCGGAAGTTATGCGCTCGCCGACCCCAACCTGGGCGCTGCCGGCGGTCCTCCGTTGACCGAGCGGCAGCAGACCGAACTTGATCTGGCCCAGCTGGACGCGAGTTCCAGCGGCTGGGTTGGTGGTAGCGGCTTCGTTCGTACACGCAGTGGCGAACCTGGCATCGATCGCCTGTACGCCTTTGAAATCCCGGTCGAAGCGACATTCGTCACCGGCACCACCGCACGGTTCAGCGTCGTGCCGCGCGCCGTGTTTCTCAACAGCGGCACCATCAATCCCGCGCGTTACACTGCACCGTTCGCACCCTACCTCGGCACCCTGCCTGCCAGCGCGGTCAACGCACCGGCGTCGCAATACGCTTCAGGCGTGGGCGGCGAACTTCAAATGGTCACCACCAACGTTGGGCTCGCCGTGGGGTATACGCCCTACGATTTCCTGGTCAGCAATTTCACCGCCCGTGGTCGCTACCGCATCGCCGGCGGCCCGTTTACAGTATTCGGGGAGCGCGAGGCGGTCAAGGAAACGCAGCTTTCCTACGCCGGTCTTCGCGACCCCGGCAGTGTGTCTCTCCTCAATAGCGGCAATGTGTGGGGAGGTGTCGTCTCCACTGGCGGTGGTCTGCGTTTCGATCATGGCAATGAGCGGGCAGGCTTCTACCTCAGCGGCGATGGCGCGGCTATCACCGGCCACCACGTGCTTGAAAACCGGCGCTATGAGGGAACAGGCGGCGCCTATTTCCGCGTACACGCGTTCCCCGGGGTTGGCACACTCAACGTTGGTGCACAGTTGTTTGCCATGCATTTCGATCACAATGAGCGGGCACTGAGCTACGGCAATGGCGGCTACTTCAGCCCTGAGATTTACTTTCTGGGCGGCGTGCCCATTACCTTCAACGGCTATTACAAAACGAATCTGCACTACGTCATCCAGGGCAGCATCGGCGTGCAAACCTTTCAGGAGGACAGCGCGAATTTCTTCCCGCTTGACCCGGCCATCCAAACGGGTTCCCAGACAGGTTGCACCCTGGTCCAGCTTGCCAATCGTAACTGTCCCACGGCAGAGCTGCCCGCCAACACCAGCACCGGTGCAAACTTCAGCGTCGAGGCGGAAGCCGCGTACCGCATCACGGATCACTTCTTTGTCGGCGCGCAACTCCTTGCCAACAACACGAATAACTACAACCTGGCCCAGCCCGGTGTCTTTCTGCGGTACACCTTCCGTCCCCAATTTGCAACGGAAGACTATCCCACCGGCCTGTTCCCACAGGTCGGGTTCCGTCCGCTACGTGTACCGTAGCCCCGCGGCAACCCCGGAGAACTCACCATCTCTCTTCACGTGACAAACACAGTTCGGGCAAGCACCTGCACGCAGCAGCCCCCGACGTTTTGCAAGCCGCGTTCCCAGCGCAAGCCGCCCTTCTAGCGCAGGCGGCATACCATTGCGCTGCCATTGCGGTACGGGCAGGGCAGCGCTGTCGTTGCGCTTGCGGGCAGCACCATCCAACTCGCACCAAGCGACAGCACGCGGCTCCGTCGTTGCTCATCCGTCGCTTCATCGAAGCCGAATTGTGCGCGATTGCCGATGCTCCACGCCTCTGCAAGTGAAGGGACGACGGCCGCGATCCCCGCGTCCTTGACGTTGTCCGGCAGCACGGATCGATGCGCGATCGCCCGAAAACCCTGGGTGTCTTCGCCAGCCAACTGCGTATACCTGCTATCCAGGGCAAATACTGCGCTGGCCGGAGTCTGCTCGCGGCACCACGCAAACGCCTGCTGCCACGCACTGCGCCGCGCTACCCCCGGCACCTCCAGAAACGCCGATGCGGGGTAGAGCACCCGTTGCGTCAGCACAAGCGTCGATGCGACCGCCGCGCTGAGCAGCAGGATCAACATCGCTCGCTGTCTCTGCCGTATCCGGTCTGCCAGCGTTCCTGCCACGAGTAACAAAAACACCGCGTAGGCGAAGTGCAGGGTGCGCATCGGCTGCAGGCGCGCAATCGCCATCGTCCGTCCGGACGCATGGACGAAGAGAATAGCCGCCAGCAGACCGGTACAGACCGAAAGGCCTGCTGCGGTGGCAAGTTGCCGACCCTCCGCTGTCCAGCCACGCGTCATGCCTGGCCATCCAGGGTAGAGCAGCAGCGTGGCAAGCGGAGCAACCATGGCCCCAATCTCATACCACTGCCACTGCGACAAAAACCAATACCCGCGCGTCTGCGCGATCTCAACCACAAGCACATCGGCCCGTGGTGCAAGCACCCACATGCTGCCAAGGGCCGCCAGCACACCGCCCACAAACACCAAAGCCGCACGCCTGTTGACCCCCTCCGATTCACGCCCCAACCACAACAGCATCAGGGGCAGGCCTCCCCACGCCGCCATCAGCGGATGCATTGCCCCCGCCAGCAGCCACGCCGCCGCCGCTGCCAACCACTGATGCCGAAGGCATGCCGCTGCGGCCAGCAACAGCAGCGGTGTGCTCAACGAGCGCGCGGTTACATACGGATCCATCAGGTACAGCGATGTTCCCGCCAGCGGCAGACCCGCCGCCACCGCGACCAGCAGGGTGGCCCAGCCTGCCACATCCGTCGAGCGGAAACAACTCGCAGCAACCAGCCGCAGTGCAAGCACCGTACCAACCACGCTGCACATCTGCAGCAGCAGCAGTCCGGCCGGCAGTGACAGGTGCAGAAGCCGCAGCGTACCCGCGGTAAACGGCACAAACAGGGAGAGCCTTGTCTGGCCAACGACCCACTCCATCCCCGGCAGCCGGTCGTGGGCGAACAGGGAAGGGTCGAGCCTCGCCGCAAGCGCTGCCGCATAAATCCCGCCATCCTCCACATCGGGGTGGTAGCCCAGCAGCAAAAACGCAAGCAGGCCCACCCCGGTCCAAAGGACAGTGCGGACCATTCTCATCCGGCAAAATGTCCACCGCTTCTTTCGCCTAGTGGAAGCCTGCAGCACCAGAGCTGCAACGCGAACTCTCTCCTGGCTGGTCAACAGTTGCGGCATGTTCTTGTCAGTATGGGGCTTGTTCCGAACCAACGACGGGGCGGCATCCCGTTTGTCCCCGCTGCAGCGGCCATCCGATCCCTTCGTATAATCGAGCAAATGTCTTCCACTCCCAGCATGCAGCGGCTTTACGCGTCAGCTCCGCCAAGGCAGGCCGCTTGAACGACTTCAGGGAGCCTTCCGCATCCACTGCAGCAGCCGGCCATCGCGCGCCGCTGAGTCCAGCGCAGGTCCCCGCTACCAGCACCAATACGCGCGCCTGGTGGAAGGTGCTTCCTGGCATCGCCGTCTCTGCCTTCTTTCTATGGCGGACCCTGCGCAGTATCCGCTACAACGATCTGCGTGCCTTGCACTTTGCCCACCTGCAGTGGATTGCCGTTCTGCTGCTGTTTCTGGTCGCCAGCTACGGCCTGCGCGTCTATCGCTGGTGGTTCATGCTGCGGCGCAGCGGTGCCCCCAGTGTTGGCGTTTGCGCACGCGTGCTTCTCACCAGCTTCGCCGCGAACAACGTCCTGCCGTTTCGCATTGGCGACTTCCTGCGCATCTTTTCCTACGCGGGTGATCTGGGTGCTTCGTCGTCCACCATTCTCAGCACCGTCATCCTCGAGCGGCTGCTCGATATCTTCACCCTGCTTGCCTTTCTAGTAGCGCTGCTCGTCGGTGTAGGCCAAACGCTGCCGCCGTTTGTCCTCAAGGGGCACGCGTTTGATCTGCTGCACGTCGCGTCTCCCGTCCTTGCCGCCTGTGCCCTTGGCCTCATGGTTCTGCTGTTCGGCGCGAGCCTGCTGCAGCGCATTGTGCAGGGTGTGGTGGCGCGCTTCAAGGCCGGCCCACGCACCGCCAGGCTCGAACGCTGGGCGCTCCTGCTGTTCGACGCCGTTTTAAATCTAAGCTTCGCCGGACGTCTCCTCTTGCTTGCGTCCAGCGTCGTCATCTGGCTGTGCGAAGGCATGATTTTTCTTTCTGCCGCACATCTGCTCGACGTCGTCGTTCGTCCCCGTGGCCCATGGCTGGCCCTCTCACTCAGTAATCTTTCGTTTCTGCTGCCCAGTTCGCCCGGTGCCATTGGCACGTACGAGTTCGCCTCGCAATTTTCCATGGTGAGCCAGGGTGCGCAGCCAACCATCTCCGCGTTGTACGGCCTCCTGGTGCATCTGGTGGTCTTCTTCTCGGTCACGGCGGTCGGTGGCGCTGCCTTCTTCCTCCACCGTCTACGGCGCAAGCAACCGGTGCCCCCGCTCACCGAAGAGCTGGCAGAGTTGCCATTACGGTTACCAGCAGCCTGATCCAGTCGCGAACGGCTCAAATCGTCACAAGGCATCGCAGATCCCTCCACTTCATCGCGGAAGGACAACAGGGAGACGCAAGGAATCGCATGTACCGCACACTGCAGCAGCAACTCTTGGATCACACCCGCGGCATCGTTCAGCAGCACTATGGCGTTGTGCTGGATCGTATCGCGGTGGAGCAGCCGCCATCCGTTACGCTGGGCGACTTCGCTCTTCCGCTTGCCTTTGAGCTGGCCAAGCGCCTGCGAAAAGCTCCTCGGGTCATCGCCACCGAACTCGCGCCATGGCTCGCAAGCCTGCCCGGTATCGCTGCTGTGGACGTCGCGGGCGCTGGCTACCTGAACGTCCGCATCGATCGTGCGCAGGCCGTGCACCGCATCGCCGCGGGCGAGCACAGCGACGTGGGCGGCTCGGGTTTTCGTCTGGTCGAGCACACCAGCATCAATCCAAACAAGGCCGCGCACGTCGGCCATTTGCGCAACGCGATTCTGGGCGATACCTTCGCCCGCCTGCTGCGGCCCGACGCGTACAAGTCCGGTTGGCCCACCGGCGTGCAGAACTACATCGACAACACCGGCGTCCAGGTCGCCGATGCCGTCGTCGGCCTCGTACACCTGCAGGGTAAGTCGCTCGCCGACGTCCACGCCCTCCTTCTTGAACTCGCGGCGTCGCACCAGCGCATCGACTTCTACCTCTGGGATCTCTACGCCCGCGTCTCCCAGTGGTACGACGAAGACCCCGCACACAAGGAGTCGCGCCGCGCCCTGCGTCTGCAGACCCTCCACCAGCTTGAAGCAGGCAACAACGACGTCGCCAGCATTGCAGACCTGGTCGCTACCGCCGTGCTCGCGCGCCACCTGGAAACCTTGGCACGGCTGGGCATCGAGTATGACTTCCTCCCCCGCGAAAGCGAGGTGCTGCACCTGCACTTCTGGGCGGCCGCGCGCCAGGAGATGATTGCCCGCGGTGTGCTCTATGAAGAAACATCCGGCAAGAACAAGGGCTGCTGGGTCATGCGTCGGCCCGGCGCTGAGGCGCTGCCGGCGGACACCCCCGACGAAGACGCCAAGGTGCTCGTGCGCTCGAATGGAACTGTCACCTATGTCGGCAAGGACATCGCCTACCACCTATGGAAGTTCGGCCTGCTGCCCGGCAAGGACTTCGGCTACCGCGTCTTCCGGGAGTATGCCTCGCATACCTGCTGGATCTCGGCCGTCGCCGGTGAAGATCCTCATCCGCACTTCGGCATCGCCTCGGCCATCTATAACGTCATCGACTCGCGGCAGAACGATCCGCAGGCCAATGTCGTCGAGGCCCTGCGTGGCATGGGTTACACAGACGCCGCCGACCACTATACGCACCTCAACTACGCCATGGTGGCGCTCACTCCGCGGTGTGCCATCGACCTTGGCTACACCCTCAGCGAAGACGACAAGGCTAAGCCCTACCTCGAAGTCAGCGGCCGCAAAGGCTTCGGCGTCAAGGCCGACGATCTGCTGGACCGCCTGATCGCCGCGGCAAAGGCCGAGGTCGACACACGGCATCCGGAGACACCGGAGGCGGACCGCCTGTCCAGCGCAACCACGATCGCCATTGGCGCGCTCCGCTTCTTCATGCTCAGGGTCACCCGCAACACGATCATTGCCTTCGACTTTCACGACGCGCTCTCGTTTGAAGGTGAGACCGGACCCTACGTGCAGTACGCCGCCGTCCGTGCCGCAAACATCCTGCGCAAGGCAGAGACGGACGAAGCCACAGCGCTTGCCACGTTCGCCTCCTTCGATCCCACAAAGTTCTTGACCGGTGCCATGGCTGCCCCGGTACCGACCGCAAAGGACGCAAAGCCCGAACCCGTTCAGGCCACCGCAGGCGACGACCTCTGGTCCATGTGGCTGCTCGCCTCCCGCGTCACCACCGTCCTGGAGCAGGCCATCGCCGCCGCCGAGCCCGCAATCCTGGCGCGCTATGCCTTCCAACTCGCGCAGGAGTTCTCCAACTTCTACCACCGCAACCACGTGCTGAAGGAAAGTGATCCCGAGCGACGCGCCCTTTTGCTCGCGACCACCGCGGTTACCCGCCGCGAGCTCGTCCGCGTGCTTGGCTGGCTGGGCATCGGCGTTCCAGAGGCGATGTAGCGCATCCGATGCACCACTTCTCGCCGCCAGCGCGGCGCTAGCTGCCGGCCAGCACCGCCTCGACAGCAGCAAGCAGTTCTGCCGGTTGAATCGGCTTTGTCAGAAAGCGCCGCACACCCGCGGCCTCGAGCGCCGTCACATCTTCGCCTTCCCCGTCGCTTACAAACAGCAGGGTGGGCACTGTCCTGCCACGCTCCTGCAGCACGCGCAAGAGGTGTGGTCCATCCATCACCGGCATCTTCTGGTCGCACACCATGGCGTCGACCGCGTGGGTCTCCAACAGTTCCAGCGCCTCGGCACCATTTGCCGCGCTCAACACAGTAACGCCTTGCTGGCGCAGGACCAGGCCCAGGGTCAGGTTCAGCACGGGTTCATCGTCGACCACCAGCACTGTCGCTGCCGCAAGCGTCAAGGCCATACTCCCGCGGCGCTTCCACTACGATTCCTGCGCAAAGCTGCGAACCCAGCCCACGATCGATCGCACCCCAAAGCCCGATGCGCCTTTCGCCATCGACGGTCGCACCTCGTCCACCACAGCCTGGCCCGCGATGTCCAGATGGATCCATGGCGTGTCGCCGACGAACTCTTTCAAAAACATGGCTGCAGTAATCGCGCCGCCCCATCGATCGACACCGGTGTTCTGAATGTCGGCAATCTGGCTTTTGATCAGCTCGCGATAGTCATCCGTGCAGGGAAGTCGCCAGAACCCCTCACCAGCCTCGCGCATCGCGCTCAAAAAGCGGTCGCAGGTAGACTCGTCATTCGCGAACAGACCGGCATTCAGCCGCCCCAGCGCGACCACGCACGCACCCGTCAGGGTCGCCGCATCCATCAGGTGGGTTGCACCCAGCGTGGTCGCGTAGTGCAGGCCATCCGCAAGCACAAGCCGGCCTTCAGCATCGGTGTTCATCACCTCAATGGTCTTACCGCTCATCGCTGTCAGCACATCGCCCGGCCGGTAGGCTTTGCCGTCGGGCATGTTCTCTGCGCTGCAAACGATGGCCATCACCCGGACTGCCGGCTTCAGCGCCGCAATCGCCTGCATGGCGCCAATCATGGCCGCGGCACCGCCCATGTCGTTCTTCATTTTTTCCATGCCGTCCGCCGGCTTGAGCGAGATGCCACCCGTGTCGAACGTAATGCCTTTGCCCACCAGGGCCAGCAGCGGCGCTCCCGGCCCAGGAGCGGCCGGTGGTTCGTACCGCAGCACAATCAGCGCGGGTGGCTGCTCCGACCCCTGCGCCACGCCCAGGAACGCACCCATGCGCAGCTCCTTCAGCTTCGGCGTACTGTGGACCTCACACTGCAGACCGGCGCGCTCCGCCATCTCTGCCGTCCTGCGCCCGAGCTCACCCGGCGTAAGGACGTTTCCAGGCTCATTCACCAGCTGGCGCGCAAAATTCTGCGCGGTGGCCAGCACGCATCCTTCGTCGAACCCCTGGGTCATCTCGCCCCGTGTCACTTTTTCTGAAGCAACAGGCGCCAGCAGTGTTACGGCGGCGGGTGTGCGATCCTTGCGGTCTGTCTTGTAGGTGTCCAGGTCGACTGCTCCCAGCAGCAAACCTTCCGCCAGCGCACGGCTCGTTTCCAGGCAGGGCAGGGTCTCCAACGGCTCGTCCGACAGGGCGCGATCGTTCGGGAACACCACGGCGAGTTCTCGAACGCCCTTGCTCATGGCCGTCCGTATGGCGGTGCCCGCCGCCAGCCTTACGCGGCCAATATCCAGGCCCGCAACCTTGCCCAGCCCCACAATCAGCAGCCGTTCCGCACGCAACCCTTGCGGCGCATGCACCAGCAGCGTGTCCCCAATGGTCGCTTTAAACTCGCCGGTGTGCAGAAACCTGCTGACGGCATCACTGATGGCATCCGCCGTCACCAGCAGCGTCGGCAACTGTGGTTCATCTTTCCCGGTTGCGATATCCACGGCAAACACCACCAGCAACGGCGTCGCAAACGCAGGCGCATCCACAAACTGCAATCGACTCGTCATCATCGTTCCAAAGGCTTCCACACGCTTCAGCCACGCTCCCGGTAAAAGGTGCGATGCCACATACTCTCACGTGTTCCTACGCATTGCCGTGCAGCGATGGTCATCGCGGTGCCCATCCCGGGAAAGCTGTCCTGCTGTCCACAACCATACCTCTGCAGCCGCAAGACCGCCGTTGCAGCAACGCCCGCGTCAGTTGCGCTGTGCCCGCGCCATCGCAGACTTGGCTTCCTTGTCCGCTTCGCGCCTGCGTTCCGTCTCTCGCTTGTCCCAGTCCTGCTTGCCCTTGGCCAGCGCAAGTTCGCACTTCACCTTGCCGTGCCGGAAATACAGCCGCGTGGGAATCAGCGTAAATCCCTTCTGGTTCGTCTTCGACGCCAGCCGCCGCAGCTCTTCCTTGTGCAGCAACAGCTTGCGCGTGCGCGTGGCCTCATGGTTCATCGCGTTGCCATGGCTGAATGGGCCGATGTGTGCATTCAACAGCCAGCATTCACCATCTTTTAACAGGCCGTAGCTGTCCTTCAGCTGTGCCTTACCCTCGCGAATGCTCTTGACCTCGGTACCCCGCAGCTGCACGCCGCACTCAAACCGATCGGTCAAAAAATAATTGTGCGATGCACTGCGATTAAAGGCAGCATCGCGGTCGCCCACCGCAATCGGGTCGCGCGGCAACACCTTGCGCGTAGGCTGCGATTGGGTCGGGATGGCGGTGGGATGAGGCACGTCAATGCCAAGTTTAACAGCCGTACCCATTCCCGGTGTGGTCCGCCATCGCCGATACACCTTCTTGGTTTTGCCGCGTCCAACGCGATGCCGATGCTATTCTTTACAGGAAAATCCAGCACCGCACCGTTCCATCTTCGCCGCATTTCGCGCGCGGCAAGGTGCAGTGCCGGCGGGCCCGCTTCCCAGCGGTCAGGAGAGTTCATCGCTTTGCTTCCGGGTACGTTCTGTCCCAACCCACAACTTCCGTCACGGGACGCCGCAACTTCTTCCTTGCCCGTCGCACGCCGCCTGGCGCTCGCTGCCGTTCTGTGCAGCGCGGCGTTGCTCAGCGGCCACGCCGCCGTGGCGCAGTCTGCCGCCGGCTGGGCTAAGCGTGGCGCCGACGCCGAAGTCCGGGAAGACTATGACGCGGCCTTTGAGGCTTACCGCCAGGCGCACCTGCTCAAGCCGAAAGACCTCCGCTACCAGACCAAGTTCGAGCGCATCCGCTTTGCTGCGGCCGCGGCACACGTGGACCGGGGTCGTGTCCTGCGTCAAAGCGGCGACCTGAATGGCGCCCTGATGGAGTTCCAGCGCGCGCTTTCCATCGATGGCGGCAACCAGACTGCGCAGCAGGAGATCACCATCACCGAGCGCGAAATGTCGAGCGCGCCCGGCGCCTCCATGCAGCGCGAAGCTCCGCTCGGTCCGTCCGCCGCAGTGGTCGGCGTGGCCGAGCCGCAGCAACTCAAGGTCACCTCCAATGACCCGGTCACCTACCATGCCGTCGCAGACGTCAAGGAGATCTACACCGCCATCGACAAAACCGCCGGTCTCAATGTCATCTTCGATCCGGACTACACCTCCCGCCGCATCCAGTTCGACGTGGTCAACACCTCGCTTGGCGATGCGTACCGCATTCTCGGCATTCAGTCCGGCACGTTTTACAAAACCGTTACCCCCAACACCATCTTTGTTGCCGCCAACACCCGCACCAAGCGCAGCGACCTGGACCCGGTCGCGGTGCAGACGTTCTACCTCAGTAATGCCGCAACCCAGGCCGACCAGAACGAGCTCCTGACCGCCCTGCGCAACGTGCTCGATCCCACCGCAAAGATCTTCCTCGTGCCGTCGCAGAACGCTATTGTCGAGCGCGCGACCCCGGACCAGCTGCTCCTCACGGAAACGCTGCTCAACAATCTCGACCGTGCCAAGAGCGAGGTCGTAGTCGACGTTGCCGTGCTCGAAGTGAACCGGGACAAGGCGCGCAACCTCGGCATCTCCCTTCCCCAGAACATCACGGTCACGCCGCAGGTCAACGCGAGCACCACCACCAGCGGAACCACCACCACGGGATCCACCACCACCAGCAGCGGCCTGCCCAACATCAACACCTTCTACAACTTCACCGGGGATAACCTCGCCGTCTCCATCGGCTCTGCCACCGTCAATGCGCTGCTGAATGACACCGACACGCGCATCCTGCAGAACCCGCGCATTCGCGCATCCGACGGCCAGCGCGCGCAGCTCAAGGTGGGCCAGCGTATTCCCATCGCGACCGGTTCCTACTCCTCCGGAGCGTCCACCGCTATCGTCAGTTCGCTGGTCAATACGCAGTTCACCTATATCGACGTCGGTGTCACCATCGACATGACGCCGACCGTTCACCAGGATCGCGAGATCACCCTCAAGCTGAAGATGGAAATTTCCAGCCAGAACGGCAGCGTGACGATCTCTTCGGTGACCGAACCCATCATCGCCCAGCGTACCGTCGAGCAAACCATCCAGCTCAAAGAGGGTGAACCCTCGATCCTTGCCGGTATCCTGACCCGGCAGGAGACCAAGACGCTGACCGGCACTCCGGGTCTCTCCGAAATCCCGATCCTCAAAAAAATCTTCGGCAGCACCGCGACCGAGCGCATCCAGGACGAGGTCGTTTTCCTGCTCATCCCGCACATCGTGCGGGAGCCTCTCGTCACGCGGATGAACACCCGCGCCATCGACACCGGCACCAGCAACAGCATCGAGCTTCGTCACGACCCCACCGCACCGGACAGTGTGGCCGTCGACAATTCTGCGCTGGTAACGACCGGTGCTTTCCAGCGGCAGCATCCGGAGGGCAACATCACTGCGGCAAAGGCAGCCGCCGTCATGATCGGCCAGGTCGGCAACGAAGGTGCTGCGGCCCAGGCTGCGCAGGCAGCGCAATCTGCCCAGGCAGGCCAGCCCTTTCCCGCCGCTACGCCTGGTCAACCCGCGACACCAGGTCAACCGGGCATACCAGGTCAACCAGGCTCGCCAGGTCAACCAGGCTCGCCAGCGCAAACGGCCTCGCCTGCCGCCCTGGGTGCTCCGTCCTCCGCCGCACTTCCCGTCACCTTCGCCATCGTGCCGGCAAACGCCACGCAGGCCGTCGGCAGCACCTTTCAGGTCTCGGTCACCGCGAAGGACGCGCGTGACCTCTACGCCGCGCCGCTCCAGGTGCAGTTCGACCCCAAGCTGCTTTCGCTCGTCAACGTCGATGCGGGAGAGATGCTGAGCCGTGACGGCCAATCCGTCTCCATCGTCCATCGTGACGAAGGGAACGGCCTGCTCACCGTGTCCATCTCGCGACCCCCCGCGGTACGTGGCGTCGACGGCCAGGGAAGCGTCGCCGTCCTCACCTTCAAGGCACTCGCCGCGGGGGATTCCGCCCTGGTGTTATCAAAGGTGGCCGCAAAAGACAGCAATCAGACCAGTCTGCCTGCCCAGGGCTCGCGGGCCACGGTTCATCTGAAGTAGTTGGTACAAGTGGCTGTCATGCGCTTTGTTGCGTCCAACCCGGGCTCGGATCAGACCGCTGTCGCAGGCCCGGAGCGCGGCATGACGCTGGTCGAGCTCATCGTGGTTGTCTCAATCGTTGCACTGCTCGCGACGGCTGCCGTGCCCATCGCTCGCTTCCAGGTCAAGCGGACAAAGGAGCGGGAGCTCCGTGCCGACCTGTGGCGTATGCGCGATGCCATCGATCACTACAAAGACGCCGCGGACCGGGGCGCCTTCCAGACCAAGGTCGATTCCTTCAACTACCCTCCCGACCTGCAGACGCTCGTCGACGGGGTCGATGTCAAAGACAAAAAGGTCCGGTTCCTGCGGGACATCCCCGTCGATCCCATGACCCGCTCCTCCGAATGGGCAACACGCTCCATGCAGGACGACCCGGATTCAACCTCGGGCAGCGGCGACAACGTCTTTGACGTGCACTCCAAAAGCGACGCCACGGCGCTGGATGGGACAAAGTACTCCACATGGTAACCACGGAGCAGGACAACGCGGGATTCACGCTTATTGAACTGATGGTGGTGATGATCATCATCGCGACGCTGGCCGCAATGGCCGTTCCGGCCTACGCGCACCACCTCAAATCCGCGCGGGAAAGCGTTCTGCGCCAGGACCTGCAAACCATGCGGCAGGCCATCGACAGCTACACCATCGACAAGCAGAAAGCGCCGGAATCGGGAGACGATCTCATCACCAGTGGCTACCTCAAGCAGATGCCGATCGACCCAATCACCCACTCTGCTTCGACCTGGACCTTTGACCGTTCAGACTCCTACAACAACGTGGACGAGACCACCACCGGCATCAACAACGTGCACAGCGGCGCGGGACAGGCCTCCACCGACGGCTCAAGCTACTCTACCTGGTGACTCTCCCTCGTGGAGGTATCCTGCCGCATGCATCCAGCTTCGGGAACCGGACAGGATCGGGGCACCCGCCTCTACATAATCCCCGTGGCATAGCCAGCTGCCAGAACTGGGCTGCTGAGTAAGGCCGCCAGACTACGCTGCGGAGATGCCCGATGTCTTGGCCTGGCGCTGGAGCGCGTGCTGCAGAATGATCTCGAGGGCAGGCTTCAGGCGGCTGTAGTCCGCATCCGTAATTTTGCCGGTCAGCCGTTCGCTCTCCAGGGTAAATAGTTCATCCCGCAGCACCTGCAGCAGGGCGGTCGGCGCAAGGTGAGATCCCGCGCTCTGCGGGGCAGCGTACAGCGTATCCGGACTGGAAACGCCAGCCGCCGCCGTCGCCGTCGCCGGAGTCTGCGGCCGTGACAGCAGAAAACCTGCGCCGCCGGCCAGCGCAAGCGCCAGCCCTCCAATAATCCACCACTTGTACTTGGTCAGTGGGTCGGGTGTGTCGATCGGTGTGGCCATCCCACCACCGGGACGTCTGTCCAGGGTGGAGTTGGCCGCACCTGGATCAGCATTCTGGTCTGCGCCGGTAGCCGGTGTGCCGGTAGCGGCTCGATTAGGACCACCCTGGTCCTGCGTGGACGGATCGCCCGGCGCGGCCGTGGGTCGAGGAAGCTGGCCACTGCCGGAAACGGAAAAGCTCGTGGTCTTGCCCACCGCAACATTGCGTGCCACATACGTCTGCGCATCGACTTCTTCCGCGACAGAGGTGAACGGCGAACCCCCACCATCGAACTTCATCGACTTCGGCATCATCACCACGACATTGTCGGTCGCCAGCGTCGCCAGCGGCTGGAACTGCGCGGTGCCTTGGTACGGCACCTTGTAGCTGATCTGAAAACGCGTCTGGCCACCGGGCCGGATCGGAAAAATAAAGGCGTAGTGGCCTTTTTCGGGCAGCGGCACGGGGGGCGACTGTACCGTCATACCGCCGGTACCCTGCGCAGCCGCACCTTCAACGATGGCACCCTCCGGCAGGCGAAACTCAAAGGCATGGTCGCCAAACTGGGTGCGTGGCGGCGTCGATTCATTCTTGAGAAAGAAGTTTTCGACAACTTTCAGGCTCTTGTTGTCCGCATCACTCTGCAGGCGGATCACATCGGCGTCGAGCGAAACGCCCGCAACCTTGGGCGCTGCATTGAAGACATCGATCTCGAGCGACTGCGTTCCCGGCGGCGCTGCCTTGAAGTAGTTCGCCTTGTCGTGCGTAATGCGAACAAGATGAATGCCTTCGTCAGGAACATCCAGCGTAAAGCGGCCGTGCGCGTCCGTCTTTGTCTTGGTCGATTCCTGCATGCCCTGCGCCAGCCGGATGAGGGTGACGTCGTCGCCGGCGGAAGGCTTCTTGACTGTCTGGTTCGTGACCACGCCGGAGATCGAGGTCGCCGCAAAGGTGGAGAGCGGCAGCAGGAGAGCCAGAGCAAAGGCGCGACACATCGTGCGGAAGGGCAGAGTCATACCCCTCCAGATTAAATGGCAAGTGTTCACCCCTGCCTCGTTCACTGGGCGGAGATGCCGCGCGACTGTGGCGTGATGCCGCCGCGCAACCTTGTTTTGAAGCGAAGCCTGAACGCTGCCAGGTCCTGTGCCCTCAGCAAAAGCTTAGCGGCTGCTCTGCATGCGTTTGTCCAGCCGCCGCATCTGTTCACCGACCAGGGTATTGGCTTTGCGAATGGCGAGTTGCGTGCTGCCGTCAAGCTGATCCCAGGTGCGAAAGGCACCGTCATCCTGGGTAGAAACGGCGTCGGCATTGCCGTCCGGATCGAGCATGGCGGTCATCAGCAGGGTTGCGGATCTTGCGTCGCGATCAATGCGCACGCGGCGCACCCGGTAGCCGCCCGTGTTGGTGCACGCATCCAGGTGTTCTCTGTCGCCAAGGCCCCAGCCGGTCTGGTTCTGCTGGCAGGCCGCGGTCGTGCGGTACAGCGAGAACAGCGTCAGCGTGTAGCTCCCACGGTTCATGAACTCGCGGTAGTTCTGCTTTAACCAGTCCGGGTCTGTCAGGTCAGACGTGTAGATCTGCACCTCAGCATCGGACGCGAGCAGCAACGACGTCGTCCATTGTCCGGTTTCGCCCAGGACCTGTGCCGGTTTGCCGGGGACGCCCTGCCGAACAAGCTGCTGTCCGGCTGCGCTCACGCCGAGCAGGAGGCAGGCAACGAACATCGCGCGAAGCCTGCGCGGCGATGGCGATAGATCACGGGTCATGATGAAGGTATCCTTGATGCGACGTGGAGTTACCGGTCGTGCAGTTGCCGGACGTGCAGTTGCTGGTCGCGGATCGCCGGGCATGGATTGCCGTGGTAGCGCCGCACGTCGCGCCTTTGCACCAGCTTATCCCTCTGTGCTGCAAGCCGTGGAACGATGGGCCTAGAATGAGTCGTTTCCTGAAGGCTTGTGGAGGTTCGTGATGGGTAGATTGCGACGGATGCTGGTGCAGCGCGCTTTGTGTGTACTTTTGCCGGTTGCCGCCGTCGCGGTGGCGCAGGCTCCCTTACCCCCACAGCCGCGCACACCGCCCCTGCTGCTGGGTGCGGCATGGTATCCGGAGCAATGGCCGGAGTCGCGGTGGGACGCCGACCTGCAGTGGATGCAGAGCGCGCACATCACCTTCGTCCGGGTGGGCGAGTTTGCCTGGTCCACCATGGAGCCCCACGACGGCCAGTTTGACCTGGACTGGTTGAACCGGGCAGTGCGCGCGGCAGAAAAGCACGGCATCGCGGTGGTGCTGGGAACGCCAGGCGCGGCACCGCCCGCATGGCTCACGCAAACCTACCCACAGACACTGCGTACCAGGATGGATGGAACCAGGGACGAGCATGGCAATCGGGAGCAGTTCAACTTCACCGACCCAAAGTACCGCGAGTTGCTGGCGCGCATCACCGACAGGATGGCCACCCGCTTTGGGCACGATCCGAACGTCATCGCGTGGCAACTCGACAACGAGATCGGGGAGGAATCCTTCGACGCCGGGACCCGCACGCAGTTTCAGGCATGGCTAAAGTCCAGGTACAAGACGCTGGACAAACTCAACGCGGACTGGACCACCTCTTACTGGAGCGAGACCTACCAGGACTGGTCGCAAATCCCAATTGAAGAAACCTATGGCAACCCTGGGCTGCTGCTGAACTGGAAGGAGTTTGTGTCGGACACCTGGCGCTCCTATAACCGCGTGCAGCTCGACAAAATTCGCGCACATGCAGAGCCGCGGCAGCAGATCACCACCAACACAATGGGCTGGTTCGATCGCTTCGACCACTACACCGTGGAGCAGGATCTCGACTTCGCCGCGTGGGACGACTACGTGGGCACGGGCCACCTCGATCCGGTGCGCAACGGCGCGGCGCACGACCTGACCCGCGGCTTTCTGCGCAAAAACTTCTGGGTCATGGAGACGCAGCCCGGCATGGTGAACTGGTCGGCCGACAACAACATGCTCGACAAGGGTGAGGTCCGCGCGATGGCCTGGAATGCCATTGGGCATGGCTCCCAGGCCGTGGAGTACTGGCAATGGCGGAGTGCCCTGAACGGGCAGGAGCAGTACCACGGTACGCTGTTGGGCGCAGATGGCACACCCGTGCCGGTCTATGCCGAAGTCGCGCAGGTCGGTGCGGAGTTCTCCAAAGTTGGCCAGGCCTTTGACGGCACGACGGTGGAATCGGACGTCGCCGTTCTGCAGGACTATCCGTCACGCTGGGCGATCAACTGGCAGCGGCACAACAAGGCCTTTGACCCCGTGGACGCGCTGGTGGCGTATTACGGTGCGGTGCGCGGCCTCGTGCGCTCGGTGGACGTGGTGAGTGATCTTGCCCCATTGACCCGGTACAAGCTGGTCGTTGCGCCGGCTCTGAATCTGCTCACGCCCGCGGCCCTCGCCAACCTGCGCGCATATGTCCTTGCCGGCGGCCACCTCGTGTTAGCGCAGCGGTCGGCCATGAAGGACGAGAACAACAGCCTCTTTGCGCAGCGGCAGCCCGGGCCGTTGCAGGACCTGCTTGGCGCGCGCGTGGAGCAGTGGTACGCGTTGGATACACCGGTGCCGGTCGAGGGAAGCTGGGGTACCGGCAAAAGCACCCTGTGGGCCGACCAACTCGGGTCGCTCAAGCCGGATGCCGAGGTGCTGCTCCGGTACGGTACCTCGAATGGATGGCTCGATGGTCAGCCTGCGGCGGTGACCCGTAAGGCGGGCAAGGGCCGCATCACCTACCTCGGCGCGGAACTGGAAGGACCTTTGCTTGCGAAAGCCGCGGCGTGGATGGTGGCATCATCGGGGCTTTCCCCCGTTCTGGCCAATGTGCCGGCTACCGTGGATGTGGCCATCCGGTCCGGCAACGGCAAGCGACTCGTCTTGTTAACGAACTACGGTGCAGACCCGGCAACGATCACGTTCCCCTCGCCGGTCAGGGAGCTGCTGACCGAAACAACCTCCACGAGCTTTACCCTGCCGCGCTATGGAGTCGTGGTGCTGAACGACCCTCGCTGACGGTGCGCTGCATCAGGCCGAAATGTGCCAGCGAGAAAGGCCGCAAGATCGGCAGCGGCAGCACCCTATAATCCATCTCATGCCCGATCTGCGGGATTGGCCGACCCACCTGGACGCGGTAATTGCCGCGCCGGAGCATCATGTGCTGCTCTTTGAAAACGAGCTCGTGCGCGTCCTCGATATCAGCATCGCGCCAGGCCATACCGTTGCTTTGCACACACACTGCTGGCCCGGCACCCTCTACCTGGTGCAGTGGAGTGACTGCGTGCGGCGCGATGCGGTCGGCACAGTCCTTATGGACAGCCGGACCTCGGCAGAGAAGCCGTTGGAGGGAGCTGCCTTCTGGTCGCCGGCCATGCCGCCCCATACCCTCGAAAACGTTGGGACATCCATGCTTCGGCTGATCAGCACAGAGCTGAAAACCTGGGCACAAACTGATCCCGCAGCATAGAACGGACCCCGCAGCACAGAAAAACTCCGCGGCGGTTAACCCTTCCTGCTCGGTCCCGACGCAGGTGCCGCTTCCAGCAGGTCGATCTCCGTCAGAATGGTGGCGGCCTCGGTCTCAAGCGTGTCACGTTGCGCCGCATAGTCGTCGGCAGGGTACTTACCGGCGCGGTACTCAAAGTTCAGATCGCGCAGGTTGGCCATCACGGAGTCGCGACGCTCCTCCAGGAAGTCCAGGCGTGTCGTTGCACGCTGCGTGAACGGATTCTTCTCAGGCCAGAACGTGTATGCGAACAGGCCCACCAGCAGAACGGCGGCGGCGGCAATACCCATCGTTAAAACTCCGAATCACGACGGATGCGATCACGCATCGCGTCGGTGTGGGCAGATTCAAGGGACGCACCGCCAACCGGAATCATGTGCCGGCCACGCCAGTGGCGGATGAGAAACGCCGTCCCAAGAATGGCAATCAGAAAAACGGCAATCGGGACGATAAAGGCCACATTGTCAAAGCCACCGCGAATGGGCGCGGCCAGAACCGTGGGACCATACTTGGCAATAAACGCGTTAAACACACTGGTATCGCTGGAACCGCTTGCCAGCTGCATCTTCAGATCATCGATCATGCCGCTCGAATTCGGGCAGCCGACATGGTTGCATTCCAGCAGGATCTGGCCACAGCTGCAGGTGCAAACCATCTTGTGACCGATACTGTTGAAGCGGGAACCTGTGTCCCCCGCGCCGATGGTTGTCAGGGCAACCACAAACACAAACAGCAGCCCTACTATCCGACGGTAACGCGGAGCTCGGGATACCGCACCGACCTGCATCAGTCGCCACCTGCCGGTTGCAGTTCGCGCGCCGGGGTCTGTGCCGCAACGGCGCTAAGGGCCGGCTTGAGTTGCGGCGCAAGCGAGATAAAAGTTCCCCCCACAATGATCGCAACGCCAATCCAGATCCAGCTCACCAGCGGGTTCAGAAAAACCTTGATGATCGGCTTGCTCGTCTCTGGATTGCGACCCTCAAAGACCACATACAAATCCCGCAACGGCGTGGAGTGAATGGCGACGATCGTACTTGGGGTCTGCGACGCGGTGTAGAAGCGCTTCTCCGGCGACATCTGCGCGATCTTCTTGTCTTTGTCGTACACATCGAGCAGCGCAAAATCAGTGTCGTAGTTCGGGTTTGAATCCTGCGTATAGCTCTGGCAAACCAGCTTGTAGTTTCCAATCGTCAGGGAATCGCCAAAACCCATTTCAAGCTCATGGGACTGGTTGAACCCGCCGCCGGCAAGTCCGACAAAGAGCGCCACAATGCCAAAATGAACCAGGTATCCGCCATACCGGCGATTGTTGCGTCGCGTCAGCAAAAAAGCCGAGGAAAAGAAGTTACGACCCGTCTGTGTGCGCACCACACCGACACCGCGCAGAAACTCCGTAAGGATCGCGACCGTCACGCCCGCGCCAATGCTGAAGCACACCAGCGCATAAATGCTGCCCTCTTGGTCCAGGGCATCGAGCTTCCACGGTCGCACGCCGGAAGCCATCAGGATGATGGCGCTCCCGACCGTGGCAACGCACGGCAGGACAAAATTGCGCCGAATGGACCGTAGCGACGTTGCACGCCACGCGAGCAGGGGACCGACACCGGTCAGGAACAGGAGAAACAGACCAATGGGTACGGCAACGCGGTTAAAGAACGGCGCGCCCATCGTAACCTTTGAGCCCTGGACATACTCGCTCAGCACCGGGAAGAGCGTACCGAACAGCACGGTGAAACAAAGCACCAGCAGTACAAGGTTGTTGAACAGGAACGAACTCTCGCGGCTCACAATGGACTCGAGCTTGTGCTCCGTCTCCAGGTGCCGACGCTGCTTGAAGAAGGTAAACAGGCAGACGGCGAAGGTGATGCACAGAAACGTCGTGAACCAGCCGCCAATGCTGCTTTCCGCAAAGGCGTGCACGCTTGACACAATCCCGGACCGTGTAAGCAGCGTGCCCAGCACCGTAAGCATAAACGTGGTAAAAATCAGCCACACGTTCCACTGCTTCATCATGCCGCGCTTCTCCTGCATCATCACCGAATGCAGAAACGCCGTCGCCGTAAGCCAGGGAAGGAAGCTCGCATTCTCCACCGGGTCCCAGCCCCAGTAGCCGCCCCAGCCAAGCACGGCATACGCCCAGTGCATGCCCAGTGAGATACCGACCGTTAGAAATAACCACGTCACCAGCGTCCACCGGCGGGTAATCCGAATCCATTTCTCCCCCGGGTAGCGCATCATCAGCGCACCCAGCGCAAACGCGAATGGCACCGAAAATCCGACATAGCCGAGGTAAAGCATCGGCGGATGGATCACCATCTCCGGGTACTGCAGCAGCGGGTTCAGCCCGAAGCCGTCCGGCATCGGATCGCCGGTCCACAGCGCAAATGGCGGCGCGGCAAAATTCAGCAGCGCCAGAAAAAAGATCTGGATCGCCGCAAGAATCGTCGACGCATACGCAAACAGGCGAACATCCTTCTTGTACTGCAGCCGTAGCACAAAGCCATACGTGCACAACAGGAACGCCCACAACAGCAGCGAACCCTCCTGGCCGCTCCACAGGGCAGAGAACTTGTAGGCCGGGTTCAGCGCTCGATTGGTGTGGTGCAGAATGTACGCCACAGAAAAATCATTGGTAAACGAGGCCCAGACAAGGGCGATCGCGGCACATGCCACCGCCACAAAACTCGCAATGCCGGCACGGCGCGACGTCTCCACCAGGCGGTCTGGCGACACGCGGCCCGCCTTGTTGTAGGCAAGCTGGTACAGGCCGATCGAGCCCGCAACCAGGGTATACACCGATAGCATCAATGCCAGGATCAGCGCAAAGCTTCCAAACTCGGGCATGGGGTGAGAGATGGCTTGCACGGCTTCTCTATCTTCGCAGGCTGCAGAGTCCACGGCAATCAAAAACCACGATATTCGCGCCGAAAACCGGTAGTTTCACCACACCCACCAGACGATTCAGAATCACTTCATCCCGTCGATGGAGTGCATCAATGGAGTGCGTTGGCGACAGCTCTGCCTGCTCCCGCAACCGCTCCGCAGCGCCGCCTAGGCATCTTCCATGTTCGACATCCGCGCCACGGTGCTCAGCAGTTGCTCGGGCATCAGCGGCTTCTGCCGAAACGTCACATCCAGCGCGGTATAGGCATCCTGCGCCTCTTCCATGCCGCTGATCACAAGCACAGGCAAGCTCGGGTGCGACTTGCGCAACTCCGTTACAAATTCTGATCCGGACATGCCCGGCATCAGGTGGTCGGTAATCACCAGGTCGATCGCGGCGGGAAATTCATTCCCTTGAAACTGCTCCAGCGCACGCTGCGGATTGAGCACAGGAATGACAAAGTAACCCGCACGCTTCAGAATCGTCTGGCGTGTGGCTGCCTGGATCGCATTGTCATCAATCAACAGAATGGTTCGCTGCATGTCTTTCCAGGGGTCAATGAGTGCTATGGCACACTGTGATGCCGCGGCGTTTCGTCGCGTCGTCTCAACCGGGGTAGATTTCAGCGACGCAGCGCATCGCGTAAACACGGCTTGAACGCCGGCTTGGCGCGTCCGGCCTGCGGCGTGCAAAGTGCCGCGCAGTGGTTCTCCCCGGCGTTGCGCAGGCACCTGCGATGAGAGAATCGTTCCTATGAAGCGCCGCGTCATCGAACACTATGAGCTTGTGCGTAAACTGGGCGCGGGCGGCAGCGGCTCGGTGTACCTGTCGAACGACATGCTGCTGCAACGGCCGGTGGTGCTCAAGCTCCTCAAGCAGGGCGCGTTGACCGCGGACCAGATGCGCACCACCTACCTGCGCGAGGCACGGCTGGCAAGTGCGATTGAGCACCCCAATGTCTGTGCCATCTATGACGTTGGCGAGGTAGACGACGAAGCCTTCATCGTCATGCAATACGTGCCCGGCCGGCCGCTGGACCGCTTAATCGCCGAGGGTCCGGCAAACGCGGAACTGATCATCTCCGCAGGGATCCAGATGGCCGATGGGCTCGCTGCGGCGCATTCCCTCGGCATTTTTCATCGCGATCTCAAGCCGGCCAACGTCATCCTGACTGAAGGCGGTCTCATCAAGATCCTCGACTTCGGCCTTGCCCGTCGCATCAATGTCGACGAGGCGGAGTTCGATCCGGCCAAGCCGTTGAATCGCACGCCGGCGCCGGGTGCCACCTACACCGCGCGTGGCGGAACCATCGCCTACATGGCGCCGGAACAGTTCGTGACCGGGCAGTCCAGCGTGCAGAGCGATATCTGGGCGCTGGGCGTGGTGCTCTATGAACTGGTCACAGGACGCCATCCGTTTCACAAGGCCGATCTTCCCGACTTCCAAAGCGTCCGGGCTATCCAGTTTCTTGACCCGCCATTGCTGCGGGAGATCGCTCCCAACATCCCGGTGGAGCTCGAAAGTGTGATTCTGCGCTGCCTCGAGAAGCAGCCGTCGTCGCGCTTTGCCAGTGCCAGCGATGTGCGTGAGGCCTTGAAGACGATTCTGAAGGCGACACAGCTCGAGGGTGTCGTCGTGCCGGGAGATACCCTCGCCAGTATGCCGACACAGGGCCGGCTGTCGCTCGACTCCCCCGAGGCGGAGAAGCGCACCACCGGCATCCTGTCCATGCTGGCGGAGCGGTTTCGCGAAAGCGGTGGCAACGACAGCAAAAACACCATCGTGGTGCTGCCTTTTCTCAATCTCGGACCGGCAGATCCCGCACCGCTGTACGGCTACGCACTTGCCGACGCAATCGCCACCCGTCTGGCACGCATGCAGACGCTGGTGGTGCGGCCATCGAGCGCACTCATGAGCCTGCCGTCCAAAACCATGGACCCGCTCAGCGTCGGGCGCAAGCTGCTGGTGCAGTACGTCGTCGCCGGTAGTTTTCTGCGCGGTTCGACCGGCTTCGATCTGAGCTGGCAGATGCTGGATGTGCCGGCGCAGGCGGTGCGCGCGGGCGGCTCCATCAACGTGGACAGCTTTGACCTCGTCGCCATCCAGCGCGAGATCACCGAAGAGATCTTCAGCACGCTGCAGGGCGCCAACACAATGCACGGCCACGATGCGGCGCCACCGTCGCGGCCCATGTCCAACGCCGTCAGCGAGGAATACCTGCAGGCACGCGCGTTGCTCAGCTCGTTTCTGTCGCGTACCGGCAGCCGCGACGACCTGGAGCGCGCGCGCGCGCTGTTCGAGCAGGTAACCCTGCGGAATGGCGGCTACGCGCCAGGCTGGGCCGGCCTCGGCATTGTGCACCTGCAATACACGCGTCACGGCCTCGGCGGCCAGATGCACCTCATCGAGGCACGGCGCGCCTTTGACAGGGCCCTGTCGCTCGATCCCGGGTCGGTCGAGGCAAACCTCTATCGGGTGTACATGCTGCTCAGCCGGGGTGAAAAAGAGAGCGCGCGCCACGGCATCGAGCACCTGCTGCAGACCGCGGGCAACGACTGGAATGTGCACCAGGTTGCCGGCCAGACCCTTCGGCTCGACGGGTTGTACAGCGAAGCCCTGGACCAGTTCAATCTCGCGCTGCGCCTGAACCCCTCCAACGCGGCGGTTGTTTACAACCACCGTGCACGCGTCTACCAGTACCAGAACCAGCTGGAGCTTGCGGCGGATGAGATTGAGAAAGGCCTCACGCTGGAGCCCAAACAGCCGCTGCTGCGCATCAGCGCCGGATACCAGTTCATGCGGACCGGCGAGCTCGAGCGCGCCATCACGACGTTGGAGGCCGTGACGCTCGAAGATCCGTCGCTGCGGATCGTCTTCCCCACCATCGCCATGTGTTACGCCCAACTTGGGCAGCGAGACAAGGCGGCGACGTTCATCGTCGACGAAACGCTCGCCGCGGCAGAGGCGGACAGCGAAATGGCCTACCGTCTGGCGACCTACTTCGCGGTCGAGGGCGACGAAAGCGAAGCCTTGCACTGGCTGCGCCGCGCCATCTACCTGGGTAACGAGAACTACCCGTGGTTCTCCATCAATCCCGCATGGAGCAAACTGCGCGGACACGGCGACTTCGGCCGCATTCTCGAAGACCTCAAGAAAAGCTGGCGACGCAACACCAAGACGTGGAAGCGGCTGCTGGCGCAGGTTCGCGCCTAGCCAGACTCAGCCTCCGCTCCGGTTGCATTCCAGATCAGAAAGTCTGTCGACGTTCCACTCGAGCACAGTCGTTCCATGCTCCATCTTCCTGCCTATCGCGCGGGCACAAACGACTCGGAGTACCGCGGCGCGGCTGCAGGCGACTGGGCCGCAGGCAGTTCGGATTCCGTCGCGGGTGTCGCAGGCAGGGCGCGCACCAGCTCCGGCGAACGTCCCGCGTCCAGCAGAGCCGGTGCCGTCAGCGATAAAACCAGCAGGGTCTCGCTCGGCAGGGTCGCTTCACGATCCTGCTTCAGCCACACCACCGTCCCCACGCCCGCACCGATGCCCGCTCCAACCAGCGCTCCAGGAACGCCCGCAATCAAACCACCCGCTGCGGCTCCACTGCCCGTGGTGAGTGACAGCTCGCCCAGCGTCTGCACCACATGATCCTTGCGGACGATATTGCCTTCCCCGTCAATGCGCGTGCGTGCGTACTGGTCGGTGTCGATCACGGCGGCGTTCAGCGGCATGCGTGTGCCGTCCGGCAGCACAATCGCCTGGGCCTGCAGGTGAATCAGCGCCGCCCCGTGGAAACGCCGGCCCCCATGGATTTCAGTGATGCGGCCTTCCACCACCGATCCGGCAGGGAACACCACCTGCCCCATGTGCCGCACGGGCTCCGTCAGCACAGCGCTGAAGGGCGTCTCCGGCGCGGTGGTTGCCGTTTGAATCGAGTGTTGCAGCCGCGCACGGACAAGCGTTCCGGCCGGCAGTTCACCGGCGCGTGCGGGCGGCGCTTCCACAATGTCGCCGTCGCTGCTCTCTGCATCTGCCGGCGTAAACTTCGCCAGGTCGCGCCGCTTCAGCGTCACGGCCGGGGAACTGTCCTGCGTGCTGCCGGTCGTGGCCGTCGGTGTAACCACGGTCGTCGTGGTCACAATGGCCGGCCCGCTCGCCACCGGGATCGTTGCCGTTTGCGTCACAGGCACTTCATCCGGAACATCTGCCGGGTGAGCAACGCCGCTCTGCTGGGCCAGCAGGGGGCATGCGGCAAAGACAAGGGCTGCGGCTGCGATTCGCTTCATCAAGGTGTCTCCCGGGTCGAGTCGGCTCTCGCCGCGATGCCTTCAGGCTATTGCGTTCCATCACCGAGCGGTGTGGCCATGTGCCGCTCGGAATCTCCGTTGTCAACAGGACCGCCGTTGTTTCGCCCGTCAGGCCGTCTTGCTAGAATCACGAGGGCAACCGCAGCAGCCTGCTGTGTCATGCCTCGCAGGCACACCATGGCAAGCTTCATCGACACCATTCTGGGCGCCAGCGGCGGCGCAATTGCCGTCGATCGCCGGCCCCGACTTAACGATCGCCTCAGCCATCGCATCGTTGCGCCCGGCAGTGAGGCAGAAAGCACGGCAGGCACCATGACCGAGATAGTTTCCATCAAGGCACGCGAAATTCTGGACAGCCGCGGCAACCCCACCGTGGAGGCGGACGTCCAGCTCAGCGGCGGCGCCATTGGCCGCGCGGCCGTGCCCAGCGGTGCCAGCACGGGCGAGCACGAGGCCGTGGAGCTGCGCGATGGCGACAACCATTATTACAAGGGCAAGGGCGTGCTCCAGGCGGTGGAGAACGTCGAGAGCGTGCTTGCGCCGGAGCTGAGCGGCCTCGACGCGAGCAACCAGCGCCTCGTGGACGCGACCATGCTGAGCCTGGACGGCACGCCGAACAAGAGCCGCCTTGGCGCAAACGCCATCCTTGCCGTCAGCATGGCAACGGCGCGTGCCGCGGCCCATGCCCTCAAGCTGCCGCTCTATCGTTACCTCGGCGGTGTCAACGCCTGCCTCCTTCCCACTCCCATGATGAACATTCTGAACGGCGGCTCGCACGCCGACAGCAACGTCGACTTCCAGGAGTTCATGATCATGCCGGTCGGCGCGGAAAGCTTTTCCGAGGCCCTGCGCTGGGGTACCGAGACCTTCCACACCTTGAAGGGTGTGTTGAAGAAAAAGGGCTACAACACCGCAGTCGGGGACGAGGGCGGCTTTGCACCCTCCCTCAAATCCAACGTCGAAGCTCTGGACCTGATTCTGGAAGCGATCGAGCAGGCAGGGTTCACCGCCGGTGAAGAGATCGCGCTCGCACTGGACCCGGCATCGAGCGAGTTCTACGACAGGGAGTCCGGCAAATACATCTTCAAAAAGAGCGACAGGAGTGAAAAGTCGTCTGCGGAAATGGCGGCATACTGGGCCGACTGGTCCAGGCAGTACCCCATTATCTCGATCGAAGACGGCTTGGCCGAAGACGACTGGGAAGGCTGGAAGATCCTCACGGACGAAATCGGCGACAAGTGCCAGCTGGTCGGCGACGACCTGTTTGTGACCAACTCCAAACGTCTGCGCGAGGGCATTGAGAAGGGTGTCGGCAACGCCATCCTCATCAAGGTCAACCAGATTGGCACGGTCAGCGAGACGCTGGAGGCGATCGAGCTTGGTCGGCGTTACGGCTACGCGTCCATCATCTCGCACCGCAGCGGCGAAACGGAAGATACCTTTATCGCCGACCTCGCCGTGGGCACGGGTGCGGGCCAGATCAAAACCGGCTCGGCCTCCCGCACCGACCGCATCGCCAAGTACAACCAGCTGCTGCGCATTGAAGAAGAGCTTGGGCAAACGGCGGAGTACCTCGGCATCGAATCGGTCAACGCTGGCGAGTAAGTCGAAGGTAGTGCGCCGGTCCGACATTCGGGCCGGCGCTTTTTCTCGTTGTTCTACTTAAGGGAGGTGCAATGGCTCGCCGTAAACCGCTCGTTCTCACAATCCTCGATGGCTGGGGTGTACGCGCAGAAACGCACGGCAACGCCATCGCGCAGGCGCGCAAACCGAACTACGACCTGCTTCTGCAGCAGTATCCAAACACGATCCTTCGGGCGAGTGAGCACTTCGTCGGCCTGCCGGATGGGCAGATGGGCAACAGCGAAGTCGGCCATCTAAACCTCGGCGCGGGCCGCGTCGTACGCATGGATATCTCGCGCATCGACCAGCTGGTCGACAGTGGACAACTGTTTGAACTGCCGGTGCTCGTGGATGCAGTCAGGGCCGCACTGGAGCGTGGACGCGCAATCCATCTGCTTGGGCTCGTCAGCGACGGCGGCGTGCACTCGCACCAGCGCCACCTCTATGCGCTGTTAAAGTTGTGCGCGCAGCAGGGCGCCAGCCGTGTCTTTGTGCATGCCTTTCTCGATGGGCGGGACACCATGCCCACCTCCGGCGCGGGTTATATTCAGGCGCTGCAGCAGCAGATGCGCACCATCGGCGTCGGGCAGATCGCCTCGTGCTCCGGACGGTACTTCGCGATGGACCGGGACCTCAAGTGGGACCGCGAGCGAAAAGCTTTCGACGCCATGGTCCGCGGCATCGCTGAGGGAGGCGCGACGGCCGATCCCGTGACCAGGATTCGCGAGAATTACTCCAACGGCATCACGGACGAATTCATCCTTCCCTTTGTCTGCACCGATGCCGCAAACAACCCCGTCGCAACCATTGCGGACGAGGACCTCTGCATTTGTTTCAACTATCGTTCCGACCGGGTACGGCAGATTACCCGGGTCTTGGCCCGCACCGTCGATGGCGGACTCACCAGCGGTAACGCGCTCGACCTGCCGAAGGCAGAAGATCTCGACCTGGAAATCCCGCGAGTCACTGCGCCCAAAAACCTCCGCTACATCTCCATGACCCAGTACGACCCGAAGTTCAAGTTGCCCATGGTCATCCTTCCGGAAAGTATGGACAACCTGCTCGCCAATGTCCTCAGCCTGCATGAGCTGCGAAACTTGCGCGTCGCCGAGACGGAAAAGTATGCGCACGTGACGTACTTCTTCAACGGTGGCATCGAGAAGCCATTCAGCGGGGAAGAGCGTGAAGTCGTCCAGTCGCAAAAGGTCGCCACCTATGACCTCGCGCCGGAGATGAGTGCGCGCGGCATCTGCGACACGGTCATCAGGGCCATTGACGACACCGCATTCGATGTCGTCATCGTGAACTTTGCCAATGCCGATATGGTGGGCCACAGCGGCAGGATGGAGCCGACGGTACGTGGCGTCGAAACCGTGGACGCGTGTCTTGGCGAGATCCATGCTGCACTCAGGCGGAATGGTGGATCGTGGCTGATCACCGCAGAC
Organism: uncultured Terriglobus sp.; assembly: GCA_964250935.1. Taxonomy (GTDB): domain Bacteria; phylum Acidobacteriota; class Terriglobia; order Terriglobales; family Acidobacteriaceae; genus Terriglobus. The sequence continues at coordinate 80,924 of CAXUHM010000015.1, forward strand.
CACGGCAACGCGGAGATGCTGATCGACCCCGTCACCGGCGGTCCGCACACCGCACACACCACCAATCCAGTCCCGCTGATCGCCGTCACCGACCAGGGCCACGGCTTCAGCCTGCGCCCGGGTGGATCGCTGCGCGACCTCTCGCCGACCATGCTCGCCATGCTGGGTCTGGACCTGCCGCGGGAAATGACAGGCGGCGACCTGCGCGTCTTTCCCCCGAGCTAGGCACCCACGGGTGCAACCTCGGCCTCCTCCAGCCTCCACCCACGAAGGAGCAGCCACAGCAGGAAAGCAAGTTCCCCAAAAAAGAACACATGCACGAACCCGAGTGGCACACGCGGAAACAGGTACGTGCTCGAACTGTCGATCACCCACGCCAGCCCGTTCAGCATCAGCAGCACGCCCAGGTATTTGGGAATGTAGGTGGAGCGGCAGACAAGCGCGCCGAGCAACACCAGGTGGATGCCGAACAGCAGGAGCGACACGCTGAACGTCGAACGAAAGGTACTCAGCAGCGTGGTCACCTGCGCCTGCAGCGCGGCATCCGTAAACGCCGACCGAAGGTGTGGCGTGGTCACCAGGTTGTACGCCACGGTCAGCTGCATCACCCCGCTCAGTGCGATCGCCGCGTACACCATCTGGAACCAGGCCGCCAGCAGTGAAAGGGCGCGATTCACCGGCGCGAGCAGCACATAGAGTGCCCAGGCAATCACCACATCGCCAGTAAAGCTGATCAGGTAGCTGAAGAGAACGGCAACAAAGGTCCCTCCATGGGCAGAAATGTTCTGCACCGTCTGTGCGGCGTTCCCGGCAACTACCAGGCGAGGCCACGTGACTTCCGCATACACCACAGGGTTGAGCAGGTAGGCGATACTTGCGGTACGTGCGGCCTGCCGCAGCGACAGGCCTGCGGTCCTGGCTATTTGGCTCGGCATGGCTCGACTCCGGAAGGCGAAGCGTTGCGGTTCAGTTCCTTCTACGCACTCGCCTGCTTTCCGGTTCCGGTCACACCTCGCGCCGCCCGTCCATCGCACGGCTCATCGTCACCTCGTCCGCATATTCAATGTCACTGCCGGCGGGGATGCCGGTGGCAATGCGGGTCACGCGCAGGCCGTGGTCGGTACTGGCGTGGTGCAGTTCATTCGCCAGGTAGTGCGCGGTGGCTTCGCCTTCCACCGTCGGCGACAGCGCAAGAATCACCTCGTCCATCTCGCGAAGCCGGTTAAACAGATTGGCCGTCCGCAGCTGCTCCGGCCCCACCCCGTTCACGGGGCTCAGCGTTCCATGCAACACGTGGTACACGCCGTTGTAGGCGCGGGTCTTTTCAATCGCGGCGATGTTGGTCGGCTCGTCCACAACGCAAACCGTCCGGTGCGACCGCGTCGGGCTGGCGCAGTAAATGCAGGGGTCGACATCGGTCACGTTGTTGCAGACCGAGCACAGGCGAAGCTGTGCCTTGAGCGCACGAATGGCGTTCGACAGGGCATCGGCATCGGCCTCAGGCGAGCGCAGAATGTAAAACGCAAAGCGCTGGGCTGTCTTCGCCCCAACACCCGGCAGCTTCCGCAACTCGTCAATAAGCCGCGACATCGGCTGGGCAAATCGTTCCACGGCTTTAGCTTACTTGGTCGCGGGCCCGGCTGCAGCCGTCTGGCAATCCCGCTGCAGCCATCCGGCAACCCGGGTGTTGCGTCAGGGTCGGCCACCAGCCTGCCGCGTGGTGTGCCGCTCTTTTCACGGCGATTTTCGCCCGCGACGCAAACCTTCCCTTGCCGCTACCATCCATAAGAAAGCAATCTTCAAGGGAGACAGCAGATGCAGATCGCAATGGTTGGTTTGGGACGCATGGGCGCGAACATGGTTCGCCGCCTGATGAAGGCAGGACACGAGGTCGTGGTGTTTGACCACAGCAAGGACGCCATTGCAATGCTCGCCAAAGAAGGTGCAACGGCCAGCGATTCGCTGCAGGATATGGCAGGCAAACTCAAGACACCGCGCGCTGTGTGGCTCATGGTCCCGGCCGGTGTGGTGGATGCAACGCTCAACGACCTCACGCCTCACCTCGAAGCCGACGACATCATCATCGACGGCGGCAACTCCTACTACGTCGACGATATTCGCCGCTCCAAGGAACTCAAGGCGAAGCAGCTGCACTATGTCGATTGTGGCACCAGCGGCGGCGTCTTCGGCCTCGACCGCGGCTACTGCCTGATGATCGGCGGCGAAGACAAGCAGGTCGACTACCTGGACCCGATCTTCAAAACGCTGGCGCCGGGCATCGGTTCGGTCGAGCGTACCCAGGGACGCGACGGCGCGGAGCAGAAGACCACGGCGGAAGACGGCTACCTGCACTGCGGTCAGTCGGGCGCCGGCCATTTCGTCAAAATGGTGCACAACGGCATTGAGTACGGCATGATGGCGGCGTATGCCGAAGGCTTGAACATCCTCAAGCACGCCAACGTCGGCAAGACTGCCGAGACCTTTGACGCCGAGACGGCGCCGATGCGCGAGCCGGAACACTACCAGTACGACCTCAATGTTCCGGACATCGCCGAAGTGTGGCGTCGCGGCTCGGTCGTTGCATCGTGGCTCCTTGACCTCACGGCCAACGCGCTCGCGGAGTCTCCGAACCTGGACGATTACGGTGGCCGTGTCTCGGATAGCGGCGAAGGTCGATGGACCTGCATTGCCGCCATTGACGAGGGAGTGCCCGCGGAAGTCCTGAGCGCAGCCGTCTTCAGCCGTTTCGCCTCGCAGGGCAATGCCCTCTATGCCAACAAGCTTCTGAGCGCCATGCGCTTCCAATTCGGTGGCCACAAGGAGAAAAAAGCGTAGCGATGGCAGATCAGGCAGAGACAAACGAAACCACGGCGGATAACCGCCCGAATCATGTGCAGGGCAATGGTGGCGAAGCCTCGCCACCGCCTTGCCTCCTCACCATCTTCGGTGCAAGCGGCGACCTTACCAAGCGGCTGTTGCTGCCCTCCATCTATAACCTGTCCGCGATGCACGACTTGCCGGACGCCTTCTCCATCCTTGGCGTCGCCATGGACGACTGGACGGACGACTCCTTCCGTGAGCACGTGCGCGATTCCCTCAAGACCTTCTGGGGCAACGACGCCGACGACACGGTCATTACCTGGATCCAGCAGCGTGCGTTCTACCAGAAGTGCAATTTTGACGATCCCGCCGGCTTCGACGCACTCAAGACCCGCGTGGAAGACATTGAAACAAAGCAGAAGACCGGCGGCAACCGCCTCTTCTACCTGGCCGTCGCACCCAGCTTCATCGCCCCCGTTGCAGCAGAGCTCTCCCGGACCACTGTCATCACCGAAACCGGCTCCTGCTGGCGGCGGCTCATCATTGAGAAGCCCTTCGGCCACGACCTGCAATCGGCCATCGCCCTCAACCATGACCTGCAGGGCAGCCTGCACGAAAATCAGATCTACCGCATCGATCACTTTGCCGGCAAAGACGCCGTCCAGGATCTCGCCGTCTTCCGCTTTTCAAACACCATCATCGAGCCGCTCTGGAACCGCAACCTCATCGATAACGTGCAGATTACGGCGGCAGAAACCGTCGGCGTGGAAGGCCGTGCCGGCTACTACGAGCACAGCGGTGCCACCCGGGACATGGTCCCCAACCATCTGTGCGAACTGCTGTCCCTGGTCGCCATGGAACCGCCGGTCAGCTTCAGCGCGGAGCACATGCGCGACAAGCAGGTGGAGCTGCTCGCATCCACCCGCAAGATCAAGGTCGGCCAGGTCGATGAATACGCGGTACGCGGCCAGTACGGTCCCGGCAGCATCAACGGACAACCCGTCGTCGGCTATCGCCAGGACAAGAATGTCGACGCGCAATCGAACACGGAAACCTACATGGCCATGCGCGTCGACATCGACAACTGGCGCTGGAGTGGTGTGCCGTTCTATCTCAGAACAGGCAAGCGGCTTGCCACTCAGCTGACGGAGATTCGCGTCACCTTCCGCCAGCCGCCGTCCCGCCTGTTTCCCAACCGCAAAATGGCCGACAGGTCGCCGAACCAGCTGCTCTTCAATCTCCAGCCCACGCAGGAGATCCGGCTGAGCTTCGGTGCCAAGGCACCCGGTCTCACCACGGTGGTCGACCATCAAAGCATGGACTACAAGTTTCCGGCCGGCCAGTTTGGCACGCACGGCAAAGGCTATGAGCGCCTGCTCCACGACTGCATGATCGGCAACACCATCCTGTTCCAGCGGGCCGAGTTTGTCGAGCAGGGTTGGTCCCTGGTGGAACCTCTGCTCGAAGCGTGGGGCAACGCTCCCAAAGAGCCCTTCCCCAACTACGCGTCCGGGTCAGCGGGACCAAAGGCCGCCGACGACCTGCTCGCTCGGCAGGGCCACGCCTGGCAGGGCCTGGCAGACGAACAGGACGACGCCTAGCAGGTTCCCGCAGAGCAGGTGAACCACAACGAACTCCGCAGAACAGGATGGCAGCAGGCGACACCCAACTCGCCCGTGTGGCCATCCTGCCTCTTTCATCGCGCGGCTGATATACGATTTGTTGTTCTGCGAAGTCGTGCGCTCCCGGCGCCCTACCGTTCCCGCAGGCAGATTGGATACGCCCCATGCGAAAACACCTCATGCTCGGTCTCGCCTTTTCGGCGGTAACAGCGTCGGTACACGCCCAGGCCGTGCCGGCCGAAGCGGCAAACACCGCGCGTGTCGATCGTTTGCTGAAGGGCATGACGCTTGAGGAAAAAGTCCAGTTGATCCGCGGGGAAGCGGAGCCTGCCGCCACCAACCAGGGTCAGGCCGGTTACCTGCCCGGTGTCCCCCGGCTTGGCGTGCCCTCTCTCCGCTTTGCAGACGGGCCGCCCGGCGTGCTCACGCGCGTTGCCGGCCAGGCACAGACCGCAACCATGGGCGTGGCCGCCACGTGGAGCAGGCAGGACGCGGAACAGAACGGCATCGCCATCGGTCGCTCGGCCCGTGCCCTCGGCATCGACGTCGTCCTGCAGCCGTTCATCAACATCGACCGCGACCTGACCTTCGCGCGCAGCTACAACACCTTTGGCGAAGACCCTGTGCTCTCCGGCGCCATGGGCGCTGCGGAAATTCGCGGTGCGCAGGCACAGGGCGTCATGGCCCAGGCCAAGCACTACGTGGGCTACGACTCCGACTCCTACAACATCTTCATCGACCCGCAGACGCTGCATGAGGTCTACGTCGCCCCCTTCGTGGACGCGGTGCGCGCGGGCGTCGCGTCCATCATGTGCTCGTACAACCGCATCAACGGCAGCTTCGCTTGCGGCAATCCAGACACCCTCAAAACCATCCTGCGTCAGGAAGTCGGGTTCAAGGGCTTCGTCACCTCCGACTGGGGCGGCGTGCACAACGTCCACTTTCTCAACGACGGCCTCACCATGGAGATGCCCGGCATCGTCCCACCCAGCAGCCCGTTTGCCGGCATGATGAAGACCTACTTCGCCACCGCGCCCACCACCGCCGAGGCACCGCTCAAGCAGAATGAGGCGGCACTCGCCGGCATGCTCGGCGGCACTCTTCCGGAAGAACGTTCCGCAAAGAACATGAACCTCGATGCCTTTCCGACCGACAAGGACCCGGCAACGCTGCGCGACGCCATCGCGGACGGGTCTGTCCAGGAGGCCACCATCACCGAGGCTGCGCGGCTCGTCTTGACGCAGATGGATCGTTTCGGCTACCTCGATGGGCGGCAGAAGCACAACATCACCGCACAGGATGTCGAAGGCAACGGCCGCATCATCGAGAAGACGGCGGAAGACGCAGCCGTTCTGCTGAAGAACGAGGGTGGCGTGCTGCCGCTGAAGCCTGCTGACCTCGGCAGCGTCGTTCTGATCGGGCCAACCGCCCAGCAGATTGCCGCCATCGGTACCTTCGGTGAGCGGTCACCCGGCATCGTTGCCCGGCAGGTTGGACCGCTCGCGGCCTTGCGCAGGCTCGCCGGCGCCAACGTCGCGTTCGCCGTCGACGACGACATGACGGGCACAACCGTTCCCGCCAACCTCCTTTCCACGAACGGCTCACCGGGACTCGCTCGCACGTCGGCGGGTGCCCCGGCCATCACCGACACCACGCTGGACTTCACCACCGCGAACGGCCGGGCCCTGCCGCCCAACAGCACTGCCTCCTGGCAGGGCGACCTCCACATCGCCACCGATGGCGAGTACTGGCTGTACCTTCAGGCGCTCGGCACACGCGCCACCCTTACGGTCGATGGCAGGGAAATCGGGCGAACCGGCGCGACTCTGGGCACCGTCCATGGCGACGTGCAATACGCCAGCCAGGACAACGGCCTGCCGACGACCGATGGTCTCGACAACGTGCGCCGCGCCGTTCAGCTGACCGCCGGAAACCACCGCGTCGAGGTCTCCGTCTCGCCGGACACCTCCAACGCTCCCGTGCAGGTGCGCCTCAACTGGATGCCGCCGGAGCGCCGCAAAGCCGATCACGCCGCTGCCATCGCCGCTGCGGCAAAGGCAAAGACTGCCATCGTGTTTGCCTGGACCCGCGACAAGCCGAAGTTCGGCCTGCCCGGCGACCAGGATCGCCTCATCGAAGAGGTTGCCGCCGCAAACCCCAACACCATCGTCGTTCTCAATACCAGCCAGCCCGTGGCCATGCCCTGGGTCGACAAGGTCAAGGGCGTTCTGGAAATGTGGTGGACCGGCGACGAGGGCGGCCCTGCCACCGCCAACCTGCTCACGGGCCGCGCCAACCCGGGCGGGCATCTGCCCATGACCTGGGCCCGGCAACTGACGGACTACCCGCCCAACGACCCCGCGCATCCGGAGCGCTCGGCCCTGGGCGTCGATGGCAAAACCACCTACTCTGAAGGTCTCCTCGTGGGCTATCGCTGGTTCGACGCGCAAAAGATCGAGCCCCTGTTTCCCTTCGGCTTTGGCTTGTCCTACACCAGCTTCACCCTCTCGGACCTGAAGGTTTCGCAGGCCCCCGGCGGTGCTGCCACCGTCACGGTGCACGTGCAGAACAAGGGGTCCGTCGCCGGCGACGACGTGCCGCAGGTGTACCTCGACGCCCCCGACGATCGGCCGACCGGCGTCCAGTTTGCGCCCAGAACCCTGGTTGCCTTCGACCGCGTCACCCTGCAGCCCGGCGAAGCACGCGACGTGACCATGACCGTACCGGCGCGGGCCTTCGAGTACTGGTCCGCCACGGCCAGCCAGTGGATGCGTGCGCCCGGCACGCGTACCTTCCACGTGGGGGAGTCATCCCGCAGTCTTCCGCTCACGTCAAAGCTTCAGCCGTAAGACCGGCGTGTTCTCGTGATCGAACTGCCGTCACCGGCTGCACCGGCCTTGTCCATGCCCCGGTGCGCCGGTCAGCAGCGCCCGGCAAGCACCTCCGCCAGGTGGACTGCCGCACGTGGTGTGTTTTGGCGAATCTGCTCGCGACAGCTGAACCCGTTCGACACCAGCACATCCCCCGGCGCTGCGGCGCGCACCGCCGGCAGCAGAACCCGCTCCGCAAGCGTTTGCGACACCCCGAACTTGTCCGCCTCAAACCCGAAAGGCCCGGCCATGCCGCAGCATCCTGAGTCCAGCAGCGTCACGGGCGCGCCGGTAGCCTCCAGCAGACGCATGTCGTCCTTCATCGTCATCAGCGCTTTCTGGTGGCAATGGCCCTGCACCACGATGCGACGGCCGGCAAGCGTTGGCGGCGCCCAGCCGTTTGAGCTGCGCGCAAGCACCTCACTCAGCATCATGGTCTGGCGGCTCAGCTTCTGGGCGCGCTCGTCCCCGGGAAATAAGTTCACGAGCTCATCGCGAAAGACACTGGCGCAACTCGGCTCCAGCATCACCACGGGAACTCCAGCAAGAATCTGTGGCTCAAACGTATCCAGAATGTTCCGCAGGTACGCGCGCGCCTGGTCGAGAAACCCAAAATCGTACAGCGGTCGTCCACAGCAGACATGTTGCTTCGGAACGCGGACCACGTTTCCGGCTGCGGTCAGCACGGCGGCCGCGGCGTCCAGCGCCTGCGGGTAAAAGTAGTTGTTCCACGTATCGGGCCATAACAGCACTGGCGTACCGCCATTCTCCGCTGCCCGGTACGCCGCGCGAAAGTTCCGCGCCGCAAACGTCGGCAGCTCCCGCTGCTGCGCTACCCCAAGCACCTGCTTCACCAGGCGCGGAATCAACGGTATCTTGAGCGGCAGATTGGCCAATGTCGGCATTGTGGACGCAAGCTTCGCCCACCGATCCATAAAGCCGAAGGCGTAGTGCGGCAGCGGGTGCCGTCGGCCTTCAAAATAGTGCGCCAGGAACTCCGACTTCCAGGTGGCCATGTCGACGTTGACCGGGCACTCCGTCTTGCATGCCTTGCACGACAGGCACAGGTCTAGCGCCTCTTTCACGGCTTCGCTGCGCCACCCGTCCTGTTGCAGATCGCCCTGCAACATCTCCCAAAGCAGGTGGGCGCGGCCCCGGGTGGAGTGCTGCTCCTCCCGGGTAGCCATGTAGCTGGGGCACATGGTTCCGCTGTCCTGCTTGCGGCACGCACCCACACCCACGCACCGGGTCGTCGCGTCGGCAAATGACCCTCCGTCCTTCGGGTACTGGAACCACGTCGCTGTCGGCTTCGTCCTGTAGCCCGCGCCGATGCGCAGATTCTCGGTTGGATCGTAAACCCCCACCGGGTCAATCAGCTTGCCCGGATTCAACCGGTTGGTCGGGTCCCACACCGCCTTGAAAGCCCGAAACGCATCCATCAGTTCCGGCCCGAACATTTTGGGCAGCAGCGCCGCGCGCGCCTGGCCATCCCCATGCTCGCCGGAGAAGGACCCGCCGTACTTCAGCACAATGTCGGCAGCCTCGTCCAGAAACTGCCGGTACGCCGCAACGCCCGCAGTCGTCTTCAGGTCGAAGCTGATCCGCAGGTGCACGCATCCCTGGCCGAAATGGCCGTACATGGGAGACCGATAGCCGTACCGTTCGATCAGCGCAAACAGCTCGCGCAGGTAGGCGCCAAGGCTGGCAGGCGGCACCGCGGAGTCTTCCCACCCCTCCCATCCGCTCTGCTCGCCCGGCACAAACACCGACGCGCCAAGAGCCGCTTCCCGCACCTTCCACACCCGGGCCGCTTCCCCATCGGAGTACCGCGCAAGGGTCGGCGGCGATGCAAACTCCTGCGCTGCGGCCACAAATGCGGCAGTCTGTGCGTCGACATCGCCCGGCGTATCGGCACCAAACTCACACAGCAGAAATCCCCGGCCCTCGGGCAGCAGCTGCACGTCGTCCACGACCAGGTTCTTCAGGCGCATGCAGTCCTCAAGCAGGCCGTCAAAGCCCTCCAGGCCAATGGGACCGAAGGCGAGCACCTCCGGCACATGGTCCGCGGCGATAAACGCGTCCGCAAATCCAAGCGCCACCAGGCGACGATGCTGCGGGCTCCGCTTTAACTCGCAGGTGGCTGACAGGATCGTAACGCAGGTGCCCTCCGAGCCGACAAGTGCGCGCGCCACGTTGAATCCATTTTCCGGCAGCAGCTGGTCCAGGTTGTAGCCGGAAACGCGGCGCGGAATGTCCGGAAAGCGCTCACGCACCAGGGCGGCATAGTCGTCGCGCAGGTGCTGCAGGGCGTGGTAGATCTCCCCTTTGCGGCCGCCCGCGCGGATGATCCGCTGCAGCTCTTCTTCGCTGGTCGCGCCCACCGTCATGCGCGTCCCGTCGTACAGCAGGATGTCGAGCGACTCGATGTTGTCGACCGTCTTGCCGCCGAACAGCGCGTGCACGCCGCAGGAGTTGTTGCCGATCATGCCGCCAAGCGTGCACCGGCTGTGCGTCGCGGGATCGGGTGCAAACGTAAGGTCGTGCCGCTCGGCGGCGTCGCGCAGCGTGTCCAGCACGGTGCCCGGCTCTACGGTTGCCCGTCGCAGCACAGGGTCCAGCGAAAGCACACGGTGCATGTACTTGGAGTAGTCAAGAACCACCGCCACATTGCAGCACTGGCCCGCAAGGGACGTGCCGCCCCCGCGCGAAAGCAGCGGTGCGCCGAACTCGTTGCACGCCGCGACCGTGGCAATAACGTCCGCTTCGTCAAGCGGCAGCACCAGGCCGATCGGCATCTGGCGGTAATTTGATGCGTCGGTCGCGTACAGCGCGCGGGAGGCCTCATCAAAGCGCACCTCGCCCCGAACAGTCTCCCGCAGTCGCGCCGCCAGCGCGTCACCCTGCGCAAAGTCTTCGTGCGGGTGCGCCGTCTGGATAATCTGGACAAGCGTGCTTGTGGCCATGCAAACCCTGGTGCGCGTGTGCTGCGTTCGCGTACCGAACGGCAGATCCCATCGTTGCGCTGGGACAAGAGAAGCATAGCGTGTTCCGCGGCACCTCCGCCGACCGATCCCCACCGGCGTCAACCACCCATGTTCCTGCACACCGCCCGCTCCGCGACGCGGCAACCAGGGTGCCCGTCGTGGGCGCGGAGACAATCGCCGCAGCGCACCTTCTGCGTTCGGCTCACACCTCGCCGAAGGGATGCTCCAGCGACGTGCTGGCCGGCGTGAACATTTTGCCGCCGTCCTCCGTCACGTGCCAGCAGTCCTCCAGCCGTACGCCGAACTTGCCCACCTGGTAAATGCCTGGCTCGTCGGAAAAGCACATCCCGGCCACCAGCGGCTGCGTGTTGCCGCCCACCAGGTAGGGCCACTCATGGCCGTCCATCCCAATCCCATGGCCCAGCCGGTGCGAAAACGTCCGAAACCCCGGACCGTAACCCGCCCCCGTTACCACCTCGCGCCCGGCTTTGTCGATCGCCTGGCAGGGAACCCCCGGCCGCGCCCTTGCAAGGGCCGCCGCCTGCGCAGCCTTCACCACATCGAACACCTTTCGTTGCTCATCGAACAGTGGCCCCGCCCCCTTGCCGACGACCATCATGCGCGTGATGTCCGACTGGTAGCCCTGCACGGAGCAGCCATCGTCCAGCAGCACAAGCGATCCCTCGTGCAGCGTCTGCGGCTGCAGCGAGCCGTGGGGCATCGCGGTGTACTGGTCCACCTGGCACATCGCGTCGCCTGGGAAGCCGACACGCTCGTACGCGGTCGCCACCAGCGCGCTAACCTCCATGTTGGTCATGCCCGGCTGCAGGCTCTGGTACACGGCCTTGTACACGCTCAGCGTCACGGTGTTGGCAAGCTGCATCAGGGCGAGCTCCGCCTGGCTCTTCACACCGCGGCAGCCGTGAATGATCGGGTTCGCGCTCACCATCGAGAGCACGGGGCTGGCCTGTGCAATGCCGTCGTAGAACATAAACGGCGTGCGCTCTTCAATGGCGATGCTGCCCGTCGCCACGCCCTCGTCGGCAAGCGCGCCATGCAGCGTCCGGTAGGGGTTTTCGTCCTCGTTCCAGGGGTACACCCGGGTCTTCGCGGCTTGCGGCAGCGTCACCGGCTTGCTCTCCATGCGCTCGCGCACCCGGCCCTCCTCAAACGCGGGGCACACCGCAAACGGGTTCCCCTTCGCCGGCAGCACCCACGCGAAAAACCGTTCGGAGATGCCCCAGCGCAGGCCCGTAAAG
>CAXUHM010000015.1:92488-93214 GCA_964250935.1 uncultured Terriglobus sp.
CCGGTACAGATCACCAGCGCGTCGATGCTCCCCAGCCGCATCAGCACGCGCGCCCGGTCGATGCGCGCCTCGCGCTCCCCCAGCGAGATGGGCGTCGCTTCAGCGGTACGGTTGGTCAGCGCCGCAACGGCCTGCGGCAGCGGCCTCGTCGCACTCTGTGCGGGCGACGTGCGGCTCGACGCGGCGGCAGCCGCTGTGGCAGACGTGAGCAGGAAGGTACGGCGATTCATCGGAAACTCCTCCGGTGTGCTGCTGGGAAACTCTGCGGTGCCTCCATTCTGTCACCGCCCAGCCCACCGACCAAACCCGGGGAGAGGGGAAGGGCAGCCTTGCCCGCCCACACGGCAAGGCCCGGCACGCCTGTGCGCGGCACGCCGGGCCTTCTGCGATCTCGAACGCTTGCTACGCGGTTGCGCGCAGCAGCATCGTCTCAATCTGCTCCTGCCTGCCGGAGCGCGGCTGCGGGTCGATCCCCTTCGCCTCGGTCTGGTCCGCAAGCTCCTCCAGCGACACCTTGCCGTTCAGCATCTCCTGCGCCTCCGGCGTCTGCCAGCCCGCGTAGCGGTCGGCAACAACCTTGTCGTACTTGCCGTCTTCAATCAGCCCTGCCGCCAGCAGAAAAGCGCGCGCACACAGGTCCACACCGCCACATGCGCGTGGATCATGTCCTCCGGCGTAAAGCTCTGGCGGCGAACCTTGGCGTCAAAGTTGCAGCCCCCCTTGCCC
>CAXUHM010000016.1:0-90391 GCA_964250935.1 uncultured Terriglobus sp.
GTGGTGGGGATTGGCCATGGCACCTGGAGCGAGGCAGAGCAGAAGGCCTGGGGCGTTGCGTCGTGGCATGAAAGCGATATCACGGTCGAGGCCCTGCGCACGTATGCCGGCGCGCCGAGCGCGATCTATCACTGTGCGGGCGGTGGGTCGGTTTCGTATTCGTTGACGCAGCCGCTGCAGGATTTCGAGCGGGCAGTGGTGACGACGGCGCAGGTGATGGAGTTTGCACGGACGGCAACAACGCCCTGCACGGTCGTGTATCCGTCGAGCGCCAGCGTGTATGGCGCGGCAAATCGGCAGCGGCTTTACGAGACAGACGCCTTGACACCGATGTCGTGCTACGGTGAGCACAAGGCGATGGCAGAGGGCCTGCTGGCATCGTTTGCCCGGCAGTTTGGCATCCCGTGCGCGGTGGCTCGGCTCTTTTCAGTGTATGGACCGGGGCAGCGCAAGCAGTTGCTCTGGGATGCGTGCGGCAAGCTCGCCGCCGGAGACCCTCTCTTTTTCGGTACGGGCGACGAGGTGCGCGACTGGGTGCACGTGGAAGATGCAGCTGCCTTTCTGCTGGTGGCCGCTGCGCACGCAACGCCTGCATGCCCGGTGGCGAATGTGGCGGAAGGCAAAGGCCTGACCGTGCGCGAAGTGCTGACAGACCTGAGCCGCAGCCTGCTGGGAGTGGAAATGCCGCTGCGGTTTTCCGGCAGTGCGCGGCCGGGTGATCCGGACCGCTTTGTCGCGGATGTCACCGTGGCGCACGCCATGCAGTGGCGGCCACAGCACCCCTGGAAAGACGGTATTGCCGAGTATGCCGCCTGGTGGCGGGCGCAGGATGAGGAGCACCGCAGCACATGACAACGCAGAACAAGGCTGCGGGGCGACCGGGCCCAATCCGCGTGGGCGCCGTTCTGTTCCCGGTGCACCTGCTGGGTATTCACAACTACATGGTGAACCTGTTTGCGGCGATGCAGTCTCTGCCGGGCTCTCCGCTGGAGCCGGTGGTCTTTACCGGCGAGCGCTATGGCGACGTGGCAAAGGAATTTATCGGCGTGCCGCGGGTGCGGGCATCGCTGCTGGACCGTGGCAGCGCGGCATGGTGGGTGCGCAAAGCCGTGCAGCAGTTAACCGGGCGCGACCTGCTGCTGGAACGGCTCTTGCACAAGCATGGGGTGCAGGTGCTGACGCATTCCGCCGCGCTGGGCAAGGGTGCGCGGATCAAGACCGTGGGCTGGATCGCGGATCTACAGCACATGCGTCTGCCCGAGCTGTTCAGCGCGGAAGAACGCGGCAACCGGGACCGCAGCTTTAGCCGGCTGTGCAAGGACTGCGACACCCTGGTTGTGAGCAGCGCATGCGGCCTGGAGGACCTGCGAACCTTTTCGCCGGCGAACGTGTCAAAAGGACGCGTGTTGCACTTTGTGTCAGCCGCCACACCGGAGGAGAGCGCAACACGGCTGCCGGAACTGCAGGAGCGGTACGCGCTGACCGGCGCCTACGTGCTGCTGCCCAACCAGTTCTGGCCGCACAAAAACCATCGGCTGGTCGTGAACGCAGTGCGTTTGTTGAGAGATCGCGGAACACCCGTCGTGGTGGTGTGCACAGGATCGACCAAGGGGCCGCAAGATACGGGATATTTTCCTGGACTGATGGAGCAGGTGAAAGCGGCCGGCATTGCGGACCTGTTCCGCGTGCTTGGGGTCATTCCGTTCGCCGACCTTTCCGGCCTGATGCTGCATGCGGCGGCGCTGGTCAATCCGTCGTTGTTCGAGGGATGGAGTACGAGCGTGGAAGAGTCCAAGTCTGTCGGTAAAACCATGCTGCTGTCAGACATTCCCGTGCATCGCGAGCAGAATCCGGAGCTGGGCGTGTTTTTTGCGCCGGATGACGCACCTGCCCTGGCCGACGCCATGGCCGCGGCGGTGGCGCAACACGATGCGCAGCGTGACCTGCAACGGAGGCGGCAGGCAGACCGCGCGTTTGCCGGAAGACTGCAGCAATTTGGCGAGGCGTATCACCGGATCATCGTGGACACGGTATCTCGCTAGATATCATCGCGGTTGAACGTTTCCGCGCACAATGGCACCTTGCATCGAAAAGTGATTACACTGCATGCATGTCCAACGTGAGTCCGTGGTCTTCTCCCTTCACAAGGAATTAGCTGCCGTACACGTTCACCCTAGATGAACGTACCGCAGTGTATTGGTGTCAAGGTTTTCGGAGTGCAGCATTGTCTTCGTCCGGAGCAGGTCAGTCCCCTCGCACTTCACGTCCTTTTGTAAAACACACGATGCACCTGCGAATGAAGACAGGAAGGCGACTTCGGCCGTTCCTGATCCGTCGCCAGATGCAGTGGTGCCTTGATGGAGCGCTTGGTTCGCTCGCGATGCTGCTGGCGTACCTTTTGAGATTCGACATGCAGGTGCCGGTATCCTTTTTGCCGCAGATGTGGGCATGGGTCGGCGCGATGGCGATTCTGGAACCGTTGGCCATGTCGATCGGCGGCGGCTATCGATCGACCTGGAAGCATTTCGGCACGCGTGACCTGGGCCGCATCGTGCTGGGGCAGGGCGTGTTGCTGCTGGTGTTGCTCACCAGTGTGCTTCTACGGACCGGGCACTGGATTCCGGTGGGCGTTGCGCTCATCCAGGCGCTGGTGGCCATGGCGATGTTGTCGACCATGCGCATGCTTCGGCGGCTTGACCACGAGGCGATGGCACGCATGGTGGCGCGCGACCGCGTTCTAATCGTGGGAACCTCGTCGACCGCGAGCGCGGCGATTCGGCAGCTGCTGCCCATTTACGGTACCTCCATTGTGGGTATTGTGATGAACGAGCGGAGCTGGGATAAGCTGCGCATCAATGGCGTGCCGGTGCTGGGCGTGATCGACCAGCTGGGCATGCTGATTTCACAGGAGAGCGTGTCCCTGCTGCTGCTGTGCTCTGCGGCACTGCCGCAAATGGAACAGATCATGCAGACAGCGGCTGACATGGGCGCGTCCGTCAAGCTGCTGCCGTCGGTCCACGACGTGGTGGGGAACAACGTGCGTGTAAGCCGGACGGTGACGCCGGCCGCCATTCGTAAGACCAACGACGCCACCATGCAGGACCTGCACGACGACGTGATTGCCTGCCTGGCCAACCGAACGGTGTTGATTACAGGTGCGGCGGGGTCGATTGGGTCCGAACTGGTGCGTCAGGTAAAAAACACACCGGCGACGCGTCTGCTGCTGCTGGATCAGGATGAGAACGGCATCTTCGAGTTACTGCACCAGCTGGGTCAGGATGCGCGTGTGGTGCCGATTGTGGCAGACATTCGTGATGCGGAGGCGATTCGCAACGTGTTTGCGCGCGAGCAGCCCCAGGTGGTGCTGCATGCGGCTGCTTACAAGCACGTGCCGCTGATGGAGCAAAACCCATGCGAGGCGGTCCTGAACAATGTGATTGGCACGCGGACGCTGGCCGAAGCCGCAGTGGAGTTTGGTGCCGAGCGATTTGTCATGATTTCGTCGGACAAGGCCGTAAATCCGTCCAGCATCATGGGCGCGAGCAAGCGGCTTGCCGAAGTGGTGATTCTGAACCTGGCCAATCGTACGGCGCACAGGTCCAACGTGCGATTTGCCTGTGTGCGCTTCGGCAATGTGCTCGGTTCCCGGGGATCGGTGCTGCCCCTGTTCCTGAAGCAGATTGAGCAGGGCGGGCCACTGACTGTAACGCACGAGCAGATGACACGCTACTTCATGACGATTCCGCAGGCAGTGAGCCTGGTGTTGCGGGCGGCCACGCTGGCCTCGTGCGGAGATATTTACATGCTGGACATGGGTGATCCGGTACTGATTGTGCAGTTTGCGCGCGAACTGATCCGGCTCTCGGGATTGACCCCAGACAAGGACATTGAGATCCGCATCGTCGGATCGCGACCGGGAGAAAAGCTGCACGAGGAGCTATGGAGTAAGAATGCCGAGGTGTCCGGTACCAGCTTTCAGCATATCTTCCGGGTCAAGCAGGAGGCTGTCGACCCAAGGTTCCCAACGCTGTTGACGCAGTTGGAGCATGAAGCGCGGGAACATGACGGGAGCGCGGTACGCGCAACACTGCTGAACCTGGAGATCAACTACCTTACAGAGCAATCCAAAGCGCTGCAGCCACTGACGGTGGCGTGACACGAATCGTGACGCGAGAGGGGCATGTGATTAATGCTGCACGCCCTCTTGCCGCACGATTTTAATGAGTGTGAGCCAGAGAATGCGGAGATCCATCGCGGTGGACTGCCGTTCAAGGTACTCGCGGTCGAACTGCACTTTGACAGGAATACTGAGTTCATCTCGACCGTTGACCTGGGCCCAACCAGTGAGACCCGGACGGACCTGGTCGATGCCGGCAGCGGTGCGCAGTTCGACAAGATCGTGCTGATTGAACAGCGCGGGCCGCGGGCCGACAAAGCTGAGCTCGCCGCGCAGGATACTCCAAAGCTGAGGGAGTTCGTCCAGGCTGGACTTTCGCAGGAGATGTCCAAGCGGAGTGACATGGCTGGCCACACCGGTCAGCAAATGGGTCGCAATCTGCGGCGTGCCCACGCGCATGCTGCGGAACTTCGGCATGCGAAAGATGTGATTGCACTGACCGACACGATTGGACCAGTACAGTGCCGGACCAGGGGATGTGAGGCGGACCAGGACCACAAGGAGAAGGAGCACGGGCGAAAGGACGATCAGCAGAAAAGCCGAGAAGACCAGGTCGAAACCACGCTTGCCGGGGCGCACCGGTGGCCGCGATAGCGCGGTGCCGGGCAGTGCCGGCGATGGTGGCGTGGGTACGGGTACGACGGGGGAATGCGGGTTAGGCATGATGTTCGTGCCGCGCTGGTGCGCGGACCTCTGCAAGGAAGTGCGCGACCATCTGCGCGGCGACCTGCTCGGTGGTATTGGGCCAGACAAAGCCGGTGTCGGCGAGGCTGTCGAGATTCAACGTAAACGGCACCGTGAGTTTGCGCAGGGACGCCGTGGTGAGTGGAAAGGGGATGCCGGCACTGCACACGATACTGCCCAAGGTGGCGGCGGTGCGTAACACCGACACTGGAACGGTGCGTGGCGGACGAACCTGCAGGCTCCGCGCAAGGGTGTCAACCCATGCACGCAGAGACACAGCATCCCGATCCGCGACATTACAGATGCGCACTGCCGGGCTGGAATGGCCTGCCGGGCTGGTGTTATCACTGTTGGTTCTGCAGCGTAAAAAGTGCAGAACCGCAGCAGTAACAGTATCGACCGAGACAAGGCTTCGCAGCACGTCGGCGCCCCCAGGATGCACATAGCGACCGGCCTGCACGGCGCGCAGAAGTTGCTGCAGGTTGAAGCGGACGCCGGGACCGTACACAAGGCAGGGCCGCAGGATATCGACAGTGAGCGCCGAAGTGGCCTCGTTGTGCAACAGAGCTTCGGCTTGCAGCTTCATGGCGGCATAGCCATGGCCGGCCTCCTTGCGGCTGTTTTCGCGCAGATTGGTTCCCTGCTGGCCGGCATAGACGTGCGCACTGGAGAGGAAAACGACGTGCCGAGTTCCCGCGGCGACCGCGGCCTGCAGCAAGGATCGGGTACCGCCGACGTTGATTGCGGCGGCAGCGGCTTCTTGTGGCGGTGTGCGCAGGGCGGTGTGCGCCAGGCCGGCAAGGTGAACGACAGCATCGGCACCCGCGACCAGCGTGGCCAGGGAGCTCGGGTCGCGCAGGTCCCCCGGCACACTCTGGATGCTTGCCGCTGGCGGTGGCCCCGGCTGCCGGGTGAGGACGCGTACGGCAGCACCAGCAGCCAGCAGCGCCGGCACCAGCCGCCGACCGATGACGCCCGTGGCGCCGGTGACCGCGATGGTACTAAGTAAAGGTCTTGGCTGCGGTCGAATCTGCATCCTTAGAACCTACTTGTAGTCTATGAATTTTGTTGTCAGCGGGATGCCCACTCTGGCTCGTCAGACTGTTCACGATGTGAAGGTATGTTTCGCCAAAGACACGCCGGCGCGCCGCAAACTGTCTTGCTGCCTGTTGCTGCCGGAGTAAATCTTCTGCACTGTCATACTTTGCCAGAGCATCGACCAATGCGGAAGCGAGAGTATCGGGTGCGTCCGGAGGAAAAAAAGTTGCGTATTCAGGATCTTGTTCTCGATGCACTGCGATGTCAGACAAAATCACTCTCTTGCCTAGAGATTTAGCCTCTTCGACACTTGTGCTCCATCCTTCAAACAATGAGGGATTTAGCAGGGCAGCGGCACCGTACATCAGGCCTGAGAGGTCGCCGAAAGGGACAACACCGAGAACCTTAAAATTGCTCAAAACGGCACATTGGGCTGCGTACTCCATCAACGAATCGTAGTATTGGGAATCGTGAAGTCCGACAGTTGATCCCGTACAGAGAACGTGGACCGGCTGTTTTTGCCCATTCAGCAGGTGTAATGCATCGATCACGACACGATGGTTCTTATGATCCCAAAACTGATTCGGCAGAAGGATGTAAGGACCGCTAAAGTTGTAGCGGTTTTCTAACACCTGAAGAGGGGTAGCAAGTTCCCGGGGCATCGTCGCCGACACAAAGTGAAGCACCCGGCCCTTATATCCCATGCTAGGGTGAAAGTTGTGCAGATCCTGCAGCCCACAGTTACTACTCATCGCAATTGCATCGCAAGTATCGCATAGTCGCTTGAAGTTACGATTCCGCTGGTGGCGCTCTTTTGCATTAAACAGATGTGGCAAATAGATGTGTTGCAGGTCCGGAATCCAACCAAGTGTTTTTACTGGAGAACTACCGCCCAGGCCAACAGAATGCGACAGCACGGAGATATTATTACGGCGTAGAAACCTCTCTAAAAGCATATCTCTACCGCAAATTCGCTCGATACATTTGCGGGCGAACCATGCTGGGCTTTTCCGGTCAAGCAGGGACGTCTTTATGCGAATTACTCCCACGAATTCTTCCGCCGGGCTGCTCTGTTTTCTGCCCGTGAGCAGGACAGGGACAATCGGCGTGTCCGGAAGATCTTCAATCGCCGCAAACAGGTTTCGCAGGTAGTTGTGCAAGCCTAGGAGATGGATCGGAAAAAGGATAAAACCAACACGAATTGGGCATGAGGTGCCCGAAGGAACCACATCATTGCAATGCGCCACTCTGTCGCTCTCCCGCCATGATGGGCGTGTGTTGTCGATACGAAAGTATCGAATCCGTTGGACACCATAAGCTACATGCACCAGCAAGCTCACATGCGCAAGTTTTTATTTCGTTGACTTTTTACGCTGACGCTTGCGAAAGAGCCATTGCGCAAAGACGTCATCCATTCGAGCGAGAATCCTAGTGCGACCACCTGTCGTTGTCTTAACTTTTAGCGCTTCACGCAGGGCTGCGCTTGAATCGCTGGCGCCGCCACTAAGCATTTGCGTGGTGAGTTTGGGAAGAAACGCGGCGCGCAGGTCGGCGCGAGCGCGTAGTAACAGCTCGTAGTCCGCAACGATGCGCAGCGACGTGTCATAGGTGCCGTACTGCTGAAACAGGGACCGGTGGTGCATGCTGCCCACGTGGGCCACACACATGTAGCGCTGGAAGCGAGGCCACTGCCAGGCAGTGCCGATGGTACGTGGGCCGCGCGGGCCCATCCAGCGCACCTGGCCGGAAAGGTATTGCGCACCAGGGTGTGCCTGCGCCAGGTCCATGTAGGCGGAGACGGCGCCGGGCAGGTACAGATCATCGCTGCCGAGAAAGGCAATCCACTCGCCGCGCGCGCGCGCCAGGCCCTTGTTCCACGCGTCGTAAATGCCACTGTCGCGCTCGGAGTGCCACAGGAGGTTAGCCGCCGCTTCCTGCTGCAGAATGTCGAGCGTGCCATCGGTCGAACCACCATCGACGACAAGATGCTCGATTGCTGGGTAGTCCTGTTGCTGCACACTGCGGAGACATGCTCGCAGGGTATCGGCAGAGTTTCGTGTGGCCGTGATGATGGTGACAAGCGGCCGAATCAATGTCTTGGACAAACCAGGAAGCCTCTGCCGTAGAGAACCGATGCTGCGATGACAGCACCTGCTTATGCGTAAGAATACCTGATAAGCTTCGGTAAAAAGCCAGGGTCGCCGCTGGCGTGCACGTGCCGGGCAGCAGCCCAGGAGAGCAATTATCCTTCGCCAATGGATTGTCTGGTCGACCTATCTCGGCTGCTTCAGCGCCGCGGCCGCGTTCCACCTGGGTAGCGTTCACCTGCTGTACTTCTACCCAATCCTGCTTCTGAATCTGGCCCTGCTGGTGTTGCTGCGATCGATCTGGATTCCTCCAGGCCTCATCCTGCTTGTCTTTATCACGCTGCTGAGTGGCCTTGCCGGGATTGCCCAGGAACTTGATACGGTTGGCCTGTTCCTCAAGTCAGAGATCGGCATTGTGCTGAGCGCGGTGTACGCGTGCGCCTTTCTGCGGTACATGCGGTTCGACGCCGTGGAGTGTTTCCGGCGCTATGCGTGGGTCGCGTTCGGGGTCGCCGTACTTGGCCTGCTGCTCTACCCCGTGCTGGCGATCCTGATCGAGAAGTATCGCCTGGAAAGCATTGAGTACGAACCGGGCGAATTCTGCATCGTGACGCTGCCGGCAATTTACTACTTTGCCGATCAATGGCAACGACATCGCAAGGGTGGCGCGCAGGTGTTGTTGATGATTCTTGCCGTTGCGCTGTCCGGTTCATCCATGGGCTTTCTGGGCCTGTTTGTTGGCCTGTACCTCTTTGGCAGGCGGTATCGCTTCGGTTCTGTCGTGGCACCCGCGGTAATTCTGGCCCTCGGATTTGCTGTGTATACGGTTTCCGCAGATTTTCAGAGACGGGTGAGCGACAGCTTTACCGGGTTTACCCTGCTGGACGCCGCAGACCTGAACGACAGCTCCTTCTCGCAGTTATCTGGCGCCTATGTCTCGGCAAATGCACTTCTCCGGCATCCTCTTCTGGGCGAAGGCATGGGTGCCATCTCACAGGTCAATGACCGGTATATCGGAACGCTTCGGGGCATCGAGTTCCTGCCCGAAGGGGTGCTCGGTATTGCGCGCGGTGATGGCGGGTCGATGCTGTTCCGACTAGCCGGCGAGACTGGACTGACCGGGCTTGTGTTGGCGTTTGGCTTTCTCTGGTACTGTTACCCGCGTAAAGGTAGTGTCGATCGTAAGCAGACGGCGTCGGCCCTGCTGGTGTATGTCTTTCTCAAGCTGCTGCGATCCGGCGTCTACTTCAATCCGGAAGTGATGTTCTTACTGGTGATCTACGGGGCAAACGGGTCTCACGTACTGCACGCTGCGGAAGAGAGTAAGCGGAAAGTGGAGCAGGATGCGGTGGCTGGCGAGGGCGGCAACGGGCTGATGCTGCCACAGGGGAGCCACGCACGATGAATGCCTCTGGGGATTTACCCAAGCTGCATTGGCTGACGTGGCGAAGGACGCCCACCAAGCTTTCTCGATGGCATCAGCCGGATTTGTTCTTCGCCTTGCTGGCTGGCATCGTCTGCTTTTCTCGCTTTCGCCACGGCCGGTCGCCGCTGTTCACGTACGATGACGACTTCTTCTACTACTTGAAGATTGCGGCGAACGTGGCGCACACGGGCCGAAGCACGTTTGATGGCGTTCACCTGACCAATGGCTATCACCCTCTTTGGTTCTTCATTATCACCGTGCTGTATGCACTGGTGCCGACCCCATGGTT
Organism: uncultured Terriglobus sp.; assembly: GCA_964250935.1. Taxonomy (GTDB): domain Bacteria; phylum Acidobacteriota; class Terriglobia; order Terriglobales; family Acidobacteriaceae; genus Terriglobus. The sequence continues at coordinate 9,702 of CAXUHM010000016.1, forward strand.
CTTCGTTTCGCTGCAAACATGCAGCTTTCTGCTTGCGATGCTTCACTACCGTTTGTTGAAGCAGATGCTGTGTACTCGGGTGGTCGACCGTGATGCTGCTGCGTTTTGCGCTGTGTTCATTGCAACGCTGGCGACGGCTCTAGGGCGTGGCGGCATGGAGGTTTGTGTGCTGTTCCCATGCATCGTGGCGGCACTTGCATACCGTCTTGGGCCATCGTTTCAATGGACCACCCGCCAAACGGCCATCTATGGCTTTTTGCTGAGCCTCGCGATTCTGGCTCGCCTGGATGCGGCGATGCTCGTTGCGCTGCTGCTCGCGTGTGAGTGCACACAGATGCTCCCAACGCTTGTCAGTGTGGGCAGGACTGTGAAATTGCTGATAGGCGGATTCCTCTTCCCTGCCTACCTTCTGGTGAACCGGTTTTTCTTTCATACATGGCTTCCCGTATCTGGTCAGGCCAAGCAGTTACGCTTTCATCACTGGCCATCGCTTCGGCTCTGGGCGAGCGTGTTTGCGCGGCCGTCCACGCTCCTGACCCTCATTGTGTGGGGTTCCGTCGCGGTATCGATCGTGGCACTTTGCTGTTTTCCGAGATCCCCTGCGGCGGCTCCAAGCAAGCAGTTTGCCCTTGCCTTGCTTGTTTTTCCGGTGATGTATATTTCCGTGCTCTCGTTATTGAGCGACTGGCCCGTGTGGCCCTGGTACTTCTACCCATTTCTGCTTTCGCTCGTGGGCAGCGCCCTGCTTCTGTTGCCGATAGAGGCTCATGTGCGAGCGCTTTTTCAGTACTTGCATGGGCCGGGTTACGCTGCGTTGCTGCTCCTGATGGGGGCCGTCAGCAATCTTGTGCCAGTAGGTCCGGAGTATTGGCAGACCTGCGCTCTGGCCAGCTACATCAACCAGCACCCCGGGGTGTATGCGATGGGAGATGTAAGCGGGTTGCTGAGCTACATGGTGACGTCGCCTATCGTGCAAACGGAGGGTTTAACGGAAGACGTCATGTTCGTACGGGCTGTTCGCAGCCAGCGGCCTCTCCGCCAGGTGCTGCAGGATTTTGGAGCAACCTACTACATCACAGGGGAGTACCCGCATCGGTCGGCTTGCGTGACCGTGAGCGAACCTGCGCAGGCCGGCCCTGACTCTCCGCATCTGCGCGCAATCGTGTGTGATCGGGATGCACTGTTCCAGGCGCACACGGACCGGCACCAGGTGTACGCGGTTTCGAGTCTGCGCTCCTCACCAAACTAATTCGATAGCGGGAACGTGGGCTGTTTGCACACTGAGCGGGGAAGCTATGGGCACGAAAAAAACAGAACTGAAGCGGTGGCGATTGGTGCGGTGGTATGGCGTCTGGGGAGGCTTGCGACTATTTCTGGACTTCCTGCACACCCGCCTACGTTTTGCCGGGGCGCGCCTAGTTCGGCGGCCATCTTATGTGCGCGGACGACGCTGGATGAACTTGGGCCCAGGTCTGACGGCAGGTCCCGGCCTGCGCCTAGATGCCGAACCCTTGACACTGGACGACAGCATCCTCTTGACGGTCGGCAAGGATGTGCAACTAAACGATTCGGTTCACATTGCCGCGACACAAAGCGTCCGTATTGGCGACCGCGTGCTGATTGCCAGCAAGGTACTGATTACGGATCATAATCACGGCACATACAGCGGCGACGGCGTGCACTCGGATCCACGTCTGCCGCCGGCGGAGCGTGCCCTGTTTATGGCACCGGTGGTGATAGAAGACGATGTTTGGATTGGTGAGTTTGTCGCAATTCTGCCGGGCGTCACGATCGGCAGGGGCGCGATCATCGGGACCTTGTCCGTTGTCAACCGCGATATTCCTTCTTACACGATTGCCGTGGGCAACCCGGCACGGGTGATCAAACGCTATAACTTCGACACAAGCCGTTGGGACCGCGTATGAAGCCGCGCATCGTTCTTTCTGCGGTGAATTTTGTGGAAGGCGGGCCGCTTGCCATCGCGCAGGATGCGCTTCAGGTGCTGTCGGAGCGGTATGCAGACCGCTATGAGATTGTGGCGCTGGTGCATCGGCGCAGCCTGTTCTCGGCGGAGAACATTACTTACCTGGAGCGACCGGCAGTCAAGGGCTCCTGGTTGCGGCGATTGTGGTTTGAGTATGTGGAGAGCCTGCCGCTGAGCCGCCGCCTTAAGCCAGTGTTATGGTTTGCTTTGCACGATATGACGCCGCGGGTTGAGGCAACGCAACAGGCAGTGTACTGCCATAACCCCGCACCCTTTTATGACATGCCATGGAGCGAGGTGCGTCTTCAACCGAAGCCGTGGCTGTTTGTGGTGTTCTATCGCTGGATCTACGGTATTAACATTCGGCGGAACACGAGTGTGGTGGTGCAGCAGCAATGGCTGCGCGTCGAGTTTGAACGGCGCTATGCACCGCGCAGGGTCATCGTGGCACACCCGTCTGTGACGCACTTGGAGGAGTTAAGCCTTCGCTCGACTGCTCAGAAAGACGGCAGGCCCTGGTGCTTTTTCTATCCGGCGCTTCCGCGGACGTTCAAGAATATGCAACTCGTGCTTGCTGCCGCAGCCTGGCTGGAGAGCAACACGCCCATCCATTTTGAGCTGCGTCTGACCCTTGCGGGAACGGAGGAGCCGTACGCGCGATCCCTGTTTGCCCAATACGGTACGCTACGCTCGGTACGTTGGCTGGGACGTTTGCCGCGCACAGGGGTGTTCGCGCAATATCGCGAGGCGGATTGCCTGCTGTTCCCCTCCAGGCTGGAAACGTGGGGTCTGCCACTGTCAGAGTTTCGGCAAACCGGCAAACCAATCTTTGCGGCGGATCTGCCGTATGCGCACGAGACCCTTGCGGGCTATGCGCCGGTGCATTTCTTCGACCCCAACGACGGTGCCGCGCTGGGCCAAGCGATGCTGCAATGGATGCAGGGAACGCTGGCCCTGGAAGGCGCGGCCGCATGGACGCCGCCGGCTCCCTTTACCGAGAACTGGGGGGCGTTGTTCGACCTGCTGCTGGCCGACGATCTCGTGAGCTGAGCCGGCATCCCAGGAGTTAAGTCGTCGACAGGCGATGTATGATCGACGATATTGAAGACCGATCTGCTGTTGCCTGAACCATGCCTCTGATCACTGCCAGCCTTGTTTGTTACAAAACCCCCGCTAAAGAGTTGGAGCCGCTGTTTGCGCGATTGCGCGGAAGCACTGCGCCAACGGTGGACTGGGTGGTGGTGGATAACGCGGCGGTAGAGCGACCGGAAGAGGCAAAGCTGCTTGCGGCAGCCGTACACCGGTTTGGTGGGCGGTACCTGCCCTCGGCCAACGTGGGTTTCGGGTCCGCGCATAACCTGGCGCTACGCGCGCTGGAGGGCACAGCGGCAGCGTTTCACCTGATGTTGAATCCGGACATCCTGTTTGGTGAAGAGGTGCTGCCAAGTCTGATGGGGGTGTTTGCGGAGCATCCACGTGCTGTACGCGTGATGCCACGGGTGCAGTTTCCGGATGGCCGCGAGCAGAAGCTCTGCAAGCTGCTCCCCATGCCGCTGGATTTTGCGCTGCGGCGGTTTCTGCCGCGATCGCTGCAGGTGCTGGCGCAGGGCAGGCTCGACCGGTATGAATTAAAGGGGCTTGCAGACGCACCAAGCGTCCACGTGCCCTTCTTGTCTGGCTGCTTTATCTTTTCGCGGTGGGACACGCTGCGTGCGGTCGGTGGATTTGACGAGCGATATTTCTTGTACATGGAAGACGTGGACCTTTGCCGGCGCATGGCGGCACAGGGAGACCTGCTGTACTGGCCGGCGGTGTATGTGACGCACGGCTTTCATCGAGGTTCGCACGTGTCCTTTCAATTGATGCTGCGGCACCTGCAATCGTCGTGGCACTACTACAACCGTTGGGGCTGGATTGGCGACCGGGAAGGTGCGCGCATCAATCGGGAGGCGCTGGCGGCGCTGCGTCAGCCAGAGCGGCACGTGCAGTCAGCCCTCGGCAGCGATGCCTCGGCGTAGACTCCCGGCTTCTGGACAGCTTCAGCGTTCAACCAAGGCGCTCTAGCTCCAGCGGAACGCGGCACGCCGAATGTCCGCGAGATGATCGAGGTCGTCGCGGTCCAGGCCGGAACGCCAGAACCGATAGATGACCAGGATAAGGCGAAGAAAAAACGCCAGAACAAATCCACCCAGAACAAAGTAGGTCCGGTGCGGTCCTGCCTTGCGTTCCGGGGCATACGCCGGTTCGATGACCTGCACCACGGGCGCAGTTCTTGCCTCGTCGATGCGTGATGCCTCATATTGCTTGGCCATGACGTCGTACAGGGCTTCGCGGTACTTGACCTCGCGCGTGGCACGAACGAAGTCAAGCTCTGCCGTGGGAACACTGGTGAGACCGGCACCGGTGAACCCGCCGCGGTTTTGCGATTCGACCTCGGCCAGTTGCCCCCGCAGCGCGCTCAGGCTCGTTTCCGCAATTTGCAATTGCGGATTGCTGTCAGTCAGGTAAGTCCTCAGGCGATCCAGCTCCACCTCCTGCGCCGTGATCTGCGAGCGAATTCTGGCCGCACTTTCAAGCAGCGTTTTGGCCTGGGAATCCAGGGACACCATCTTGCTGCTCTGCTGCATGGAGGCGAAGCTGGCCTCGGCCTGTGCCAGATCATCCTTGGCTTTGCCAAGCTGGGCTTCATAAAAGATGCGACGCTGCGACGCTTCCGTGAGGGCCATGTCACGCATGGAGACGCGCACTGCCTGGATATATCCGTTGGCCATGTTGGCGGCACGGTTTGGATCACTGTCGGTGACGGACACACTGACAAAACCCTTGGCACTGTCGGTGGTCGTGTGAGCATCCAGCAGTTTTCGCGCGGTTTCGTCGGTTCTGGCGTGGTAAACAGACTTGAGATGGAAGCTGTTGACGAGTTCATTTTGCACGGGCCACGCAGTCAACAGCACGACAAAAGAATCGCCCTGTGCCTTGGCCTGCAGGGCAGAACCGAGACTCGCCAGGCCACCCGCATCGCCGCCGCCAAGGGAGAGCTGCCCGAGCATGCTGACGGCACTGGCGGGGCGGAGTTGTGGCGGAAGCAGGCGTGTGGTGGCGGTGTAGTACGGCTTGAGCGGCAGCGAGGCAAGGCCGGCAAGCACGGCCCCAATCAGCCCCCAGAGCAGCATGCTGCTCTTGCTGCGCAACACGCTGGTGAGCAGCCGCACGGCCAGCAGGTTTTGCTGATGGGCAACGGCTTCTGCGGCGACGGAAAACTCCGTGGGTGTTTGCTGGTCAGCGATCACTAGTTCAATGCCTTTACTGCTACGGCGGTCAGCGCCAGCGAACCCAAAGCAGTGGTGAGATCGAGAAAGTCAATCGGCGCCTTGCGGCCCTTGAAATTAGCAGGAACGACAATAGAATCTCCCGGGTAAATGACCTGCCGGTCGAAATTGCCAATGCGGGCGTGGCTGATCAGACTGCCATCGGCGCGCAGAATGAATTCACGGTTGGGATCGGCCTCACGCTCCGGCCCACCCGCCGCATTCAGGTACCGTTTGACGCGACCATGATCGACGTAGCGCAGCGCGCCGGGATTGTAGACGCTGCCAACAACGCTGACCGTGTTGGGAAGCGCCGGAACAAAGAAGTGATCGGCATCCTGCAGTTCGAACTCCGGAACATCCTCAATCGTGCGGCTTTCCGGCTTCAGGGCAAGGACGACCCTTCCGGTGGCATGCACGGTTGCCAACTCTGCCAGGTATGCTCGTCGAAGGTCGAGCTCAGAGCCGGAGGTTTGCTCGCCACCACCGGCGGAGCTTCGAGATGTGACGATATTGCTGGGAGAGAAAGCCTGTGTGCGTTCACGCTGCAGCAAACGTTGCAACTGGTCTTCCTGCTCGGCCCGCACACTCTCGCGAGTGAAGCGTGAGGCATAGAGGTACGCGTGTGGCGCCAGGCCGCCAGCGCGACGAATCAGATCGCGCAGGGTCTCTGTGCCGTTGATCTGGTAGACCCCGGGCGCTACAACCTGGCCATCGATACGCACCAGCTTGGTCGTGAGCTCCAGGGGCAGCGCCGTATCCCTGCTGCTATAGATGGTGACAATATCGCCCGCCAGAAGGACCTTGTTTTCGGCGGAGCCCGGTTGATCGATGGCCTGGCCAAGATTGAACGAAAGCAGCTGCAGCTTGAGGTCCTGCGGATTGAGCCGCTCGATTGTCGCGTAGTTCCAGTTGATGTCGTTGGCATGCTGGATTACCGGGGGTGCCGCTGCCCGGTCGTCAGAGGTGGTCCCGGGCACAGGAGCAAACCGGGTGTCCCCGCCGGTGACACTGTGATTTTGCGACGGATCGGCGACTGCGTTTGCGGTCGGCGCAGAAGGCAGGTCGAGTTCATTGCGCTGATTGTAGAAATCGCGCGTCAGCAGGATGTCGCGGGTGGGGAGGACGTCCGCGATGCGAAGGCCGGTGTGCCAGGCGTAACGCCCCGGGTTGGCGAGTGGGCCTCGCAGGGTCACGGCATTGTCGATCTTTGCAGAGATGGGCAGCACGCGCAGAATATCGCCGCCCTGCAGCACGGTCGCACGGCCAGCAGCGTCAAGCGGAAAGTTGAGCACAGACCGGTTCTGGTGATCCATCACGCGGTCGAGTGTCGCGCGCGCAACACCGGCGACCGGGGTAAGACCGGCGCTATACGTCAGCGCATCCGCAACCGTAGATGGTCCATTGAGTTCAAAAATACCGGGTGTTTGCACATCACCGGCGATGGCAATTTGCGGACCGACCGGAGGGATGTACAGGATGTCGCCCGCGAGCAGGTGACGATCGGTGCTCTTGTCCCCAGCCAGCAACAGGCGGTAGACGTCGAAGTGGGCGAGGGTTTCGTTGTTGCGGATGAGCTGAACGTCGCGCAAGGACCCCGCTGCGGATGGTCCGCCCGAGGCGAACAGGGCATTGACCACGCTGCTGAGCGAACTGACGGTATAGGTGCCCGGCCGTCGCGCCTGGCCAAGGACAAAGATTTGGATGGAGCGTAGCTGGCCTAGCGTAACGGTGAGATCGAAGCCCTTAAACTGCTTGGCGATCGCACGGCGAACGACGTCGGTGACCTCATCGACGCGAGTGCCGGCGACGGTGATGGGACCGACTTTTGGGACAAAAATCTGGCCGCCGGTATCGACTTTCGCGCGCACATCGATCTCGACCTTGCCCACCGCGCGCACCCGCAACTCGTCTCCCGGGCCGATTACATAGTCAGCCGGCGCCGTGGCACTGGCAGCCTGGAAGGCGGCAGCGTCGGCATTCCGGAACAGGTCACGACCAAAGACCGGGAGAGCGTAGCCGATGGTGTCGCGTACGAACAATTCGAAATCGCTGAGGCGCACTGGCAGGGGAGGTACGGGCGCTGAGGTTCTTGCCGCGACGCCTCCTGCTGGAGCGCCGCTTGCCAGGAGTCCGCTGGTCACGGTTCCACCAAGCGGGCCTCCATTGGTCAGGGATCCACCGGGCTGGGCTCCATTCGATAGCGTCCCGTCGATGGTGGTTCCGCCGATCAAAGCTCCGCCCGTTTCTGGAGCGGTGCTATTGGCATCATCGTTGCCCTGGATAGAGACCGGCGGCGCGGTGGGCAGGGGCAACGCAGCGGATCCGGCATCGCCCGAACCGGAACCGATGCAGCCCAAAGGGCCGCAGGACGAACTTTGCGGCGCTTGCGTCGTTTGTGTTGGGTTCTGAAGCGTAAGCGCCTGAGCCTGCAGGCGAACCAACACGGCGGGGAGCGTCAAGGTAAAGAGAAGCAGGTATAACGTGCAGCGCCGCCGCTGAAATGGTCCGGACGAACACAGGATGACTCCCAGCGACCGCGAGAAGAGCGCCACGGCAGGGTGAAGCAGTTTGCAATTGCGCGCCATAAGATATTGTCAAAAGACTACATGAAGTCACCCAACCGCAGTCTGAAAGGCGCCAACCTGCGCAAAGCTGTGCCACGCAGCAGTGGTCCTGAAACGTCCCGAAGAGCGGAGCAACTCCTGTGGAAGGGGAAACACTGGCGCACCCACGTCGCCATGTCCCTGGTCTGGTGCAGCAGTCTGCTTGGCCTGCAGGCAGCGGTGGCGCAGAGCGGTGACGATGCACCGCTGCCAGAAGAAATTGCGGAGGCAGCACGCGGCGTCGCCGGGTCGCCCTACATTCCCATCGACAGCTGGATCTATCCGGCAGCGCTTCGGCTCCACGATCTTGGTGATCTGCCGACACTCTACCTGGGCATGCGGCCATTCACACGCGTGTCGCTGGCGCACATGCTGCTGCTGACCGAACCCGTGATGCGGCGCGGTGAGGGCAGCGAGGAAGCGACCGAACTGTACCTTCGGCTGCGACGTGAGTTTGCTGGCGAACTGAGCCTGCCTTCTCCGGACCAGGCCGTGGTGGAAAGCGCCTATGTGCGTGTGCGCGGCATCCATGGACCGGTGTTGAACGACAGCTTTCATTTTGGACAGACCATCACCAACGACTACGGCCGGCCCTATCAGCCGGGCTTCAACGCCATCGCGGGGGTTAGCGGATGGGCGACCATGGGCCGCTTTAACCTGTACACGCGCTACGAAGTCCAGCACGCGCCGGCAGGCACGGGCTACAGCGACGCCGTCGCGCACACACTGGAGCAGAACGACGAACTTCCCGTCGGGCCGCGTTACTTCAATATCCCGCAGGGTGCCATCGCTTCGCAGACGAGCGTCCGGCTGCTCGAAGCAAATCTTTCCGCGCACGTGGCCGGGCACCAGATCTCGTTCGGGCGCAGCGACAGCTGGCTTGGACCGGCGCAGGGCGCGAGCATGATCTGGTCCAACAACGCGGAGCCGATCTATGCGTTTCGCATCAACCGCATCGAGCCGTTGTACATTCCCGGCATCTCCCGCCTTACGGGTCTGTTTCGCTATGAGTTTTTTGTGGGCAGCCTCAAGGGCCACAACGTGCCCAGCGACCCTTGGATCCACCTGGAGAAGATCAGCTTCAAGCCGACAGCGGACGTAGAGTTCGGCTTTGCGCGCTCAGTCATCTGGGGCGGCGAAGGGCACGTGCCCATCACCCTGGGCACCTTCTTCCGAAGTTTTTTCAGCGCGGCCGGGGTTCAGCCGAATGTGAAGTTTTCACGAGAGGACCCGGGTGCTCGTTTCAGCTCCGTCGACGCCACCTGGCGCATCCCGTTCGACCGCTACCGGTTCACGCTGTACACGGACTCGTTTGCGCACGACGACGTGTTTCCCATCAGCAATCCGCCGCGCGCCGGCATACGCCCGGGACTGTTGATCACACGGCTTCCAGGGCTGTCACGGGTCGACCTGCGCGTGGAAGCGGCGTCGACCGACCCACCGGTCCCGAACAGCCAGAACGGAAATTTCCTGCTGTTCGAATCGGTACAGAAACAGGGGTACACGAACCGCTCGTTCTTGCTGGGCGATGCAATCGGCCGTGAGAACAAGGGTGGCAATGCATGGCTCACCTGGCATCGCAGCCCCGAGACGCTGCTGCAGCTGGAGTACCGCAGCGTGAAAGCGGCCAAGGACTTTCTGCCGGGCGGCACAACCCAGCAGGACCTGACCCTGAACGCACGGCTGCGGCCGTTGCGCGAGCTGGAGGTAACGGGATCGCTACAGGGAGAGCTGGGGCGCGCGCCTTTGCTGCACAGCGGAACGACGCATACGGTGGTGGGCACGGTTCAGGTGACATGGTTTCCGCACCGCGCAGTGACGCTCCGACCTCTGCGATAAGGATGGAGTGGGCGGTGCGCAACACTTGCTGTAGCCGGGCGGACGCCGGACAGGACGGGATCGGCACGATTGCCGACGGACACCGTGAGCGTCCGCAGAGGCCATCCGGCGCGTTAGACCACGCTCGTCTCGGCGAACTGTTCTACCCAGGCGCGAAACCGACCCGCTTCTGTCGCATGGATCCCGGAGGTGCCATGTGCGATGGCGCAGCAGGACGCAGCATGCTGACGGTAGCGTGCCGTGCACTCGAGGTTGGCATACACGGCAAAGCGCGACGACAGCTTTGCATGAAAGACCTGGTCGTCATAAAGGCCGTGAAAGGCGTTTTCAAAGCCATTCACCGCAAGCGCGGCGCTCCGGCGTACAAGGACGGTACACATACACGGGGCGAAGCTTTCGTTGGCCAGCATCCATCGCAACAGGGTGCCAGGCGCCAGAATGCCGCCGTGGCAGCCCGGGGGCACCAGGGGCGGAATGTAATTGCTGCCCCACCAGGCACGCTCGGCGGCGGCACGGTCGAATGCGGCCGCATGATCGACCCAGCGCTCTGCCGAGGCATAAACCATGGCGACCTCGGGATACCCGCTCAGCAGGGCAAGCTGGCGGTCAAGATGTTGCGGCAGAAAAACGTCGTCGCAATCCAGAAAGCCAACAACGGGTGCACGGGCGTGCTGGAGAGCCAGGTTGCGCGAGGCGCTAATGCCACAGTTGACCGCGTTGGGGTGCTGCAAAAGCCGGACACGCCGGTCGCTCGCCTGGTACTGCCGCAACAGCTCGGCACTGCCGTCACTCGAGCCGTCATCGACCACGATGAGCTCCCAGGACGCGCGGGTTTGCTGCTGAAACACACTCTCAAGAGCGTCGCGCAGGTACGTCTCGCCGTTCCAGACCGTCATGAGGATGGAAACTGCCGGTTGGGCCGGGGGTTGGTTGAAGTCGAAGTACATCATGGCTATTGTTACAGGGCTGCGGGTGCTGGAGTGCTGCACTAAGTTTCTTGGCCAGAGACGGCGGCAGATGGAGGCACTCGGCGCCATGGTGGCGGGCCGCGTCAGATGCGATCAGGTCGGCCAGATCCGGGGCAATCTGGGTGGAGTAGCCAACGGCATAGCTTTGCTTCAGCAGAAATGCCGACGCCGCATCCGCATAGGCAGGAGCGCGCCATGCAGGCAGCGGACCGTAACCGCTGGTGCGCAGTAACTCCCTGGTACTTGCGTTGCGCTCGTCCGGCGACATCCAGCAGGCATAGGGTAGGTCCTGGTAGAAACCGAGTCTGGCCCGGGGAATGGCGGCGCATGCGGCATCCCGGACGAGGCGATGATCGATATGGCAGCCGAGGCCGAGGGGCGCAAGAATGACGTCGAAAGCAGCCCACGGCGCCAGGGCACGCGCCAGCCGGCGCACGTCACCGGTTGCCACTTCCTGTACCTCCAGCACAGCGTCCGCTGGGATACCAAGCCGTAACGGGCTGTCAAACCAGCCCAGATCTGCCATGGTGCACGCCGTTGTTGCCGATGCCGCGTGCAATGCCTGCAGGAAGCAGAGATCTTCCACATGCCGTTTGCCGGAAACCTGCGCCACGCGAAGCTCCCCTGTTTCGGGCAGGTAGGGTGCGTACTCCGACTGTGTACACACGTTGACAATCTGAACCGTAACGCCCGCATGCAACAGCTGGGTGAGCAGCAGGCCGCAGGAAAAGGCAGCGTCGTCTCGATGGGGTGACAGAACCGCAAGGCGCATGATATTGATCCATTCGAACAAGCATTGTTGACCAGCGCGGGCCAGCCGGCGCATCCAGGCCAATTGCTTTTGCCTTTCTGCCACGACATTTCTTCCGCACTTCGTTCATAGAACGAAACATATCGCAAGTAATGGGCCGGCGTTGCGCTAACGTCGTATGTACTTAAACCTTTGAAGGCAATGGCATTCGTTGAGCGAGAACGGTAGAACGGAGCCGCGGGCCGACACGGCCGCGGTACAAGAGCACGTCTCTGGGCAGGAAGCACACGGTCCAGCGCAAGGGAAACCACTCCTTGGGTGGGAAGAGCACGCCCCTGCCCGCACAGACCGCGGCTTTGGGCGAGAGATACGCTGGGCCTTGCGACTTGGTGCGCCACTGGCTATCGGAGAGCTTGGGTGGATGTCCACCTACATTGTGGATGCGCTCATGATTGGGCGGCTCTCGCATTCGGCTCTGTCGATCGCAGCGTCTTCGCTCGGCAACACCATCTATTACGCGCTGGTATTCTTCGCGATCTACCTCTTGAACGGGCTTGAGACGTTTGTGGCGCAGGCTTTCGGTCGCGGCGACCGCAAGGAGTGCCTTTACATGCTGGCGCAATCATTGTGGATTGTTCTGGCCGGTACGCCGCTTGTCATGCTGCTGACCTGGAGCAGTCTGTCGCTGTTGCCGCATTTCGGCACGCCGCCGGAGATCGTGGCAGAAACGCGGCGCTATGTTGCCGCACTGGTCTGGTCGACGGCGCCGCTGATGCTCTACATGGCGCTGCGGCGCTACTTGCAATCGGTCGATCGGGTTGCGGCAGTGTCGATTTCCCTGGTGACGGCGGCGGCGGTCAATCTGCTGTTCGACTGGGTCTTTCTGTATGGGCATTGGGGCGTGCGAGCGATGGGCGTCGCCGGATCTGGCTGGGCAACGTGCGTGGTGCGCGTGTGGATGCTGGGCCTGTTGTTTGTGGCAACCCGGCAAAATTTCCGCGCGTGGGGCATGCGCCTGACGCGACAGATGCTGCTGCCGAACTGGACGCGATTACGCGCGCTGCTGCACATCGGCTGGCCGAGCGGGCTCGAGTACAGCCTGGAGCTGGGCATCTCGACCTACATGTCCATCCTGTGCGCGCGCCTGGGTACCACTGCTCTGGCCGCCCACCAGGTCACCCTGGACCTGAATGCATTCGTGTACATGGTGCCGGCCGGCCTTTCGTATGCTGCGATGATCCGTGTAGGGCAGGGCGCGGGACGCAACGACCTGCGGCAGGTACGGCAGTCTGCAAGCGCGACGCTGACGCTGGCCATGGGCTTTAGCGCGGTAGCGGCGGTACTGTTTGCGGGGTTTGCCTCCGTGTGGGCCGGGCTTTATACCAACGATCACACCGTAGTGCTTGCCGCCATCCCGCTCTTCAAGATTGCTGCCATCCTCCAGCTGGGCGATACCGCATTTGTGCTATTTGCGTCGGCGTTAACCGGGCTTGGCGACACCCGGACGCCGTTGGCGATCAGCATCGTGTGCAACTGGCTCATCGGCATGCCGCTGGCGTACGTGCTGGCCTTCTACGCGGGCCAGGGCCTGCATGGGCTGTGGATCGGCCGGGCCGTTGGATCGCTGTCCTCCGGTGCCGCCATCATGCTGTGGTGGTCGATTCGCATGCGGCGCGCGCAGCAAAGCGCGTCCACGACCCGGGTTCCGCTCTTTACGGCACTGGGCGCGCGCTGATGTTGCGGCATCAGGCCCATTTCTTTTGTTTGGTTTCCCGAGAGGTTTCATGACAATGTTTTCGCAACGCCGTACCGCTTCCCTGCTGCTTTCTGTCGCATCCCTTACCGCATCGACACGTGTCGTCGCCCAGTCGACCCTGGGCAGCATCAGCGGCCAGGTGCTGGATGCCACGGGTGCCGCCGTTTCAGGCGCGACCGTGCTTCTGCACCGGACCGAAAGCAACACGAACCGCACGGCAACCACCGACGGCAGCGGCAAATATACCGCGCTGAACGCCGACCCCGGCCACTATGACGTGACGGTGCAGCTTGCGGGCTTTAAGGCATCGACGGCGGACAACCTGGAATTGAGCGCGCGCCAGCAGCTGCGCTATGACGTGACCCTGCAACTGGGCAACGTGAGCGAAAACGTGACGGTCAGTGCGACCGATGCGGGCATTATCGATACGGAAAACGCGCAGATCTCTGCAGCGCTGACGCCGCGCGATGTTCTGGACCTGCCGGCAAACTATCGCGGCAACGGATCGACCTCGCCCATTAATGTGGTACAGACATTACCGGGCGTACAGCCCGACTCTGGAGCGTACCCGCCATCGGCTTCGTCATCGCCTTCGCCGCAGATCAAATTCTCCCTGCAGGGCGGGCTGCCGTCCCAATCGGAAACGACCGTGGACGGCATCAGTGCGCAGAATCAGACAACCAACAACATTCAGGGTGACGCGTTTCCATCGGCAGAATCGATCGCTGAAATCCGGGTAGACGGCGTCAACAACAATGCGGAATACGGCCAGCCCGGCGAGATTACAACGGTGACGAAAAGTGGCACGAACAAGCTGCACGGATCGCTGTTTGAATACCTGCAGAACCGCGCGTTCGACGCCGTCCCCTTTGGCACCGATGCCGCCAACAAGCCGCACAAGGTTGCCAACGACTTTGGCGGCAGCGTTGGCGGGCCGGTAGTCCTGCCGCACCTGTACAACGGTCGCGACACCCTGTTTTTCTTCGGTACGTACGAGGCGCTGCGCTTTCCACAGTCGACCGTGGTGCAGGCAAAAGTACCGACGGTTGCCATGAAGCAGGGCGATTTTTCCCGTGAGACAACGGTCCTCAACAACCCGTTTACCGGTGGCACCTATGCCGGTCAGCGCGTGCCCATCAACGCCAGCGCCATCCCGTTTCTGCAGTTCTACCCGGATCCCAACCTTCACGCGGACCAATCCCTGCAGGAGGTCATTGCCACACCTGGCGAGGGCTATAACTACCTGAGCACGCGAGCAAACAGCATCGACAGCAACCAGTTCGATGTGCGCGTCGATCGCACACTGGGGCAGCGCGGCAGCCTGTTTGCGCGGTATACCTTTAAGAACATTAACCAGTTACAACCTGCTGACCTGACCTTGCCAAACTACAACGCAATCGGGCAGTACCGCATCTTTGCGGCAAGTGCCAGTTATGCACTCACGAGTAAGTTGGTGAACGAATTTCGTTTCGGTTTCACTCTGGAACAGGATGGCAATACCAACAGCTTCGATGGTGGTGCGTTTACCTCGACAACCGGACTGAAGGGCCTTGACACGCCCGCGTTTTTCGATGGAATTCCCCACCTTGGCTTTAACCAGATCCAATCCATCGGATCCCGCCTTGGAGGCACCCAGCAATCCCGGATTTTCCAGTATGTGGACAACCTGAACTGGCAGGTGGGTGATCACTCCCTTAAATTTGGCGTGGATATTCGCCACTTGAATGCGCATACCATTCTTGGCTTCACCACTTCGGATAACTACGGCAACCTGTTCTTTACCCCAAACAACTCGGCCACCGGGCAGGAGTTTGCGGACTTTCTGATCGGTGTTCCCTATCAAACGCAGGTCGACAACGTGAGCCAGGATAACAACGGCGTGGCGAATGCCTATGCCGTGTACGCGCAGGATAACTGGAAGGCCTCGCCACGGGTCAACCTGACGTTCGGCGTGCGGTATGAGTTTCATCCGGCTTTCCGTGATCCGAATGGAAACATCGGCAATTTCGATCCTTCGGTCGCGAAGTCAGGACAGCTGATCTATCCTGCCGGGTTTGCAAGCCATCTTGCACCGGAGGAGTTCGCCAACTTAAATGCATGTGCTACGCCTGGAGTTACCAATCCGTATGCCACCAATGCATCGGTGAACGGTGCGCCGTGCACGCCGGTACTTTCGAACACACAGGCTGGTATTCCTGCAGGCCTGCGGCATGCGCCGACACTGCGCTTCGAGCCTCGGTTTGGATTCAGCGTTCTACCGTTCGGTAACGAGCGGACGGCCATTCGTGGCGGCGTTGGCTACTACAACATCACCACCACGGGTGCGCTGTTTTACGCGCTGACCGGAACACTGCAGGCCAACGTGCAAACCTTTACCAACACACAAACGCCCACCGGGCCGGCAATTGTGTTCCCGAATATCTCCACTGCCTCAACCAATAGTTTTGCCAGCGGCAACTTTTCGCCATCCTATGGTTCCGTTGGTTTCTACAACGCCATCGACATCAACTGGCACGATCCTTATTCGCTGCAAACCGACTTATCCATCGACCATGACTTTGGCCATAACTATGGGGGACGGGTGTCGTACATCGGATTGCACACCTGGCACCTGGTATGGCAGCCGGAACTGAACATGCTGCATACCTCGTCCGTGACACGCGCGGCCGATCAGCCGCGATCCGCCTTTCCGTTTCCAAACTTCTACCAGATTGGAAGTCGGGATACGGCCGCGCAGGCGGACTATCGCTCGCTGCAGGCGGAGTTTCGTCATCGGCTCTCCAACGGCTTCAGCTTTACGACGGCATACACGTTTGCAAAGAATGTTGCGGATAACCAGGGAACCTATGGCGCGGCAAATGCAAACGGCACCAACACGTTTGTGGATGAGCAGGGCGGGTACAACGGCACCTACACTTACGATCGACATCTGGATTACGGCAACGTGATCGGAACGCGGCGGCACCGATCCATCTCTACGGGGATTTATGAATTGCCACTGGGCCGCGGTCGACGATACGGTGCAAACCTTGGCCGCGTGGCGAACCTGGCGGTCGGCGGATGGCAGGTGTCCAATATCTTTGTCTGGCAAACCGGCCCGTTTCTGACGGCGTCGCTGCCCAGCGGCACGATTGATCCATCGGGCACTGGGTCTGGCACGCTGTTTTTTCGGCAACAGCGGCCGGATCGCGTGGCGAACGGCAACACCAGCAACCATAACCGGAATCACTGGTTCAACAACGATGCCTTTGCCTGCCCCGGCAGCACAGGATATGCGTCACTGGCGCCGGTCAACGGGGTCACGCCGTGCACCGTGGGTGTGGGCACCGCGCCTATCGGTCGCTTCGGCACGGAGTCGGTCGGCGACCTGGTGGGCCCGGGAACGGTGTCGCTGTCGTCCGGCGTAAGCAAGGCCTTTGCCATCACCGAGCGCGTGAACCTGCGCGCCGAGGGAACATTCACGAACGTTCTGAATCACACCAACCTGGCCGATCCGCAACTCGATATCTCGCAGGCAAACTTCGGGCAGATCACCCAGTCGCGTGGATCCGACTTTGGTGGCAATCGAACAGGGCAGGTGTCCCTGCGCGTGGAATTCTAACGGGCTAGGCCACACGCGCACACAGGCTGCCTCGGCTCTACCGAGCAGCAGGACTCTTCATGACAGAAGCGTGTGTGCCGCCCTACGCGCAGACGCCCAGGCAGAACTCGCGGCGCAGCGCCTCAACGTGGCACTACACTGTTCCAGAACATCCACCTGTTCGCGCAAGTGGACACCCTGCTGCGTTCTGAAGAACACATCGACAGCAATAATGGGCAGAGCATAGGCCAACACTCTACCGCTCTTTGGCAAGGGAAATGCTTCGACACTGACGTTTGGGAGCCAGCACGAGCCGGTGACTGGCAGCCCAAAGTTCTGATCATCGTCACCCGCTGTCGGGAGGATTTTGTGGATCAACTTATCCAGGACCTTCGCTTCACGCTTCGCCAGCAACGGCGTGCGCCCGCTTTCACGCTGCTCGTCGTCCTTACCCTGGCCCTTGGCATCGGGTTCGCGACGGCAGTATTCTCCGTGATCGATGCTGTTCTTTTGAAGCCTCTTCCCTTTGCGCATCAGGACCGGCTCGTGTTTCCCGATACCTATGCGCGTTCCGGGTATCACCAGCCCTGGTCCTGGCTCAGCTACGTCGACGCCCGCTCTCAACTGCGGAGCTTCGACGCTCTTGCTGGCTATGCCGATGGTTCAAAGGTCAATCTTGCGTCGCCGTCGGGGCCCGTCTCCCTTGCGTCGGTGCAGGGCACGGCAAACTTCTTTACGGTGTTCGGAGTCAATCCCCTGCTTGGTCGGACGTTTGTGAGTGGTGAGGACCAGCCAGGCCATGATGCCGTTGTTGTGCTGAGCGATGAAGTCTGGCAAACCAACTTTGGCGCACGTTCTGACGTGATCGGCAGCACGATTCGTTTGGACGGCGTGCCCTCCACAGTGATCGGCGTGATGCCGGCAGGTTTCCGCTTTCCGCTTGCAGCTCGGAATGCGATCTATAAACCGCTTAATCCCGATCCAAAGCTGAAAAGCAACAGAGGGTCACACTGGATGCGGACCGTCGGCCTGCTCAAGCCGGGTGTCACGCGTCAGCAGGCTCAGGCTGACCTTTCCCACGTCCTCGCCACTCTTGGCGTCGCGTATCCGGATACGGACACTGGTCGCACCGTTCAAATCATCCCCTTGCAGGAAAGTGTCACAGGGCAGGCTACCGGCCCTTTGAAGATCTTGCTGCTTGCAGTGTTTGCGCTTCTCGGCATAGCGTGCGTCAACGTCGCCGGTCTTCTTCTCGCGCGCGGCATCCGGCGCGAGAAAGAGATGGCACTTCGCGCGGCCATCGGTGCAGGCCGTGTCCGTCTCCTTCGCCAGGTCATTACCGAGGCGTTGGTGCTGTCGGCTCTGGGTTTGTTCTTCGGAATCATCCTCAGCCTGGCGCTACTTGCCGCGATCCGTGCATACCTCATCACCGCCCTGGCACGCGGCGCCGATGTGCAGCTGAACGGCAAGGTGCTTCTGTTTGCCGTGCTCATCGCCGCAGCGACCAGCCTCGCGGCATCGCTCGCTCCGGCACTCCGCCTTTCCAACACCGATCCAAATCGCGCACTGCGCAGTGCAGGCACGGCTGGAGGATCCCGTGAGCAGAACCGGCTTCGCTCCGGATTTGTCATCACGCAGGTCGCTCTGTCGCTTGTCCTGCTGGTTGTTTCAGGCCTCCTTCTTCGAACTCTGCGCGACCTTCTTCACACGCCGCTGGGGTTCGAGCCAGACCGGATTCTTACCGCCTCGATTCAACTGTCGCCCGCAGAGTACAGCCACCGGGATCCGGTTGTGGCCTTCTATCGTCCCTTTCTCGAACGTGTTTCGCACCAGCCCGGTGTTCAGGCCGCAGGTGTGATCAACATCCTGCCTATCCAGAACTGGGGCAGCAATTCAGATATCCACATCGCAGGCCAGCCTCCAAATCCACCGCAGCAGGAGACGCTCGCCGAAGTCCGCATCGCATCTGCAGGCTACTTTGACGCGATGGGGATCAGGCTTGTTCGTGGTCGCAGGCTGTCCCCGGCGGAAGATACGCCCAGCCTCAAGGTTGCAAATGCCGTGGTCAACCAGGCCTTTCGGAGAAAGTTCTTTGCCAGCGGTGGCGATCCGATCGGTGCCCGAACCGACGAAGGGGACCAGAACAACATCGTCGGCCTCGTCACCGACGTACGCCAGAGCTTGTTCGAGCCCCCCTTTGCCGAGATGGATTGGCTCGTGGACGAACTCCCAGCGGACGCAGCGGGCGAACTCTATAACATGAGCCTTGTTGTTCGTAGCTCCGGCAATCCCGCTGCGCTCATCCCAGCCTTGCACGACGCCATGCACCAGATGGCACCAACCGTTCCTTTCGTGGCACCAGAAACCATGGCCGACATCGTGAAGGAGAGCCTGGTATTTGAGCGGATGGAGAACTGGCTTTTCGGCCTGTTTGCGACGTCGGCCCTGCTCCTCGCCGCAATCGGCCTGTATGGCCTCACCAGCCACGAAGTCGAGCTGCGCACGAGGGAGATCGGCGTCCGCATGGCGCTTGGCTCCTCCCGAACTCGCGTCGTCCGTCAGCTTCTTGGCCGGGTCAGCATGCTCCTGCTCCTTGGCCTTTTTGGCGGCTGGGCGCTGACCCTGGCGCTGCGCCGACTCCTTGGATCCGTCGTTCAGCTGAGCGTGGCGCATGACCTTTCCCTGTTCGCCGCCCTGACGCTCTCACTGTACCTGCTGGGGCTTGCAGCCTGTCTTCGGCCTGCGAGACGCGCCGCCACCGTCGATCCCATGCACGCACTTCGCTCGGAGTAGCCGAACGAATGCCCGGTGAGCGACCACGACGCTGCGATCAGGCAGCCTTGCGGAACGGCACCTCGAGCCTGCCCCACTTCGATGGGTGCTTCGTGGATGTTGTTCGCATCTGGCGTCTGTTGGAAGTCGAGCCGCTTTCTTTCATGGCGCGATCGGGTCAAGGGTTCGGCAGCGGAGTGTTCAGCTCGATGCTTTAATGGGTGACCAAAGAGCCCCGTTGTACACTCCTGGTCTTCCCTGTTGGCGGAGTCTGGGCGGAATGCGCGGACGCCGCAGGCATTGCGGTGGTCGCCACATGGGCCGGGGTCGCCGCCTTGCCCATCAGGAACTGGATTTGCTGAAGGTTCTCCCCGGTCATCTCCCACGCCTGCCATGCGTCCGAGTCCACATTGCCGTCGAACGATGGCGCCTGCGAGGCTGCCGCAGCCGCCGGCTTTCTCGTGGCATGCGCTGAGGCTTCTGGTTGGGCTGAAGTCGCGGTAGCCGTGGAAGCCATGCTGGTCCTCTTCCAGTTGTTGTACAGCCACTTGTAATGCCCGTATACCCCAAGAATGTTGACCGCGTATTCGGCCGCAAGCCCCGGCGCATGCTCAATAATGACCATGTTGTCGTCGTTCTCCTGGCTCGCCTTTGGACCCATGTTGTGCGACCCCGTCATCAGCACGGGATGAGCGCCGAAAGGATCGATCAACACGACCTTGCTGTGGATCATCACCATCCCATACTGGAACGTTTCCTTGAACCAGCTCTTGGTAGAATCCGTGAGCTCCTTTGGAGTGATCGCAATGGTGGAAACGGGCTCGGTAAGTTTGCCTCCATCGGTGAACTGGACCGTCGCATCGCTCTGGTCCGGATGCGGCGAGTCAGGAACCTGCGCCTGATTGATCACCCCGTGAAGATACAAACCTTTCGTCGCGACATCCTGGATGTCCTGCAACAGCGATTCAGCCCTGTCTCCTCCACCCGTACCTGGGTTGAAGAATAGAAACAGCACGCCCTGCGTTGCAGCCTGGATGTATTTTTTCGCGCAGGCCATGTCCACAAACTTCAGGCAGGGCACATTCCAGGCCGTGACCGGAGCTGCGCCCACGGTGGCCGTCGCCGGCGTGGACCCGCTCACCATCAGGGACGCCGGATACTCATTTCCCGCGGCCTTCAGCTCATCCCAGCGCTGTTTGTACGCCGCGGCCAGGGTCGCATCCTCAATCAGCAAACCGTTGTTCACCTGCGTACACAATCCATTCACGGTGCAGTTCGTGCTCCCCGTCCATAGCTTTGCAGGCTTGCCCGTCCTGTCGCAGAAGACGATGAATTTATTGTGCGCGAAGTGTGACCCGGTCACGATGCGATCGAACACGTTGACCTTACTGTCTTTTTTTAGCTGGGCGCGCACTGCCGCGTTCTCATCCGGTTCGGCAGGCTTGCTCCCCGAAGCCGGCTTGAACGCGCCGTTGCCCAGCAGCAGGTTGCACTTTGGACCCAGCGCGGTCAGGCACGCAATCACATCCGGATCGTTCAGCTCATACAGTGCCGCATAAATCGTAGCGCCATCCGCCTTGGCCGAACTCAGCAGGCCTTTCAGGGCCGGTAGCAGGGCACCGGCCAAAAAGTCACGATTCTTCGAGCCCGGCTGGTTGATATCGGTTTTCAGCATGGCCGTAAATGCGGCCGACGTCTTGGCCTGGGCTGCGAGGAACTGCGCACCCACGATGCCGCGGTTGAAGTAGGCGGAGAAGCCCCTGGTCTGTCCTGTTCCAACCGTAGCCCAATCAGTCCACCCGCTCCACTGTGCAGCGTCTGCCTGCGTCAGGTTCGCTGCCGTGCCCATCATCGGGATAACCCGGTACCGCACCTTCTGCCCACTGCTTGGAGCGAGATCGTTCCAGGTAAAGCGCTGAATGGGCCACTTGGTCGAAGGCTCGGCATCCCCGGTCATGTGTGCACCTCCTGCAAAGCCCACATAGGTGTTGACGAAACCCTTCGAGGCATCGCCTGCTCCCTCCACATCACGCTCCAGCGCAAAGCCCCGGCATCCGGGAATGGCGGCGTCCATCTCCCATGCCACAAGGGCCATGTCGCAGTTGGCATACACACGTACCTGTTCAAACGACATGGTTCCTCCCGACGCTGTTCAGTTTCGGTAAATGAAAGGGGATCGCGTCTTACGCCGGTGGCATCTTGGGCAAGGGGCTGCAGATCCAGGCAACGATCTGCATTCCCGGCACCGTCAGGGTGGAGCCGTCAAAGCTGCTCTGGCTCGCGGCTGCGTTTGAAAGTGTCAGGGGACCAAAGGCGACCGCACTTCCAGCCGCTGTTGCCTGGCCGGCGTAGGTTTTATCGTCCGAGGACCAGGTGCCGTGGATGGACACATTGCGGATGGCAAGAAACGCGACTGGCAGGAGAGGGAAAAGGCCGGTGTTGCCGTCCACGGTTCCCGTCGAAAGAGAGCCCGGCGCAAGGCCTTCCAGCGACCATCCGCCCAGGCGGAACAGCAGCGGATTCATCCACTCGCGCAGGATATTCACCCGTTGCACTTGCATGGACAGCGTGAGAGAGCTGGAGGTGACGGGCTTTGCCACCACAGGCTGGGCAATCACGACCGGACGTACCGGCGCTTCCGCATGGTTGACGACCTCGCCATTCGGCAGATGGTTCATGCGTTCCAGCACAGCGGGCGGCACTGCCGTGCGGCTTACCGGTACGGGGCGGGCCAGCGACGCACTCACCACCCGGGACTGCAGCGAGCGATTCACCGCTCCCTGCGCCGTGGCGATCATTGCAGGCGAAGCGGAATGGCTCGCGGTGAGCTCGGCGGTCATGGTGTGGGCTTCGCCAAAGCCGGCCAGGGCGGGCACCATCATGGGCTGGTGGTGCAGCGCCGCAACACTTGCCACCGTCCGCAGGGGAACGACATTGCGGTGCAGCGCCGCCAGGTTGATCGGGGCACTCCGCCAGCCTGTTGCACCCGCTTGACTGGCCAGTGTGGCACGAACCGCGGTGGCCACATGGGGCTCAAGTGCCGGAACCGGCGCGCTTGTGGACGCGTTCAGGTTGACCGAGACGGAGGTCCAACCGGACTGCGAGTTCCCGGTCCACGTCACTGGCTGGCCGTAGGACGGATGATACGAACCATCCGCGCTCAGGGAGGAGCCGAGCGCGGAGTTTGCAAACTTGCTCTGTGCATCTGCAAAGACCTTGGCCGTTACCGCGTTACCAGAAACCGTCGCTTCCAGGATGAGGGAATACACACTTTCGACACCCAGGCCGCTGATGGAGTACACCGCCGAAGCATTGGGAATCGCATCCGCGAGCAGCGAGAGGGCCTGTGTTGCCGCAGGCGAGCCGGAGGTGTTGGACATTGTCCACGGATTGCCGTATTCGGCATCGGACACCGGCATACCCGGCCATTCGAGCGTGATGAAAGTGTCTGCTGCCGGAGCCGTACCGAGCCCGTTGAAGATGGCGGCATAAATGGATTGGGCGAGCTGCGTTTGATCGGGCATGAGCCTTAACCTGCTTCCAGGGATGTTGCTGCTGCGGAAGGACACGCCTCCCATCCCCCGAACCAGGCGGGATGGGCAGGCACCTGGGAGAGTAAGGCAGGGTTATTGCGGTGGGCAGAAAGGTAGGATCTGGTTGATCCAGCAAAGGATTTGCAAACCTGGCTGAGCGATGTGGCCGTGGCCGATATCGCCTTTCACCGCGGTTGTGGACTTGGAGTGGGAGTAGTGCCCTGAGATGGAAAAGGGTCCCCACCCGACATGCGCGCCGGCCGACGAGCAGCTGGAAGCCTGATTGATCTCCGAATCGGAGAAGTCACCCGTGATCACGACATCCTTGATCACAATGAATGCGTGGGGCAGCATCGGGAACTTCGTCCCGCTGAGTCCCTGGCGCTTGCCGGAGGAGTAACTTCCTTTGGGCGCGGCATCCGTCTTCCAGCCAGGCAAGGAGAACAACAGCTCCGACATCCACGGCCGCCGAATCTGCACAATGCAGTATTTGTAGGAGACGGAGATCTTGCTCAGGCTTGCGTCCGAATGGAAGTGTGACGTGGTGTGCTCGGCAGAGGCGCCCACCGACCAGAGACCAAGGTTCAGTCCAGCCCCGCCTCCGTATGAGGTGAAGTCAGAAGACGTGTTGTGGGTCGACTTCGCCTGTGTCCATGAGTTTGTCGGCCATGCAGCCTGTGCACTGGCCATGTACCAGTTGGACGGGGACAGCGCGCTTCGTTCCTGGGGATTGCCACTGTCATCCACCAGCTTGGCGTAGCCGCTGTACTGCACCTGGGCATCGGCAAAAGCACGCTGCACCTGGCCCGTTCCAGAGGTGGAAAGGACGGCAAGCGCGGCTTCCACCTGGTCTCCACCTTCAGCGCGCCACTTGGTAAAAGCCTGCTTTACCGGCAGCTGCAGGGCTGGCGCCAGCACGGGCCACTGCGACTTTGTCTTCGGGTCCGCCATGCAGGCCATGTACGCGGCCTGGTAGGCAGATTGCGCGTTCACCCACGCAGCCTGATTCGTGTCGTAGTTCGCCCACAACGTGGATTGCACCGTGGACGGATTGCCGTTTTCATCCACGGACTTGGTATGCAGCAGGTTGTAAGCGTCGTCATACTGCTTTTTCAGCGCGGGGTCCGGCTTGTCCACGATGGTGACCGTGGCACGCAGGATCTGCTGATATGTCTCTGAGATCGTGGGTCCCAGGTCGCTCTGGATGCTGGCGACATTGGGAATGTAGTTCACCAGGTCCCACGTGTCGGCCGCTGTGGCCAGGCTGCCATTCAGATTTCCAGGTGTCCAGGAATTTGCGAAGTCGGCCGGGTTGATGAAAGAACCAGGCTTCTCCATGGTGATGAAGGTCTTGTTCGGATCGTACGCAGCCTTTCCCCCGTCTGGTGAGCCGGTCAGTGAAAGATAAATACTGTCGTAAACGCCCTGGACGATTTGCTGCGCGTCGCTGTTGCTCATTGGCATGATAGCTGTCCTTTAATTTGCTCGATTCGGTTGATAAAGGCCCGCGCTGCCGCTTGAAGGGAGGAGTGTGATCTCCTACGGGACTCCACACAGACAGTGGCTGCTCTAAACCTCGCAAAAGATAGAACACAAAACGGGAAAAATGTGCTCAAATGGGCGCTTGATCTTATCAATCGGGTGGATCTGCAACAACCGGCCTTATGTCAAGAGCTTGGACCTTCGGACTCTACATCTTGCACGCGGATCCACCCTGCCTCTGCCGTGGAACTGAGGTGCTCAAGCTGCCTTCGCGGCAAATTGAGAGTTTGCTTCTGCTGGTGGAAGAGGCAGGAGAGGTGGTTTCCAAGGAGAAATTCTTCGAGCGGGTCTGGGGTTCGGTCTATGTCGAAGAGGCCAACCTGACACAGACCATCTTTATGCTGCGCAAGTGCCTGGGGCGCAGGCCGGATGGCGGGGAGTACGTGGAAACCATGCCGAGGCGTGGCTATCGCTTCGCTCCTGGCACCGTGCAACTTGTAACGCTGGACGAACCGCCGGGCTGCGAAGCTCCTCCACTCCCGGCCGATGCGGCTCCGGTCCAGGATGCCCTGCTACCTCCGCCAGAGGCTGACCTCAGCACTGCAGAGGATGCGACGCTTCAGGAAGGGGAGATCCCATCCAGCAAAACTTCTGTCGGCGACAAGAGCCATGAGGACGCTCCAGAAGACCTTGGCCCTCATGTCCCGCCCGCGTCTGGCTTCCACGTTGCTTCCCTGCGGCGTTGGCCGGCCATCTGCCTCATGCTGCTGGTCGCGGGCGCGCTGGGCGGCCTGGCCCGGGAGTCGATGCGCCATCCACGGCTGATTCGGGCGGTTCGGCTCACCAATGACAAGGCGTACAAGGAAATCCTGGCGCCATTGCTCTCAGACGGGACGCGGCTCTACTTTACCGAGATTGTCAGCAACCGGAACTGGCTCGCCGAGGTGTCCGTCATGGGCGGTTCCACGGTGCGGCGGCCCGGTCCCTACGAAGACTTTTCGGCCGCTGCCATCTCGCCCTATCACGACGGCGTTCTCTTCGATTCCATCTGGGAGAGCGGCTCGGAACGGCCGATGGTCCTGGCCGGCTTTGGTCTGGACTCCGCCAGGGTGATGGGCAATGTTCGCGGACACGGCGCTGCCTGGTCCCCGGACGGCAAGCGCCTCGCATTCACCTCGGGCAACGACCTGCTGAGCGCGGACGAGGATGGTGCCGACGTGAAGCTGATCTGCCACCTTGCCAGTGTCCCTTACTGGCCGGCCTGGTCCCCCGACGGCAAACGGCTACGCTTTTCCATGGAAGGCAGTGTCGGTTCA
This sequence comes from uncultured Terriglobus sp., assembly GCA_964250935.1. GTDB lineage: Bacteria > Acidobacteriota > Terriglobia > Terriglobales > Acidobacteriaceae > Terriglobus. The sequence goes on from CAXUHM010000016.1 coordinate 35,597, forward strand.
GGCCTTTGGGAGGTCGACGCCGCGGGAGGCAGTACCCCGGCCCCGGCCCTCGGCGCGAGTGAGTACGCTGCACAGGCATGCTGCGGCTCCTGGAGTGCGGATGGACGCTGGTTCGTCTACGTGGTCGATGGTCGCCGCACCAGCAGCCTGTGGGTGCGCATGGAGCGCGGCATCTTCCGCGGCAAGGATTTCGAGATCGTCAATGGTCCGCTCGACTTCTGGCGTTCTCCGGTGATCAGCCGCGATGGTCAGCACATTTACGCTGTCGGCGAGCAGGCCCGGGGAGAGACGGTGCGCTACGACCAGGACACCCAACAGTGGGTTCCAGCACTTGGAGGTCTGAGCGCGGACACGGTCAGCTTCAGCCCGGACCAGCAATGGATCAGCTATACCCTCTATCCCGAGGGGACGATCTGGCGCTCCCGCTCCGACGGCAGCAGTCGCATGCAGCTCTCCCCACCCGGAGAAATCGGCCGATTTCCCCACTGGTCCCCGGACGGTCGACGACTGGTCTATCTCGCGGGCCGTCCAGGCTTGCCCTGGCTGGTACGCGAGGTGGACGCGGCCGGCGGCCCGCCACGCACAGTCCTGCAGGAGAGCAGCAGCCAGGGCGTCCCCACGTACTCCCCCGACGGCAGACGCGTTGCGTTTGGCCGGGTGATCAGCTACGGTGTCGCCAACCACGGCGCAAATGGCATCAGTGTGGTCGACCTGCGCACAGGAAACGCCACCACCATCCCAGGTTCAGAGGGCCTTTGGACCGCGCGCTGGAGCCCGGACGGGCGCTTTTTGTCGGCGACAACCGCGGGCCGTCAGCGCCTGATGCTCTATGACTTCACGTCAGGCCAGTGGCAGGACCTGTCCCACCTCGGCGTGAACGACATGGGATGGAGCCACGACGGCAGCAGGCTGTTCTTTGACGCGCACACCGGCACCCAGCCCGGCATCTTTACCGTTGCCATGAAGGACCACGTGGTCAAGCCCTATGCCAGCATGAGTGGTCTTGAGAGAACAGGCTTCGCGGGTTGGCGCATGAGCATCGTCGCCGATGATCAGGTCATCCTGCTGCGCCAGGCAGGCATCATGGAAGTCTATCGACTGGATGTTGAACTGCCGTAGCCGCGATGGCCAGGATCCGCTGAGTCTTTGGGTCGACCCTTAAAAGGCCGGCAGGTTCTGAATGCATGAGGCATTTTGCCCTTGGCAGTCCGCGTCCACTCCCCTGATGCGAGGTGGGCATCTTTACCCGAGTGACTTCGCTTCCGATCGTTTCTCCTTCACGCTTCTGCTTGCGCTATGCTCTGAGAGAAGGAAAGGCGAACAGATGCTGGTGGGATTGGTAGTCCTTCAACTTGTGCTGCTGTTGCTGGTTGCTCTGCTTGTGTTGCGTAAGCCGGTGTCTGCCCCGGCCCCGGCATCTACCCCGGCCATCGATGAACGCCTGCTGCGCCTGCCGGATGCGGTGGTCGCACTGGCGGCGCGTGCCGATGCAACCGACAACACGCTTCGTGCCGGCATCGACAGCCTGCGGCGCCAGGGCATCGACGACGCGGAGCGTTCGCGCACGGCGATGGATCTCGCAAGCCGCGGCCTGCGCGATGAAGTGGCAAACAACATCGCTGCTTTGGGAAGAGTGCTGCACGATGGCCTCCATGGCCTTCGCACCGACAACACCGTCGCCGCGGATCAATTGCGCTCTGCCGTTCACGCAAATCTGCAGAGCCTTGCTGCCAGTCTGGACGGTTTTTTTCAAGCCTCTAGTAAAACCGGCCTGGATGCGCAGGAGATGCTGCACACCCGGTTGACGGAACTTGGCTCCAAAAACACGCAGGGCCACGAAGCCCTGCGCAGCGCGCTGCAGAGTAAACTGCACGATCTAAGCCAGGATCAACACGGCCACCAGGAGCGGCTGCGCCTGAGCCTGCAGCAGAACCTGGAAAAGCTCAACGCCGACAACGTGACCAAGCTTGAGGAGATGCGCCATACCGTCGACGAAAAACTGCAGGCCACCCTGCACACCCGTCTCACCGAGAGCTTCGGCCAGGTCACCACGCATCTAGGGGACGTGCAAAAGGGTCTGGGCGAGATGAAAGAGCTGGCCACCGGCGTCAGCGACTTGAAGAAGGTCTTCAGTAACGTAAAGGCGCGCGGCATTGTTGGGGAGTTCCAGCTTGGCATGCAGTTGGAGCAGATGTTTTCGCCCGACCAGTATGTGCGCAACGCGCGAATCAAGCCCGGGTCGCAGGAGTCGGTCGAGTTTGCGCTCAAGATCCCGGACGGCGACCGCGACCACGTTCTGCTGCCGATTGACGCAAAGTTCCCGCGCGAGGATTGGGAACGGCTGGAGCACGCCTACGAGCACGGCACGCCGGAGGAGCAGGCAAGAGCCGGCCGCGAGTTTGAAAGCGCCATTCGCACCGAGGGCAAGCGCATTTGCAGCAAGTACATCGACCCTCCCACGACGCTGCCATTCGCCGTCATGTTTCTGCCCACCGAGGCACTGTATGCCGAGGTCATGCGCCGGCCCGCATTGCACACCGACCTGCAGAGTTCGTGCAACGTCACCATCGCCGGACCGTCAAGCTTCATGGCCATCCTCACCAGCTTTCAAATGGGCTTTCGCACGCTTGCCATTCAAAAAAAGGGCAGCGAGGTGTGGAAGATCCTGGGCGGCGTCAAAACCGAGTTTGGCAAGTTCGAAACGCTGATGACGAAGGTTGAAAGCAACGTCACCACCGTCCAGAGAACCCTCGGCGATATCGGCGTCCGAACGCGCGCCATTAACCGTAACCTGCGTGGCGTGTCCGAGCTGCCCGCCGCTGATCCATCGCCGCTGACGGCGTTTGAAGAAATCGCCCACGTGGCCCCGCTGCTTGCTGCGCAGGCCGATGACTAGTCGCCTGCTGCTGCCGGCTCAGGCGTTTGCCACGCTCGGCATGTTTGGCGTCATCTGGTTTGTGCAGTTGGTGCACTACCCCTTGTTTCAGCAGGTTGGCGCACAGCAATTCGCCGCGTACTCTGCCGCCCATGCCAACCGCACCACGGTTGTGGTCGCGCCCCTCATGCTGCTGGAGCTTGCGACCACCATGGCTCTGCTGCTGCCGACGTTGCGGCCGGCAATCGTTGACGCGAGGGAGGCATGGGTCGGCGCGGCGCTGGTCCTGATCCTGTGGCTTTCGACTGCCTTTTTGCAGGTGCCGCTGCACGACCAGCTGCGTGCAGGCTACACCCTTGTGGCGGCGCAGCGGCTCGTCGCCACCAACTGGATTCGTACTGCCGCGTGGACGCTGCGCGCCGGACTTGTACTCACGTGGCTGGTCCGGCTCAGCGCTGCCTGATACTCCACACGCTCACGCCTCGGGGCAGGTGCAAGGCGCTGCGGAATCATCGGTACTCGCCAGAAGCATCGCCGTCACGGCAGGACGGTTTGTCCCGTAGCCAGGAGCCTCTGGCAGACGCTTTCTCAGAACATCGTTCGTATTGCAGAAAGCAAGAGAATGCCGCAGACCAGGGCGACAGTCGCAAACACCGCCTGACTCGGAAAGCCATCCAGTGAACGTCCGTGCGCCGTCGTGCGCCTCAAGTTCAGCCGTCCAGGAGCTTTTCAAAACCGCACAGGTCCTGTCCTGCACAGTGCACTGAGGTTGCAGTCGCGTTCCACACCGACTGAAGCGCACTGCCTCGACAGCGGAATGCGCGAGCACTTCTACCGGAGACTCGCTGCAGCCCTGCGGCACGCACTGAACGCTCCAAAACCAGAGCTGGATGCGCACCGCTAAGCGATGTTAGTTCGCGGCATAACTTCGAGCTTTCCACGTTGCCGGTCTGCCCATCAACTTGCGGCCCAGCGCAAACCACTGCAGTGTGAGCAGCGTGGCCACGCCAATGGGGTGCAGTGCCGCGCTGCGACGCTTTTGCTGAAAGCGTTTGGCGGCGAGCACCCGCGGCAGGTAGCTGAACACAACAGCGCTGGCCGCAAGTGCCACGCACACGATGTCAGGGCCTGACACCCGTTGCTGCTGCACCTGCCGCAGCAGCCGGCCAACCGCAACGGCTAGCAGCGGCACCGGCAGCACCTGGCCCACACCCAGCATCAGTGTCGCGGGCACAATGGTGGCAGGGGAGCCCAGGCCCTCGGTCGCATTTTTCGCAAGCCCGTTCCACGTGGCAGCGCTGGAGTGGTACATGCGGCAGCGTGCCAGGTGGGTCAGGTCGGCGAGTTGTGTGCCGTACCCATCCTGGCGCAGCAGCCGGGGCAGGCGCACGCCGTCGTGCATGGTTTCACGCATCGCCGCGTGACCGCCCGCCGCAAAGTAAGCCGAGCGATCAACCATCAGGAACTGGCCACACCCCGCCGCAAAGCCGGGAATGGTCGTCGTGCGCAGCAGCCGCATGGGCAGGAAGCCAAGCAGCACAAAGTGAATCAGCGGCAGCAGCAGCCACTCCAGCGCCGAGCCAGTTTCTTCCAGCGGAAAGCCGCTTACCAGCGCACCGGGACTGGAACCGCGGGGGCGGCCATCACCCTGGACCAGCAGGCGACCCATGCGGGCCAAAGCCTCGTGCTCCAGCTGTACGTCCGCATCCAGAAAGCACACCACGGGCGCACTGGCGGCATGCGCGCCCTGCCAGCAGGCGTGCTGCTTGCCATTCCATCCAGCAGGGAGGGGCGCGGCGGACACAAGGCGAAGGCGTGTGTCCGCAACCGCCATGGCCTCTACCACGGCCGCGGTCGCATCGGTGGATGCGTCATCGATCACAAGCACTTCCAGCAGCACGCCCGTCTGCCGCAGCAGGCTGCCCACGCACGCGGCAATGCTGGCTTCCTCATTGCGTGCGGGTACCACCGCGGTCACGTGCGGCGTCACGGCGGCGTCGGCCGGCGGCGGCTCACGATACTCCCGCAGGTTGAGCCACGTCAGGGCCGCAGGCACAATGGCGGAACACGTACTCGCAAGGCTCAGGGCAAACAGCACGTCCCATTCGATGCACCCTGCGACCGCTTGACGCGGAAACACCGCGTTATGGTCGTGCAACGGCGACACCGGTGGTTGGGTGGCGAGCTGCCGCCTTCTCCCTTGCATCTGCCTTCGCTCTGGCCGCGGCTTCCTTCTGTTGCCGTCTTTCGTCTCGGTGTTGGGCCGCGGCCTGCACCGGGTCCATCACGGCAACAACACCAATGCTGTGCACGCGTTTCCACCGGTCGAAACCGGCATACAGGCCGCTTACAAACAGCTGTGCCACGTACTCCGCACCCTGGGGCGTGGGATGGATCAGGTCGGCGGTGATCAGCCGCGGCCTGGCGGCGTACCACCGTGCCATCGTGCCGTCGCCACCCATCGCCGCATAGGTGTTGAAGAAGGCGCAGTGCGTTTCCGTCGCAACGTGCTGCTGAATCGCCACAATTTTCGGAATAAGCGGATTGGTATGAATGCCGCTGGTGGCATTGCCCTCCCCACGATCCATCGGGCTCATGATGAGAATGGGAACGCCCGGAGCCGCGGCGTGGGTCTTGTCAATCGCCAGGCGCAGCTCCTTGTCCAGCGTATCCACCAGCCCGCCAAACTGGCTTTCATTCGTGCCGTAGTTGAGGATGATGAGCGCCGGTCGCGCTGCCTGCAACTCCGCCGACCAGGCAACAAGGTCAAGGGTGCGCGACACGACCGTCGTGGTCGCACCGTTCAAGCCGAGGGAATCGTAGAGAATGCCGTTATCGCCTCGCCGAAAATCCACGCCAGACAGCTTCGCGGTTCCGCTCACCACGTCCAGCTTCACGGTCCTTGTTGCAGGAGGCAGAAGCACCGTCCTCGTCATGGGACCACTTCCGTTCGTGTCGATGGTCGCAAGGACACTGTTGTTGGCAGCAACGGTCAACACGCCAGCCGAGCCAAGAAACTCAATCATCACCGCCGTCTGCGCCGCATCACGCACCGTATAGATTGTCTGCGCGCCCACGCCACCAACGAACACCGCGCCGCCAAGACCATACACGGCCGGCTTCAGGCGTCCCACCGGTGTCGCGTCCTTCTGCGAGCTTGCCCAACCCTTGTCGCTCATGTCCACGTCGCGATGCCCATACCATGCCCACGGCTTCGCGCCCAGGTTAAAGCCATGGCCTGCATCGCCAAAACGCTGCTGCAGCAGTGCGCGTACATCCCCGGTAATCAGGTCGGCAGTGGTGGGTGAATCGCCGTAGTGCAGCACCGTAACAACCTGCGGAGCAGTGTGCTGCTGCAACGCCCAAAGCAGCGCATAAAAGGAATCCAGCGCACCGCCGTCATCAACGAACGCCGCCGCAGCGGCCTGCCCGGGTGCGCCGCCGGCTGGTGCTGTCGCACTGCCAGCCAGGGATGCATGCGGCGCAGGGCGTTTCTTCTCCGCCGCCTGCTGCACGCCATTGCGCGGTTCCTCCGCCGCACGCGTGCTGTCCGCCAGTGTTGGAACAAGACTGGGTGCCGGTGCGACCACGGTGGGCGCATGCGGCAGCTTCAGCGATGCCGCCTGCCGCACAATCCCCGGGTCCAACCCATGGCTTCGATTGCCATAGAAGTGTGCCCCCAGCAGCACTGTTAGTGCCGTGCTCAACGCCAGCGCTGTCTTGGCCGGAAAGCCGTCCATCTGCCTCGCCGGATGGTTCGACTCCTGCATCGATGCCTTCTTCTCCGACCGCGTATCCGCCACTTGACCCTGCCCCCACCTGCGTTGCCCCGCTCCAGCCATACCGCCCCGCTCTAAAAATTGCCGTACACAAACCCCGCCGAGCCGTGGCCCGCAAACGTCTGGAGAAGCAGAACGACCCCGGCCAGGGCAGCACCCTGCAGCCAGAACGGCAGCCGGTCGGCGAAGCGCGCGGACGCCGTGAACCACTCCTTCGGCACACAGTGCAGCAGGGCTGCCGCGACCATGGTGCCGGCCAGCAGCGGCGTGACATTTTCCGCGCCTAGGGTGTGCGATGCAATCTGCTGCAGCACCAGCTTGGCCGTAGCCAGGTCCTGGGCGCGAAAGAAAATCCAGGTCAGGCAGACAAAGTGGAAGGTAAGCAGCGCACCCGCAATCCTGCCCATCCGCGAGCCCTCACGTCGCGCCATGGTACCGCGGGAACGCCGCCACAGGGTCAGCAGGTAAAAGCACCACAGCCCAAGGCCGTGCAGCGCTCCCCAGATCAGAAAGTTCAGGCTCAACCCGTGCCATAAACCACCCAGTAAAAAGGTAAGCACAAATGCATAGCCATAAGTCAGTGGCGGAAACCATCGACTCTTCGGTAACGATTCAAATAAGTAATCGGTCAGCCACGAAGAAAAGCTGATATGCCAGCGCTTCCAGAAATCCTGCAAATTGACGGCAAGGTATGGCGTGCGAAAGTTCTCCGGCACACTAAATCCAAGCAGCAGGGCAACACCGATGGCAAGATCGGTGTAACCGGAAAAGTCGAAAAATAACTGCAGAGCATATCCATATACCGCCAGCAGATTCTCAAACCCGCTATAAAGTGTGGGCGTGTCAAAGACACGGTTGACAAGGTTATCCGCAAGGTAATCGGCGATGAGCAGCTTTTTAATCAGGCCCGTTGCAATCAACAGCAAAGCCGTTGCGGCCTGCTCATGACTCAGGGTAAAAGGCTTCATCCATTGCCGTAATAACTTCGCGGTACGCGGAATAGGACCGGCAAGAATTACCGGAAAAAATAACGCACAGGAAAGGTAAGTCAGTACGCTGGACTCTGCTTTGGCATCGCCACGATAAAGATCGATGGTGTAACTCATGGACTGAAAGCAATAGAACGAAAGACTTAGCGTAAAAAGCCAGCTCCAGCGATCCCCTTGCACTTGCGGCAATACTTTAAAGCCAACAAGTAACCCGACATTCAACAGCAGTGATAGACTCACTAGGGTTCGACGGGTTGCGGAAGAGCGTTCTGGCTTTCCTAACTCCAGTCCCACGGCAAAGTCGGTTGCTGCTGCACAGGGCAGCAGCAGGTAAATCAGTCCGAACTTTGCCAGAAAAAACAGGTTGCTCAGCAACAGAACCACTTGCTGAGCCCTTCGAGATGGAACAAGCGCCCAGAAGAGCGCAATCACACACAGAAAGAAGACGAAGAAGACAGGGGAGCTAAGGGACATCGCTGAAGCCGGGTAAATCGCCGTGCGCGTTTTCTTTCAGGAAGGGCGCCGTGCAAGACTCAGAGCAAACGACGTCCCTTGTAGTAAAGCAACATAGAACCTCGCTCAAGGCAAGCTCCCGTATGCCTCTTCGCTCGAAGGTATCTGCTTGATTAGCAGTCGCTCCAGTAAAGACCTGGGCCACCTCTCCGTTCCCCCTACCGCGGCCTCCACACACCTCTCCAAGGCTCGACAGTTCACGGGCTTGCTGCAACGCCCAACGCAATCCCTTTGCAGCCTCATACGTCTTGCGCGACAGCGGCATCTTTTTCCCGTTACGGTGTACGCCGCCGCGGTCGCCAGTGTAGCCGTCACTGCGGCAACACTTGTCGTCATGCAGCACATGCATGATGTCCCGGTGCAGGCACTTGCGCCGGCTCCCGCAATTCCGGGCGCTGCCTCCACTGCTGCGGTCAAGGCTCATCCCAAACATCACCTGCTGGCCACGCTCGCCGCCAACAATCCGTTGCGTGGCATTGCCTCGTGGTACGGTTCCGTGTTGCACGGCCACACCACGGCATCTGGCGAAGTCTTTGACGAAACAGAGATGACCGCCTGCCATCGCACCCTGCCGTTTGGCACCGTGGTGCGGGTGACGGATACCGATTCCTCGCGCTCCGTGGTTGTCCGCATTAACGATCGTGGCGTGCTCAATGCGGATCGCGTCATTGATTTATCTGCCGCCGCTGCAAACAAGCTGGGCATGCTGCGCAGCGGCCTGGCACATGTGAAGCTGGAAGTGCTGCAGGCCACCAAACCCGCACCGCAGACCGAAGCTATGGAAGCCAACTAGCGGCATCTTGCTGTGATCAGCGGTCGGGCCTGCCATGCAGGACGAATCACTCCGGGGTGTCAACCGGAGTGGTTCTTCTTCAGGGCACAGGCTCGTCCGGAGCAAAACAACCCTGCTTTGGTCAGCACGCCCACAACAAACCATGCGCGCGCGTTCTTCCAGCGGCCCTCGGTATAATCAGGCCTTCAGATGTTTCGGTACGCAGCGCCAGCCGCATGCTTGTTGCAGCGCGCACCAATACTCCATCCGAGAAGGCAGGCGCTATGCTGCACATCACCAAAAAGCTGGAAGAAGAAATCAAGGTTCTGGAATACGAACTCACCACCGAGCTACCGGCCGAGATCAAGCGTGCCGTCGCTTTGGGTGATCTGAGTGAGAATGCGGAGTACCATTCCGCCAAACAGCGACAGGAGTTCGTCAATGCGCGCCTTGGCCAGCTCAAAAAGCGCATGGGTGAGCTGTCGCTGGTCAACCTCGACAACATTCCCCACAACAGGGTTGGCTTCGGTTCCACCATCGTCGTGCACGATGAGACCAAGGGCGAGGACATCACCTATCGCCTTGTCACCAGCGAAGAGAGCGATGTGACCAAGGGTCTCATCAGCACCACCTCGCCGATTGGCCGCGCGCTTGTGGGCAAAGAGGTCGGCGATACCGTCACAGTCGTTACACCCAACGGCAAGCGCGAGATGGAAATCCTGAAGCTTGCCACCATTCACGACAGCGCTGTGGACGCGGCAGCCGCAAAGTAGCCGTATCCCTCTGTGCCGTTCTAGAGTTGACATCGCTGTCGACCTGTTGTTCCCGCGCATGTTTCGCGCGACACCTGCCACAGCCGCAGCGTTGCCGTCCGCTCGAAGCGTCGTACCGCACACCTGCTGTGGTCCGCGTAGGCTCAGAGTTGGCGCAACCGGCGCAGCAGAGCATTGGATCCATGGCAACCGACCGCACCATCATCATCCGCGATACGGTCGCGATCGACGCGCCGCTCGAGCGCATGTTTCGACTCTCCACCAGCGTGCCGCTGGTGCAGCGTACGCTCGGTTTCAAGCCAGTTGAGGGCGTCACCACTGGCCACATTGTCATGGGCAGCAAGGTGCTCTGGAAGGGCTGGCTGTTTGGCTTTCCCCAGTACCATCTCACCCTCATTACCGGTTACACCGCGCCTGAAACGGACGCGGGTGGGACCGGTCATGCGTGGTTCCAGGACTCGCAGCAGGCTGGCCGCTTCCGCACCTTTCGCCACGACCACCATCACACACAGGCTCCGGGTGGGCCCACCGTGCTGAACGATGAGATTCGCTACACCTTGCCCTTCGGTGTGCCTGGCCACCTTGTTGCGCGCTTCGTGATGCAGCCCTTCATTCGACGCACCCTCCGCCGGCGCTTCGAGTTGTTGCGGCAAACGGCGCTGTCCGACGATCACAAGCGCTACATGTAGCACGATCCAGCTACCCCACCCATTGTGCAACCGCATCCCATGGGCCGTGCGCATCTGCGCCCTGGGGTGAGTTCCATGAAAGCGGTTCAGCAAAACGAATACGGCGGCGTCGACAAGCTTCATTACGTCACCGATGCGGCGGAACCACAGCCTGCCGATGATGAAGTGCTTGTCTCTCTGGCAGCCACCAGCGTCAACCCCGTGGATTGGAAGCAGCGCACGGGCGAGGCCAAGGCCATGTTTCCGTTGACGTTTCCCGCGATCCTGGGCCGCGATATCAGCGGCATTGTTCGCGCCATCGGCAGCCGCGTTACCGGTGTTGCCGTGGGCGACCGCGTCATGAGCGTGGGGCGCAGCACCTACGCGGAGCTTGCCGTTGTTCCTGCGGTCGACATCACCCACCTTCCCGCAAACCTCGAGATCACCGATGCTGCGGCGCTGCCGCTTGTCGTGGGAACAGGCGACCAGCTGGTGCGCGAAGGCTGCGCCCTGCAGGCCGGCCAGACGGTCCTGATTACGGGCGCGCTGGGCAGCGTTGGTCGCTGCGCCGTCTATTCCGCGCGTTCCCTCGGCGCAAAGGTCATTGCAGGCGTGCGCAGGGCCGACCTGGAGGAAGCAAAGGCATTGCAGGTGGACGCTGTCCTTGCGCTCGATGACCAGGAGCAGCTCTCCAGGCTTGGACAGGTGGACGCCGTTGCCGATACGGTTGGCGGCGAAACAGCCGCGCAGCTGCTGACCAGGGTATTGCCGGGCGGCATCTTTGCCACCGTGGTTGCACTTCCCTCCGGCGCGGAACTTACCCCCCGCGTTCAGACCAAACGGGTCACCTCGCACCCCGACGCAAACCGCCTCCGGGCAATGGCGCAGGAGTTCGCCGACGGCAAATTCGCCTTGCCCATTGGCCGCCGCCTGCCGCTGGAACAGGCAGCCGAGGCGCAAACCCTCGCGGCAAAGGGCGGAATTGGCAAGGTCCTGCTGCTCATGCTGTAACAGCTGCAAACAGCTTTGCACGGCAGGGCCGCCCACTGAGGAAAAGAGGAATAACCTGGCTTTTACTCAGCCGGGGCCGCAGGGAGTGCAAAGCTGGCACTCCCAAGTAGCCCGTCGTTGCTGCTCGCGCACCAGACTTGCACGCAACGACGGGTGTTGTTCAACAGGTCGCCGGCGCGTGGTTGTGGAAACAGTGCGTAACTCGTTTCATTGGTTACACATTAAGGCCGGTTCTCCTGCTTTCCCGTCGCCTCGATGCCCTGTTTTCTAAATGGAGACACGCCCTTAACCCCATCGGAATGAACAACATCAACCGATTCTCCACATGTGCAGAGCCATCTACTACGAAGACGGAAAGAATTTTAAGAAGAACTTCTTTTTCTAAAAGCCGTCGTCGCAACACTTTGAATGCCGAACGAGCAATTTCGCCCGGCCAGAAATCCACTCAGCCTGCGTATTTTCCTCTGCCGAGTTCCCGGTTAGGATTGGGTTCAGCGCTGCTGCTGCGGAGTCGCAAGGCTGCGATCAGTCTTTCTGCGGCAGCTTTCGCGGGTGGTAGGCTTGAGACCACTTCCGCGGCAGGGTGCCATCGGTTACGCGGCACAGCCCGGCACGACGCCCAATTGCTCCAGCACTTTGTTCCTTCCGCACTTTGCACCAGCAGTACCCGGAGGTTTCAGCCGTGTCCACCTTTGTCACTCCACCCGCAGACGAGGCCAGCCTAACCAATGTTGCCGCCACGCCCATGGGCAACCTCGACATCACGGTCTCCCGCAGTGAACTCCTGCGTGAACTCACCGCCGCGCAAAGCGTCGTCGAGCGCAAAACCACCATCCCGATCCTGTCGAATTTCCTGTTTGAGGCAACCGGTGACCGGCTGACCATCACGGCGACCGATCTGGACCAAAGCCTTCGCACAAGCTGCGCGGCGAAGGTCAAGAAGTCCGGTTCCTGCACGGTGCCTGCGCGCAAGCTGTATGACTACATTCGCCTGCTGCCCGAGGGAGACATCTCCATCAAACTGCAGGACAACCACTGGGTGCAGATCCGTGCCGGCAGGTCCAACACGAAGATGGTGGGAATGGCGCGGGCCAACTTTCCGCAGGTTCCGGACTTCCCGGCGCAGGGCGCGGTCAAGATTGCGGCTGCAGCGTTGCGTGGCATGGTCGCAAAGACGATTTTCGCGATTTCTTCAGAAGAGAGCCGTTATACCCTGAACGGCGCGCTGCTGGTACTAAAGCCGGAAAGCATGGCCATGGTGGCGACAGATGGTCACCGCCTGGCTCACATTGAGCGCATCGGCGAGAGCCTGAGCGGCGTCACGGGCGAGAAGAAGACGCTGATTCCACGGAAGGCACTGGGCGAACTGCAGTCACTGCTGGCCAACGGGTCGGCGAATGCAACGGAAGAAACGGACTTTGTCGACTTTGCCGATGACGAGACTACCCTGTTCTTCCGCATGGGTGGCCGCGTGCTGACCAGCCGCAAACTCACCGGCCAGTTTCCGAATTACGAGGCCGTGCTGCCACGTGATAACAACAAGTTTGTCATTGTGCGGTCAGAAGATCTGATGGGTGCGCTGCAGCGCGTGGCGCAGTTTGCCGACGAGCGCTCGGGTGCGATCAAGCTACGGCTGGAGCAGAACGAGCTTCGCATTTCCTCGTCGTCGACCGATGCGGGCGAGTCGGAAGACATTATCGAGACGCCGTACAACTACGATCCGTTGATGGTGGGCTTCAACTCGGCCTATCTCATCGACTTCCTGAAGGCGATCGGCAATACGGGCGAGGTGCGGCTGGAGTTCAAGGATTCGCAGAGTGCCGGACAGATGCGACCGGAGGATGGCAACGAAGACCAGAAGTATCGTTACATTCTGATGCCCATGCGGATCTGAAGTTCGTTCGAGCCTGCAGAGGACCCGGCTGGTTTGGCGGGTCCTTTGTTGTTCTCGCGGTAAACCCGAGGTGCACGCCAAGCAAATTCAGCGTTCTATGCGGGTTTGAGTGCCACTGAGCGAAGCGCTGCAAGGCGTTCGGCCGATCGCTCAGCCAGGAGCTGGTAGCTTGTTGCATCGACGTGCAGAAGGTCTTCCTGCGCGACGGGGGCCGGGCAGCAGACGCGATTGCGCCCGATTTGTTTGGCGCGGTAGAGTGCCCGGTCCGCTTCGTCCAGTACCGCCTCAATGGTTTTGCCTGGCACATGCATGGTGACGCCAAAGCTGGCCGTGACGCCGATAGGTTGGCCGTTCCAGTCGACGGAAGTGCGCGCAATGGCCTCGCGAATCATGTTGGCCCGCTTCAAACCGTTTTCCAGAGTGCAGTTACACAGAACGACAAGGAACTCTTCGCCACCGTAGCGGCCGGCGCAGTCGTACGGCCGGGTCTGGTCGATGAGGACGTTTGCCACGGCCTGCAGCACGCGGTCGCCGGCCAGGTGGCCCCTGGTGTCGTTGACCTGCTTGAAATGATCGACATCGAGCAGGAGCACACACAGGCTGAGATTTTCCCGCTCGGCGCGGTTGGACTCATTGCTGAGCATATTCAGGATGTGGCGGCGGTTCCAGAGCCGTGTCATGCTGTCCCGGGTTGCCAGTTCCTGCAGCTCGTAGTGTGCTACTTCTGCATCGCGCATGGCCGCCTGCAATTCTGCCGTCCGCACGATGACCTGTTCCTGCAGAATGCGTTGACTGCGACGCAGGGCAACGGTTCGCACGGTGTAGATGCCCCAGCCCAATAGCAACACCAGCAGCGAGGCAAGTCCGCGAAACCACATGGTCTGCCAGAAATGTGGCGGTACGACGACCTTTACGACGGCGGATTGACTGGACCATCCACTGCCATCCTCCGCCTGCACCACCAGGGTGTAGCTTCCCGGGGGTAAGCGGGTGTAGAAAGCCTGTTGGCGATCACCGGCATCGTTCCAGTCACGATCGAACCCTTGCAGCCTGTACCGAAAATGCAGGCGTTCGGGCGCGGTAAAGTCGGGTGCGTTGAAGTCGAATTCGACGTCATGAGCACCGACCGTTGTCTGCAGCACGCTGGGTTCCTTGAGGCGCTTGCCGTCCACAACCGCGCCATCAATCAAAGCGTTTGGCTGGCTGGAGCGGATGGTACTGGCGCCTGGAACCACGGAGACCAGACCTTCCAACGTCGCAAACCAGACGCGCCCATCGGGAGCAAGGGATGCTGCCGGGTTGGTGTCGTAGTTGCATTCCGCATTCCGCATGCCGTCCGGCACGCCGTACACAATGCTGTGAATCGAGGTGGCGCGTCCGGCGGCCACATCGTTCAACTCCTGTTTGCTCACTTTAAAGATGCCCTTGTTGGACGTCATCCAGAGGTAGCCATGGTGATCGTCGGTCACACTGCCCACGGTGTAGTCAAACAGGCCGTTCTGGGGCAGGTAGGTGGTCACCTGACCGCCCCGGATGCGGGACAGGCCAGCGGGCGAACTGCCCACCCAGACAGTGCCGTCCTGGTCGACAGCAATGGCTTTGGCAAATTCGGCGGAGAATCCCTGCCGGCTGCCAAACAGCTGAAGGATGCGATGATTCCAGTTCACAACGCCGCCGTTATCGGTGCCGATCCAGAGGGATCCATCCGGTGCCTGCGCGGCGGTTGTGGGCAGGCCCGGGATGTTGCGCTGCTCGTTGGTAAAGGTGCCATCGCGAAAGCGGACAAGCCCGAACTGCGCGTGGTAGAGCAGGAACAGATCGCCATCGGGCCCGCGCAGGATGCACCGTAGCTGGTCGTGCAGATGTGCCGGGTCATGCAAGACCGTGACGTGCTTGCCCTGGATGTGAACAAGATCACCTATGTCCAGGCCGACCCAGAGGCTGCTATCCCTGTCCACAAACAAGGAGTAGATGAGCCCAGTGGGCAGACCCTGCGCCGCACCGATCCGTTCCACGTGGCCGTCGGGAAAGAGGTGGTTCAGGCCCAGCTCATGGGTGGAAGCCCATACCGAACCGTCAGGCGCGGTCCGAGCGGTGAAGACCGAGCTTTCGGTCATGCCTTCACGATCGCCGTAGGTGGTAAACAGCCCTGCATGGAACCGTACGGCACCGCTTCCGTTAAAGGCCATCCAAAGATTGCCGTCGCGGTCTTTCTGCAGATCTTCCACATCGTCGATCGGCAGGCCGTCACTCGCACGGTAGTGCGACAGGTGATTGCCTTCAAGGACGACGATGCCGTCGTGCATCATGCCGATCCACACCCTGCTGCCATCGACCAGCAGCGCCGTCACGCGGCCATGCGTGGCAAGCGCATTGACGGGAATGCGCTGCAACACACCACATTTCCAGTGAATGAGTTCGGCATCGGTCGACATCCAGAGGGAGTCGTCGTTGCCCAACGCCATGCGCTTGATCTCAGCCTCTGGCACGCCTTCTGACGCGCCGTGCCGATGTGCCTTGCCGTGCTCGATGTGCCACATGCCGGCGGTGGTTGCCACCCACAGGGAACCGTTGTGACTCTGGGCCATGGCGCGGATGCCGATGGTCTGGGCGATGCCGGCAAAGGGCACAAGCGTTCCGCCGTCGGTGGCGACCGTGTACAGACCGGTGTCCGTGCCCACCCAGACCGTACCCTGGCTGTCGCAAAACACCAGTGTCAGCGTGACGCCACGGCTGGGCGCATGCGACAGGATGACCCCGTGCGCATACCGGCTGACGCCGCTGCGATTCGTCAGCCAGACGCTGCCATCGGGCGCGGCCGAGAGCGTCTGGATAAAGTTGTCGCGCAGCATGGGATCGGTGCGCAGATCGAAGACCCGGGTGTGCGTGCCGTCGTAGCGCACCAGGCCTTCTTCGGTCGCCAGCCAGATGTAGCCATCCACGCTCTGCGCGATGGAGCGCACGGTGTTTTCGGGCAGGCCGTTGTGACTGGTGATTGCAGTTTGAACATACTGCGCGAGGACGCTGCCGGTCGGCTTTCCATCGATGCCGGGCCTTTCCGCGGCGGCGTGGATGCGTGTCGGCGCCAGAAGCACCAGCATCCAGAGCAGGGTGCGGGCCACTGCGCCGCTTGCCGGAAGCGCGCGGAAACCTCGCACGGAGGCGCGTGACGATCGCAACATCGAGAAGACACGACTCATCACGGCACACCTCCTGCGCAGCATTGACTCCCTTTCGTACTGCCCGCGATGCGCTGCCGGCGTCTCATTCCCATCCCGTTTGCACGGAATGTCTTGCGTTTCTGCCGTTGTTGCAGGTCCGGGCTGATGCCGCGGCAACGGGGTTCGGCAGGCGCACACGCTAGGTGATGGCCATGACCTCGGAAGCCCAGTGTTGGGCCTCATGACAGCGATGCGACACAAGTTCTTCCTGCTGACCAAGGCGAAGCGCCGCCTCGGTGAAGGCGGTCCAATTGCCCTGGCTGTGCGCCTGGAACAGGCTCAGGACGAGGCTGTAATCGTTTTCCACGCCCTGCAGCGCGGCGACCAGTTCCGGTCGCAGCTTCAACGTCTGGGACAGGTCAGCATCGCGCAGGTTGAGCGTGGATTGCATGACCGCAAGCATGCCGAAGAGATACATCTCGGTCGGCTCCATCTGCAGTTCCGGCGCGAGGAGTTCGCAGAAGCGAGCCTTTTGCAGAATGAAACGGAGGGTCTCCATGGTTTGGCCGCCGCACAACTCGCTGGTCATTGCGGTGAATGCCATTTTGCGAAACTGTTCTTCGCCGATCATGGCCAGTGCCGTGCGCAGATTGCTGAGGGGTTCCCGCGCACCCATTGCCGCACTGTTTGCGAGCCGAAGCACGCGGAAGGTGATGGTGGGCTCTTCCTTGAGCAGGCGAAGAATTTCCGTGGCGTTGAACCCCGGCTTACTGAGCTCTGCCAAGAAGCGGAAACGGTTGATGACGGTGTTGAGCGCAGGCCGGCCAAGCACAACAGGGCGCGTAAAGAAGTAGCCCTGGAAGAAGTGAAAACCTTCATCCATGGCCATTTGAAATTCGTGCTCGTCCTCGACCTTTTCCGCCACAAACTGCAATGAATGAAAGCGCATGCGGTGCAGCAGGTCACGGCGCTGCCTGGGGGTTGTGCACCGGAAATCGACCTTGACGTAGCTGATGCAGCCCAGCAGCGGCTCCCACCGGTCCGAGAAGTCGAAATCGTCCAACGCCAGACGGTAGCCGAGAGAGGCCAGGCGCTTGCAGGCGTTGACCAGGTCGCTGTCCACCTCAACGTCCTCAAGCACCTCCAGCACGGTGTAGGACGGCAGCAGGGTGGGCAGGCCCTTCATCAAAAGGTCGCGGGTGCAGTTTACAAACGGCACGGCTTCGCCCACCAGCGATTCCATGCCGAACGCCACGGCATTGTCGATCATGTGACGCGAAGCGACTTCGCCATCGGCGCAGAAGCGATTCTCCCAACCCGTGCGGAAGAGCAGCTCATAGCCAAAGGTCCGCCGCGACCGGTCGAGGATCGGCTGTCGGGCGACAAACCGGCAGAACTGGTTGGTGTCATCGTCCGTTTGAAGTTGAGAAAGCCATTCGGCCATGAGTGGTTCAAATCCTTCGTAATAAAGCACCTATCGGCAGCACCCAAGCAGACTTGAGGGGACCTGAAGGCGCGGGGCCAGCCGCAATCCGGCCGCCCGCCATGTTTTGCGCACGGCAGGGTAAACTGAACGACGATTCCATGAGTTGGTTTAAACGACAGGACGGTTCTCTCGCCGGCGACACTTCAGCCGGCACGACTGAAGCAGAGCGCGGTCGCAGCAGTACCGTTCGCACTGAGGGGCTGTGGGTCAAGTGCCCGGAGTGTGGCAAGGCCATTTTCCGCGCCGAGCTGGAAGCCAATGCCCAGGTTTGTCCGCATTGCGCTTACCACTTCAAGCTCGACAGCCGGTCGCGCGTTGCCCTTTTGCTCGATCCTGGGTATGAGTTGGTCGATCTTGATCTTCGCTCGACCGATCCGCTGAACTTTACCGACCTGAAACCCTACAAGCAGCGCCTTGCCGAAGCTCACCGCAAGACCGGCCTGCAGGATGCCATTGTGAATGCGACCGGCTTCATCGGTGGCCAGCCGGTTGTCCTTTCCGCGATGGAGTATGGCTTTATCGGTGGCTCCATGGGTGCCGTTGTGGGCGAGACGATTGCGCGCGCGGTGGACCGTGCTCGCGAAGCCGGCCATCCGCTTGTGATCGTGTCAGCCTCCGGCGGAGCGCGCATGATGGAGGGGATCGCCAGCCTAATGCAGCTTGCCAAGATCTCTGCTGCGCTGGGCCGCCTGGCGCAGGCAAAGGTTCCCTACATCAGCCTGATGACCGATCCGACGACCGGTGGAGTGACTGCGAGCTTTGCCATGCTGGGCGACCTGAATATCGCCGAGCCAGGTGCCCTCATCGGTTTCGCAGGGCCGCGTGTCATTGAGCAGACGATCCGGCAAAAGCTGCCGGATGGTTTTCAGCGATCCGAATTCCTGCTGGCCCATGGCTTTCTTGACGCAATCGTTCCGCGCAAACAGCAGAAGCAATGGCTGGAGCAGACGCTTTCCTGGCTGTGCGTCGAGAAGTAGTTCGGATATCGCACGAGCGGCTGGTGCCACGCAAAGATTACCGGTCCCGGCACAACTTTTGCCGGGAACACGGGTTTCCCGATCTGGTTTCTGCGACAAAATGTCGTGAAGGCCCTTTGTAGCCCTCTCCGTGTTCTGGCCGTCCAATGAGGCGGTCTGTATTTTTCCGTCCTCCTCAACCGCCGTTCGTGCCCAGGGAACCCAGTGCCTACAACGTTGTTGCCCCGCATGCCTCGTCCGCGCCAGTCCACTTCCCTGCGGTCCGTCAGTCTTGCCCTTGCGACCGCATGCACGGCAACGCTCGCACTCTCGGCTGCTCCGCCCAGCCGTCTGCGTGCCGATGCTGCCCTGTCGACTGACCGTGCGAGCCTGCCGCAGGCGATTTCCGGTCGCCTGGCCAAAGCACAGTCGCTCGGTGGTGTTCCCGGTGCCACGACGCTCGAAAGTATGGTGCTGGTGTTGGCGCCCACCGCAGCCCAGACCAAGGCGCTCGATCAGCTGCTCGCCGACCAGCAGAACCCCGCATCGGCCAGCTTTCACAAGTGGCTGACACCAGCACAGTTCGGGGACCAGTTTGGCATTGCGAGCGGTGATCTGCAGGTGCTGGAGAACTGGCTCACATCCCAGGGCCTGCAAGTGGTCAGTGTTCCGGCCAGCAGAAATGCGATCCAGTTTTCGGGTTCCGCGGCCAACGTGGAAACGGCGTTTCATGCAGGGCTGCAGCAGTTCAAGCGTGACGGCCAGACCTTTATCAGCAATACCAACGCACCCTCAATCCCCTCTGCATTTGTCGGCATTGTGGGTGGGGTGCAGGGCCTGAGCACCTACCGGCTGCAATCACACCACAAGCAGCGGATGCTGACGGAGCAGGAGTCTGCCGCACTTGCGCATCCGGAGCTGACCGGCGGTACTGCGACGAGTCCTGTGCATGAGCTCGCACCGTACGATGTTCGCCAGATCTACGGCGCCAATGGGCTGTTCAGCTCGGGGTATACCGGCAGCGGCATCACCATCGGCGTGATCGGCCAGACCGCAGTGAGCACCACGCAGCTTGGCTACTTCCAGACGCTTACCGGTCAGCCGGTGGTGCCACCAACGCTGACCCTTGTTCCAGGAACCGGAACATCGACCGTCGTTGCGGGTGATGAAGGTGAGTCCGAAGCCGACCTTGAGTTTGCGGGCGGCGTGGCACAGGGTGCCACCATCAACTTCATCTACACCGGCAACGGCAACGGCGGCGTGTTTACCGCGCTGCAGTACGCCATCACTTCGAATCTTGCACCGATTCTGACGCTAAGCTACGGCGGTTGTGAGATCGCCCAGGGCTCGGACCTGGCCACCATGGAACCATACCTGCGCCAGGCAAGCGCGCAGGGTCAGACGGTGATCAACTCCAGTGGTGACTCCGGTGCTGCGGCCTGCGACAGTGACAGTTTGCCCACGGCGTATGACGGCCTGGCTGTGAATTACCCGGCAAGCTCGCCCAACGTGATTGGTGTTGGCGGAACCACCTTCAGCGAGGGCTCGGGAACTTACTGGAGCACGACGAATAACAGTCAGAACGGGTCGGCTCTGAGCTATATTCCGGAGGTCACCTGGAATGATTCCAACTCCACCAGCTTCGGAGCGAGTGGCGGTGGTACCAGTATTGTGTTCAGCAAACCAAGCTGGCAGGTTGGTACAGGCGTTCCCAGCGATACCTTTCGTCATGTGCCGGACATCGCATTTTCCGCGGCCTACAGCCACGATCCGTATATCTATTGCACGGCCGACCCAAGCACGACGGGGACCACCAGCACGGGTGCCACTGTGACGGGCGCCTGCACGGCGACCACGGGCGGAGGGTTTATTGTCGGCGGGACGTCCTTGTCGGCGCCCAGCTTTGCCGGCATGCTGGCATTGGTGGAGCAGGCAAACAGCAGTAAGCGGCTGGGCAACATTAATCCCGCGCTGTACGCGCTGGCTGCGACAAACAGTGGTGTGTTCAACGATATTACGACCGGCTCCAACCAGGTTCCGTGTCTTCCCGGCATTCCGGGTTGCGTAAACGCCATGGTTGGTTACACAGCGGGTGTCGGCTACGACCAGGTAACGGGTCTGGGCTCCGTCAATATCGGGACATTCTCCGCGGCAATTTCAGCTTCGGCCACGGCGACGGTGAAAACTCCCACGCTCACCATCCTGAACACGTCAAACAGCGGCACGACCTCAACCTTTTCCGTCAATGTGGGCAGCGGTATTGCCGGTGGTGCGGTGCCTACGGGCACGGTGAGCGTCACGGTCGATGGTGGTACCGCAACCACCGCGACATTGACGAATGGCGCTGCCACCTTCTCGCTCAGCACGCAGGGGCTTTCCGGTTCCACGCACGCGATCGTCGCAACGTATGGCGGCGACACGAATTACAACTCCGCCACCACCACGTTTACGCTGAATACAGGCACATCGGTAGGCACGTTCGCGCTTACCGTAAATCCGACCACGCTTGCTGTCGCATCCGGCGGCGCAGGCACGGCGATCCTTACGCTGAGCTCGACCGGCTATACGGGCCTGGTGCTTTACTCGTTGACCCCGGCAAGCGGCTCAGCCACAGCGCCTGGCTGCTTTACCGGCGCAAATGGCGACTACACCAACAATGGTGCGACTGCTGCGAATGGCGGCAACACCGTTGCGCTCGACACCGGCGTGACGGCGGGGAGTACGGTGAGCGCGAGCATTAAATACCACGCGACGACCGCAAGCTGCTCCACGTTGTCGCAGTTGAGCAAGCCTGCGGGGAACGTCTTCACCGCCGCAGGCACCACAGGCAGGAGTCACCTGCCCTGGGCCGCTTTTGCCTTTGGCGGGTTTGTCCTGGGTGGTCTAACGTTGCGTCGCCGCACTGCGCAGGCACGGCTGCTTTCCAGTGGACTGCTTGCCATCGCCTTTACCTTTGCAGTCCTGGGCGTCACCGGCTGCGGTAACGGTTCGGCACCGCTCTCCACAACCACCACGACAACAACGACCACCACCGGCAGCGCCATTACCTACAATTACGTTGTGACCGCGAGTTCTTACCCGGCCGGCACGACAGTAGGCACGGCCAATCTGACCATTACCGTGCAGTAGTCATTGGTCGGCAACCGGCAAACAGAAACCCTCGCGCACCTGCGAGGGCTTTCTCGTTTCCCGGTGTCATGCAGGTTATGGCGCTCCGGCCGGTGCGGTTGTCAGGCGCGGCGGCACATCGACCTTCCACCGCCCGAGATAAAGGGCCAGTGCCGTCGTCACATGATCCTTGCGTTCTGTTTCAGGCCATACACTTTGCCATAGAACTGCACCACCCGGTAGCGTCAGGCTGCGCATGCCTGTTGCAGCTGCCAGCAGCAACAGGGTTTGCACGCCGTGTCCGTCCAGCTCCACCAGCGCAGGACGCGAACGCGCTTCACGCACATCCGCCAGAGCGCTGCCCTCGATCGCCAGCGCGCGTACGAGGCCGTCCGGAGTCAACCGGTTGGGGTCGTAGTCCACGTAGGCGATCAGGCCGTCGGTACTGCTGATGGCGCCAGTTGTCTGTTCCCCGGCCCGGCGTTCGTTTGGCGGGAGCGGTCGCATCAGGATGCCGTTGCGATCGGCCTTGCTGCCAAACGCCACGCCGGCTCGCCGCAGTTGGCCATAGGCCGCGGTCCCATTCGCGAATGTTTCACTTGCGCTCTGCAGTAAGCGCTCGGCATCGCCCGGGGGAAGCGAAGGACTTGCCATGGCCAGTGCATTGGCCGCTGCGCCGTAGTTCACGGGGTGTGGCGTGACGTCGGTGACTTGCTCAAGCACCAGACGGACACGATAGGCGTTCAGATTGCCAAACCCGGAGTACCCGGTGAAATGCTCACCGTCCTTCTGCCAGGGGAGCGCGTCCACTGCCTCCACCCAGCCAGTCAGGGTAGCGGTTGCGGTATTCGCGACGCATCCCAGGCAGCTGCCGACCGACCGAAGCGGCGCAGTCAGTGCGTCTTCAAAGGTCTTCCATGCAGCGTTGCGCACCAAGTGGACTGTTGAGGACGGCGCAGGAGCCGAGCCGGCCACGGCGAACACGGTGCGTATTGCCGGCCCCACTTTTGCGCGCGACCCTTCGGGTAGATCGATCCATACCGCCAAGGGGGCATCACGCCGCACGCCGGTGCAGCCATCCGCGCGCAGCAAAAAGTCGTCCAGCCCGGCCTGTACGGTACCGGTTACCTGGACGTGCTGACCGTTGAATTCCATGGGTCGCGCCAGGAGATCGCAGGAGGACGCGACGACGACGGCTTGCGCATTCGGTGCCGTTGACGGCTTTACCACCTGACTGGTGACCGAAGACGGAGGTGTGGCAAGCAGCGCCAGGCACGCAGGCAAACGGCCTGTTCGCAGCATTCGCGCACATTTCCTGAGAACCCCTTCCTGCCGAGTGTGCAAGGAGTCCGGCGTCTTTCGTTGGTGCAGCTGTGGATTTTGAGGTATCATCGTGAAGTTGTCCTAGCCGTGTACCCGCGCCGTCAAGAGCGCTGCCCCGGACATTCACTTTACAGCTCAGGACGAGGGTGCGACTACTGCCCCCTCCGAAGCAGGAGAAGCAGTCCCATGCCAAAGCGTACTTTCCAGCCCAATCGCCGCCGCCGCGCCAAGACCCACGGTTTCCTTACCCGGATGAAGACCAAGGCTGGCCAGAATGTACTCAACCGCCGTCGCGCCAAGGGCCGTCATAAGATTGCCGTTTCCGCCGGCTTCCGCGACTAGTCTGGACGAACGTTCTGCATCGGGCAGACTTTCGGGTCTGCCCCTTTGACTTAATGCGTTGTCTATGACGAATGCCCCACCCAAGGTCGAGATGGCTGTCGCCGATGCATCTGTGGCGGCGCAACTGCGCCTTCGCCGTCACGCTGATTTTCAGAAGGTGTACAAGCTGGCGCGTAAGCAGTATGCCAAGGAGATGAGTTTCTTCTTTGCGCGACGCACGCCTGACAGCAGCAAGCCCGCTTGGCCGCTCGGGGATTGCGCCTTGAGCCCTGCCGGAGATCCTTCAGTGCACTTGCAGCCGATTCATGGGCCGCGGGTGGGTCTCACGGTCGGTAAAGTTTTGGGAAAGGCGCATGATCGCAACCGTATCAAGCGCCGTCTGCGGGCTGCTGTCCGTCAGCACGCACCCATTCTCGGCAACCTGCCTGTGGACGTGGTGTTGCATCCCAAACGCACCATCCTGACCCTGGATTGGACGGCCGTTGAAGCAGACGTCGCTCAAGCATTTCGTGTTGTGCGCAAGCTCGCCGACAAGCCGCAGATTCCGCCCGCGCCTCGACCCCCACGCAGCAAGACGAAACGGTGAGCGCCTTGTTCTGGCTATACCGCCGCCTGCTGTCGCCTCTGCTGCACGGCTTCGGCATTGGCGGTTGTCGGTTTCGACCCACCTGTTCGGAGTATGCTGAGGTCGCGATTGCTCGTTTCGGCATCGTCCGCGGTTCCTGGCTTGCCGTGCGGCGACTCGCGCGTTGTCACCCGTTCAGCCGCGGCGGTCTTGATCAGGTGCCGCTCTCGTGAAGTACGGCTGCCCACCGGCACCGCTCGACCCCCTACAATGGATACAGGCTGATTCCGCAGCGTCGGAGCGCGGACGAGCAACCACGCGCGCAGCCAACGGCACGAGCAGCCCTCGTCCGCAAACAGAAGAGGAAGCAATTGGCAGAGATTCGTAATCCCAACGCGAGCGGCGGTGGTTCTGAAAACAAGCTGCTACTTTACGCCATGCTGGCCATGGTCGTCGTGTTCGCCGCGTCGCAGCTGTACCGAAGTCACAAAACCGAGCCGCTACAAAAGCCGACGGCTACCGTGCCGGCACAGACTGCCTCGACGCCCGTGCAGACGTCCGGGCCGACCGGGTCTACGGCAAGTTTCAATGCGCAGGCCGTGCAACAGCCCGCGGTTCCGGTCGTGGTGGGTGCAGCGGAAAATACCATTACGGTCGAGAATGCGCTGTACCGCATCCAGTTTTCCAGCCGCGGCGGAGTTGTGCGCTCGTGGGTACTCAAAGGCCAAAAAGATCGCTATGGCGCGCCGCTCGACCTAGTGAACGGTGAGGCAGCAAAGCAGTTTGGCTTTCCGCTGTCTCTGCACACCTACGATGCGGCTCTGACCAGCAACCTGAACCGTACCTTGTTCGTGCCGTCGGCCACGGGCACGCTTGCCACGCCGGGAACACTCACCTTTCATTATGCGCAGGGAGCATTGGACGTTACCAAGACGTTCGCCTTTGACGATAGCTATGTTGTTAGAGCCGAGACCGTGGTGCTGCAAAACGGCCTGCCCGTGCGCGCGCTGCTGGCCTGGCCGGGCGGCTTTGGCGATCAGGAGCAACCGCAGGATTACAACGGTGGAACGCTGGAGACCATGACCGGCGGCAAGGAAAATCACCTTGCGTTTAAGAAGATTGTGGGCGGCGAAACGTTGAACGCGCCGGTAGACTTTGCCGGCGTAAGTGACCAATATTTTGCGGCAGTGATGCTGCCGGACGACACAGGCAGCGCAACGGCGGTGACGCTTTCCAATAAGATTGACGTGCAGAAACTGCAGCGTAGCGGCAAACCCAGTGGCAAGAGTGTTGATGTTCCCATTCCTGGCATCGCTGTCGGCACTGTTGGAAACGTAAACCGCCTGCGCATCTTTGCCGGCCCCAAGTCGGTGCCGGTACTGAAGTCGGTACAGGTTTCCGGCTCGTCCGCCACATTGGAGCCGATTCTTGATTTCGGCTTTTTTGGCCCAATTGCGAAAGCGCTGTTCACGTCCCTGTACTGGGTGCAGAAGCATCTGGCGAGCAACTGGGGATGGGCTATCGTCGTGCTCACGTTGCTGATCAACGCGGTGCTCATCCCGCTGCGGATCCAGACCATGAGGTCGGCGCTCAAGATGCAGCGCATTCAGCCGCAGATGGATGCCGTTAAGGCAAAGTACGCCAAGTACAAAGTGACTGACCCCAAACGCTCGGAGATGAACACCGAGATCATGGCGTTGCAGAAGGAGAACGGCGTCAGCATGTTTGGCGGGTGTGTGCCCACGCTGATCCAGATGCCACTGCTGTTTGCCATGCTCTCGACCATTCCAAAAGTGTTTGAGCTGCGATCGGCGCACTGGTTCTGGCTGCATGATCTTACGCAGGCGGACCCGTACCACATCCTCCCCATTTTCCTGGTCATCAGCCAGTTTCTAGTCTCGTTTTACATGCCTAGCCCGGGCGTGGACCCGGCGCAGCAACGCATGATGGCTTTTATGATGCCGGCATTCTCGCTCTTCATCACGTGGAACTACGCATCGGGCCTTGGTCTTTACTGGTGCGTGGGCAATGTGCTCATGGTGCTGATGCAGTTTGCCATGAACCAGAGTCCCCTGGGTCGCGAGATGCGTGAACTTGCAGCCAAGCGCGCGCGCAAGAAGACCGGTGCAGCGCCGAGCAAAATCATCCAGGGACGAACCGCAAGCAGCCGTCGCTAGAACGTAGTCTGGCAAGGCTGCCGAGTGCCCCACGCGGCACCTAGCCTCGCGAGCGTCCCCTGACCCTGGGTGTCAGGTCTTGAGGGCACGCGCTGACGCAGATTGCCGACCCAGTTCTAGGTCATTGGGCTGCAGTTACAATAAGGCAGCCCCCGCCCGCGCCCAGATGTAAGACGGAGCGGTGGCAGGAAGCTCATCCGGAACGATGGAAGACCTGGCCAAAGCAGCCGCACAAACGGCCGATTTTTTGAAGTTGCTCACACATGCTGGCGGTCTGCGCCTGAAGTACCGCATTGTTGCCGGTGCCGGCGCGGCGGACCCGGACAAGCTGGAAGATCGACTGCTGTATGTTGACCTGAGTGGTCCAGATGCCGAGTTGCTTTTGGAACGGGATGGCGAAACCCTGCGGGCGCTGGAGCACTTATGCGCCAAGATTATTGGGCTTGAGCCGGAAGAGCACGACCGCATCTCCTTCGACGCCCTCGGCTTCAAGGCTGACCGCGCCGCCGACCTTCGCGAGACCGCAGAACGCGGCGTTCACTATGTGCGCGACCACGAGCGGCCCTTCAGCTTTGACCCCATGAGTTCGCGCGAGCGCCGTCTGTTGCACCTGATTCTGAAGGAGCAAGGGGATCTGCGCACGGAATCCAGCGGCGAAGGCGCGCGGCGATTTGTCGTGCTGTATCCGAAAGACATGCCGTCACGACCACAGCAGCCGGACACTGGAAGCCGCGCAGACGAAATCGCTCGCCGCTTTCGTCGTCGCTAGACCGCGTCGACCCGTTGTTCTCAAAGGCGACCGTGTCTGCTTCCATCCAGCTCGAGACCGACACCATCGTTGCAATTGCAACGCCACCAGGCCGTGGCGGCATTGGTGTGGTGCGGCTGTCCGGGCAGCAATCCCTCGCCATCGGCAACCGCCTGGTCCGGCTTCGGACAGCTGCGGAGCCGAGACGCGCCCATTTTGGTGCGGTGCTCGACATCCAGGGCGAGCGACTCGATGACGGCCTGCTTACGTGGTTTCCCGCACCCGCGAGCTACACCGGCGAAGATGTTGTCGAGATCAGTACCCATGGCTCGCCCGTGGTTCTGCAGGCAGCGGTTCAAGCCGCCATGCACCATGGCGCACGGCTTGCGCGGGCGGGTGAATTCACGGAACGCGCCTACCTGGCAGGCCGGCTTGACCTTACAGCGGCAGAGGCTGTGCGCGACCTTATCGACGCGCAGACGCTGGAGCAGGCACGCCTCGCGGCACAGCAGCTGGGTGGCTCTCTCAGCCGCGAGGTGGCTCCGATAAAGCAGGAATTGCTGCAGCTGATCGCCGCGCTTGAAGCAGGCATCGACTTCGCGGAAGACGATCTCGAGACGATGTCCGGCAAGGAGATAGCCAGGCGCATTGCCGTGCTACTGCCGCCACTGCAACGGTTAGAGGCAAGCTTTGCGCAGAGTCGCGCCTTGCGGGAAGGACTCAAGCTCGCCATTGTTGGCGAGCCCAACGTCGGCAAAAGTTCGCTGTTTAACCGGCTGCTCGGCCGCGACCGAGCCATTGTCACACCGGTAGCCGGTACCACGCGCGATGTTGTCAGCGAGCCTTTGATTCTTTGCGGCATTCCCATCCAGCTGCTGGACACTGCCGGCCTGCGTGACACCGAGGACGAAATTGAGCACCTGGGCGTACGCCGAAGCTACGAAGCCATCGCGGAAGCAGACCTGATCCTGCATGTGCTTGACGCAACCGCAGCGCACTCCACGGGCGCGCTGGTCGCTTCTGCGCTGCAACGTGTTCGTCATGCGCCGGTACTGACCATTTGGAATAAGGTCGATGCACTCTCCCCGCAGCAGTACATCGACTTATGCAGCTCTCAAATGCATGTGGCCGATCCTGTGCTTCCGAGCGGGCGCGGCCAGCCCGCTAACGAAACATCACTGCCGCTCTTTGTCTCCGCGAAGACAGGGCGAGGCATCGCCGCAATGCAAACGCGGATGGTTCAACAAGGAACCGGTGCACAAAGCGTTGCGGGCAGTCCAGCAACCGTCACCAACGTGCGCCAGCATAGGGCGATGGAAGCGACCGTGCAAGCTCTCCAGCACGCCCAAACTGCCGCACACGGCGATCTGCACCATGAATTGTTGTTGCTGACCCTTCACGCGGCCCTTGAAGCCCTCGACACGTTCACCGGCCAAACAACTTCCGAGGACATCCTGGCACAGATCTTCTCCACCTTCTGCATCGGCAAATGATGAAGCTTTCAGAAACGCCAATCACCTTGGCTTGCATCGATAGCGGACGGTTGATCTGCTTCCTTCGTTGGACGTTGTCGTTCACAACCGTTACGCTTGCGCTGATCTGTTAGGGACGGTCTGGCTCCTGCTTCGTCGTGTGCCGCGCCGCCGGTCGGAAGAAAGGCCCCGTACTGTAGTTATGCCGCGCCAGTTCTTTTATCTCAAGCTTGTTCTGCTGCTGTTCTTCGGGTGCGGTGATGCTCTCGGGAGTCAGCGGCCGCTCGCACCGATTCCTGCGGAAGTTGCATCCCGGCACTTCCTTGTCAACATCAACGGCCAGACAACACCGGTGATGCACGCAGCGCTGAACCTCTACTTTCTCAATTTCGAGGCCAGTCATCACATGACCATCGCAGTTACTGCAGATACAGATGGGTTCTGGGACAAGGGCGTCGATATCCAGCCATGGCGGCTCGGCATCCGACCCAAACGCAACGGCCGCACGATCACGTTTACGCTGGAGGGGCCCGCGAAAATCAGTATCTCGCGGCCCAACGACTATCTTGCCCGGGCCGAAATGCTTTACCTGTTTTCGAACCCTCCGCAGAAGCATGCGCCTATTGCTGCACGCCCCGGCCTGCACTACATCGGTCCTGGCGCGCATACGGAGAACATCGACGCAGTCAGTGGAGAAAACATTTATCTTGCCCCGGGGGCGGTCGTCTTCGGCTCGCTCAACGTCTGGGGTGTGGATCACGTCAAGGTCTTCGGTCCAGGCGTCATCGTGTATGACGGCCCGCAGAACCCGGCCGACGACGACGGCTGGATGCACAAGCGCAACTGGCATTGCATTGTGATGGACAACGCGCACGACATCGCCATCTCCGACCTGACCTGCGTGGTACGCAGCCGCACCTGGCAGATCCAGATGAAGGATTCACGGCACATCGTGTATGACAACCTCAAGGTCATCGGCGCCAACGAGGGCGATGCCAACGCCGACGGCATGGATTGGCTGGGCGGCGGCGACACGCTGGTGCGGGACAGCTTTTTCCGCGCTGCTGATGATGTCTTTGCCATGCAGAGCAGCTGGGAGGGATATGGTCCCAAGGCGTTTGCCGTCCAGGGTGAGCCGGTCACGAATGTCGCTATTGAGAATAGCGTCGTGTCGACCAGCATCTCCAACATTGTGCGCGCGGGCTGGCCGCAAAAGAACTTTGAGGGTGGCAACTTCAGCATGCGCAACACGGACGTGCTGCATGCCGGCATGGGCGGTTGCGGCGTGCCCTTTGCACTGATGGAGTTGTGGGCCGACCCCGAAGGCCGTGGCGCGAGTGCCAGTTACAGCTTCACCGACATTCGGCTGGACGACTGGTACTCCCTGTTCCATGTGGAGCAGCCCACGCCGGTGCGCGGCGTGCATTTCACCGATATTGCCGCGCTCACCTCACCATCGCTGGTGCCGTCGGTGTTGAAAGGAGATGTTCACGACGTCACGCTGGACAACATGGTGATCGCCGGCGAGGCAGCGCAATCTGCAGCCGCTGTCCCCATCCAGGCGACGGACGGCGCAGAGCAGGCTACGGTCTTCAACACCGGCCCGAAAGTACGCGTGCTGGCGCCACACGGCTGGCTGCGGCCGGGTCAAAAGCTGCAGTTTGAGGCCCAGCCTGAGGGCGCCAGACAGCAGCTTCATTATGAGTGGGTCTTTGGCGACGGCACCACCAAAGCGGGGCGCAAGGTCCGGCACAAATTCCCCGACGCCGACGGCACGCTGCTCGATGGTTCTGGCAGCTTTCGCGTGCTTCTGCATGTCTCGGACGACGCAGGCCGAAACACCTGGGCAAGCGTGCCGACCGTGATCCGCGATCGCCTGAACCCTGCTCTTCCTGTGCAGCCTCGCGCGCCCGGTGCTACCTACCGAGTTACAGCCGAAGCCTCGGCTGCAGTGGAGGGCGAGGCAAACACCCTGTCCCTTGCGCAGGTTCCGCACCCGCCAGAAGGCTATTCCATCGACTTTTCAGCCGACGTGGACGTGCCGGAAGATGGCGGCTATCTCTTTACCGTCATCGCAAACCATGGCAGTTCGGTTTTTGTTGATGGCAAGCTGCTGGGAACCGGACCACAGCCGATACGCCAGGTGTGCGGCCTGGCGGGCAATGCGGCACGTCCGCTCACGGTCGCCGTTGCACTCGGCAAGGGCCTGCATCACTTGCGTGTTGTGGAATCGCACGGTGTCGGCACTGATGACTTCCGGCTGTTGTGGCAGGGTCCAGGCTTACCGCTTGGGCCGATCCCGGCCGACCGCCTATCCCACCGGATACATGTGCTGAATGACGCGCGAGTGGCGGTCCACACGGAGGTGTCGCCATTGGAGCCGCTTCCGGAGGTGCGATCGTTACCCCAAGCGCACAATGCCTACGCATCTACAAATACACGGTAGTTCAACCTTGCCTTGTACCGTGCCCCGTCGGCAAGTTGTCACGCGTGACCATGCGGTGCTGCAGGCCAGTTCTGTTCAAAGACGCGCCTCTCTTCTTTCTTGCTCCTATGTGCCGCAAAAGGTTTCGGAGACACACTGCTCTGGTCGCGCTGGCGTTGCATACGCGACCAGGTCCGGTCTGTCCCCGTATGGCCGCGAAGTGACTTGCAGCAGATCGCGAAATGGTTGAAAGTCCTCGCGCTCAACCGCAGCTTCGATCACTGCCTGCACCAGGTGGTTGCGTGGAATGAACGCCGGATTCACCGCAGCCATGCTGGCACGACGTTGCTGCGAAGATCCACCCACCCGGTCCAGTTGCTGCCTCCATCGATCCGCCCAGGCATCGTACTCAGCTGGTTGTTGGAAGAGAGTGCGTACTGCGGAATCGGCCTGCGGGTCCGCCGCAGCATCGCACAATTGGCGAAAGGTCAGGGTAAAGTCTGCCCCATTTGCGGCCATGCACGCCAGAAGGTCCTCGCCCAGCGCGGCAGCTCCCTCCTGCTCTGCGGCAAGGCCTAACTTGCGGCACAACCCGCTCTGAAACGCTGCCTGGTATTGCGGCATAAAGGCCGACAGCGCCTCCCGCGCGCTGGCCAGCGCCACTTCGTCTCCAGCTTCTGCCTCGGCCAGCAGTGGCAGCAGCGCTTCCGCCAGCCGCGTCAGGTTCCAGTGCATGGCATGCGGCTGGTTCGTGTAGGCATAACGACCTCTCTGATCGATGGAGCTGAACACCTTCTCCGGGTCGTACGCCTCCAAAAACGCGCACGGTCCATAGTCGATCGTCTCGCCTGAGATCGACGTATTGTCTGTGTTCATGACGCCATGGACAAAGCCAAGCAGCATCCATTGCGCGACCAGCCGCGCCTGTCGCGAAATTACCCCGTCCAGCAAAGCGCGGTACGGCTGCCCAGACGTGGCTGCCTCGGGGTAATGCCGTTGTATCGCGTAGTCCGACAACACCCGGACGCCTTCCACGTCGGCCCTCGCGGCGAAGAACTGAAAGGTTCCCACGCGCAGGTGGCTTTCCGCGACCCGCGTCAGCACTGCTCCTGGCAGCATGTTCTCGCGGTACACCATTTCTCCGGTCACCACGGCCGCCAGCGCGCGCGTGGTTGGCACGCCCAGCGCGGCCATTGCCTCGCTGACCACATACTCCCGCAGCACCGGCCCAAGCGCCGCGCGACCATCTCCGCGGCGAGAAAATGGTGTCGGCCCGGACCCTTTCAGCTGCAGATCGTACCGCATGCCATTGCCAGCAATGACCTCGCCCAGCAGGTTCGCGCGGCCGTCCCCAAGTTGCGGCACAAAGTGTCCAAACTGGTGCCCGGCATAGGCCTGCGCCAGGGGTTCGGAGCCCTGGGCTACCCGGTTGCCCGCCAGGATTGCGACGCCCTGCGGACTTGCGAGCGCCACCGGGTCGAGCTGGAGTTGCCGAGCCAGCGCCTCATTGAGGGCGATCAGCCGCGGTGCTGCAACCGGCGTGGGCCGAAGGCGCGCGTAAAAGCGCTCCGGCAACCGCGGATACGTGTTCTGAAAACCAAAGGCAATTGCTGGATCCTTGTCTTCTGGCGCGGCATGCACCATCACGCTCGGAGACTCTGGTGAACTCATGGGTATTGGATGTGATGGCCCGGGCACCGGTGCAGCACCCGATACGCCAGCTCAGGAGGCGTTGCTATTGCACCCGGCGTCTACGGCAGTTCAAACTCCACAATCGCCGTCGTGCTCATCGCGACCGTCTTTCCAGACAGCAGGTACGGCCGGTACCGCCAGTGCTGAACCGCATCGAGCGCCGCATCCCGCAGCAGCGGCGGCCCACTGATCACACGGGCAAACGCGACATTTCCGTCACGATCCACCTCGGCCTGCACCCGCACCTCACCCTGAACGTGCGATGCGGAAGCCGCCGCAGGGTACGCCGGCGCGGGACTGTACAGAACATTGCCTGCCATGATGCCGAGGGACGCCGGACGAACGATGCCCTGCGCGGTCGCATTGCCGGAGCTGACCCTGCCCGCGCCAAAGACGTTCGGCATCTCTGTCGGCTCCACCTCTGCCAACAGTGTTGATGCGTCGCCGGACAACACAGGTGGATTCCGCCGTAGCAGGCGGGGAACCCTTTGCCCCGCAACCGCGCCGTCGCCGCCTTCTGCCGTTGCGTACAAGGGCAGACGTCTCGCGCCAAGCTGACTGCTGAGCACTGCCGCCGGCACAGGAGTCACGCGCCTCGGCTGGTCCGCAGAAGGTGAAGCCCACGGCAAGGTCAATGAAGGCCCGGTTGCACGGGCCGCCGCCGGCAATGCTGTCGTGGGTGGCGATCCGTGAGTCCCGCCAGCGACACCGGTGTTGGACGAAAGCTTTACAGCCTCCGCCGCGCTCGCTCCTTCACGGGCAGGCGCTGCCGCGGGCTCGCGCGTCCACCGGGGTGGCACAGGCAATCGCGACGCGACTGACGGTCTTGACGGAACTGATTGCGGCCCTGCGACGTGCATGCGTTGGGGCATGGCCTTTGTCTCTGCCGGGTGCTCTAAAGGCGTGGGAACCTCAGGCCGGACAACCACTCGAAAATCTTCACGACCTACCGGCTCTGCCTGAACAGCGGCGACTGCTGGAGCCGGCATGGTGGTAACGCGCGTACTGTCGGTCTTTGCCGCCCGGTGGTGCCACCACAGACCGCCAGACAGGACCGCCATCACACAGGCGGCAGCCAACCATACGGTGTGCCGTCGCTCCGGCCCGGTTATCCGCGCGGGCAGTGGCGCAACGTCACCCGGGTCGCGACGGTCACCAGCATCGCCTTGTGCGACGCGTGTGGATACCGCGTTCGCCCGTACGGCTTCAGGCCCTCTGCCCGGCCCTGCATCTTCCGTTGGCCCGGTTGTTCGGGGTAGGTTTTCCGGCGCAGCCTCCATCTGGCGTCGCGCTGCCATGACGAACCGCAGCAGGTCGTGCGCCGCGTCATCTCCCGCCGCCGCGGCAAACTGCGGCCCGGCAGCGGCAAGCGCCAGGATCCCAAGCAGGTCTGACGTGCTGATCTGTCCATCGCCGTCGGTTGCTCGATGGCATCGATCCATCAGTACCCAAACGTGCGACGTCGCGTCCCGTCGAAATTCGCGATCCTCCCGCAGACGCGCGACCATCTCGTCCAGCGAGTCCACGGCCTGCACCGGCACGCGGGCCTTGGCCAAAAACTCGCGCAGCTCCGCAATGTCCGCCGCGTAGTGCTTCGACACTTCTTCTAATTGCAGCGGCTGCAGCATCGGAACGCTAACCTTACTTTCTCGACGGTCGCGAAGCACCACGGATAGAGGTAAACCCGGAACGTGGCGGGAGGTTGTCCGCACCCGTGCCTACGCAACTTCCCGTTTCAGGATCGCATCAAGTTTAGAGCAGCAGCAATTCAGATTTCCGATGACTTTCACCCGCAGCAGCAGCTTCCGGCAGAGTGTGCGTATGCGGCGGCCCCCCAGCCAAAGCACTGAAGAACGGTTGCCGAGTGAGGCGCTGCTCGTTCCAACACGCCGCTCGAAGCTTTCCGTGCGCGGGACGAGCGTGACCTAATCCTTTCATCGGCAACGCCGGTCCGCCTAGGCGGAATAGGAGAACGGTAGGCGTCGTCGCTACGTCGTTGATCCATGACCTGAAGCGGAACCCACGGACCGGATCGACCGTCAACTCGAAACCACAGAGACTTGATCCCCCAACCTACAAGGAGCAGCATGCCAGTCGATCTCATCACCCCACAGGACCCGCGTTCGCAATATCCCGGTCCGCCTTCCAGCGCAGAAATCCAGTCCGCACCCGGTACCCAGGCCGCCATGAGCGAAAAGCCTGATTGCGGCGAGCTTTCCTACAAGGGCTCTGGTCGCCTTGCAGGGCGCAAGGCGTTTTTGACCGGTGCCGACTCGGGCATTGGCCGTGCAGCGGCGATCGCTTTTGCGCGTGAGGGAGCCGATGTCGCGATTAATTACCTGCCGGAGGAGCAGAAAGATGCCGAGGAGGTGGCCCAGTATATCCGTGAAGCCGGACGCAAGGCCGTACTGCTGCCCGGCGATATCTCTCACGAGGGCGTGTGCCAGCGTTTGGTCGCCGATGCCGTCGAGCAACTCGGCGGTCTCGACATTCTGGTCAACAACGCCGGCAAGATGGGCAAGACCGAAGGCCTTCTTGAAACCACCACGCAGCGCTTCGACACCCTGATGAAGACAAACGTGTATGCACTCTTCTGGATCACCAA
Organism: uncultured Terriglobus sp.; assembly: GCA_964250935.1. Taxonomy (GTDB): domain Bacteria; phylum Acidobacteriota; class Terriglobia; order Terriglobales; family Acidobacteriaceae; genus Terriglobus. The sequence continues at coordinate 70,931 of CAXUHM010000016.1, forward strand.
GGCTGCGCTGCCTCACCTCAAGCCTGGTAGCTCCATCATCAACACCACCAGCGTGCAGGGCTACGATCCAACCCCGTCGATCTTCGATTACGCCATGACCAAGGCCGCCATCGCCAACTTCACCAAAGGCCTGAGCAAGCCCATGATGGAGGAGCACGGCGTTCGTATCAACGGCGTAGCCCCCGGTCCCATCTGGACACCGCTGCAGGAAGCCGACGGGAGCAAGGACAAGCTCAAGAAGCTGGGTAGCGAAACGCCCTACAAGCGTCCCGGTCAGCCTGTTGAGCTAGCAGGCGTCTACGTGCTCCTGGCCTCGCAGGAGGGCAGCTACATTACGGGTGAAATCTACGGCGTGACGGGCGGCCTTGGTATCGCCTAGGCAAACCAGGGCTGCCCCACGTATAAGGGCAGCCCTTTGGCTTCCTCGGTGCAGGCCGCTGTCGAGTCTCCCTTACAACTTCGGCGAAGGTCTTGCTCTCGCCGGCTAACAGACGCTTATGCCGGAACGTCGGCGATGTCCAAAGGCTGAGAACGCTCCCGTTCGTTGCGCTGCGTCCGGTACTTGATGGCCTCCTCATAGGCTTTCAGGCGGGATCGCATGACACCCCCTAAAGGGCGGTGCGCCTCCAGCGCATGCCACGGATTGAACGAAAGCCGTTCGTCGACAAAGAGTTGTCGCGCGTCGGAGTACGTATCCTGCGGTTCGACCGTGATGCGCGCCACGGTCTGCCACGGGCTCTTGTCTTCCGGCCAGACCTTGTCTGCCACCTCGATGGGAAAGTCCTTGTCCTTTTCGTCCATACCTGGCTGTTCTGGCGCGAGCGCAAGTTGAGCCTTTACGTCCCACACGGCCGTTTGGTGGCGAAAGAACTGCTTGATGAGGTCCGCAAGCGCGTTGTAATCCGCTCCAAGATCGACAGCCTTGCCCGTCAGCTGCTTGAGGCTTTCTGAGCCGGGCGCGAAGCCCAGCTTTGCGACGTACCTGCCAAACCGCAGCGGAGCCACGGTCGAGAAGCTTTCTCCGAGAATGTGCGTGGACGACGCGCCGATACCCTCAAGCGTTGCGGAAGGAAGATGCACGGCCTTGAGCACGGCGTTGGCGGCGCGAGCGCTCACGGAAACCAGATGCTTTACCTCTTCAGGCGTGTCCAGGGCTTTGTCAAAGGTCCTGATCTGCGCCAGAAAGCCCTTTGGATCGGGAGCGCTGAAGGCGTTCGTGGTGATGCAGACGAAATCCTGCGTGGAGCCACCGGGGTCACTCGCAACTCGAGGCCCGTCCACGTTCAGCACCTTGATCGCCAAGCCTCGCGGACTGGACACGCTATCCGCCAGCATGTCGCCGGGGTTGGTGGAAAAGCGCAGGATGACCGGGTGCGTGCCGGCAAGAGCAAAGAGCCCCTGGCTCAGCGGCTCCGGCAGATTTGGCAGCGCCTGGAGCGTTCCCACCAGGGCGCCATGCGATTTGGCGTGTACGGGCCGGTAAGCGTGCCGGTACCGAGCCGCCATGTGACGCGTAATGTGCTGCATGGTGCGGGACAGCTCGTCGAAGGTGACATGCTCGTCCGGGGCGATCGTCTCGACCTCCGGGCTGTACACAAGGTAGTCAGAAGGTAAGGGCATCGGATCCTCTGCGGCGGTGGATTCAGGTGATTTGAGGGGGCAGGGACGTTCCTACAGCACCCGGCAGAATTTGGCCGACAGCGAGGTGCTGATCGGTTTTGGACCCGGCAACAGGCTGTAGCAGCTTTGACGCATCTGGTCTGCCGCTGGCAACAACTCCTGTGGCCCATGTTGCGCTCGCCAGCTCGACAAACTCTGAACGGTTGCTTCCAAAACATCGGTGCTCACGCAGCACCACTGCTCTCGATTTGCGCTGCTCTCCATCCTGTCCAGCCTAGGCATACACTGGCGAAATGGCAAGAACGCACAAGGCCCTTTAAAGGCTCTGAATGGCTTATGAAGCCTGAGGATTGTCTTCGTTTCGTTTCAACACGAGCGCATGGTAACGGGAGGTCGGTTTGAAGCTGAAGACGTGGATGGCAGGTGTTGTGCTTGGCGTCGTCGCTGTAGCATGCCAGCCAGCGGCATGGGCGCAAGATCCCCTAAAACTCTTGCCGAACAACTACAACCTGATCTTCGAGAATGACCAGGTCTTGGTGATCCGGGCACATTACGGCGCGCATGAAAAGATCCCGGTGCATGACCACACCGCCTTTGCCGCGATCTTTGTGTATCTGAACAACGCGGGACAGGTGCGCATCGATCACGCCGAAGCAGGTGAAGACCCGGTTTCGGTCGTGAGACCACCGACGGTGAAAGGGTCCTATCGGGTGGCTGAGGGCATTGCCGAGCGGCACAGCATTGAGAATCTTGGGGATTCGAGCTCAGACTTTCTGCGGGTGGAATTGAAGCGTGCTCCGCTGCAGTTGAAGGAGCCGTTCCGGGGCAAGGCACCCCAGGACCTTACGCACAGTGTTGATGTCCTTGAATTTAATACCCCGGCAGTCGAAATCGAAAGGATTGTCTGCGTGGGCGTCGACGCTTGCCAGATCAAGCCTGCACCGGCTGCTTCCCTGCTCCTTGCGCTGACTTCGTCGTCCCTTGACGGTGCTTCCGCCGCCAACGTCGTCCTGAGTCCAGGGGCTGTCCGGTGGCTGCCCTCGTCGGAAGCATTGACGGTGCGGTCAGATGCTGCGTCGCCGGCGCATCTGCTGAGAATTTTGCTGCCATCGGCGAAGTGACCGCGAGCCTGCCGCGCTAACACCGGGCAGTACCAGCGTGTGACTCGATGACCGCCTCGGCCGCACTGAACTCCCTGTTCCAGGTGGCGCTCGGGGGAACCATTCGTCCGTCGGTTCGGCGTCCTGGCGAGGACCAGACATACGGGATTCATCGCGCTTCGACATTTCGTGTTTGATCTGGACGGTTTTGCGGTACCGGCATCCTAAGGCGCATGTCACTTATGGATGTACTGCTTGGCAAGCCGCTCGCCAGCGAAGAAGACAGCGAGCAACGGATCGGTGTTGCGACAGGTGTACCGACGTTTGGACTGGATGCCCTGGGTTCGGCGGCATACGGCCCGGAAGCGGCTCTCACCATCCTGATTCCGGCAGCCGCAGCGGGCATTGCCTACGTGATGCCGATCAGCCTGATCATCATCCTGCTGCTGGCGGTGGTGTACTTCTCGTATCGACAGACGATTGACGCCTACCCACGCGGTGGTGGCTCGTATACCGTAGCCAGCGAAAACCTGGGCCGGAACGTGGGCCTGTTTGCCGCGGCAGCGCTGATGCTCGACTACCTTCTGGATGTCGGTGTCGGGATTTCGACGGGCGTGGGCGCGCTTGTCAGTGCAGTGCCCTCGCTGGGTCCGCATACCCTGGCCATCTGCCTGGTGATCCTTCTGCTGTTGACGCTTATCAGCTTGCGGGGCGTACGAGAGAACGGCCTGGTGTACACGGCGCCGACCTACCTCTTCGTGCTTTGTCTGCTGGGTGTGCTCGGCTGGGGAACGGTGAAGGTCATGCTTGCTGGCGGCCACGCCGTACCGGTGGTGGTGCCGCCCGCGCCGGAGCACGCAGTTGCGGCGGTAAGCGCGTGGCTGCTGATTCGCGCGTTTGCCAGCGGCTGCACCGCCCTCACGGGCGTCGAGGCGGTGAGCAATGGCGTGATGGCCTTCCGCGAGCCCACCTCGCAGAATGCGCGACGGACGCTTGCCGTCATCGTGGCTCTGCTGGGCATCTTTCTGGCCGGCATCGCCCACCTGACACGGGCATACGGCATCATGGCAACAGACCCGGGTAGCAAACACTACCAGAGCCTGCTGAGCATGATCACTGCGGCTGTCGCGGGTAAGGGCCTCGTGTACTACGTCACCATCGGTTCTATCCTGGTATTGCTGTCGCTTTCGGCAAATACCGCCTTTGCAGACTTTCCGCGTCTGTGCCGTGCCATTGCAGAGGACGGCTACCTGCCGCGATTCTTTGCCATTCGTGGACGGCGCCTTGTCTACCACGAAGGCATCCTTACACTGGCCGTATTATCGGCAGTGATCCTGACCGTCTTTGGCGGGGTAACGGATCGACTGATTCCTCTGTTTGCGATCGGTGCATTCAGCGCATTTACGCTCTCCCAGGCAGGCATGGTCATGCACTGGCGCCGCGAGGGCGGCCCGCGTTCAAAGCTGTACATGGTCATCAACCTGGTCGGCGCTATCGCAACCGGGCTAACGACCATCGTGGTACTGGTGGCAAAGTTCGTCGAAGGCGCGTGGATTACGGTGCTGATGATCCCGGTGCTGATCGCGATGATGAAGGCCGTAAACCGCCACTATGTTCGCGTTCGGGAGGAGACCAAGGTCGATCACATTGAGCTGCAGCCGTTGAACAAGCCCGTAGCCGTGCTGCCTGTGGCCGCATGGACCCGCGCATCGGAAGCGGCGCTGCAGTTCGCGTGCATGCTGAGCGATGATGTCCGCGTGCTGCATGTGGACTGTCCGGACGAGGTAGGTGAAGGTACCGCGAGCACTTGGCAGGTTCAACTGGACGCCGCCGCCGCAAAGCACAGTCAGCGTGCGCCCCGTGTTGTGCCCGTCCCATCACCCTTCCGATTCATTACCTCACCCATTCTGAAGTATGTGGCGGACATCCTGAAGGAGAATCCCGAGCAGCGGGTGGCCGTCGTGGTGCCGGAATTGGTGGCGAGTCACTGGTATGAGTACCTGTTGCACAACCATCGTTCCACGGCCATCAAGGGCCTGCTGCTGATGCAGGGTGCACGGGGCGTCGTTGTGATCAACGTTCCCTGGTACCTGAACCGGTGAATTCTGCGACAGACGTAACGCAGGCAGTTTGTAGTCTTAGCGCGTGAGCCTTATCCCACAAGACGGGACAAGGCTCACACTTCCCAGAATCTTTAAACTTCGTTACCGCTGTGGTGGCGTGGAGCCGTTGCTGGCCGTTCCGTTGTTTGGAGTTTCCCCCGGATTGGTATTGGAACCCGGAGTCGTTGGGGCGTCCTGCGTACGGGCATGGTGCTTGTGATGCTTGCTCTTGCGCGGCGCCGTCGTGCCACTGTTGGAGGTGTCGGTAGTGCCTGCGCCACCATTGCTTGAGTTCCCGGCGCTCCCTCCAGCACCACGCTGGTCGCCCGTACCCTGCTGGGGGCTGCTGGTGTTCTGCTGCGAATTGCCGCTGCCCTGCGTCGTCTGGGCGACGCCAAATGTGGTGATGGTGCCGAGCGCAAGAACTGCCGCGATTTGGTGGAAGCGCATGTTGAATCTCCTCTTACCATGTGATGCCGGGTTGCCAGCCAGAAAACCTACGCGCGCAAAGAACGGGCAGCGTGGTGCCTTTGGTGCCGAGCAGTAACCAGGCGATTTACAAAACTCTTGCATTGTGCAAGTAACCGAAAGGGAGGCCCTGCGGCCTCCCTTTTCTATATGCAATTTTCGACCCGCAACAAGCAACTGTTGTACAACGACAACAAGTGCTGCGACCCACACGCAAAGTGCGAGCAGATGCCCCGGTGTACAGCCGTCTCGCGGTTCTGCGGGCAGAGCGCGGCCTTTCGCGTCAGGCACTCGCAGATGGCATTACCATCAACGTCCAAACGGTTGGATACCTGGAACGCGGCAACTACAGCCCCAGCCTCGAGCTTGCCTTTCGCCTGTGCGAGTTTTTTGAGCTGCCGGTCGAGGCAATCTTCTCGCGCGACCCGTTCCCCGCTCAGCACGCAGGTGTACGGCACCGGCGGAAAGGCCCCGGCATGACAAAGCAGCGGCTGCTCGGTATCGCCCTTACCTCCACCCGTCGACGACACGCGGCGGTCATCCTCTTCTATACGGTCAGTGTCCTCCTGTGTGGGGTTGTTGGGGACACTCGCGGCTTGTCGGTTCTTCTGCTGGTTCCACTTTGCAGCCTGCTGGGCGGCGTGGAGGATGGTCCGGTCAAGCGGTTTGAAAACCGGCACTCCTGGAACGAAATACGCAGGGCCGTTCGCACCAACTGGGGTCGCATGCACATTCGCCCTCGCGACGCCAACGACGAATTCGATCTTGCGCGACGTGACCATGCCCACTACGTGGCGTACCGCATCCTGCGGCGGGTTGGCCTTTGTGCCGTCGTTGGTGTGGCGTGCGTCGACCTGATTGCAGGGCGTCGAATCAGCGCTCTGCACGGAGAACAACTTGCGCTTGCATTGGAGATGTTCGGCTTTCTTGCCTACATCGTCTGGTATACGCTGCCCCAGGCCGTCCTGTTGTGGACGCAGCAGGATCCGTCCGACGATATCGCCGCAGGACCAGCCTGATCTTGGCCGAACCCCGCGCAGTTAGAACAGCCGCTCTGCCCGCCGCAGGTTGCCGGCGCTGCCAATGTTAGCCAGGGTGAAGTTGAACCGGTATACATTTTCGTTGCGCACGCTGCCCAGCTCAAACTTGCGGTACTCTCCGCTGATGCCGCAGCAGTTCCAGTTGTAGGCCATCTGTAGTGCACCATACTGCGGCTGCGGTACCGTCAGATCCAAGCCTACGTTTGTTGCGACGGAGAACCCTTCCTTTGTCGGCGTGCCATAGCCAAACAGCAATCGCAGCTGGCTGAAGTCCGACAGCAGCGACGTGGTATTTCCATTGGTCGTGCTCGTGTCCAGCCGCTGAAACCGACCCGGCGCGTTCAGCCGCGCGTAACTCATGCCGCCGAAATAGTCCTTCGCGTGATAGTTGAAAAACACGTTGCTCTGCGTGAACTTGTCCAGCTGCGTGTCATAGTTCATGTCCCATTCCACGTCCAGGTGCGAGGTCGCGCTTAGCCGCATTTGACTCACAATGGGCGAAAAGCTGCGCGGTGACGTTAGAAACGCCACGCCACTCAGGTCCAGCGTTGTTTCCAGCACATTGCGCCGGTTGTTCACCAGCACATTCCTGCCAAAGTAGTCGTTCGCGTAAAAGCGCTGCACAATGCGCCAGCGCAGGCTCTCGCGCGTTCCGCCACAGGTCGGTTCCACCTCGGTCGATGACTCATCGAGCGCCGACGCCGTGATGCCCACGGAGTTCACATTGCTCCCATCGTGGATCGGGCTGGTCACCCGTCCCGAAGCCGGCCCAAGCCCGGCCGGGCCGTCGTTGGGCGCGGCGGTGCTCGCCGCACTGACCGCATCGCCGGATCCATCGTCCGGAGTCTCACCCTCTTCACAGGGTCGAATGCGCGAAGGCCGCAGGAAGAGCCGTTGCGTCACGCCGTATTCCAGTTCGTTCGTGTTCGACACCACGTCCACCGGATCGAACCGAAGCGTATGGTTGAAGTCGTCGATGCCGGTCACGTAGCGGTAGTGCGCTTCCGGCTCGATGGTGTGCTTGACCGAACGCCCCAGAAGGCGGCTGAACGGACCACCCTCAAACGTCCGTTCCAGCGTCGGTGTGCGGAGTTCCACCTCCGCTTCCAGGTCGGTCCGATTCAGGCTTTGCTTCAGCGTTACCGGCAGGGCGTTGCCTGGTAGTGGCACCGGTGTTCGCGAGTGCGCATAATACGTGTCGCGCACCGCTACTGACGACCGCAGCCGAAATCCGCCCAGGCTCAACGGCAGGGAAAGCTCCGGCCGCACATCCAGCCGTTCCACGAAACCCGTGTTCAACTGCGAGCTGTTGGTATCCGTGCCCTGGGTCCGTTTGATGGCCGAGCTCTGCAGCATTGCACTCCACAACAGGGGCGACTTGCCCAGCCGACGCTCCATTGCCTGCAGGTCCAGCGTGGGCGCGTGCAGAATGCGCACCTGCTCTCCGGTAAGGGTGCGCTTCAACCCCTGGTAGCGGTCGCTCTCCACTGCTCCCACAAACCCATTAACCTCGTGCGTGCCGTATGCCGACGACACGATGTCCGTCGTCACTGCCTGGTTAAAGTTGTCAGTAAATGCCTGCCGGTATGCGTAGTTGCTCAAGTATTCCGCATCTCCCGCAACCCGGGTGTGTACGGAAAAGTCCTTGCGTCCGCCCACCACAATGTCTTCGCCACCCTGGTTGATGTACCCGGTCGTCGACGTGACAGTACCGCCTGGGCCCTGGCCCAGAATCGTACCGTAGTAGCCGCGGTCCAACAGGTTGCTGAAGTGGGCATAGCCAAAGTCGAGTTCCGGTCCCTTGTACCGGAATGTCGCCGATGTTTGCCAGCCACGCTTGGAGAAGTACTCCGACCCAACCGTCAAATCCGTCGACCGGCTGATCGCAAAGTAAATCTGCTCGCCAAGCACCAGCCCCTTGGTCGAGCTCTGCCCGATAACCGGAATCAGAAACCCGCTCTGCCGCTGGTCGGCGCCCTGCTCTGGCACCGGATGCGTCACAAACGGCAGGTACAGAATGGGTAGGTTGCGCAGCCGGAACACCGTGCCGTGCGCGCTGGCCTTGCCGTCATGCACCACGAAATGCGCCGACGTTAGTCGCCAGTCTGGGCGCGGCAGCTGACAACTGGTCACCGACCCGTCAAAGATCTCATAGTCCGCAGACCCATGCTGCACGACCATGCGCCCTTCAAACAGAAAGGGATTGCCCACGGTGTAAATGCGACCGTTGCTCCCGGTTCGCAGGCCGACCGAACCCGCGACGTCATAGAAGCGCCCGGTATTGTCGCGCAGATTCAGCGTGCCGCGGCTTGCACGGATCTGCTCCGACGCTTTGCCGCCGCGCAGTCGCAGATGCCCGCTTGCCTCTACGTCCCCCGTCTCACGGTTGTAGTCAATATGGTCGGCTTCAACCTGCATCGCCCCATCCACGATCACAACCTTGCCGTCCAGGATGACGTGGTCGCCACGGCTGCTCTGCGTTTGTGCGGTGATGCTTACATGCTCCGAGCCCGCACCCGGTACCTCCGTCGCCAACGGAAATGTACCTTCGGCATTTGGAAAGGCAGGATCGTTCGGGAGATCGTTCTGCGTTCCCGGCGGGATTGTGCCACCATCCCGGACGGTGGAACTGTTTTCCGCCAACGGCTCCGGAGGTGCCGCTGCCGTTACCCCCTGTGCGTACAACCGCGTTCCAGCCGCGCCACACAGCGTGATACATAAGCAGAAGACGGCAAATCGTTGCCATCCCAAGTGCGGGCTCGGCCCCGCGGTCCATCCGCTACTACTCAGGTCAGTCACCAGAATCAGTTTTATTCTACGGAAAGCGAGACCCCGTTTGAGCACTGCGTCCCCTTTGCCCTTGCAACCGCTGCCAGATGCCGTCGTCAGCGCTCACGAGCAGGAGCAGTTAAGACGCGAGGTCGCCGCGCGGCTCCAGCAACATCGCCGCCGTCGCCCGGCCCGCGGCAACGACCACCCGTACTTCCCCGACATGGATGCCTCCACACCCCTGTCGCGGGCGCTCTCTACCCAGGGCAGCCGTGTTGCCGATTCCGTCGCCGCACGCTTTGCGGCAAAGGCTTCGTACCGTGATCTGCTCACGCAGGAAGCGGAAGTCGCCACCCGCCAGGCTGAAGCCGCTGCCGAGGTCGCGCGCCGCAACGCCGAGGCTGTTGCTCACGCGCAGCAGCGCCTGCTCGACGACATTGCCCATTGGAACGCTTCTGACACGTCCTCGGTCATGCACGGTGCGGAAGAAGTCTCCGCTCACGTGGACAGCACGGTCGTTCTTACCGAAGTCCTGTCCTTCGCGGAACCCGTGCTCACGCAGACCACGCAGCAGTTCACCGCCATGCCACAAGCTGTCGGGACCGCTTCCACCGCCGATATCTTCGTCGCCAATGCCGCCGCCAATGCCGAGCGCCAGCCACAGGCTCGCGTCGAAACCGCCTTTACCGCAGTCTTTGCGGAGGCCATGACCGCCTCCGCCGCAAGTACCGGTACCCTGCTGTTCGATTCCTCGACGGAAGCGGTGCACGAGCCGATGGAGTTACCGACTGGCTTGCCCACCAACCTGATCGAATTCCCGCGCCAGCTGGTTGCCGCACGCAAGGCCCGCCCACGCCTGGCGGAAGGTCCGTTGCGTGAGGACCCATCCGCTGCGCCGGAGCGCGCTCAACTCCGCATCTTCGAGGTGGAAGCCGACACATTCTCCACCGTTCCCATGGCGGTGACGGAGAGCATCCTGCCCGAGTGGTCGAGCATCCGCCTTGATAGCTGGCAACCACCGCACGAGACTGCCTCGCCCGACTCCCAGGTCTCCAACGCCCTGCCGCTTTACACGGCACCCGTTGAGGCGCGCTGCATGGCCGCTGCCGTTGATGCCTGCTGCATCGGCGCGACCTTTCTGCTCGCCGTTGCCGTCGCGTGCTACGCCTCGCCGGAGCTGCCCACCGGCCTGATGGCCGTTGCCGCCGCCGGCGGCAGCCTCACACTGCTTACCGTCTTCTACTTGGCGCTCTTCTTTACCTTGACGGAAGCCACGCCTGGCATGCGTTACGCCCGCATCGCCCTGTGCACGTTTAACGACGACAACCCCACACGACCCGCCATGCGCCGCCGTCTGCTGGCTATGTTGCTGTCTCTGCTTCCCCTTGGTCTCGGCTTTCTCTGGGCCCTGCTCGATGACGACCGCCTTAGCTGGCACGATCGCATCTCCCGCATGTACCAACGCGCCTATTAACCCCCGCCATCGGCAGGGCACGAGACGGCGGCCGGAACTGCTTGGGCCCAGCGAAAGCGCCGGCCACCGGACCACGTCCGGGAGGAATACGCTATGCCTGGTTCCACCGCATGAGTTCCGGCCGCCCCATCTCAATGGTCAGGGCAAATCCCGTCGCAAGCTCCTGCGCCAGTCGCGCCACCACGTCGTGGCGGTCAATCCTGCGAAATTGCTCCAGTACCCGTTCCCGCGTCCACCCCGTGCACACCTGCAATGTGCCATAGCGTTGCCGGCGCGTCGGCTCTGGATACGTAGCCTTGATGGCATAACTTGGCTCCGCGCCAGCCACGCCGTCCTGTGTGTAAATGGTGAAAGTTCGCATGCGTCCTCTTCCGTTGTCCGAAGTTCGTTAGTTCGCCAGCGGTCCCACGCCGGCCGGTAGCGGCGGCAGTGCCTGCAATACCTGCACCAACGCGTCCTCGCTCGACAGCAAGGCATTCCGCACCGCCGCATCTTCCGCATGGTGGGCCGCTTCGCACGGCTGCTCGTCCTGGAGAAAGTGGCTCAGCTCGCGGTCTTCCGCCAGCAGCATCGCCTCGCGCACATGCGCAATCGCATCGGCAACCTGCGCCTGTGCGTTTGCAGGCTTCATCAGATCGATCTTCATCGGTGCTCCTTGCCGAACCTCGGCTGACTTCTCTATCGGCAGCACCGGGCGGCACTACAGCCGTCCCTTGTATTGCAGCCCCAGGCCTTTGCCCAGCAGCCGGTCCATCCATCGCACCGGTAGCAACTGCGGCAACGTCCACTCCGCAAATTTGCGTGGAATCACAAAATATTTCAGCTTGGGCCGCCGTGCCGTGAGTGCGAGCCACGTCGCGTCGGCGACCCGACTTGCCGGTAAACCCCGGGCCCCGGCCTTTAGAAACATGGTCTGGAACTTTGCCAGCGCAGGTGCAAACGGTGTCCCGTCGTACTGCGCCAGATCCGACATCTCCGCTTTGTCCCAGATCGGTGTCACGATTGCTCCCGGCGCAATTACGCTCACCCTGATGCCGAACAGCATCAACTCACGCCGCAGCGCCTCCGTCATGCCCTCCAGCGCGTGCTTCGACGCCGCATAGGGGCCCAGGAACGGCATTGCCGTGGTCCCCGCAACGGAGGACATCTGCACGATCCGTCCTGGCCCGCCTTTACGCGTGGTGTCCGCACCCAGCAGCGGTGCAAAGGCCTGCGTGACCCGCGCCGGCCCCATCAGGTTGATTTCAAATTGCAGGCGGAGCTGATCCATGGGAAGGGAAAGCAGTGGTCCGCCAATGGCCACGCCAGCATTGTTCACCAGGCCCTGCAACGTCCTGTCGCCCAGCACTTCCGCAACCTGCGCTGCCGCTCGGTCAATGGCTGCTCCATCCGTGACGTCAAATACCAGCGGAAACATGCCTGCCGCACGCAGCCGCTCCGCATCCTGCGGCTTGCGCACACTGCCGAATACCCGCCAGCCCTCGCGTAAAAAACGCTCCGCAATCGCCAAACCAATGCCGGTCGACGCACCCGTCACCACGATGGATTTCTGCTCGTTCATCCGAACCTCCCCCTTGTTCGCCTACACCTATCCGATGAAGCAGCCCCGCGGAGGACGCCGGTAAAATCAGGGGATGGATTTCCCCATCACTCGCATGCGCCGCCTGCGCCGCACGGAAAGCATGCGTTCGCTGGTGCGGGAGACCCACCTGCGGCCTTCCGCGCTCATCTATCCGCTGTTCCTCTGCCCCGGCGAGGGTGTGCGCAAGTCCATCGGCTCCATGCCCGGCGTCTTCAATCTGTCCATCGATGAGGCTCTGAAGGAGGCGGCTGTCTGTGCCGAGCTCGGCATCGGCGGATTGCTGCTGTTCGGCCTGCCTGCGGCGAAGGACGATACCGGTTCTGGCGCCTGGGACGACAACGGCATCGTCCAGCAGGCCCTGCGCGCCCTGAAGGCCGACCGCAGGCTCGACTCCCTCGTGCAGATCGCCGACGTTTGCCTGTGCGAGTACACCAGCCACGGCCATTGCGGCATCCTGACTGTCGACGGCGAGCACGCCCACGTGGAAAACGATGCGACCCTTCCGCTTCTTGCCAGAACCGCCAGTTCGCTCGCCCGTGCAGGCGCTGACGTCATCGCGCCGAGCGATATGATGGATGGCCGCGTTGCCGCCATGCGCCAGGCCATGGATGCCGCTGGCTGTGAAAACACGCCCATCCTCAGCTATGCCGCCAAGTTCGCCTCCGCCTTCTACGGCCCCTTCCGGGAGGCGGCAGACAGCGCACCCCAGCTCGGCGACCGCCGCGGCTACCAGATGGACGGTGCCAATCTGCGCGAAGCCATGCGCGAAATCGAGCAGGACATCGCAGAAGGCGCGGACATGCTGCTGATGAAACCGGCTGGCCCGTACCTTGACGTTATCCGCACCGCCCGCGACCGCTTTGACCTGCCCATGGGCGCCTACCAGGTCAGTGGCGAATACAGCATGCTCCATGCCGCCTTTGAGCGCGGGTGGCTCGACCGCGATCGCGCCATGCTGGAAAGCCTGCTCAGCATCCGTCGCGCGGGTGCCGACTTCATCGTGACCTACTTCGCCAGGGAAGCCGCGCGTCTGTTGGCCTAACATTTCGAATCTGCTTCCTTGCCGTCCTCCGAATCCATGCCTGGCCGCAGCACCGTCGCGCTTTGAGCACTTATCCTGCGCACTTCTCGCGCGGCAGTCCAACGTTCCCGGACGTAACTTTTCCGGCGACTGGTTCGCAGCAAGCAGCCTGTCGCTTATAAACTGGTGCATCTGTGCCGAGCAGCAACCATCCAAGGCGACCTGTGCGCCGCGAGCCGCGCTGGCCCGCCGTGCTGGCTCTGCTTGCAACCGGCGGCCTTAATTTAGCGCTGCCCACAAGCCTGTCGGTCGGCCCGGACTGGCTTCTGCTCGTCCTCGTCGCCGGATTGCTCGTGCCGATCTCCATTGCGCTGCGCCGCAACATGGACACGCTGTACCAGGTGCTCGCGTATGTTCTGCTCGGCCTCGTCACGCTTGACATGGCGTGGTCGCTCGGCCTTCTGGTTGCCGCGCTGCCCACCCACAAGGAATCGCCCCAGGCGCTGCTCACCTCTGCCGCTTACATCTGGGTCACCAACATCCTGGTCTTCGCTTCCTGGTACTGGCGGCTCGACGCCGGCGGCCCGCACGCGCGCGAGCTGCGCGAGGCCCACATCGATGGCGCTTTCCTGTTTCCACAGATGACGCTCGATGCCGACATGAAAGCCCGCATGGGCGAACAGCACTGGAACCCTGGCTTTATGGACTACCTGTTTATCGCGTTCAACACCAGCACGGCATTTTCGCCGACCGACTGCCCCGTGCTGTCCCGCTGGGCCAAGGCGCTCATGATGGTGCAGGCACTCATCTCCTTTGCCACCGTCGCCCTGCTCGCCGCACGCGCGGTCAACATTCTTTGAGGTGCCTGGAAATCGGGCTGCCCGCATACACCTCTCACTAGGAAGCTGGTAAGGCCACCAGTTCGCGGTGTGAGGATCACGGTCTCAGGCCTGAGGCGCTTCATCGATCTCTTCAAAAATTTCCGCAACCGTCATGCGCACCGGCGTTCCAGGCAGCGTCAGCACGTCGCCACGCAGATGCACAGGATCTCCGTCACTGCTCACGGTCCACACATCGCGTGAATTCGGATCGATGATCCACACCTGCGGCACGCCCATCCGGGTAAAGTCCTGCACCCGCGTCAGGGTGCGGCTGAACCGGTCTTCCGGTGAGAGCACCTCAACGCAAAGCAGCGGCGGCGCGTGCAGGATCGGCACGATCGGTTCGGCAGAGGAGACGACGCAAACATCCGGAATGCGATAACGGGTGGCGTTGACCTGGACGCGCTGTTCTGTCAGTGAACGCAGGCCCCAATCTTTGCGATGCGCATAGAAGACGGCAGCGATGGTCTTCTGCACGATACTGTGCCATTGTTCGCCCAAGTTGCGCTCCTCTAACGCGCCGTCGACATAATCCACGTCGGGCCGGTAGCTGGTGTGCAGGTACTCCTCTACAGGAATGGAGGTCGTGCTCGCCATGATGTTTTCAGTATGGCCCGAAATCGCACGTTCTCCCAGCAATCCTGCGCGGAAGCGTAAACTTGAGAAAAGCGTGCTGGCTAAGGCCCGCGCCGGTGGCAGCGCCTTTGCAAGGCGGCCTGCGGTTTCCAGGAGAGCATTCCGTGGCAGAACAGGTATTCGACGTAGCCGTGATCGGTGGTGGTCCGGCAGGGTATAGTTGCGCGTTTCGCGCTGCGCAGTACGGCCTCAAAGTGGCATTGCTCGAGAAGACGGACAAACTAGGCGGCACCTGCCTGCACGTGGGCTGTGTGCCCACCAAGGCCATGCTCTTCTCTGCAGAAATTTTCGATCACGCCAAAGAAGGCGCGATGTACGGCATCGACAACATCGGGGGCGGCAGCATCAACTGGCCTCAGGTTCTCAAGCGCAAGGGCGACATCATCAACAAGCACACTGCGGGCCTGCAATACCTGGTCAAGAAGAACAAGGTCTCCTTGCTGCGCGGCGTGGGTACGCTGACCGGCGGTGCCAAAGACGATGTCTTTACCGTCAACATCGACAATGACGGCCAGAAAAGCACCGTCACGGCAAAAAAGGTCGTCCTTGCCACCGGCTCTGACGCACGCATGATCCCGGGATACACGCCCGATGACCGCATCCTGACCAACATTGAAATTCTCGCACTCGACAAGCTGCCCAGGTCATTGGCCATCATCGGCTCCGGCGCAGTCGGTGTGGAGTTTGCATCGGTGTTTAACAGCTTTAATGTGCCAGTAACCATCATCGAGATGGCTGACCGCGTGGTGCCCGCCGAAGATGCCGAAGTGTCCAAGGAGTTTGCGCGCCAGTACAAGAAAAAGGGCATCACCATGCACACCAGCGCGAAAATGGACAGGATCGTGCGCGTCGACGATGGCGTGAAGATCCATTTTATGACCGCAGACGGCAAGGACAGCATCCTGGAAGCGGATAAGGTGTTGATTGCCATTGGCCGTGCTCCGCGCACCGCCGGGCTCAATCTTGAGTCCACCTCCATCGAAATGGACCGCACCTCCATCAAGGTCGACGATCACTTTGAAACCGCCGAGCCCGGCATCTACGCCATCGGCGACATCGTGGCCGGTTTGCCCCTGCTCGCCCACGGTGGCAGCATGGCCGGTGCCGTCGCTGCCGCCCACATGGCGGGCAAACCCTACAAAGCCGTCACGCGTAACCGCATTCCAGCCTGTACCTATTGCGAGCCGCAGATCGGCTCTGTCGGCCTCAACGAGCAGATGGCGCGCGACATGGCGGCAGAAAAGGGCTGGACGATTAAGGTCGGCAAGTTCCCCCTGGCCGGCAACAGCAAGGCCACAATCCTGAATGCGCACGACGGCTTCGTCAAGGTCATTGCCGACGAGAAATACGGCGAAGTTCTTGGCGTCCACATCATTGGTCCTTATGCCACCGAGTTAATTGCGGAGGCTGTCGTCGCCATTGAGGCGGAAATGACCATTGATGAGCTGATGTTTACCCAGCACGCCCATCCCACGCTGTCTGAAAGTCTTCTCGACGGCTTCAGCAGTGTCAAGGGCATGTCACTGAACGCGTAGTAGAAATCCTTCAGGGTCCTCCGCATGCGGAGGACCTTTGTTTGTCCGGGCAACAAACCTTCATGCCATCACTGGACGACTGATATGTCAGTTTTGTACCGTCCACATATTGCCGCATTTCTCTGCTGCGCTGAGGTCGTCCTTGAGTTTGTCGTTTCTCGATCGGCAACGTTCCGTTGCCACACCCGGCTACAGCCGCTGGCTTGTTCCGCCTGCCGCCCTTGTTATTCACCTTTCTATTGGCCAGGCGTACGCCTTCTCCGTCTTTAAGAACCCGTTACTCGCCCTGCATGCCGCAGATGGCAGTACCTGGAGCCTGAAGGCGGTCGGCGCTATTTTTTCAATCGCGATTGCCGTGCTTGGCATCTCCGCCGCCCTCTTTGGCGCATGGCTTGAGCAGGCCGGTCCACGCCGTGCCATGTTCTACGCCGCCTGCTGTTTTGGCTCCGGCTTTGTTGTTGCCGCGCTCGGCGCTCACCTGCACAGCCTTGCAATCATCTACCTGGGCTATGGCGTCATTGGCGGAATCGGTCTTGGCCTTGGCTATATTTCGCCGGTCTCTACGCTGATCAAATGGTTCCCCGACCGCCCTGGGCTCGCTACAGGCCTTGCAATCATGGGTTTTGGCGGGGGTGCTATGATCGGCGGTCCCCTCGCCAACAATCTGATGGCCTTTTACAGGCCGCACGGCGCGTCTGCCATCCCGCTGACCTTTGTCACCATGGGCGTGCTGTATTTCCTGTTCATGATGTTCGGTGTGTTTACCATTCGCGTGCCCGCACCGGGCTGGCATCCCACCGGCTCTGTTCAGAAAGCGGCCTCCAGTTCCCTGATCAGCACGCACGATGTTGCCGTTTCACAGGCCTGGCGCACCCCACAGTTCGCCCTGCTCTGGATCGCCCTTTGCGCCAATGTCACCGCCGGCATCGGCATCCTCGAACAGGCTTCTCCCATGATCCAGGATCTGTTCCGCGGTCACATCGGCCCTGCAGCAGCCGTTGGCTTTGTTGGGCTGCTCAGCCTCTTTAATATGGCAGGTCGGTTTTTCTGGGCAGCCGTCTCCGACACTATTGGCCGCAAAACCACTTACCTCTGCTTCTTCGGTATTGGCACCGTCCTTTATTTCCTGCTGCCGTCCCTGCATACCGTCGGCATGTTCGTCGGCGTTGCCTGCATCCTGCTCTCCATGTACGGCGGCGGCTTTGCCACGATTCCCGCCTACCTCAAGGACCTTTTTGGCGGCTTTAACGTTTCCGCCATTCACGGCCGCCTGCTCACCGCCTGGTCCACTGCCGGCATCATTGGCCCACTTGTCGTCAATGGCATTCTCGACCACTACGTCGCCACGGGCCGGCCCCGAGCCGAGGCTTACCCCATCATCCTGCACAGCATGTGCGCGCTCATGGTGATCGGCCTCATCGCGGACCTGCTCGTTCGTCCAGTTGCGGCAAAGTTCTGGATACCGAACACTGCCGCCTAACCAAGGAACCCCATGCCCCTCCCAACGACCACCAGCACCGCACCGTCCGCGCCCACCCTTACGCCCACCTTCATGATTGTCCTCGCCTGGCTTGTTGTGACCATTCCTGCCGCCTGGGGCATCTACAACACTGGCCTTAACGCCAAAAAGCTTTTCGCTCCTGTGCCTCCGGCCGCGGCTGCGGTAAGCGTTCACCGCTAGCCAAGGGTGCCGAGATCGCCGCCTGGAGATCGACTCCTAGCAGTGCCGGGATCCTGCCTGCGGATGCGCTTCTACCAGGTGCCCACGTCTCGCACCCACCGGCCCGTGCATACGGGACACCGCTGGTAAACGTGGTCGTGCACCGTGCGACTCGGCAAATGCGCTAGCCACGTCCTACAGAGCAAAGAGCCGCAGGCTGCAGCGTGCGGCTCTTTGCTCTGAATGAATCCCTTGCAATCGCGAGCGCAGGTTCAGCGGCTTCATCCGCATACACTCGACTCAGGCAGCCGGCCATGTTCATTCATCTCCTCAACCTTCCCCGCATTTCCTACGACGAAGGTCTTCGCCTCCAGGGCGACCTTGTTGCCGCGCGCAGGGCAAACACCATGGCCGACACGCTGCTCCTTCTCGAGCACCCACCCGTGCTCACTCTGGGTCGCAATGCCAGCCGGGGCAACATTCTCGCCTCCGATGAGCTGCTTGCTTCCAGGGGCGTCCGGATCCACGAAACCAATCGTGGCGGTGAGGTCACCTATCACGGCCCGGGGCAGCTCGTCGGCTATCCCATCCTTGATCTGCGCGGCGATTTGCCCGGCAAACACGGCCCGCATCTCGGCCCCGTCGACTACGTCCGCTTGCTGGAAGAAGTCCTGATTCGCACCGCCCGCGACTTCGGCATTCCCGCTCAGCGCGTCGCCGGCCGCACGGGAGTCTGGACCGTGCCTGGTGGGTCCATTCCCGAAAAAAAACTGGCCGCCATCGGCGTTCACGTGTCCTGTGGGATTACTTCGCATGGTTTTGCGCTCAATGTCACCACTGATCTCCGTGATTTTAAATGGATTGTGGCGTGTGGGATTGCGGATCGGGAGAATACGTCGCTGGAGCTTGAAGTGGATGATTCGCCGCCACTTACGCCGGATTTGCAACATGCGCGCGATGCGGTTGCGCGCAATTTTGGCGTCGTGTTTGAGCGGCAAATGCTTTCTGCTGAGTCACTTGACGCGCTTCTACAAGCGGATGCAGGCCGCCAAACCACTGATTTATAAGGAGCGCCGGGCCACAAACATCGGTCACAGCGGTGTGGTGGAACGACGTCTGCCCACGCTGCCTCCATGCACTTCTATAATCAGGGCGATGCCGCCCTGGTGACGCGTAGCCCGTCCCGCCAGCCAATGCGCAACCAATTTCGAGGATCCCTATGCCGACCGAAGTAGTCATGCCCCAGATGGGCGAGTCCATCACTGAAGGCACCCTGACCAAGTGGCTCAAGCAGATCGGCGACCAGATTACCCGCGACGAACCCCTGTTCGAGATCTCCACCGATAAGGTCGACGCGGAGATTCCTTCGCCCAGTGCCGGCACCCTGAAAGAGATCAAGGCGAAAGAAGGCGACACCGTCCAGATCAACACCGTGGTTGCCGTGATCGAGGAAAGCGGCGGCGCGGCGGCCGTACCTGCGCCCCCGGCAGGAACGTCCGCTTCGCCCCAGACACCGACACCGCCACCCGCAGACGCCCAGGCGGCGCCGCCCGCTGCTTCCCTTGGCACTGTT
>CAXUHM010000017.1:0-11945 GCA_964250935.1 uncultured Terriglobus sp.
GTGCTGGGCTGGGTGCTGGGCTGGGATTGAAACGATGCCCCGGTCCGGAGGAGGAAGAGCGGCGGTCGGCGGGCCCGACCACCGCCGTTCGCCTGCAGGGAGAGGCTCTGCGTCGGGACGCGCCATGAGGTCGGGCGGCGGCGCGCTCTGCTCGGGAAAAAATGCGTCGGACGACGGCGCCCGACGCTCGGGAAAGAGTGTGTCGCGCAGCTCCGCTGCTGCGCCGTCGTGGAATACCGGGCGAAAACGGACGGCATCCTTCCCCAAGAGGCGGCCAAGGAAGGCACGGCGCACGCCGGCATCGTTGAAGTCGCCACGCAGGTCGTCGCGGTACAGCACACCGCAGTCCCTGGGCAGCGTTTCGAGGAAGCGGCAGGTGGAACTCTCGGCTTCCCTGCAGCCCATGTTGGCCAGGACCACGGCATGGTTGACGGGAAAGCTCAGACCACCCTCATAGGCGGCGAGCCGGGACTGCAGCAATGGCCTGACTTCAAGCAGGCTCATGAGCTTCTCCTTGGAGAGGAGTGCCTGTGCCGCGGGGTTTTTCTTTCGCTTCGGAACACCGTTCCACAGCACGCGCCACGCTTCCGGGTCTGCGGCCATAACGCTCGCGGCACCGTAGCCTTTCACCTCGATTAGCAACAGGCCAACGAGGGACGACCAGACGACAAAGTCGGTGCGGCGCGTGGTGATGAGCGGCGCATACCAGAGGATCGCGGACGGGTCGTCCACCAGCACACAGCGCAGCACCGCAGCGACACGGGCCTCGGACTCATTCTTGAAGGCAATCTTTCCCGGCGGAAAAATCTCAGGCACGGCGAACCACCAGTCTCCGGAGAGGAGGGCGGAAACGGCCCCCGAGTTCTCCGGACTGGTGGTTCGATGCGCGTTCGGACCGGCTTACTTCGACTTGCCCAGCGCCAGCTCGATGAGGGCCTTTTCCTCAAGCTCATGCGCGCGTGCCGAACCGGTTGCCGGGCTGGCCGCGGCGGAGCGTTTGACCGACAGCGTGCGCCGGCCACCGGCAGCCCGCTTCAACAGCGGAAACGCGTAGGCGAAGGCGCCCATGTTGGCCGGCTCTTCCTGTACCCACACGACCTCGTCCGCGCCGGGATAGTGGGCGAGCGCGGTTTCGATATCTTTTTCGGGCCAGGGGTACAGCTGCTCTACGAAGACGATGGCCGTGCTGAAGTCGCCGCGCTTGGCGCGTTCCATGCGCAGGCTGTGACCGATTTTTCCGGTGCACACGAGCACGCGATGCGGGTTGTTCGCCTCTGTATCGACCAGCACCTTCTGAAACCGGGGAGCGCTCAGAGCCGCAAGTGGTGAGATCGCGTCGGGGTGCCGCAACATGCTTTTCGGCGTAAAGACGATCAGGGGTTTGCGAAAGGACGAAAGCGCCTGGCGCCGCAACAGGTGAAAATACTGTGCGGCGTTCGACGGTTGCGCAACAATCATATTGTCAGTGGCGCACAGCTGCAGGTATCGCTCGATGCGTGCGCTTGAGTGCTCCGGCCCCTGCCCCTCGTAGCCGTGCGGCAGCAGCAGAACAACGCCGCTCTGCAGGCCCCATTTGGCCTCGCCGGCGGCAATAAACTGGTCGATGACGATTTGCGCGCCGTTGGCGAAATCGCCGAACTGCGCCTCCCACAACACCAGCGCTTCAGGGTAATCGCGGCTGAAGCCGTACTCGAAGCCAAGGACCGCGGCCTCGCTGAGCATGGAGTTGTGCACGTCAAACCGGCCCTGCTGCGGCGCAAGGTGTTGCAGGGGCGAGTAGCGGAACTCCGTTTCAGTATCGACCCAGACGGCGTGCCGCTGATTGAACGTGCCGCGCTGCGAGTCCTGCCCGCTGAGCCGCACCGGCGTGCCCGTGGCCAAAAGGGAGGCATACGCCATGAGCTCGGCCATGCCGTAATCGAAGGGCCGCGTGCCCGCACCCATTTCTTCCCGCTGTTTGAGCAGGGCCCTGACCTTGGGATGGACGTTGAAGCCGTCGGGTGCTGTGGTGAGCCGGGTCACCAGCGCCTGAAGCGTGTCGGCGCTCAGCCCCGTTTCCACGTCCTCTTCTGCGGTCAGTCGACCACCGCGGAAGGGCTTCCAGTACTCCGGCAGTTCGCTCAGCACCGACGTGTGTTCCGCCTCCCTGCTGTGCGACTGCTCCTCGAGGAACTGCTTCTGGATCGTTGCGATCTCCGCGGTGGCGTCGATGCCGAGGCGCTCCGCGTAGCTCTTGTACAACGGCGGCGTCTGCTTGATGCGCGCATAGCGCCGCGGCTGCGTCACCGTGGGGTCGTCGACCTCGGAATGGCCGTGGCGACGGTACCCGATAAGATCGATCACCACATCGGACGCAAAGGTCGCACGGTACTGCGCGGCAATGGTCGCCACCCGCATGACCGCGTCAGGATCTTCCGCATTGACGTGGAAGATGGGGATCGGCAGGCGCTTGGCGATGTCGGTGCAAAAGCGGGACGAGTTGGACTCCTGCGGCTCTGCCGTGAAGCCCAGCAGGTTGTTGACCACCACCTGGATGGTGCCGCCCACGTCATAGCCGCTGATGGTGGCAAGATCGAGCGTCTCTGCCCAGATGCCCTGGCCCGCGAACGCCGCGTCGCCGTGCAGCAGGATCGGCAGCACGCGCGCCTTGCCGTCCTTGCCCAGCCGCTGCTGCCGCGCAAAGGCGCGCCCCATGACCACGGGATCGACGGCCTCCAGGTGCGACGGATTGGAGGCAAGGTGAAGGGCAACGGTCCTGCCGTCCGGAGCGGTGTAGGTACCGGTCGCGCCCTGATGGTACTTGACGTCGCCGCCGCCCAGGTGTGAGCGTGGATCGACATCCTCAAACCTGGTAAAGATCTCCGTCGCCGTGCGGCCGACGGTGTTGACCATCACGTTCAAACGGCCGCGGTGGCTCATGGCAAAGGTGCAACGCTCCACGCCAAGCGCGGACGACACCTCAAAGGTGCGGTCGAGAAACGGGGTGAGCGCCGTCAGACCTTCAAGGGAAAAGCGCTTGGTGCCCAGGTACCGCTGCTGCGCGGTCTGCTCAAAGAGGTCCGCGCGAATCAACTGCGTGAGCGTGTGCGCCTGCTGCGCGGAGGTTTCGCGATAGTCCTGCTCCATGGCACGCTGCAGCCAGTCGCGCCGCTCGGCACTGACCACATGGCTGAACTCAAGCGCGATGGTGCCGCAGTAGAACGTTCGCGCTTCTGCCGCGATTGCGTCCGAGCCCTCTGGCAGATCGACGGGAAACGGCTCGGCCGGCAGATACTGCTGCAGCGGATCGAGCGACGCCTGGAGGTAACCCCAGCGGCGGAAGATCTCAAAGACGGTCGTGCGCAGCTGCTCGGACGGCGGTTCGGGCGCGACAATCGATTCCGTGGGAGAGGGGATGAGCGTTTGCGCGGCAGGCTTGCCCTGCACCTTTGCCTTCGTGGCCATAACACCTCACGGTCTATGGTATGCCTCTGCGCGACGCAATCAAAGATCGCGGAAATGCGCCGGAGTGCCGATGCGGGGACGATGTGTCCCGCTTAGGGACGCCGTGGGAAACGGTCCTGCCTGCCCATTGGGAAGGGCTGCTGCTTGTAGCTGCCCATGGGCCGGGATGCGCTGTGGCCGGATGGCCGCAAGCCTGGCCCGGCTGCGGCGCCGACCCGCCACAGGGCGCGGGACGGCTGCGTTGGCGCTGTGGCTGCGCTGGTGCTATGGCTGCGCTGGTGTGACGCCGGCACCGACAGTGGCGGCGTGCAGGACCAGCCAGGTCACGGTATCGCCCAGCGCCTGCCGGAACAGCGTCACGACCTCACCGGGCGCCAGCGTCACACCGCCGGGTGCGCCCTCCATGCGTTCGCCCACGGGTGCAAGCACGGTTGCGGCGACGGTGTGGGCCGAGGTGTTGGCGATGGTCACCAGGTCGGGGGAAGCTGCGGCAAGGCGGTAGCTGGTTCCGGCACGGTTGGGCTGCACCCGGGACAGCGGCACCGCGGGCAGTGTGTTTTCCCCGCCAGTGTCGAGGGCAACGGGATCGAGCGCCACGGGATCGAGGGCAACGGTGGACGGCAGCGCCATGGTCGACGGTTGCACCATAATCGATGGTTGCACCATGGTCGACGGTTGCGCTATGGTCGATGGTTGCACCACGGCTGCCGCGTACGGTCCGGAGCCGCTGTTGAGGCCCACAAAGCCGGTTTTGAAGGCTGCTGCCAGCTCCTGATGGCCGAGCAGATTGGGGTGCAGGGTGTCGATCATCTCTGACGGGCTGCCCTGCATGTACTGCCGGTCGGGGGCAATCCGGACGTCCAGGCCGTCGGACTGCAGAAGGGCCACGTTGGCGCGCACGTCAGCGGTAAATTGCAGCTGCACGGCGGTGGTGACCACGGCGCTGTTGGTGCGCATGACCGGCACGTCGCCAGACACCACAAACGACAGCGCCCTGTGCGACGCCGGCACCGTTCCAAGCGCAAGCACACCCGCACCGGCCGATGCCGCAAGCACGACCGTGTGCGGTCCTGCGGCGACCGGCAGACGCAGCAGGGCAATGGAAGCGGAGGTGTGGTTGTACGTCGAGATGGATGGGTTGGTCGCGGCGGCAACGCTGCCGGCCGGGGCGCCGTCCACCGTGACCTGCAGGGCAGCGCCGGCGGGCGCATTGTCGTCGATCAGGTACCAGAGGTAAATCGGGCTGCCTGCGGTGGTGACAGTGCCCGTGACGTTTCCGGCGGCGGCGCAGTACAGCGTGGCATCGTGCGCCGCGTCGGGTACCCTGCCGCAGCCACCCGTCGCCACCAGACCGGCGTCGCCGGCGACCAGCTTGTTGGGGCGCGAAAGGGCCAGCCAGCTCAGCGCTGCCTGGTCGCACTCGTTGTACACGGCCTCATACGCGCCGACGCCTTTTTCATAGGTGTCGTTGGTGCCGATCATGAGGGTGTAGGCCTGGCCGGCGTTGGTTGTGAATTCGTCGCGCGTGTTCAGAATGTGGTGGTTGAAGACGTCGCAGGCCATGTCGCCCACACCTCCCTGGTCGTTGAGGGGGAGGGAAAACGCCGAGGCAAGCAGGGCGGGGTAGGCCTGCGTCCTGTCGGCGAGTTCGTAGCCGTACGTGATGGAGTCGCCGTAGGCCGTGTAGGCCGTGGCCACGCGGGTGTCGTTGGTGACGGTCAGCGCCACCGGCACGGCGGTGCCACCCTTGGGCGCGGGATTGGCGATGACGAGCATGCGTTGCGTGGCGTAGAGCAGGTCGTCGGCCGTCAGCGCGACCGACAGGTGCATGCTGTCCTGCACGGTGACCGCGCGGGGAACCGTGTCGACCATTGCCGTGGTGGTGCCCACGACGAAGCCACTGCCCACCACCATCGCCGTCGCACCGGAAGTGCCGGCGATGAAGACTGTGGGTGTGGCTGACGTTACGGTGGGCGAGGGATTGGTGACGGAGACGTTGAAGCTGGTGGCAAGCGTTGCAGTCCCGACGAACCCGCCTTCTGCATCCACCACGGAGACGGCATACGTTCCGCTCGGCAACGCCGCCGGCACCGTAGCGGTTAAGGAGGTGCCGGACACAAAGGTCGTGGAGAGCACGGTGGTGCCAAGCTCGATGCTCATGTGCGCGTTGAAGTCGGTTCCCGTGACCGTGATGGGCGTGGCACCGGAGCCGGCGGCAATGACGGTCGGCGTTACAGAGGTGACGCTCAACGTTTGCACGGAGCTGGGACCGGCACAGCCAGCCAGGCCCGCGGCACAACAAGCGGCAAACACAGCGAAGAAGGGGCGCATGGCGAGTAGCTTATCGCCAATAAGCGACAGATGCACGGGTGGGCGGGCTTCGGCTGTCAGAATCTGGCGCACCTGCAATTTTATGGAGCTTCGAGCATGGCCGGACAACACCGGACGCCGGGCTTGCGTCCTACTGGCAAGAAAGCGAAGATACGGCGAAGCAAGCCGCCTTGCTCTCACACCTTTTATACGAGGCTCCCATGGCAGAGCGCACCATTGAACTGGAAACACCCGTTCTTACCGATGAAACCGCCGACGCCCTGCGCGCCGCAACCGACCGCGCCGAGCGTGCGGAAGCCGAGCTTGCCAAACTGAAGGCACATCCACAGGCCAGCACGGCAGCTGCGGCAGCCGGTACCACCGCACACCAGGCTGCACCTGCAGCGCACACGCGGTCCTCGCACCCTGCTGAAACGCCGGCGGAAGAGGGCAACCTGTTTGAAGGCCAGGAACCGTCGGCTGACGCGGTAGCCGCGACGGAGACACCTGCGGCGCGCACCGAACGCGATGCGGACCGGGACGCGGCGGATGATTCCCCTGCCTCGCATGCGCGCTCGCAGAGCTCCGCCCATGCACCGGGTCGGGCGAAAAATGTGGCGAATGCTGCGGACGCTGAGGATGATGCGGTGCACGCCGAGGCGCTGAAGCAGCCGCCGACGCCGAGCAGCGCCGCAAATGCGTCCGGTTATGACGCGGCAACCGCCGTGACGGAACGTGGCTCCGCCGACCGCGCAGCCGAGAGCAGCGATGGCCTGGATGAATTGCGCAAGGATCCCATGATGGCGCACCTGCTTGACAGCCTGGACGCCGGGACCGACGTCGGCCACTACGGCCGGCTTGTGTTCGCCATGGTTGCCCGGCACTTTCTGCCGCACGCCGAAGTGATTGCGTGGATGGTGAAGGACAATGATTTCGACGCCGAGCAGGCCCAGGCCATGCTGCACCAGGTGGAAGGCCGAGACTACAACCCGCCCCGTCGCGAGCGCCTGCTGCAGTGGCAAAAGGAGCAGGAGTTCCAGTTTATGGACATCCACGATCCGGACAGCGGCAATCTCTACCGCAATCTGGAGTTTCCCAAAGAGGTTTACGACCACATTGGCCACTACCAGGAAGCAAAAGCAAGCGAGTAACGCGGAAACGATGCGCAACAGTGAGGCCATACCTTCTAGGTATGGCCTTGCTGCTGGTAGGAGCTTACTGCTCGCGAATTCGCTGTGGGTGTCCCTTCGCGATGAAAACCAGCCGCATGCCGTCTCCAGGTGCATGCATTGCCGCGGCGTTGTCGACGTCCTGAACCCGGTGCAGCAGGCGCATGCAAGAGTGTCCTACGGTCAATGTGACCCGGCAGGTTCAAGGGCCAGGATCAAGGGCACGGATTAAGGGCCAGGATCAAGGGACAGGATCAGGGCTTGGTTCAGTGTTAAAGGCTGGGGCGTGGGCGTTCGCGCGTCGTTGAAGGCATTACCGGGGATCGGGCTCCGGCGAATGGCGCACCATGCCCATCAGCTGCGTGCGGACCTCCTGTGCCGTGCGTGCCTCCTCCGGGTAGTTGATCCGCACGCCCTTCATGCCCTCGCTGGTCGTGAGCCGCAGCGTGAAGCCAAGCCGGTCCACGCCGGTCATGGCCGCCCCTGCCGCTTCCACCTGGGCGTAGCGCCGTGCGAGCTCGCGCATGCTGTCCTGGTGGTCTGCGTTCATGTGGGTCAGGATGCCGGCCGCGCTCTTCATCAGCGGGTCGGGCTCGGCACCGGCATACTCCGCCGCCGCGACCCAGCCCATTACGCCGAAGCCGCCCACGTAGTACACGTCCACCACGTTGAGCCGGAAGAAGTGGAAGTCCGCGAAGTCGACCCAGTTGCGGCTGTTCTCGTGCTGTGCCAGGTACGCTTCCCGCGCGGGGAGCAGCTGGCCTTCCGGCACCGGCAGTGCCTCGCCCACCAGGGTCGCCCGAGCTGCGCCCAGCGGCTCGCCGTCGGTACCCGCCTGCGTGAGGAACAGGCTGCACCGCGGGTCGGCACGCAGGTTCTGGGTGTGCATGGCCATGTTGCTGATCAGGAAAAGGGGCTGTCCCTGCGCGTCGAGCGCATAGGGCATCAGCGACCCAAAGGGGAAGCCCGCCTGCTTTTTAGACACCGTCGAAAGGGTGGCCGTGCTGCCCTGCGCTGCCAGCGTGCGCACCCGCTCGGCATGCCCCGGCTCCCTGACCACCGGCAAGGCCGGTCCCGTGTACGCGTGCTGCCGTGGCGCCTGTGTGGACATAACACCTCGTAGTTATCGTAGGCGATGGATAAGGGGTGCGCCGCGAAACAGGATGGCATTCGCCGCCAGGCCTCGCTTCGGGAGGCGTGGAAGACGTGCGGACCCTGCGCTTCCGTTCGGGATGCCGCGCTTCGGTTCGGAAGGTGCTTTTCGGGCGGCCATGCGGGTGGGCCGTGCACCGCCCGGGAAGGTTCGAGCGCGGTTCCAGCCTCATCCGCAGGCCGACCGGGAAACGGAGCCGGCGGCTTAGCCAGCCAGCGCCGCATCCACCAGCGCTTTTGCCTCCTGCTGAATCTGTTTCAGGTGATCTTCGCCCTGGAACGACTCCGCGTAGATCTTGTACACATCCTCTGTACCCGATGGCCGCGCCGCAAACCAGCCATTCGCCGTGGCCACCTTGAGGCCGCCGATGGCCGCACCGTTGCCCGGAGCGTTTGTCAGCACTGCTGTAATGGGCTCACCCGCCAGCTGCGTGGTGGTCACCTGCGACGGGTTCAGCTTTGCCAGCTTCGCCTTTTGCTCCCTGGTTGCCGCCGCGTCGATGCGCTGGTAGACGGGATCGCCGTACTTCGCGGTCAATGCCTTGTATCGCTCTCCCGGGTCCCTGCCGGTGCGCGCCATCATCTCCGCCGCGAGCAGGCCCATGATGGGGCCGTCCTTGTCCGTCGACCAGGAGCCGCCGTTGAACTTGAGGAACGAGGCACCCGCCGACTCTTCGCCGCCAAAGCCGAGCGAGCCGTCGCTCAGCCCGTTGACAAACCACTTAAAGCCGACCGGCACCTCCAGCACCCTGCGCCCGATACCCCCGGCCACACGGTCGATCATGCTTGACGAGACCAGCGTTTTGCCCACCGCCGCATCCTTCTTCCACGCCGGCCTGTTCTCAAACAGGTACTCGATCGCCACCGACAGATAATGATTCGGATTCAAGAGGCCAACGCTCTTCGCAACGACACCGTGCCGGTCGTGATCGGTGTCGCACGCCCAGCTCACGTCGAAGCGGTCCTTGTTCGCGATCATGCCCGCCATCGCGAACGGGCTGCTGCAATCCATGCGGATCTTCCCGTCCCAGTCGACGTGCATGAAGCGGAAGGTGGCATCCACCACCGTTGACAGCACGGTCAGCGGCAGGTTGTAGACTTCCGCGATGCGTGGCCAGAAGTTGACACCGGCGCCGCCGAGCGGATCGACCGCGAAGTGCAGGCCGCTCCGCGCGATCGCCTCCATGTCGATGACCTCCCGCAGGTCTCCGACGTATTCGCCGACGTAGTCGTGCTTTTGTGTTGTCGCGGCCTTCAAGGCCTGCGCAAAGGAGATGCGCCGGACGCCGCTGAGCGCGCCGCCGTTCCGGGGAGCCGTGAGGATCTCGTTGGCGCGATCCTGCACGGTCCTGGTGACATCCGTATCGGCCGGGCCGCCATTCGGCGGGTTGTACTTGAAGCCGCCATCCTCCGGCGGGTTGTGCGATGGCGTGATGACGATGCCGTCTGCCAGCCCCGGACCGTTCGCGTCCCTGCCCGCGTTAAAGTTCAGGATGGCGTGGCTCAGCGCCGGTGTCGGCGTGTACCCGTACGCTCCACCGGTTCCCTGCTCCGTTCCGCTGCCGGCATCGATGCGGGTCTCGACCCCGTTGGCCGCCAGGACCTCGAGCGCCGTCCGAAACGCCGGCTCGCTCAGGCCATGTGTGTCCATGGCAAGAAACAGTGGTCCTGTGTACCCCTTGCCCGCGCGGTACTCCACAATCGCCTGGGTAATGGCCAGAATGTGATCCTCGTTAAACGCCGCCTGGAATGCCGACCCGCGGTGGCCGCTGGTTCCGAACGACACCTTCTGGACGGGATCGGTCGGATCGGGATGCAGCGTGTAGTAGGCCGAAATCAGCCGCGGCAGATCGACAAGGTGGTGAGGGTCGGGCAGTTTGCCGGGCTGGTTGGCTGTTTTGGGGTCAACATTCGGATCGGCGCTCATGGGAAGGAGTGCTCCTGAAGAGATGGTGTTCGACGCTGCCGTGCGGTTGCCGGTGCCGACGCCGCGCTGCGCTGCGTGGGGTACGATGCCGCGACCCCCGCGGGAAGTCGCCCGAGTGTATCGTGCGGCAAGCCTCTTGCGCTTGATGAACAGCACGGTTTACCAGAACCGGTAATATTGCCTACACTGGATGCTCCCTTGGGCAGCGGCATGGTCCAGTGACGCCAGGACAGTACACCGGCGGCACGGACAGCACGCGACGATCGATCTGTGTTGCGTTTTGAGGACCTGGTGAAGCCGGAGCTTCGACCGATCCGATGGAACGCAGCCGCGCGTGCGGCAGGGCTTGCCTTGGCGACGGCACTTGCCCTGCAGACGTGCGCGTACCTCCATGCGTCTGAAAGTACGCTGCTGGCGGACACCTATGTGACCACCGCGCGGCCCTCGACAAACTACGGTGCCCTCAGCAATTTATACGTCAACAGCGCGGGCACGGCCCTGCTGCAGTTTGACCTTACCGCCGTGCCCACCGGCACCACCAGCGCGCAGGTGGGCCGCGCCATTCTGCGGGTGTACGTGAACCGCGTCAACACACCGGGGACCCTGACCGTTGCGCCGGTCGTGGGCGCGGCCTGGAATGAAGCGGCTGTGACGCAGCAGACGCTGCCGCTGCTGGGCAACGCGGTCGACGTGGAAGCCGCGACCGATGAGGGCCAGTTTATCGCCTTCGACGTCACGGCCCTGGTCAAGCACTGGATCGACCAGCCGCAGATGAACTTTGGCGTGGCCCTGACTGCCGCAGGCGCGGACGTTGTGCTGGACAGCAAGGAAAGCGACACCACCGCCCACCCCGCAACGCTGGACGTAACGATGGCGGCAGGCGCGGGTGGTGCGGGAACCATCGGGGCGACGGGAGCTACCGGGGCAACGGGAGCAACGGGACCGCAGGGGCCTGCTGGACCGGCCGGACCGCAGGGCGCTGCCGGGCAGCAGGGCGCCGCCGGCCCCAAGGGCGATGCCGGCGGCCTTGTTTACCGCGGGGCCTACCTCGCAACCACGGCCTACAGCGCACAGGACGTGGTGAGTTACGGCGGCGCAGCCTGGGTGTCGATGGTGTCGGCCAACCTGGGGGTGGCGCCCGGCACGGCCGGCGACACGTCGTGGGGCATCCTTGTGCCGGCGGCGACGAGCACCGGCACCACGGCAACCGGGACGACGGGGACAGGCACGGGAACAACAGGCACAGGAACGACGGGCACGGGACCGACGGGGACAGGAACGACGGGAACAGGAACGACCACGGCAAACCCGGTACCCAGCCTCAGCTACAAGGGTCCTTACACCGGCGCCACGACCTATGGTTTGAACGATGTGGTTACCTGGGTCAACGCCGCCTGGGTGTCGATTGCGACGGCGAACCTCGGCAACCCGCCCGACAGCAGCGGCGCCGAGTGGGCCGTTCTTGTTCCCGCGGCAAAGGCTGCGACTTCGACCGGCGGGACGTCCGCGGTGGGTCTCGCGTTCCAAGGGGTCTACGCGTCCACCACCAACTACCTGGCCAACGCCGTCGTCACCTATAGCAATGCGGCGTGGGTGTCGCTGCACGATACCAACGTCGGTCAGACGCCCGGCTTCTCGCCGAACGACTGGGCGGTGCTTGTGCCCGCGACATCGGGCAATGTGGTCGCGCCGGTGGTGACGAAAAATCTGGCCTTCCAGGGCGCCTATGCCTCCACCACAAATTACGCCATCAACGACGTCGTGACGTGGAGAGACGCCGCCTACATCTCGCTGGTGGATACCAATCACGGCAACACCCCGGACTTGAGCCCGGCAGACTGGGCCGTCCTGCTGCCGGCACCGGCCAGCATCGTGACTGTTGCGCCAGTGGTGACGAAGAACCTGGCGTTCCAGGGCGCCTACGCGTCCACCACCAACTACGC
>CAXUHM010000017.1:12045-60608 GCA_964250935.1 uncultured Terriglobus sp.
ACACCCCGGACCAGTCGCCGCTTGACTGGGCAGTCCTGGTTCCCGCCGCGGGCAGCACGGCGACGGGTGTGACCCCGACCAAGAGCCTTGCCTTCCAGGGGGCGTATACCTCCACCACCAACTACTGTCTGAACGACGTGGTGACGTGGCAGAGCACGGCGTGGATTTCCACCGAGGCGAGCAACCACGGCAATACGCCGGACTTTAGCCCGTATGCCTGGGCGGTGCTGGTGCCTGCCGGGAGCACGGGGCTGCCGGGCGCAACCGGCGCAACCGGGCCGGCCGGCATCCAGGGGCCGCAGGGCGAGCGCGGCGTTACCGGCGACACCGGACTGCAGGGGGAACGGGGGCTTACCGGCGCCACCGGACGCCCCGGCTTTGTCTACCAGGGAGCCTATGCCTCGACCACCAACTATGCCGCCGGCGACGTGGTGCTGTGGCAGGGCAGCAGCTACTCCAGCCTGCTTGACAGCAACCACGGCAACACTCCCGATCAGTCCGCCGCGGCCTGGGGTTTGCTGACCAGCACCGGGCCCCAGGGAGCAACCGGCGCCACCGGCGCCACCGGTCCGCAGGGCGATCGTGGCGTGCCGGGAGAGTTCGGTCCCGCAGGTCCGCAGGGGCTCACCGGGCAAGTCGGGTCGACCGGACCGCAGGGCCAGCCGGGCCGCGATGGCGCGCAGGGGCCGCAGGGCGACCGTGGTCCCGTTGGCAGTACCGGCGCGCCGGGCCCGGTCGGCCTGCGCTTTCGCGGGGGGTACGACTCCGGGACCAACTACGCACAGAATGATGCCGTCACCTGGCAGAACCAGACGTGGCTGTCGCTGGTCAACAGCAACGTGGGCCAGACGCCCAGCGAGAGCCCGCTGTACTGGACGCTGCTTGCGGCGCAGGGCGCTACCGGCGCGCAGGGACCCGTCGGCCTGACCGGGCAACAGGGCCAGCAGGGCGTGACCGGGGTGCAGGGGGCGCAGGGATCCACGGGCGTCACGGGCGCGACCGGGCCGCAGGGCGAGCCGGGATCGACGTTTGAGGGTGGGTACGACGCCGCGCGCAACTATGCCGTGCGGGACGCTGTCAGCTTCGGCGGCGGAACGTGGTTATCGCTGACCGCTGGCAACCATGGCAACACACCGGGCACGACCGCGGACTGGGCACAGCTTGCGGCACCTGGCGCGACCGGACCGCAGGGGCTGGCCGGCAACACCGGACCCGCGGGTGCGCCGGGCAATGCGGGTCCGCAGGGCAGTGCGGGACCGGCAGGACCGGCAGGCGCGACCGGCCCGCAGGGGCAACCTGTGGCCTTTCGCGGCGTGTGGAATGGCACGAGCGCCTATGTCACCGGGGATGCCGTTTCGTACAACGGTTCCTCGTTCATCGCCACCTCGGCCATCAGCGGCACACCGCCGGGCACCGCGGGGCAGTGGTCCCTGCTTGCCCGGCAGGGCGATGCCGGCGGTGCGGGGCCTGCCGGAGCTCCAGGTGCCGCCGGAGCCGCGGGCCAGACCGGCGCACCGGGAGCAACCGGGGCCACGGGCGCACCCGGCCTTAACTGGCTTGGCACGTATAACGCCACCACGAACTACGGCCTGCGCGACGCCGTCAGCTACAACGGCAGCAGCTACATGTCGCTCGTGGCAAACAACGCCGGCAACACTCCGGGCGCATCGGGAAGCACGGAATGGTCCGTTCTGGCCGCCGCCGGCGCAACGGGGGCACAGGGCATTGCGGGTGCAAACGGCAGCAACGGCGCGGCCGCCACCATCGTGGTCGGCGCGGTGAATACGGGTGCGCCGGGGACGGGGGCCACGGTCCAGAACGTCGGCACCCCCAGCGCCGCGCAGTTTGTGTTCACCATTCCGCAGGGCGCGTCCGGAGCGACCGGGGCCGCGGGCGTGCCAGGGCTCGTGTACCGCGGCACCTGGATGAGCGGCAGCGGCTACGCGGCGAATGACGTGGTGTACGCCGGCGGCAACTGGTCGCTGCTGGCGGCGCAGGGCGCTCCGGGAGCGGCCACGGTTCAAATTGGGACGGTAACCGCGGGCAGCACCGCCAGCGTCACCAACTCCGGCACGCAGAACGCCGCGACCCTGAACTTTGTGCTGCCCCAGGGAGCCACGGGCCCAACCGGCGCCACCGGGCTGACCTGGCGCGGCCCATGGAGCACTACCACGTCCTATGCCGCCAACGATGCCGTCAGTTACGGCGGCAGCGCCTATATTGCGACTGCCAACAGCCAGGGCACCGCGCCGGTCGGCAGCAGCTACAGCGGCGCGGCCTGGGCGCTGCTGGCGGCCCAGGGCGCGGCCGGCCCTGCAGGGACAACCGGGCCAACCGGTGCGACGCCGGCCTTCACCATCAATCTCACCATTACCGGCCAGCCCGGAAGCAACGCGGCCGTGGTGCTGGGCGGTACGGCCGCCAACCCAACGCTGACCTTTACCGTGCCGCAGGGTGCCACCGGCGCCACGGGTTCCGGCGGCTCCGGCGGCAGCGGCGGTGCGGTGTTCACCACGGTGCACACGGTGCAGGGGACCGCCAGCGGCGCGGGCAGCTACTTTTACCCCGTTGGCAGCACCCTCTCCTTTTCGACAGAGATACCCGGTGCGCTTACGCTCCTGCCACCCTCCTGCAATGTCGCGTCCATTAACCTGTACAACACTTCTTCTACCGCCGCGACTGTCGTTCTGCGTGCATCGTCGACCATCTCGTCGCTCGGCCCGGTGCTGACCTGTTCCGCAGCTGGTGGTGCGTCCACCTGCACGGCCAATGCAGGCGTGAACCTGGGCGCAAAACTGGTCGACTTCACCATTACCCCCGGCGCGAGCGCAACCAGCTCAATCTTTACGGAGTTCACCTGTCAATGACCCGAAGGGGTGACGCCCGGAAACTCGAAGGAGGGATACCGCGGGGAGACGCGACGGCAAATCCTTGAAGATGAAGTCCGTCCTGCGCACAAGCGCGAATTTTTTGCTAGCCAAATACCGTCTTTCGCAGGTAGGTTGGTGAGCGGTCATTATGGGTAGAATCCCCGGTTGCTGCAGGTGGGCGCCGCGGGAGCATCGCCGTCGTGTCAAGGAGTCGAACGCATCGGACAATCCCCCTGATCCAGGCCCCCATGTCGCAAGTCCATGTCGCAGGTCCGCTCGATGCGGCCCACCATCGTTCCACGAGAGAAAGCAGGCTGGTGAGCAATCTAAACGTCTGTTCTGTTCGTTCAACAAAGAGAGATCGCTCACAGATCACAAGTTTTGTTTTCTTCTCGACCTTTAACGCTCGTCCACAACCATTTAGGGAGACCACCAGTGGTAGATCAACTGACAGAAAACCTTGTTAAGAAAGCGCTCTCCAGGCGCGGCTTCCTCGCCAGTGCCGGCGCGGTTACGGCTGCCACCATGGTTGGCTGCGGCAACGATACGACCTTTACGCCAACGCAGGTTACGACGCCGACCGCCGCGGTCACCGTTGCAGATGCGGACGTTCTGAATTTTGCCTTGAACCTGGAGTACCTGGAAGCGACGTTCTACCTGTATGCCGCGACCGGCAGCGGCCTAAGCGCCGCGGACAGCCTGAGTGGCGGTGCCGTGACCATCAAGAGTAATGCCGCCGTTCCCTTTGTGAGCCCGCTGTACAAGCAGCTTGCCGCGGAGCTGGCGCAGACGGAACTGCAGCATGTGCGCGCCCTGCAGGCTGCCATCAAGCTCATTGGCGGTACGGCGGTCGCCGCACCCGCGCTCGATCTGCAGAATTCGTTCAATGCGGTTGCCAAGCTGGCCGGCATTACGGGCGGCACCTTTGACCCGTTTGCCAGCGATCTGAACTTTATCGTGGGCGCGCTTGTGTTTGAAGATGTGGGCGTTACGGCCTATACCGGTGCGGCCAACCTGTTCAGCACAGCGGCGGCAACCAACGGTGTTCTCAGCGCTGCGGCCGGCATCCAGGCGGCGGAGTCCTACCACGCGGGCTCCCTGCGCACGCTGCTGGCGGGCAATGCCACGGCCACCGGTGTCTACACCTCGCTGAACAACTTCAACCTCATCAGCGCCGTTCGCGCCTCTGTCGGCGGCGGCAACGAGACCCCGGTCGTGACGGGAACCTCCACGGGAGCTGCAACCGCGCAGACGGCAACGACACCGGCGACCTATACCGGCCCCAGCAGCATTGTTGCGGCCGACTCGACCAACGCCCTTGGCTATGCGCGCACCACCGACCAGGTGCTGCACATTGTCTATGGCACAGGCGGCGGCGCCGGCGTGAGCAGCGGCGGCTTTTTCCCCTCGGGCCTGAACGGTCTTGTAAAAACGACAACGGCATAAGCGACGGACACGGAGAGATTTCATGGCAACCCTTGAAACACAGAAACTTGATGCAATTATTGCCAGCCGTCGATCGCTGCTGATGGGCGGTGCCGCACTTGCGGCAACGGCACTGGCTGGTACCGGCAACGCATCCGCGGCCATCCCGGCAACCCTTGGCGACACGGACATCCTGAACTTCGCACTCAACCTGGAGTACCTTGAGGCGCAGTTTTACACGCTTGCCACCGAGGGCGTGACGGCAGACAAGTCCGCGACCTCGCCCATCACCATTACCAGCGGCGCCTCTACCCCGGCAGCTGGTGGAACGGTGACGGTAAAGGCGGCCCCTGCCGTGGCCTTTGTCAACCCGACCCTGAAGGCGTATGCCTTTGAGACGGCACTTGAAGAGCGCAAGCACGTCAACTTCCTGAAAAGCAACCTCAGCACGGCAGCCGTGCAGCAGCCGAACATCGATCTGCAGAACAGCTTCAACGCGGTGGGCGGCGCAGCTTCACTCGGTTCGACCTTTGATCCGTTTGCCAGCGAGCTCAACTTTCTGCTGGGCGCCTTTATCTTCGAGGACGTGGGTGTGACTGCTTACCATGGTGGCGCGGCCTACCTGTCCAAGACGTTCCTGACGCCCGCACTGCAGATCCACGCGGTGGAGGCATACCATGCCGGCCTCGTTCGCGCGTCGCTGTACGCGATCAACAACGGCCAGCTCGTTGCTACCGGCGGCGGCGTGGGTACCGCAACCATGATGGCCACGCAGATTGCCAATGCCCGCGCCATGCTTGATGGCACTTTTGGCAAAGCGCCGACCGACGCCTTCGGCCTGACCGGCCAGGACGACTTTGGGCTCAACCTGATCCAGGTGCCGCTGAACGGTGGAACCGCGCAGACGGCAACGACGATCATGGATGCGGGCAAGGTGGTCGCGGGTTCGACACTGCCGACCTACAACTTCTACATTGGCTTTGCGCGGACACTTGCCCAGGTGCTCAGCGTGGTTTACGGCGGCAGCGCCACCAAGCCGGGCGCGTTCTTCCCGAGCGGCCTTACGGGAACCATCAGCTAACGCGCGTTTTTGCACGCGTCCACCGGGCAGCCTCGCAAGGGGCTGCCCTTTTCTTGCGGTCCTGAACGCCGGCTTCCCCTCCTGTGGGCGAGGCCGATGATCCTGTGCGGTTAGAGTGCACCTTGTTATCGACCGGGCAGCGGCTCGGACTCTGACGTCTGCGGAAGGCGCGCGTGCTGTTTGGGGCGTGCCTGCTACGGGCCAGGACGAGCATGAGGGTACGGGGGACTCTGCCGCAGCCAGCGCGGGGGAGCGACGACAGGAGTTTACGATGCGGGGGCAACAGCCGCCTGGACCAGCGCCGCTGCCCGCTCCAGCACCTCGTCCAGCGACATGGCAGTGGTGTCGATGACGATGGCGTCCCCCGCCGGCTTGAGCGGGCCGGTTTCGCGGCTGCGGTCGCGCCCATCCCTTTCCGCAATCTGCTCCGTGATGCGCGCCTTTAATTCGGCTGACGTCTCGCCCTGCTGCTGAAAACGCCGGTCGCCACGTGCCTCCACCGACGCCTCCAGAAACAGCTTGACCGTTGCATCCGGGAAGACCACGGTGCCGATGTCGCGGCCTTCCATGACGACGCCGTTTGGCGCGCGCAACCCCATGGCACGCTGCTCCGCCACCATCCACGCACGCACGGTGGGGTGCACGGACACGCGGGAAGCCGCCGCCGTCACCTCCGGCGCACGCAACCTTTCTGTCACGTCCGTGCCGTCCAGAACTACCTGGTTGCCGCGGTCTCCCGGCTCCAACTGCATGCGCGTGGTGCGCGTCAACGCCTCCACTGCGGCAGCATCCTCCACGGCAACGCCGGTGGTTAGCGCCTTCAGCGCCAGTGCACGGTACATGGCACCCGTTTCCAGATTGAGCAGGCCAAACTGCCTGGCCAGAGAGGCGGCGACGGTGCTTTTTCCCGCGCCAGCCGGTCCGTCAATGGCCACAATCGGTCCAGATGCAGCTGTGCCGGGCATCCGCAGGTTGCCTGATGTTGCTTCTGTTCCGTCACAGGAGATGGGGGTTGATCGGTCGTTCATACCTCTTCATTGTCCTGCATGGGACGGCCCGTGCGCAGGAAACCTCCTTGTGCGGCGGGAGCACGCCTGCATTGCGTGCTGTTCAGGCGCGGCAGGGTTCGTCGCGCTTTCCAGCAGCGACGGCGACGGGCAGAGCAGAGAAACGGGACGGCAACCGAAGTTGCCGTCCCGCTGTGTTTTTGCGCAGGCGATGCCGGGCTGCAGCTACTCGGGTCGCCGCCGCGGCGCACCACCGCGTGCAGGTCCACTGCCCGGGCCACGGAACGACGGCTTTCCGCCCGGCCTGCCAAACCCGCCAGGCTTGCCGCCGCGGTCCCTTCCGAATCCGGAACCGCCGAACTTCGCGCCCCCCGGACCGGCCGAGTGCGCGCCCGCCTTGAACGATGGACGACCCTCACCAGCCTCGCCCGAGAAGCGGTCGCGGTTTGGCCGGTCAACGCCACCAGTGCGCGGTGCGAACGGGCGATCCCCACGCGGCGCAAAGGGCTTGCGGTCCCCGCCTTCGCGCGGCGTGAAGGGACGACGCTCGCCGTCAGAACGCGGGGTGAACGGGCGACGCTCGCCATCGCCACGTGGTGTGAAGGGACGATCCCCACGCGGTGCAAAGGGCTTTCGGTCGCCACCCTCGCGCGGCGTGAAGGGACGACGTTCACCGTCTGAACGCGGGGTAAACGGACGACGCTCCCCATCACCTCGAGGCGTGAACGGGCGACGCTCGCCACCTTCACGAGGGGTAAAGGGACGGCGCTCGCCGTCGCCACGCGGGGTGAAGGGGCGGTCTCCGCGCGGCGCGAACGGCTTGCGATCGCCGCCTTCACGGGGTGTGAACGGACGACGTTCGGCATCGCCACGCGGCGTGAACGGACGACGTTCGCCGCCACCCTCACGCGGAGTAAAGGGACGGCGCTCGCCGTCAGCCCGTGGGGTGAACGGACGATCTCCGCGCGGCGCGAACGGCTTGCGGTCGCCACCTTCACGGGGTGCGAATGGGCGATCCGCTCTGGGCGCAAATGGCTTCCGGTCGCCGCCTTCGCGCGGTGTGAAGGGGCGACGTTCTCCACCATCACGCGGAGCAAAGGGGCGGCGCTCGCCACCCTCGCGGGGGGTAAATGGGCGATCCCCACGTGGTGCAAACGGCTTTCGATCTCCACCCTCACGTGGTGGAAACGGACGACGTTCTCCATCGCCACGCGGTGCGAACGGCTTGCGGTCGCCGCCTTCGCGGGGCGTGAACGGACGACGCTCGCCATCGCTACGCGGCGGAAACGGACGGTCTCCACGTGGTGTGAAGGGACGGCGCTCCTCGCCTTCAGGGCGAGCCGGACGTGCGGTGCGCTCCTCATCCCACGGACGCGCGAACGACGGGCGGTCGCTGCCTTCCTGCGGGCGTGGGCGGTCTTCCCTCTGGAACGGTCGAGCTTCGCGATCGCCGCCGGGAGCTGGACGGCGAGCAAACGCCGGGCGATCGCCACCGGGACGAGGTCCGCGACCAAAGGCCGGGCGTGCACCACCACCGAAACCGGGGCGTCCGCCGCGTTCCCCTTCCGCACGCGCACCCGCGGGCCTGCGTACAGGGTACGCACCGGGACGCGACGTGCGTTCCTCGCGCGGGCTGTCCCCCCGTGCCGCGCGCTCGTCCATCTCGGCGCGGCGATCATCCATCTCGTACCGCGACCGGCCCGCGAACCTTGCCTGCGGCACCGTGTCATCACCCGGCAACTCCGGAAGCGCCCCAGTAATGTGCAGCAGCGTTTTGCCTTCCATGACCAGCGGCTCCAGCTGGCGCGTTGCACTTAGCCCGCTCACCACTTCGCGCACACGGGACCGCGCGGCAAGTGGCGACAGAAAGATCTCCATTTCGTCGCTGGTGGCGGCAACCGCCTGCGACAGGTACAACGACAGCAACGCGCTGAGCGCCGTGGGCTGACCGGCGTTTGCACCTGCCTTCATGTGTCGCACAAAGCGACCCGTCATCAGCTCCCAGCGGGCAGGTGCGCCATCGGCGTCGGGCAGCGGGATCACCCGCTGAATGGCCCACAGCTCCGCCAGAGCACGCAGGGTTGCGGAGTCCGTAATGCCCTGGCCCAGCTCCGCCGTGATCTCGTGCGGCGCCTGCGCTCCCTTTGCTTTCAGGATCTCGTACACCTTGACGCCCAGTGGCGACACCCGCATGGCTCCCGTGGTGGAGGGCTCGGCCTTCCAGTTCTTGTCGCCGCGCAGCGTGTACACAAAGGAAAAGGCGTTTGCCGGCACCAGAAAATCCGGCTCCCCCGTTGTCGACCCAAGCAGGTTCAGCGGCACCGCCGAACCATCTTCCACCAGCCGTGCCAGCGTCCGGTGCACCGTCTCCCGCTCTTCCGGCGAGAATCCGTTGACCGGCGCAGCTGCGGGTTCGGGCTCCATGGCGGCGGCGTGAATGCGGTCTTCTTCGGCGATCTCGTCGCCTTCATCCTCCGCGACCTCGTCGTCGTTGCTCAGCATGGTTTCGCGGTCGGTGGGAATGTTGCCATCGCCGGCGAGCATGGCCTCGTCGCCTTCCTTCGCGGCGGCGGCGGCGGGCTCAGCCGGCGCGGTGTCGTCGGCTTCGTCGAGGTCGTCCTCGTCCTCGGCTTCATCGTCGAGGTCATCGGCTTCTTCGCCTTCCAGGCCGTCCTCGGCCTCGACGCCGTCCTCATCGTCGGAGCCGTTATCCTCGGCTTCTTCGCCTGACGGTTCTTCGTCATCCTCGTCGTCATCGTCGTCCTCGTCGTCCTCATCATCGAGGTCGCTGTCCACGCCGTCGTCGTCGCCTTCTTCGTCGCCTTCTTCGTCGCCTTCTTCGTCGTCCTTTTCTTCATCCTCGTCAAATTCGTCGTCGTCTTCGTCGAGGTCGTCTTCGTCGTCAGGCTCGTCCAGATCGCCGACGGCGTAGGACGCCTTGCCGGTGTCGTCGAATCGCGTTCCGGCCGACGCCCTTGCCGGCTGCGGAACCCAGCCATTCTCTGGCCGGCCGAGCACGGCTTCAGCAAAGCTGGGCGCGGGTGTGGCGAACTGTGCATGCGGGTATAGCGGCACAAGCCCGGCTTCGTTCAGCCAGCTGCGCACACTCTCCACGGTGCGCAGCGCATTGCCGTCCTGGTGCCAAAGCGCTTTGCGCGCCAACTCAAGTTGTCTTGGGGTTACGTTCGGTTGCGTTGCCATGGTGGCCTTTCGTGGGCGGCGTCAACGTCCTGCTTAAGCAAAACGTCGTTTCGCCTGCCGGTGCGGGCAGGAACAACCCTGCCGTCTCTCGCAGTCTTCGGCCCGCGGAGACTACCCGCGGCGCCTGCTGCCCTACATCTTCTTCGTTGGATGGGAGTTCGCCGAAACGGCAGCGTGCCGCCTCGCGAATCTCTCCGGCCACATGTGTCCCCTGCTGCAACACGGCCCGCATCACCCTTGTGTGTTCTCTGGCCGGGGAGTCCGCCCCCGCCGAAGCTACAGTGTGTCCGCGCACGTTCCGGACCGGCCCCTGCTCGCAGCCGCTACACGCGCTGAAAGGCCCGCTGAATCTCTCTATGAGCATACCTCAACGCGATCGGGCGCCCATGCGGACAGCTCATCGGATTTTCCGTCTTGCCCAGTTCGTCGAGCAACCACTGCATTTTGCTCATCTCCAGCGGCATGTGGATCTTGACCGCCGCATGGCACGCAATGGAGGCGGCAATCCGCCGGCGCCGTACCTCCATGTTGTCCGCCTGCGCGGCTTCATCCTCAACCTGCAGCAGTTCCGCAAGCGCAAGCTCCAGTTCCTTGCCCTCCAGACCGACCGGTGCGGCCTTTACGGCCAGCGTGCGCGGTCCAAAGGGCTCCGCCTCAAACCCGTTGCGCTGCAGTTCCGCCGCCATGCCGGCGAAGTTCGCCATCTGCGCCGGCAGCAGGTCGATCAGCAGCGGCATGAGCAACCGCTGCCGCTGGACCCGCTCCGTCTGCCGCTCCCGCAACACCTTTTCAAACAGGATCCGCTCGTGCGCCACGTGCTGGTCGATGATCCACAAACCTTCCTCGTTGACCGCCAGGATGAACGAGTCCTGCACCTGCCCCAGCGGCCGCAACCCCGCCAGCCCATGCAGGTTCGCCGTATCCTCAATCCGCTCCGCCACCGGCACCGCTGTCGCCGTTCCCAAAGGCAGGTGCGTTGCCGCGTGCGCATCCGGCAGGCCACGCACCGGCAGTGCCGATGTTCCGGTTCTGCCGGTGGGATGTCCTGGAACCACCCGCTGACCCGTGCCCCAGGTGGTGCCCCGAAGCGCCTGGTCGTCCGGCTCGCCAAAGGAGGCCACGGAGCCCGCGCTTTCACTGCCCACCAGCAGCGGGTCCGGGGTGTCTCCTATCTGCAAGCCATCGGAAAACGCGAGTCGCCCCGGCATGGGCGCGCCGCGAAACGACGTGAGGGAAAACGCTTCGGCATCCTTTGCGTCCACCACATCGCTGACCCGCGCCAGCTCCCGGGCTGCCTGCTCCCGGTCCTCCGCCATCTGCGCCTCGTAAACCTGGTGCTCGCTCCACGGCGCATCGCTCCCCGGTCCGGGCCCGCGCAACACCGGATCCAGCTCCATGCCGTCGGTTCGTCCATCGAGCAGGGAATCCGTCTGCTGCGGCGTGTCCACGTGTGCCGGCCCGCCAAAACTCAGCGCGCTCAGAAAACTAGCAGCCGGTCGCGCCTTCAGGACCGTGTTCCGCACCGCATCCCGCACAAAGTCATGCACAAAGCTCGACTGTCGAAAGCGCACTTCCGTCTTTGCCGGATGCACATTGACATCCACCTCGCCCGGCGGCATCTCCAGAAACAGCAGCACCACGGGGAATGAGGTTGCCGGCAGGATGTTCCGGTACGCCTCGGTGAGCGCATGCAGCATGAGCCGGTCCCGCACCTGCCGCCCATTCACAAACACGTAAATCGACCCGCGATTGAGCTTTTGCAACTCCGGCTTGGACACAAAGCCACGCACCCGCAGGTAGCCCGGCTCCGGCGGTTCGTAGTCCGCGTCGCGGCGCCACGGTGGGGGCTCGGGAATGCCCACGCGCGCGAAATCCAGCTCTGCCGCGCACGGCAGCATGTCTTTGCTCACGTCGTGACCCAGCACCTGGAACAGGCGTTCGCTCGCGTCCCGCACCGCCGGTGCGACCAGCAGCGCCTGCGTGCTGCTGTGCAGCTCAAAATGCTTTTCCGGGTGCGCCAGCGCATAGTGGGTCACCAGGGCCGCAATATGGCTCAGTTCCGTCGGCTCGCTCTTGAGAAACTTGCGCCGCGCCGGCACATTGAAGAACAGATCCCGAATGGCCAGCGTTGTTCCCGCCGGGCCACCCGCATCTTCTACCCGGGTCATTTTGCCGCCGACAATCTCAATGCGTGTGCCGACTTCATCCTCGGCCGCACGGGTTTGCAACTCAACCCGCGCGACGGAGGCGATGGACGGCAGCGCCTCGCCGCGAAACCCGAGCGTCGCAATCTGCAGCAGATCATCTGCCGTCCGCAGCTTGCTTGTCGCATGCCGCTCAAAGGCCAGCATCGCGTCATCCCGGCCCATGCCGCAGCCGTTGTCGACCATGCGAATCAGCTTGCGCCCGCCACCCTCCACCTCGACCCGGATCCGCGTTGCACCCGCGTCCACCGAGTTCTCCAGCAGCTCCTTCACTACACTGGCGGGCCGCTCCACCACCTCGCCCGCCGCGATCTGGTTCGCTACCTGGTCGCTCAGCACCCGTATCCGGCCCATGGTGCAAGTGTAGGTCCATGCACCCAATGCACGCGAAAGACAAAATCCACAGCGCGTGTTTACCATGCGAAAAGTTCAGACAGCCTGACTGATTGTGTCTGGTACCGCACGGATGTTCTCGACGTTGGCACACCAAAATGGGAATATTGAGCACCGGGTGATGCTATGAAAGACCCTGCGGTTGTCTTATGCATCGGTTATGACGCGCAACTCCTAAACATCCGCAGCAGGGTGCTGGCGACCCGCTTTGCCGGGGTTTTGAGCTGCCAGGCCGGGGACGTGCGGGACATGTTGCACCAGCGGCGGATCGACCTGTTCATCCTCTGTCATACGATTCCCGCCACACTGTGTACCCAGACCATGAGCCTTCTTCGGGAGTTCCATCCCGGTACTCCCATTCTGTCCCTGTACACCGGCACTTCCGGCTGCAATCCGCTCCGGGCAGATGCCGCGGTGCCCGCGCTTGACGGCCCGCTGAAGCTGCTGCGCAGCGTTGAACTTGTGCTGCACCTGTCGCCGGCGCAGCATGCTATGCCGCCGCAAACGGCTCGCCCGCTCTTTTAGAGCGAAGCCCTTTCGATACAACGGGCTGCAAGAGCGCCTCTGCCTGGCTCCGTACCCACTGCCGCAGTGCGAAATCGACCCCCGCACGGGACCGTGGCCGCTCGTTTCCCTGCCCCGCCAGTTATACTGGAACGTGATGGCAGACGATCAAAGTAACCTCCCGCTAGGCCCTGAAGACCCCGCATCCAAAGGCTCCGCCAACACCCCCGCCCCGGCCGAACTCGGTTCGGGCGACGGTGCCGTGCCACCCCCCGGATCGACCGGGCCGGGCGCGCTGTTCATGTTTCCCATCAACATCGAGGAGGAGATGCGCCGCTCCTACCTTGACTACTCCATGTCTGTCATCGTGGGGCGAGCGCTGCCCGATGTCCGTGACGGCCTGAAGCCCGTCCACCGCCGCATTCTTTACGCGATGCAGGAGATGGGCCTGCAGGCCAACAAGAAATACACCAAGTGCGCCAAGGTCGTTGGCCACGCCATGGGCAACTACCACCCACACGGCGACTCCGCCATTTACGACGCCATGGTCCGCCTGGCGCAGCCCTTTTCCATGCGTTACCCGCTGGTCGATGGCCAGGGTAACTTCGGCTCCGTCGACGGTGATCCACCGGCCGCCATGCGTTACACCGAGGCGCGCCTGCAGAAGATCTCCGGCGATATGCTCGCCGACATCGACATGGACACCGTCGACTTTACCCCGAACTACGACGAGTCCACGCTCGAGCCCACGGTCCTGCCCGCCCGCTTTCCGAACCTGATCGTCAATGGCAGCTCGGGCATCGCCGTTGGCATGGCCACCAACATTCCCCCGCACAACCTGACCGAGGTTATTAGCGCGGCCATTATG
This sequence comes from uncultured Terriglobus sp., assembly GCA_964250935.1. Taxonomy (GTDB): domain Bacteria; phylum Acidobacteriota; class Terriglobia; order Terriglobales; family Acidobacteriaceae; genus Terriglobus. The sequence continues at coordinate 25,599 of CAXUHM010000017.1, forward strand.
CTGGTGAACAATCCCGCAGCCGGCCTTGCCGAAGTGCTTGAGCACGTCAAGGGGCCTGACTTCCCCACCGGGGGCATCCTGTACGGCACCGGCGGCATTGCGAATGCCTACCGCACCGGCCGCGGCCGCTTTATGGTTCGCAGCAAGGTTGCCGTGGAAGAGGGCCGCAACGGCAAGCAGTCGATCATCGTTACGGAAATCCCCTATCAGGTCAACAAGTCCAACCTCATCAAGCGGATCGCCGAGCTCGTCACGGACAAGATTGTCGAGGACATCTCCAACGTCGAAGATTTTTCCGACCGCGAAGGCATGCGCATTTCCATCGAGCTTAAGCGCGGTGCGCAGCCGGAAATTGTCCTGAACCAGCTGTACAAGAACACTCAGATGCAGGACAGTTTTTCCATGATCTTCCTGGCGGTTGTGAACGGCCAGCCCCGCGAGCTGCCGCTGCCCGACGCCATCCGCGCCTTTATCGATCACCGCATTGACGTCGTCCGCCGCCGCACCGCCTTCCTGCTCGGCAAGGCACGCGAGCGCGAGCACATCCTGCTCGGCTACCGCATTGCGCTTGACCACCTTGATGAGGTCATTCGCATCATTCGCAACTCCTCATCCCGCGCGGATGCCCGCGAAAACCTCTTCAGCTTCTTCTCCGGCCGCCGCATCAACCTTCGCGGCACGGAGCTTGCCGGCGTCACGCTCGACCCCAACAAGTACGGCATCGACTCCGCCCTGGTCGGCACCCCCGTCGCACCCGCCGGCATCAACGGCACCCTTATTCTTTCCTATCGGCAGATCGACGCCGTGCTCGAGTTCCAGCTCTACCGCCTGACGCAGCTCAGCATTGACGAGCTGGTGAACGAGCTGATCAAGGTCCGCGACAACATCGCCGAGTACGAGAGCATTCTCGCCTCCGACAAAAAGCTGAAGCGCGTCATCGTCAAGGAGCTTGAAGAGGTTCGCGACAAGTACGGGGACGTTCGCCGCACGCAGATCCTCGATGAGACAGCCGAGCTCTCGCTCGAAGACCTGATCGCCGACGAGCAGGTTGCCGTTACCGTCTCCCACACCGGCTATCTCAAGCGCACGCCCATCTCTATCTATCGCCAGCAACGGCGCGGCGGCACCGGGCGCATCGGCATGAAGACGCGCGAAGAGGATTTCATCTCTTCCCTTATCGTCGACAGCACGCACAGCTACCTGCTCTTCTTTACCAACACCGGCCGCGTTTTCTGGCTCAAGATTTACGAGATCCCGGATGTCGGCATTACCGGCAAGGGCAAGCACATGGCCTCGCTGCTGGCCCTGCAGCCGGGGGAGAAAATCGTCAGCTACCTCGCCGTCCGCAACCTCAAGGAAGAGAACAAGTATGTCTTCTTTGCCACGCGCGAAGGCATCGTGAAGAAGACTCCGCTGGTGGACTTCAGCAACGTCATGGCCCGCGGCATCAACGCCATCTCCATCGACAAGGATGACGAGCTTATCGCGGTTCGTCTGACCGGCGGCGACGACGTTGTCTTTCTTGCCACCCGCGACGGCAACGCCATTCGCTTTGAAGAGACCTACGACCCGGAAAAGTCCGGCGGTCTGCGCCCCATGGGCCGCAACGCCAGCGGCAACAAGGGCATCACGCTGCGCAAGGACGACTATGTCATCGGCGTCGCCGTTACACCGTCGGAGGCTAACCGCAACAAAAAGCGGCTTGAACTTGCCGCCAAGCTCGACGAAACCGCACCGCCCAGGGCAGGCAAGCCCACCATGGTCGACCAGGTCAACGCCACCATTGCGGAGATCGACCGCGCCAAGGGCAAGCTCGACCTGCAGGGCGACAGCAACGAAAAGGTGGTCGAAGCCGCCCTGCCCGAGGCCGAGGTGGAGAAGATGGAGAAGCTCGACAAGCAGCTTGGCCTGACCGGCTGCCTGATCCTGACGGTGAGCGAAAACGGCTTCGGCAAGCGTACCGACTGCGACGCCTACCGCCTGCAGTCCCGCGGCGGCAAGGGTGTCATCAACATGCGCACCACCCCCAAAATTGGCAAGGTCTCCGCCATCCAGCTCGTTGACGAATCGACCGAGCTCATGGTCATCTCCCAGTTCGGCAAAATCATCCGCCTCGACACCAAGACCATCCGCGCCGCCGGCCGCGCCACCATGGGCGTCAAACTCCTCGACCTCGACGACGCCGACAAAGTCGCCGCCGCAGTAACCATCCCCAACGAAGAAAAACCCGAAGACGACAAAATTCTGATCCAATAGAGTGCAATTGCCCACGTAAGAGGACCGGCCTTGAAGGCCGGTCCTTTTACGTAGAGCCTGTACTTATGCCAGCGGCAGTATCACCTGATCACCCGATATATCGACCGCTGAGAGACGGTTTAGCGCAATTCCAATTACCCGGTCATCGAATATATCTGCCTTCCGTTTAGCAGACTTCGCGCTGTAAGGCCAAGTTGCGATAGCCTCCCTTAACTCTTCGACCGTCGGAGCGATATGCTGCTCAGTGACAAGCCAATCTACAGTTGCAAGTAATTCCATGCCAAATGGTGACTCAAATCCTTCGATGACTTCTTGTGTCCAGTTTAGGGCTTCCAAATATGGAAGCATCTCTGAACTCGCCAAGAACTCGCCTACTTCAGCTATGCGGCTAGAATCAGCGTCGATGACATCGTACGGACTAGCATCGGATATGCGCTTATGGCTGCGAAGGAATGACCCTTCTAGGCTGGTGAGGACATGCCGAAGATTATCGGAGTAAGGACCGTACTGTTGCGCTGCGAATTTCAGGCGAAGAGCGTCTTTCAATTTATAGCGACGCAAACCCCGGCTCAAAAACCAAGCTAGCTTTTGCACCTCGAGAATCGAGCACTCGAAACCGAGAACAGAATAGCGGCGAACAGCAGCAACGATCAGGGCTTTGGCTGGAGTTAACTTTGGAGCTGCAACCTCTTTCGGAGTATTTTGATAAAGCTGAGTCGGCGCATAAACAATCACCCTAACGTCTTGGAGTGGTTCTAACGCTTCTTCGATGATCCTTCTTACGGTTCGCCACTCTAAACCTCCGTTACCGCACCCCAAGGGAGGGATCGCTACCGAAGTAATTTGCAGCGTCCTGATCACGTCCACTAAATCAACTAATCCATCTTGAATCCATTTCAGTTGTGAGGGCTGGCGCCAGTGCTTTTTCGTGGGAAAGTTGATTATCCACTTGGGCCCGACTAATGACTCAGTCGAAGTAGTGAACATCTTGCCTACTTGAACCTTATGCTCTTTGCAGGCATGCTGATAGAGCCTTGTGTTTAGTGGATAATTTTCAGCGAACATCAGCGCAATGCCTTTACCCATCACTCCTACCTCGTTGACAGTGTTAACAAGGGCACTCGCTTTAGATTTCAAGAGGTTACCTTCCACTAAGGTGATCATCAGCAGTACCATCCTTGTTTCAGATAAATAGGGATATTCGCTCCAACGTTGATCATCAATTCTTTTAATTCTGTTTTGCGCGCTTCTGTGTACAGGGTGATACCTTCCAAGGCGTGAACTGGTACGTGGTGATGAACTAGTGTCTCCGCCATGTATCTCTCAATTTTGTCAGGTCGGGAATTATCTCGCTTAAAATCTGAGGCGCGCCACAGTAGCCATGGCAATTGGTCGCGGGTTGCGACTTTGCCGTCGTAAAACTTGGCTGTCTCCAAAGTGGAGTTCCGATCCGAGAACACGAATGGAACTCCAGATTCCTTTAATCTTTGATGAGAGGTAAAGAGTATAGCTATGTCCCGCATCGGTCGTTGTGTTAAGCCGTCCCAACCAGTCCGAATGTTCATGAGCATAGGGCTACGGGGCGTGAAGTAAAACGGAATGTAGTCACCTAATACTCCCCCAGGTGCAATGTCGACAACCCGAGGTCTGCGTCTCGTGATGATTTCCGGGCGTCCAATCTCAACGAAGTTAGGATCCAAAGCCTCGGCGTTGCGGCAATAAATTCCATTAGCCAATATCCAAGGGAGATTAGCTACGTGCGTAATCCGAAAGATCAGGCATCGCTCAGCAGTCAGAATGTCCATCGGCCCTCCAAATCATATCGAAGGAGGCGCATCCCCTGGAAATTTGCCAAGTGCAAATCGCGTCCTAAACACTCACACTGTGCCTGCTAACCCGGGGTTGAGAGAGTAGCAGACCAATTTTACAGGGAACAAAATGGCGAAGATCAAGATGGCGGTTGGCCTAGGTATGCATCGCGTGCCTCACCTTCTCCGCGTCTTTTCGGTTAAGGTGAGTTCCACAACCCGAAGCTCGCATCCACCCCCGATCCACCTCCACCAACCTCTCTCTCTTCCGCTAAGTAATCCCGAGAACCGGACCACCGCCACTTCTCCGGCCTCTCCACCATCCCACCCTTCACCGGGTCCGGTGCATGGACTCCAGTGTCTCCACAACCTTGTCCCGCGTATACACGTTAACGTCTCGGATCGCATCTTCCAGATTGTCGGTCAGCCTCTCAGGCATTCGGCTTGAGTTCGTAGTACAGACCGACCGCAGCTATATCTAGAGACTCAAGCTGCTTCGCGAAATCATTGAGTCGCTCAATCGGCCAGGGCTTGGCATTTGCGCTCAACATCTGCTCTCCCGCCACACCAGTGATCCCGACTGAGGTCAGCAATTCGTTACGAGTGTCGACGGCGCTCTGGTACTGCTTCGAGAGATCGATGAATTGGATATCTTTGGTAGCGGTCGCCACGACCGTGAAATCGCGGCTGAGCGTAGCAGAAGCAACGTTTGCAGCCAGATTCACATAGCCGTCAGATTTCAGACTAATGAGATAGACCATGGCCCACGTAGCCACAGCAAAATTGTAGTAAACCTCACCCAAGGCTTGGGTATACTCCGGTGCGACCGGGATGCGATCTGTGTAGCGTGTCATCTAAGCTCCTGGCGAACAGATGGTGAATACCGCTACCGTAGCTCGTAGCCGACGAACGCGTCAACAGACAGTCGTCTCAGACGTGTCGTGGGTGCTGCCGGGTGCCCCACCCTCACCGCGTTCTTTGCGGTTGAGGTAAGATCCACAACCCAAGAACCCACATCCACCACCGATCCACCTCCACCCCCTTTCTTCTCTTATTAGATAATCCCGGTAACTGGACCACCGCCAATCCTCCGGCCTCTCCACCAGTCCACCCTTCACCGGATTTCGGTGCATGTACTTCACCTTCTCCACCCACCTTGTTCCGCGTGTACACGTTGAAGTCGTGATACCGCGCCTGAGAGAATGGTTCGATTCAGGCCGTGTGGACTATTAGGAGCTTTCCGTCCAGGTGCTGGAAGTCTGCATCGGTGGTCAGTAACAGAAACCCGGTCACCATCGCCGTCGCCGCAATCCAGAGATCATTCTTTCCCATAGCGTGGTGGGGGCCGCCCTTCGCACGGTTTGCTTGTTCGATACGCCGGTAGGCTGTGACAATGCGTGCGCCGGATACGTCCACCGTCACGACGTTCCGCAACATGTTCTCCATCGCCGCCAGGTTCGCCGCGCCCCATCCGCGCGAGTCGACAATTGCATAAAGCTCCGCATGCGTCACGATGGAGACCACATGCTGCCCCAGCGACTGTGACAATCCAAAACTCTGGTCGATCTGTTTGCCCCGATCCTTGCCGCGCAGCAACAGCAGCAGCACGTTGGTATCGAGGCAGAAGCTCTGGATCACCGATCCATCTCCGCAAGCGCCGCCAGCAACTCCTCTTCGCTCTCGTCTCCCGGCCAGGTTCCGAAGAAGGCGGCAACCCCACTCTTTCGTCCGGGGGTGGTCCGCGCCTCAGGTCTCCATTTTGCCCCAGCCGAAGGCGGCACGAACGAAAACTGCTCCGCGCCCACAGTTGAATCCAGAATCTGCTCCACATCCAGCCGCAGCACCGATCCGGAAGGGCGATAGATTGCCTTGCCAAGAATTGTCACGGAGCGATTGAAGTACCGGTCCAGATCGGTAAGCTGTTCATTCACCACAGCGCAGCGAATCTCGGTGTCATCTTTCAGGCGCAAGCCGACGGACCGCGTACTCCAACGAATCATGTCGACCGTCCCGACCACGCGAACCTGTCGCGCCGCGGGTGTCATCCTGGCCAGCGTCTCCGCACTTCGGACCACGTCCGCATCCATCGGCGCGGCATTCATGGCGGCACTCGGAAACAGCACGGTCTTCGCTCGCTTGTCGAAGAAGGTTCTCCAATTCGCGACTCGCGACAACATACCCTTGTCGTACGTATCGCTCGTCCCCACCTCACGCCGAATGTCCCCGATCATTTTTGTCAGCAGATCGAGCGCAGTCTCATCCTCATGGATCGGCAGATCGAAAAGCCCTCGCTGCTTGAAGAACTTCGGTGCGGCCTCTCCCAACGCGGGCAGCGACAGTACCAGCGTCGTCCGATCATCCTTGTGCGAAAAATCCTTGAACCGCAGGTCCGTTGCCCGGCTTAACCAGCCGTCCGGGTGCCCGGCTCTCTGGCTTCTGCCCGTGAGTGCCATCCGTACACAGGGTCGAACGGTCCGGCTTAACTGCCCGAATACATCATGCGCAAAAGGCAGAGCCAGCCCCGGCTTGTCGTCTGAAACACCCTCAAACACAATTTCCTGCTCGACATACCTCATGGCTCACCTCCGCTCCGCAAGTGTTGCATGCCGCAGGGCGTTTGCAAACAGGACGGTATTTGCCCCTGTTACGGCTTCGCGGGAGATGGATTTCAGGAGGGGACAGCGAATCTACTTCTTCGCCGATGCGACAGCCTCGCCCTTCATGTGCTTGGCAATCGCCTCGGCGGTGCTCTGCTCGCCCTTGTACGCGTTGGCCTTGTCGACCGAGTACGCCCACACCAGCGTCCCGTCCGCCGTCTTCAGTTGCACGGCAGCATGGGCCGACCCCTTGGGCGAAACAAAGATCGTCTTGGCCCATCCGGCTTTCTCCGTCGAGGCGGTTCCACCCAGCACGTACTCCGCTTTTTCCTTCTCATCCACAATCTTTACCGGCACGTCCTTCTTCATCAGGGCGGCAGCAATGGAGGTGTCGAAGCCATCCATCGGCTCGATGAAGACTTTGGAGCCGGCAGGGATTTTAGTGGCGGCAAGGGCCGAGCATGAGGCAAGACAAAGGGCTGCAATCGCGAATCTACGCATGGTGGAAGTGCTCCAGGTCAGGGATGGCTGGATGCTAAGCGACGCAAACCGGTGATGCAAGCCAAAAGGCGAGACGCGGCGATGGGCCATCAGCGCTTTGTCTTAAAGTGGGACATTCGCGGGAACTTCACGCCGAAGGGAGCAGCAAGCATGGTTCACTTTGCCCGACATCTTTGCGGCAGGCGGGTCTACACCAGTTCGTAGCCCGGGTCGAACAGCGGCTCCTCGCCCTGCACGGCGTCGATCCAGCGGAGGGCGAGCACGTCCAGCGGGTTGGTGAGACCGCCTGTCGAAAGGTTTGGAATGACCTCGCCCACACCGTGCGCCAGCAGGTCCTTGTACAGGTCCATGTCCGGCTCGATCTTGACGCACTCGATGCCGTCGATAGTTTTCGTGTCTCCGCCGTGGAAGGTTAACTGCACGTTGCTGTAGTCGAACTGCGTCTGCTTGTAGCTCAGGGTGGCGCCGGCGTGGAAGTTCTGCGGGTCCTTCTCCTCCGCGAACTCGTGGTCTGCCGCGGCTGCCTGAATGAGCGGAATGATCGCCGGGTCCGCATACCCGAAGAACCGGTCCTGCGCGAGCGAGTCGTCCCAGATCACTTCCCTGATGTAGTCGATCGGTGTGCTGCCGCCGCCCAGCTCCAGATCCGCCATGGCCGCGCTCAGGTTCATAAGCGACGCCAGGGCGAGCGGCTTTGCCTTTCCCAGCGCCTCGTACCGCGCCTCTGCCGTTGCTTCGTCCACGCCGCCGGTGATCAGCTTCGCCGTCGCGGCGAACCTTGCCTTTAACGCGGTCCACGCCGGAAAGACAAAGCTCGCATGGTCCGGGATCATGAGCATGGTGGCCGTGGGAAGCAACGTTGCGTCGGCATGCACAAAGGCGCCGGCCTGCTGATACCCCTTGACGTAGACCACGATCCGGTACGCGTCGCCCGGGCCGTCGTGAAAGGGGAGCGACACCTGCACCGTCGGCGTCTTTGCCCAGAACGACGTCGAGACCTCCCGGTCGTTCATCACCCGCACCAGCATGTCCAGCGTTTCGGTGAACGGTGTTTCCGCACCCAGTGCCAGCACAATGGTTACCGCCGCCGTTGTCGCATCCGCCATGGCAAACCCCGTGCGAAAGTGTACCCGATGCCCCTGAAAATGCCTGTATTTTCCGCGGGAATACTGTGGGCGTTTGTGCGGGAACCGAGAAAGAACGGCCCCGCGGCGGGATGGCTGGCTACGCATGGAACAGGGTTGACCCCAGAACAGCAGCGGCATGTGCGTTGCACTGTGTTCCATGCCGGATGCGAACAGTCGGAGACGACTCCATCCATCAGCGTATGCCGTGGAGGTCGAGGTGGCGTGGGATTGATGCCCGGCAGAGGATGAAGCAGGACGCGGGGGACTGACGAGGGTCTGAAATCTTCAGACGCGGCAGGTCGTTCGACGTAATTTCGACAAACAATTGTTGACCTCATGCAACATTGCGCCGGCATCCTGCTTCTCAGCTTCTGGAGCGTGCACGCACATGGGTCTCATCATCCTTCTCGTAGTTCTTCTTCTCGTCTTTGGCGGCGGCGGTTACGCCATGGGTCCTGGCCTCGGCTACTACGGCGGCGGCGGCCTGAGCCTGGTTGTCCTTCTTGTCATCCTCTACCTTTTGCTCGGGCGCGGATAACCCTGACATCCTTCTGGAGATCAAGAGGTTAGGGCCGGATTCCTGTTTTCTGCGGGAATCTGGCCCTAAGTTCTTTGATCCGGAGATTTGGAAGAGACAGCTTCAGCTGACCCGCTCGTGTCGGTACCCCTGGGCGTCCAGGGCTCCAAGCAACTCCCTCACCTGGTCTTTGCCGCGGGTTTCCATGGTGATGTCGATCGTCGTATCCCCAAGGTTGACGCCGTAATAGGCCCGGTTGTAGAGCGTGTCGACGATGTTGACGCCGTGGAATGCAATCAACTGACTCAGATCGACCAGAGCTCCCGGGCGATCGAGCAGGTGGATGCGCAGGCGAATCAGACGTCCATCCTGCACCAGGCCACGCTCGATAATCCTGCTCAGCAGCGTTACATCGATGTTGCCGCCGCACACCAGCACAGCCGTCTGGGTGCCGGCAGCCAGCGAAGTTTTGCCCTGCAGCAGGGCGGCAAGGGCGACCGCGCCAGCACCTTCGGCAAGCATTTTTTCGCGTTCGAGCAGCAGCAGGATTGCTGAAGCGATCTCGTCTTCTTCGACGGTGACGATCTCATCCACAAACCTTTCCACCAGCGGCAGCGTGAGCGAGCCCGCACGACGAACGGCAATGCCATCCGCAATGGTGGTTGCCGCGCCCAGTGTGACGGGGCTGTTTGCCGCGACCGCGGCCTGCATGCTTGGCAGACGCGCGGTCTGCACACCGACCACGCGAACAGCAGGGTTGATGGACTTTACCGCACACGCAATGCCGCCAATCAGTCCTCCGCCACCGATCGGCACGACGACTGCCTCCAGACCGGGTAGCTGCTCAAACAGTTCGAGGCCAATGGTTCCCTGCCCCGCGATCACGTCCGCATCGTCAAAGGGATGGATAAAGGTGAGGTCTTCCGCATCGCGGCGGCGCATGGCTTCGGCAAAGGCCTCATCGTAGTTTGCGCCGTGCAGCACGACGGTTGCACCGAACCGCCGTGTCGCCGTGACTTTGACAAGGGGCGTCGTCTGCGGCATGACAATGGTGGCGCGGATGCCGCGGCGGGTCGCGTGATAGCTCACGCCCTGCGCATGATTGCCCGCGCTTGCAGCAATGACGCCCCGCTCGCCCTGAGCCGCGGACAGCTTGAGGATTTTGTTGAGCGCGCCACGCTCCTTGAAGGAACCGGACATCTGGCGATTTTCAAGCTTGAGATAGACCTGCTGCCCGGTCAGCGTGCTGATCGCCTGTGACCGCTCGCAGGGCGTGTAGTACACGGCATCACGAATCCGCGTGCGTGCGGACTGAATGTCAGCGAGGGTGACCTGGATTTCATCAGACATGAGGTATGCCTAGGGTAGCGGATGAAGCCTGCATCAGCTCCAGCGGCGGGCGAGTCTGGACGAAAGCAGGCGATGCGTGGCTTATGATGTCGTCATACGGCGACGGCGCGAACGGACGGTACGGGCCGCTCGGTTCGAGGTGAGGAGGCGTTGGATTGGACGGACCTGCACATCTGTTCAAGGAACCAGTGAAGGAGCCACGGGTAACGACCGTGGCGGATGCCGCGTGGAAGGCGGACATTGAGCCGTACGCGGAACATTCGCCGATGATCGAGATCCCGACGGGTGTGGTGGCTTGCCGGATGTGTGGGTACACTCGGTTTCGGCGATCGCGGGTACGGCCTGCGGATGTGCTTGAGTTCCTGCTGCTCCGTCTTCCGCTTCGGTGCATGCGCTGCAATCAGCGGCAGTACGGGAGTTGCCTGACGGCAAGCCTGGCCCTTCGTGCGAAGTCCCGTGGGCCGCGGCTGGCCGCCGGCCGGGAGACGTGGAAGTACTGGACGGAGCAGGAGACGGGCAGTCGCCTGCACCGTCCCATGTCTACCGCGATGGGCCCAAAAGCGACCAAGCTGAAGCCGCTGGTGCGTGATCAGGGCGTGGATGGAAAGAGTTTGCAGTAGAGGCAGCCAGAGACGGCTGCAGGTCCGACAGGTTACGGGCAAGCCCTGGGAACAGCGGCGTCGGTCGAACCGGAAGCAGAACTGCGCAACCAGCGTGCACCGGAGTTACGGATGCGAGCTCAATATCCGCGGTGATAGTGATGGTGGCTGTCGTAGTAGGCCCGGCGCTGCCGCTGGTGCCGGTTGTGCGCGACCTGATGCCCAACCAGCGCTCCACCACCCGCGCCCAGTGCACCACCAATCAGTGCGCCCTTTCCCCCGCCTGCCAGGGCGCCGATGCCTGCACCGCCCGCACCGCCGATCAGGGCGCCTTTACCGGTTCCGATGCCGCCATGGTGGTAACGAGGGTCCTGATGGAAATCGGTCTGCGCCGGCGTCGGCACCGCCTGCAGCAGGGTTGCCGCACTGAACAGGACCGCAAAAAGTTTGTTGCAAGGCTTCATCGTTCTCTCCTGCGCCCTGGGCCGGCGCTTGCTGCATCCCGAGCCATGGTAGCGGAAGTGTGACCGGTAGGCAGATGCCACTTTCGGGGAAGCCGCGACGGCGGACCAGGACGCTGTCGCTCCACAAGCGAGGCACACCCGAACCGCCGCTCTGTGGTGCAGAAAAGGAACTTGGCGCAGGGTGGCATCCAAATCGTTACAATTCGACTTGGGTTCGACGGCTGTTTGGCGTAGGGTAGGGTTAGTTCGAAGACTCGAATGCGTTTTGCAAAGGCGCATTCCAGCAATGCATTCATTTCTGCTCAACCTGATCGCATCCCGTGTACGGTTTTGTTCCATTCCACGCCGGAGAATATCGTTTGCCTCTTCTGAATTTGCTGGCCAGCCGCCTTGGCCGAACCATTGCCTCTGCCGTGATTGTGACAGGAACCACGTTGGGACTGAGTGCCGACTCCCTTGAAACGGTTCCGCTGCCGGCACCCTTGAACCGGGCGCAGTCGGGCTTTCTTGAGACGATGCGGTTGAAGTTGCACCACCTGCATACCGGCGAATCGATTGACGTCGCGTACAAGCAGAACGGCCAATATCTCGCGGGCGGCATTGAGATGTTGAACCATTTTTTACGCGACCATCGCACCAATCAGACGGCGGACTATGATCCGCTGGAGTTTGATCTGCTGCATCGCCTTCTGGTCAAGCTGAACCGGCCAAACGCCGTCGTTGACATTGTGTGTGGCTACCGCACGCCCTGGTCGAACAACTTTTTGCGGACGCGCAGCTCCTCAACCGGCGTTGCAGAGCACTCTCAACACATGCTGTCGAAAGCCATCGACATTCGCATCCCTGGCGTGAGCACACTTGCTCTGCGGAATGCGGCACTCAGCCTGGGGATGGGCGGTGTCGGCTACTACCCGAGCAGTCAGTTCGTGCACGTGGATGTCGGCCCGGTGCGTGAGTGGCAGTTTGGCGGACGTGCACCCCGACAGTTTGCGGGCGTGCGTCATGGTCATCGCGGCCGGCACCGCGCTTAGCTTCCGCACAGGCCACCGCACCGTGTTTCCATGATGAGATCGTACAGCGGCAATCCCCTCAAGGATTGCCGCTTTTCAGCAGGCGCCCGGTTCAAGCGCTGCCAGGATCTCCTTCGTGCTGCGAACCCTGCCCATCATCGGGAAGATCGTCTGTGTGCTGAACCGGTGCATGTCTGCAGTCATCGTGGACATGGCATCTTCCGCGAAGACGAGTGCATAGCGCCGATCAAAGGCACCGCGTGCCGTCGATTCCACACCCATGTTGGTGGCGATGCCACCCATCACGATCGTCTGAATACCCTTGCCCTGCAGGAATTCATGCAGGTCGGTATTCCAGAACGCGCCCCACTGGTGCTTGAGCACGATGTGATCGCCGGGCTGGATGCCAAGGGTGGGTAGAAGTTCGCTGGCGGAGTCTGGCGGCGGTGTGGGCGGTGCAGGACTTGGTTTGTCCGCTGGCGGACGCGGCACGTCAGTCAGCTTGACATGCACAAACACAATCGTGCCACCCGCCCGGCGCAGGGCGTCCGCCAGTTGAACGCAGTGGTCCACGACCTGCTGGGAGCTGTAGGGTGCCAGGTCGCGCGAGACAATGCCATGCTCCAGATCGATCAAGACGAGCGCGGTCGTTTTTGGATCAAGGGGAAGGGTATCCATTCTCGCTTGGATGCAGCCTCCGGTGCCCTCGAACCCCGTTCTGGACCGCTTATCCCGCCTTGAGAATCGTCATCTTGCCGTCCGCGGTTTTCTGGAATGAGTGCAACTCCTGACCATTCAGGCCGATGTGGCGCAGGGTACAAACCTCCCTGGTCAGCTCGAAGTGGCTGAACCCGAGCACCTTGCTGCCGAAAGGGCCGCGCTTGCTGGGATCGACGGACCAGTCCACCAGCTCTGCACCACCACCGCCGGAGATGACAAAGGACGTGGGATGGCCGGCGAACTCCAGGTGCTGCAGATCGTGGTCGTGCCCGGTGACGTAGAAATCTACCCTGGCGGCGCGCAGCAGGGGATCCCACCGCGGAATGAGAATGGGGTTGTCGCGGTGAACGCCGTTAGTGAACAAGGGATGGTGCGCGATGACCACAAGGAACGGCAGAGTTCTGGGCTTGGCAAGCTCCGCCTTGAGCCAAACGTCCTGCGCCTCGCGATCTTCCGGGGTCATCAGGTAGCTCCACGGCCAGGGGTCGAACGGCTTGGTACCCGGCAGATTCGAATCCAGACAGATGAATTTTGCGACCGGGTTGGTTTCAGGGTAGTTGAAGGTGTACCAGCGCGCGGGCATGGTCCAGCGTGTCTTGTGCTGTTTGGGGTAATCCAGCTGCATCTGGACTTTGTCGATTTTGAGCTTCTCGTAATCGTGGTTGCCCAACACCGCGTACGCGGGACCAGGGAAGCGCGCCGCCGGGTACATGTCCTCAAACTGCTGCTGCCACCGCTCCACACCGGTGTTGCCGTGCATTTTGCCGTACCAGTTGTCGCCCAGCATGAACAGGGCGCCTGGCTGCACACGGTAGCGGTCCATCCACTGCGCCATGCTCTGCGAGACACTTGCCTGCTGGGGTTTGTAGCGGTCCGTACCCCAATCGCCCAGCAGAAACATGTGCGCCGCATTGGGACTCGGCGGCGGTGCCTGTTGCGCATCCCCGTGCAGCAGCGCACCGGGCGCAAGCGCCGCAACGGCAGAATAGGCAAAGGTCTGCTGTAAAAAGCTTCGACGGGACAGCATCTTCAATTCCAAGTCTGTATCTCCAGCAGAACATCCTCGACTTTGAGGCTCAGGCGAACATCACGCAAGGGGCGAGGAGCTAGCGCCATGGGGCAGGGAGCTAGCGCGCCAGTGCCCCGGGTGTATGGAAGAAGTAGAGCACGGCACCAAGCGCGAACAGCAGGCCAAGGTAGCTCGTGAGGGTTTGCAGGCTCTCCTGCTCCGGAAGGTCATTGGTGAACATGCGCCAGGTCATGCCCGCAGCCAGGAACAGGAACACGCCCTCGTGCATGAGCGCAAACAGAATGATGCAGGCCGCCAGCATTAATCCCCGCTGCAGCCGGCTCAGGGCAAGCGTCGCCTGGGCACCGTCCATGCGCAATACGGGAATGAGATTGATCAGGTTGAGCCAGGCAATGGCGTAGGTCAGCGCGGCAAAGAGCGGCTGGTGCGTCCAGGCAAAGATGCCGGCACACAACAGTGCAGCACCCAGCCCAAAGAGCGGACCCGCCAACGAGATGGAGGCGATGGCTGCAAGCGGCAGGCCCTCGTTGTACCAGCGGACGTAGGCCCTGCCGAAGGTAAAGGCAGGCAGGTCCGCCTTGAGTCCGCGACGACGCACGGCGATGTAGTGCCCCATTTCATGCACCACGATGCCCAGCATGAACCCAAGTGCAAAGCGCCAGCCGAACAGGAGCCAGTACAGGCCGAAGAACGGGAGAAAACCCACCAGAAACTTGAGCTTGAAGAGCAGGAAAAAGGCACTCTTCAATTTAGCGGCGCCCAGCAGAATGGGCGCAAATGGGCCCAGCCGCTTGGTCCAGCGCGCCTGCTTTGCGGTGGCTGCCTGCTGACGGTTGTCCAGCACGGCAAGATGCTGCTGGATCTGCTCGGCCTGCTTTGCATCCGACGGCAGCCAGGCGAGCGAGTTGTTCCACCGCTCCCGGGCTTCCGGCAGATTGCCCGCACGTTCGGCACTGGCGGCAAGTGCGGCCAGATTATTCAGATAGGGTCCGTACGCCAGGGTCCCACACTCCGGACAGGCGAGCGCGCCGTCGGGCAGGTAGTGGCTACAGCGCGCACAGTTATACACCGGCTGTGGCGGGTCGAGCGGTTCAATCAGGTCGGGAGAAACGGTTGTCGCAGCCATGTTGTCTATTGGATGTCGCAGTGTCGCATTCGGTCGTGACCGAACATGGCCCACCTGGCGAAAAATGACCAGGTCCGGCACCCCCGAGCGACATCTTCGCCCGGCACACAAATGCGGCTTCACACAGTGACTGCACCCACCCGAGGGCCAACGTGACCCAAGGGCACGATGGTCGGCTGCGGGGTGCGCGCACGAACGATTCAATTGTTCGAAACGGGCGATCTGCCGGATTTTGCCAAAACAGGACAAATCTTGCCACGCGCCGCACGGGGGCAAATCAGCAGCCATCCTCCCACGGCAACTCCCGCTCCAAACACTCAATATCACCGATAGCCGGGCGAGAGGTGCGTACCTTACTCCTGCCGTAGTGCTCAGCAGCCGCTTCGCTGCTCATCATTGCCTTGGCAAGTTGATCCTTGCACGAACTTGCCGTTAAACCCTGACGCACTTACTGCCAACTATGCACGGAGGCCTGATTTGTCTACTTCATCCTACAAGTCGTTGCTGTCGCCGACGGAGAAGATCTCCGCGGAGCAACTTGAAACGGATCGCAGGATTGTTGCGTTCGATCGTTCCATCCAGCACCTGAATCGACGCGGGTTTCTGGGTGCGATGCTGGGTGCCGCAGCCCTGGTGACTGCCGGCGTAGGTGAGGCTCGCGCACAAACTCCGACGCCGATCGTCGACGTTCTGAATTTCGCCCTGAATCTTGAGTACCTTGAGGCGAATTTCTACCTGTATGCCTCCACGGGTGCCGGCCTTAGCTCGTCGCTGAATGGCAATGGTGCAGCCGTGCAGGGCGCGCCTGGCAAGCTGCCGCTCGATGCCAACGTTCTGGCTATGTGCCAGGCACTGGTCGTGGACGAGGTGAACCACATTGCCGACCTGCGCTCCGCCGTGACGTCGCTTGGTGGAAGCCCGATCGCACAGCCGACCATCAATCTTGCGGCCAACGGCACCATCACGACACAGGCGCAGTTCCTTGCCGCATCGCGGCAGTTTACCGCGCTGGGTGGCTCTGCCTACGCGGGCAGCGCGCAGCTGCTGGTCTCGAATCCGAGCGTGCTGACGACCGCGAGCCAGATTCTGGCCGCAGAAGGCCAGCATGCCGGTGTCGTCAATTACTTCTGCGTGGTGCAGGGCGTGAACAGCCCGGCAATCGATGCGCAGGATGTGCCACCGTCTGCCACGAACTACATCACGGTGGACGCGGTTCATGCGCTGTCGCCGTTGCGCAGCTCCGCCCAGGTGCTTGGCGTGGCCTATGGCGTGTCTACGCCGGCAACCGTCGTTCCTCCCACGGGGACAACCGTCGGCGGCTTCTTTCCCAATGGATTCAACGGCAACGTCAAGTCGACCTAGCCCCACTGCGGTGGATGGTGTGCAGCCATGTGTGTACGTGAACCTTACTCGACTTTGACGAACCAATTGCCTGGAGGCAAGATCCAATGTCTGAACTTATGACTCGTGTGGAAGTATGCGGCGAGGGCGAACTGTCGCAGCTGGTGGACCAGCGCGACGCTGTATTGCGCGGACGACGCGGCTTTCTTTCGACCCTTGGCCTGGCGGGAGCCGCTGTCGGCGTCGGTGCCATGGCGGGCTGCAGTAATGATGGCCCGATCGTTACCCCGTCCATTACGCCTTCTGTGCTGGATGTTCTGAACTTTGCGCTGAATCTGGAGTACCTGGAAGCGACCTTCTACCTCTATGTCACCACGGGCTCTGGCCTGCCCGCGGCCGATATGGGCACCAGCCCGGGCGCCGTCACGGGTGGGGCAAAGGTCACCTTTGTCAATCCGGTGGTTGCCAGCCTTGCCACCCAGTTGGCCAAGCATGAGCAGCAGCATGTGGAGTTTCTGCGCGCAACCATCAGTGCGGTGGGCGGAACGCCGGTAAGCATGCCCGCGCTGAACCTGGCGGCGGGCGGCGCAGTCAGCAACGATGCGACCTTTCTGGCAGCATCGCGCCAGCTGGAAGCAGTGGGCGTCAGTGCTTACATCGGAGGCGCGCAATACCTCACGTCGAACATTACCGCGCTGAACTATGCCGCACAGATTCTGGATACGGAATCGCAGCATGCGGGTTTTGTGCGTGAGTTGTGCATCATCAACGGCGTCACCTCGCCGGCGGTGGATTCACAGGACCAGCCTCCTACCTCGTCCAAGATCTTCAACACGAGCCCGACAACTGGACTTACGCCCGTGCGCACCACCTCGCAGGTTCTGCAGATTGTGTATGGCTCGGTGGGTTCGCTGGGCATTACCAAGGGCGGTTTCTTTCCAAACGGACTGAACGGCGCAATCACGATCAGCTAGGTTCCGTTCGTTGCCGCAACCTGCGACTCAGGTTGCGGTACCAAATCCCCTGACCAGCCGAGTTCTAGGAGAGTTTCGATGAGTTTGAAGATCAAGCATGTTGTACCCGCGTGCCTTATGCTCGCGGCCGTCGGTGCACAGGCGCAGTTTACCCGGCTGAAAGGTGCCACCATTTCCGTCAGTGCCACCGAAGAGTTCAGCACGCCACTTACCTCCAATCCAACGTCGGTCAGTGCCACCATCGGTACAGCGCCCAACGCCCTGGCGGAAACCGTCAGCAACCAAACGCAGAACTCCACCAGCAAGCCAGGCATCCTTGCCAGCTTCGAGTTCCATCCCGTGTCGTGGGCGGGCATTGAACTGAACTACCAGTTCGCGCAATTCGACGAGGTGTACTTCTTTAACTACTCGAGCCAGCCGACCTATAACCAGCAGACCCGCGTGCCGGTTGCTTTTCACGAGGCCACAGCGGCGTACCAGTTTCACCCGAAGCACATTAAGTTTCAGCCATACGTAAACGTTGGCGGCGGATATATCGACTTTCTACCCTACCTGGCGGCGGAACAGTGGCGTGGTGCGGGTCTGATTGAAACCGGCGTGGATCTGCCGCTGCTGAAGTCGCCCCACCTTGCCATGCGTATCCAGGGTCGGGCGCTGTTCTACCGTGCACCAAATTTCTATAATTCCGCCATCAGCACGCGCACCTGGCGCGCCACGTCTGAGCCAACCGTTGGCCTGGCGTATCGCTTCTAGTGGTTGTGGTTTTCAGGATTCGGAGGCGGCCCAATGCGGGTCGCCTCTTTTTCGCGTTGTGGTGCAACGGTCTATGCGCGCCTGCAGACGGCTGTTCAGTTTCCTTGCGTTTCGGTCGGTGCAGGAAAGCGTGGAAGTGCCTCGCGTTCCTGCCTCCCGTTATGGGCCGCCTGGGTGACGCTGCTGCTAAAGCTTGCTGACCCGGTGGACTTCTCGCACGCCGGGGAGGCGCCGGAGATTTGCGGTGAGCTTTGTCAGGTGGCCCAGGTCGAGGGTCTCAATGACAAACTCCACGTTGGCCGTGATGTGGTCGGGGTTGGCCTTTGAGTCGACGGAGCGGATGTTGGTGTCGTCGTCGGCGATGGTGGCGGTGAGTTGCTTGAGCATGCCGCTGCGGTCGTCGCAGGTGATGACAAGGCGGACGGGAAAGCGGGTGGGCCTGGGCAGGTTGGGCGCGGCTTGACGCACTTCGCTGCGACCGTCGGACCTGCGCTGGGCAGCGCCATCGCCCTGCGCATCCAGCCCCATACCCTGCGGCGAGCGGCCGCCAGGAGCCGAGGACGGAGTGGCGATGCCGTTGCGCTCGACGCTCGGCGCCTGAAGGGAGAGTGGCGTTGAGGGCGCATCAGACCTGGAAACGGACACCGGCGCGGCGCCAGATGCCGTGCCGGCCCCGGTTGGTCGCCCGGAGTCTGCGGCGCGCGGATCGGTTCCCGGTAATGATGAAGCTGCTGAGATGGCAGCAGCGCCGGAGCCGTTCGCTTCGCCGCCTGTTGCGGTGACGTCCTGAGGCGGATTCGTCCGGGCCGTTCCGGGCAATGACGATGGCGGCAGGCCTGCGGCGGGTCCCGGAGACGAGTCCGCCGGCGTGTCGGCCAGTGTTCTGCCGGCTGTTTTTGGGGCAACGGGAGTCGCGGTTGCGCCAGCGTCGGGGTTGGCAAAGCGCGCTGCCTTTGTTGCCGTCTGCTGTTTGCGGAGCTGTTCGGCAAGATCTTCCGGCGTGGGCGACCACTCCACGTGTATGCGGCGGTCGGACTCGTAGAGCAGGTTTTGCACGTTGGAGCAGGTTCGGGCGTGGACGGCAACGCCTTTGCCGCGGGTGACGTAGCCAACGATCTCTTCGCCGCGAATGGGATTGCAACAGCGGGCGCGGTAGATGAGCAGGTCGTTCTGGCCCTCTACCTGGAGGGACTCCGTACCCTTGCCGAAGTAAACGCGCTTTGCCGCCTCCGGCATGGCCGTGAGGGACGAGGTCGCGGTGACGGTGCCGGGTTTGGGCATGCCGACTTCGGCAGTGTTGGGATCCTGCTCGTTGCCGGGAGCAGTTGAGCCGGGAACGAGGCGATTGAGCGTCTGCCGGGCGGAGTACTTGCCAAAGCCGATGCCGGCGACAAGGTCCTGCTGGCCGCCGAGACCGTACTCGTTGGCAACGCGGGTGTAGTCAGCCTCGTTCAGCTTTTTGAGCGAAACCTCGAACTTGCGGGCCTCGCGCTCCAGCAGCTTGGTACCGATCTCGATGGCGCGCTCGCGCTGATGCTCGTTCAGCCAGTGCTTGATCTTGTTGCGCGCGCGACTGGACTTCGCAAAGGTCAGCCAGTCCCGCGAGGGCGTATGGCCGGCCTGGGTGGTGATCTCCACAATGTCGCCGTTGCGCAGGCGATGGCGCAGCGGGACGATGCGGCCGTTCACCTTCGCGGCCACCGTCGTGTGACCGACCTCCGTGTGGATGGTGTAGGCAAAGTCGATGGGCGACGCGTCCTTGGGCAGGACGACCACCTTGCCCTTGGGGGTGAAGGTGTAGACCTCCTCCGGGTACAGGTCGATTTTGAGCGTCGACATGAACTCGTTGGGGTCCGACATTTCGCGCTGCCACTCCATCAGCTGGCGCACCCAGGCGAGGCGCTGCTCATCCTTGGCGCTGACGGATTCATTCGCCTTGTACTTCCAGTGCGCGGCGATGCCATCTTCGGCGATGCGGTGCATCTCCTCCGTGCGGATCTGGACCTCAAACTGGTGGCCGCCTTCGGCAACCAGCGTGGTGTGCAGGCTCTTGTAGCCGTTGGGCCGCGGCATGGCGATAAAGTCCTTGATACGGCCAGGCACCGGCCGCCAAAGGTTCTGTACCAGGCCAAGCATGGCGTAGCAGTCCTGCATCGTCTCGGTAACGATCCGGACGGCGTACAGGTCGTGAACCTGGGCAACATCGATTTCTGCGCCGGCGGCGGCGGCCGGCAGCTTCTGCTGGATGGAGTAGAGCCGCTTGGTGCGGAACTCCACGCGGCCCGGCAGGCCATGGCGCCTGAGCTCGGACTCCAGCTTGCGCACGACGGCAGTGAGGAACTGTTCGCCGCCGCGGCTGCGCAGCTTTTCGACCTCGGCCGAGAGGTGGGTGTAGGCCTCGGGATCGACGTAGCGGAAGGCCAGATCTTCAAACTCGCCGCGCAGCTTGCCCATGCCGAGGCGGTGGGCGAGGGGGGCGTAAATGTCCAGGGTTTCGCGGGCGATACGTGCCTGCTTGTCGGGCCGCAGGTGGCCGAGCGTGCGCATGTTGTGCAGCCGGTCCGCCATCTTGATGAGCACCACACGGATGTCGGTGACCATGGCCAGCAGCATCTTGCGGATGTTTTCGGCCTGATGGTCTTCCTTGTTGGCGAATTTGATTTTGTCGAGCTTGGTCACACCCTCCACAATGTGGGCGACCTGCTCGCCGAAGCGGCGGCCGATCTCGGGGCTGGTGACGTCGGTGTCCTCTACGGCATCGTGCAACAGGCCGGCGGCAATGGCCGTGGAGTCCATCTTCATTTCCGCAAGCACCTGGCCGACCTCAAGCGGATGGACGATGTAGGGCTCACCCGAGGCGCGCTTCTGCCCCTCGTGCTGCTGCATGCAAAACTGCCAGGCGTCGCGAACGACCTCCAGATCGTCGGCGGGCCGGTTGGCGTGCAAGGTGGAGAGCAGATGCTGGAACTTCTCGTCGATGCTGTGGATGGCGGCGGCGGCGCTGTCGGGCAGGTAGGCCGCGCTGTGGATGGCGTCGGCCAGCGGCAACGGCAGAACGATGGGCGCAAGGGTCCCGCTCGGTTCGGCCAGGTCTCCCTCGTGATCCTGCAGCAACTGCGGACGACGAATGGTGTCGGCCGGCTGCATGGGCGCAGGCGGGGGCACAGCGGCTTCCAGATTGCGTCCGGAGTCGGAGGTGGGAATCACCACGGGGTCTGCGGCGGACGGGACCACGGTCCCCTCTGAAGGCATGGTTTATTTTAACGCGGAGCAGAAGGGTGTCCGCGCGGATCGCGAAGAAGGGCCGGGTTGCGCATGCATCGAAGCGTGGATCGAACGTGCATGCGCGTCCGGAGCCAATGCACGGCGTTCTGCACCACCGGCGCGGCGACGCATGGAGTCAGAAGAACTCGAACGCACGCAGGACGGGAACGCGACGCCGGGGGGTTGGCGGGCAAAGACGTTTACACGCCGCTCTCCGCCGCAGGCTGCCAGAGCTCAACCCGGTTTCCCGCCGGGTCGGTAAGCCAGCCGAACTTGCCAAAGTCATAGCTCTGGCGTTCCGGGTCGACCGTTACACCCTCTGCCTGCAGACGGTCCAGCAGACCGTCAAGGTCGTCCACCTGGAGGTTGATCATTGCCTTCTGCGCCGGGGGAAAATACCCGTTGTCCTGCTTGAAGAAGGAGAAGATCACCGGCCCACCGTTCGTCGGTGCAGGGAAAGCGTAGGCTCCGTCGACCTTGCTGAGTCCAAGATGCTGTTCGTACCATTTGTACAGAGTGGCAGGGTCGTCGGTACGCAAAAACATTCCACCGAAGCCGGTGACTGCAGCCATGGAGCCTCTCCTTGAGTGAGCGTGAACGTGATCGTGATGAACGTGGAGGGAACGCCTGCAAGGGCATTCCAGGTTGGATTGCTCAGGCGATGGAGGCCGCCCGGGAAGGGGTGTGCAGCGGCTCGTTGCGCCGGAGCAAAGCTGCCGAGACCAGGGTGAGGACCACGCCCACCGGCAAGGGCTCCATGACTGTGTACGCCATGTTGACGAGCGGGTTCTGGTAGAGCTGCTGTGAGTGGCAAATGGCGGCGATCCTTGCGGCCGTCGTTGCAGGGTCAAGGCCCGCAGCCTGGACGTGCTGCACCTGTGCGGCAAAGTAGCCGTCCATAAAGTGGGGCATCAGGGTGAAGTAGACGATCTCCCACGTGACCACGTAACAGGCGCAGGTGATGGCCGTGATGAGAAGCCCACAGGCAAGAGCACGACCAAAGGAAATCCGGCCCGAGAGGACGTTGTCGCGATAACTGCGGATGCCAAAGTACACCAGGAGGAAGGACGCCACCATGATGGTGTAGCCAAGAGCCATGCTGTGGCCGGAGCCGGTCCTGCTTGCGAGCAGGAGTGAACCGTCCGTCAGGACAGAGATCATCACGCCGGAGATCAGACCAAAGGTAAGGACAATCTTTTTCATCGAGAGACCCGTGGGATGACGTTGAGATGAGGCCAGCATGACCGCTCGGTGGCCTGCAGGACATCATACTTTCGAGTGATTTTACGGAAATCCAGCCAGTTTCACCCTTTCGGGTGAGGGTTTACGGCAGAAGGCCGAGCTCCTTGCCACGTTGCACCGCCTGGGTGCGCCGGGACGCCCCAAGCTTGTCGAACGTGCGGGCGCAATGTGTCTTGATGGTGTTTTCAGAGACGAAAAGCTGTGCGGCGATCTCGCGATTGCTGAACCCACCCGCGACAAGCGTCAGCACTTCCAACTCGCGTTCGGTGATGGCAAGGGTCTTCTGCCGGGTTCGATCCGGCGTAAAGGGGCCGGGTGACGGCACCGGGGCAGGGACAGGAACCTCCCGGATGACCACCGTCTCACGCACAATCTCGCGCCCCCGGGTCAACCGCTGTCCAAGCCAGATGCCGAAGGCCGCGAAGAGCATGGCGACCAGCGCTCCATAGATCTCCAGAGAATGCTCGACCAGGACGAAGCGGTCCTCCGTGTACTGGAGGGCGGCGATCAAAAGTCCGCCAACAAGGCCAAAGATCAGGGCGTGACGCTTCATCCAGAGAGTATAGAAAGCACCGGGCGCATCGGTCCGCTTCAAACATCACGGCCCAACCAGAGAGCCGAGGCATTCCCGCGCGCGGCGTGTCAGGTCGGCGGATGGGTGCCGAACCAGCCGGCATCCTGTGCGGCTTGCAGCTGCGCTTGAAGGTAGGTCCACAGCGCCGGGCAGCCAGCGGCAATCTGGTCGCGAATACGGGCAACGACGCGGTCGTGATGGATGCCATGTTCGACCCAGCTGCCGCCGCCATGCTGCAGATTGAGCAGCGGCGGCATGGCACGGTCGACGGCGTTGGCGAAGCGGGACTCGGGCGTGCTGCCGGCTTCAAACTCGTCCCACAGCGCCAGAAAGCGGGCGGCGCGGTCCGCCGGCAGCAGGCCAAAGATGCGGCGCACGGCGTCGCGTTCCTGCTGCTTGCGCTCTGCCCAGCCGCCTTCCACAAACGCCATGGTGTCACCCGTGTCGATTTCACCCAGGTCGTGAATCAGCAGCATCTCCAGCACGTGCGCCATGTCCACGGGATCGGCCGCGAACTGCTGGAGGGTCGTCGCGAACAATGCAAGTTGCCAGGTGTGCTCGGCCGAGTTTTCCAGCCGGTTCGGGATGCCGTCGACCGGCACACCGGCGCCTTCCGCCACCTGCGCGGCCGTTCCCTGCGCGCGAATTTTGCGCGTCACGGTTTTGAGCCGGTCGGCTTCAAGCGTGAACGCGAGGATGCGGGCCAGATCGTCGGTAGCGGGGGTGAGCACGACTTGATTGTAGGGCCGGCGTCGTCCGGTTGACGCCTGCCGATACCGGCTGTTGTTTTCGCGGCTCTGCATGCCCCGCTCCGCACCTGCGGAACAGGACAAAACGGCGGTGCAATGACGATGGGAGTGTGCCGTAGAGCCCGATGGGCCGAGCCTGGGGAGTGAATGGTAGACTCACCCGCATTGCTGTATGACCCGAACCTTTCATGATCTTGGCACTGTCGTTCTGGCGATGGCATGCTTCGCGCCGTTGCTGGTACCGCCGGGATACCTGCTGGCGCAGGCGCTGGACGTGCAGGGCTTTCGCAGAAGAACACTGGCGGAACGGCTGCTGTGGGCCGTTGCCCTGTCTGTGCCGGTGTCGACGCTGCTGACCGTGTTCTGCGGGCGGTACAGCAGCGCGAGTGCAACCACCGGACTCATTGTCGGTCTGGCAGGCCTTTGGCTGCTGCTGCTCGGCTGGCTCGCGCTTCAAGGGCAGCTGTGCGGGCGGGACCCGGTCGACCGCTGGACGTTGTGGACGGGCGTCACGATGGTCGGCGTGGCGGGATATACCGCGCTGGCGACCGTCGGCATCACCGTTGGGCGCAAGCTGTATGAGGGAACCTACGCCGGGGACTGGAGCGTGCGCATTCCGCTGATGGCGGCGGCGATCCACGGCGGTGTGCCCATTCTGACTCCGTTCTACGGTGTGTTCGGGCAGACCGCGCCGCTGCGCTACTACTACTACTGGTACGTGCTGTGCGGTGCGGTGGGGCGGCTTGGCCACCTGGGCGCGCGTCCCGTGCTGGCGGCAAGCAGCGCGTGGAGCGCGTTTGCGCTGGTGTCGGCGTTGCTGCTGATGGCACGCTACCTGTTCGGCTTTTCAACGGCGGCCACCGACGCGCGGCCGACCCGATGGAGGTACTGGCTGGCGTTGCCGGTGGCCTGCATCCTGGGACTGGACGTGTTGCCGGCGATTGCGGGTCTGCTGCTGCCGGGACACAAGCTGTACCCGGAGATCGAGTGGTGGCGCACGCAGGGTGATTTCTCGCTCAGCGTTCACACGGCCGTGCTGTACGCGCCGCACCACACCGCGGGGCTGGTGTGCTGCCTGCTCGGATTTCTGCTGCTGACGTTGACGGCGCGGCGGGGTGACGCGCCGTTGCGGCAATGGCCCACCCTGCTCAAACATGCGGCGCTGGCCGGCATCTGCTTTGCAGCGGCACTGGGCACGTCGACCTACCTGACGTTGATCTTCGCCATTGCCTGCACGCTGCTGGCAGCGGAGCGGACCTCGCGGCGGGACGGGCGCGCGGTCCTGGCCATTGCCCTGGCCGGCCTTGTGGCACTGCCGCTGAGTACCACGTACCTCCACGAGATCCTGGCCGGCGCGGGCGCAACGCTGCATGCGGAAAGCACGCACATCCACCATGCGCGGTTTATCGCGTTTTTTCCCCGCAACGTGGGCTTGCCGCGGATCGAACTGCTGCAAATCGGCTACCAGATGGGGTACCGCAAGCTGACCCCATTCTGGGTCAAGGCCCTGCTGCGTCCGGTCATGACGGTGCTGCTGTTTGCGATTGAGCTGGGCTTTTTTGGGTTTGTGCTGGCACGGCGCGCATGGCTGGATCTTCGCCAGCCGCGGCAGCTGACCGATGTGCAGCGCATGCAGTGGGCCCTGTTTGCCGGGCTGGCGTTTGCGGCGCTGTTTCTGACCTCGGAGCCTGTGATCGGCGTGAATGATCTTGGCCGACACGCGGGCCTCGCGCTGCGGATTGTTGCGGTGCTGTGGGCAACGCCGATGGTGGCGGAAGCTCTGCGGCAGCCGCGCCTTTGGCCACTGTTCGGGCACCGGACCGTGATGCACCTGGTGTATGCGTCCGTCGTGCTTGGCCTGTGTACGCAGGTGTGGCAGGCGGCGGTGCAGCGCAGCTACTTCTGGCTGGTGGATCGCGGCACCGTGCGCCATCCTTTTGCGCCGTTTCCGCGATTTGAGCACTATGGGTCTCGCTACTTTGAGCTGCGCGAGGCGATGGAGGCGATGGACCGGGGTGTGCAGACGTCCGAACACGTGCAATTCAACCCCGCGAGCACGTACTGGACCGGCATGACGGACTACCTGGAGCGTCCGGTGGCGGCCTTCGACGTCGACTGCCAGGCAGCGTTCGGTGGCAACCTGGAGCGGTGTCACCAGGCAATGCCGTCCATCCGTGGGTTGTTCGGTGGCGGCACCCCGGAAAGCGGACCGGTGCAGCAGTTTGACCCGGCAGGGATCACACCCGCCGCATTTGACCGGGTCTGCCAGGAACAGAAACTCGTGGCGGTGGTGGCAACCGCATCGGACCGGGTATGGCCCGAGCGGACAAGCTGGATATGGACGCGACCGCTGCTGTTTGGCAATCGCAGCATCCGGGTCGTGCGCTGCAGGCGGTAGCTCCCCGGCGGTGACTCCGGGCGGTGGCTTTCGGCCCTGTAGGTCGCGCCCTGCCGTGCGGAGCAAGTTGCCTCTTCTTTCCGCGCGGAGGGCTGGAAGCAGCCCGGTGTGCGCCTTCCTTCCGCGGGCCAAAGCCACGCGCAATCTGTACACTGCGCAACGGGGGACAGCGTTGCACCTTTTGTACTTTTGGACGTCACTTGCTGCCGTCGCGGGATTTGCACCGGCCATGCTTGGCCCCGGGTTTCTGCTGGCGTACTGGCTCAATCTGTTTGGGTTTCGCAGGATGCGGCTCCAGGAGCAGTTGCTGTGGAGCGTGACGCTGTCGAGTCCGCTGGCGATCCTGCTGTCGGTGTACGGCGGCCTGCTGCTGGGCAGCCTTGGTATCGGCATCCTGTTTTTGCTGGGCTTCGCAGCGGCTCTCGTGTGTGCGCGGGCCGGTGGGTCCAAACTGCCGAAAGGCTGGCTGTTGAAAGGCTGGCTGCGACGGGGTCCCGTGTGGACGCTGTGCCTGGTGGTGAGTGGCGTTGCGTTCTACCTGCTGCTGGCGGCAGCACCGCTGCAGGTGCGCGGCCGCCTGCTGGAGGGAGTGGCATCCGCCGACTGGAGCGTCCGCGTGCCGCTGATTGGATCGGCGATCCGCACAGGGATGCCACTGGTCAACCCGTTCTATGCAATTGGCGGGCAGGTGGGACCGCTGCGCTACTACCTGTACTGGTACGCGCTCTGCGGCGTCATTGGCCGAACCTTTCACCTCCCGGCGCGGGCAGTGATGGAGGGTGGCTGTGCGTGGGCGGCGGTGCTCATGTTCAGCACACTCTTTCTGTTGCTGAAGTACCTGTTCCGGCCCGCCCCGGAATGGCCGCCCATGCGCTGGGCGACGGTATGCGTGGGGTGCGTGTGCGCCATGCCGGTGCTCGGGTTTGATGTGCTGCAGGCAATCTACTCTGCGGTTTACGCGAAGATTGTCTTTCCTGAAATTGAATGGTGGCGTGCGTTTACCGAGTTCTCGCCGTCGTTTCATACCTTTTTTCTGTACGCGCCGCACCACACGTTCGGCATCTGCGCGGGGTTTACGGGCTTTCTTGTGCTGCTGTCACCCCGGCTGGTCAGCAGTGCTGAGTGGCAAAGCAGCCGATCGCGCATGCTGGGCCTGGGCGTGGTTGCAGGGCTCTGCTTTGGAGCGATGGCCGGCACATCCACCTACGTTTCCCTGTTTTTTGCGGTGGCGCTGACGCTGGTGGCGGTGGATTTTGCGGTGCGCGGTGAGCGTTGGATGGTGCTGTCGATAGCGGTCAGCGGCGCCGTTGCACTGGTGGGCGCGCTGGATTTCGCTCATCTGATCCTGAGCAATGCCGCGAGCACCGGCGAGGGGGCGTTTGTTGCCTTCGACCTGCGGGGATGGGCTCCGCTGATCGACTGGTTCCAATCGCAATACAGCCAGAGGGGGCTCCCACTGCCTTCCCTGGGGCTGCAGTGGGCGATGCTGCTGCCGCTGTACTTCGCTCTGGAACTGGCAGAGGTGGGTGTCTTCGTTCTTGTCCTGATCCATCGCGTGCGTTGCGATGCTTTCAGTCGGCACCGCCTGCTTGCCGAGCAACGCATGCAATGGTGGCTGGCGCTGGCGTTCTTTGGGTGTGCGCTGTGTTTAACGTCAGCGGGAACCATCGGAACCAACGACCTTGGGTACCATGCTGGGTTTGCGTTGCGGGTCATCGCCGTACTGTGGAGTGCTCCTTGGATTGCCCGGTGGCTGGCAGAGCCGGCGAGTCGACGCGCATTCACCAGGTCCTGGGTGGGCCGCCTCGCGCTGGGAATGACTGCGATCGGCCTTGCAACGCAGGCGTGGCAGGTGGTGGGGCAGCGCCTGATTCTGCTGGCGCCAGGCGCCCTGCACCGCCTGGACGGGCCGTTTCCGGCGCCCCCGCACCTGGCACACCAGTACGAGCAAACCTTTCTTGCGTGGCAGGCGGTCGATCAGCTGCTGCCAAAGGATGCAATCGTGCTGACCAATCCTGATTCTGTGCAGCGGTCGATGGGCACGCTGTACGCCGACCGGCAACTGGTGGCGCCGGAGCCAAAGTGCATGGCGGCATTTGGTGGCAACCCCGGCAAGTGCAAAGCGGAGCTGCCTCTGTTGCGCCGTGCGTTCGGCGAAACACCGTTCGGGGCCAGCGAAGGTGCCTCTTCCCTCACCGCCGGTCCGCAGGCGTTTCAGCAGGTGTGCCGCGAAAACCACGCAACCGCGGTGCTGGTATCGGAGGACGACCCGGCGTGGGAGCAGCCCAAAAGCTGGGTGTGGATGCAGGCTCCCCTCTATGGCAACGCCCGGGAGCGGCTATACGCCTGCACCGCAGGGTTGACCCAGCCGTGAAACCTTCCCGTCGCAGAGACACGTTCGACGGTCTTATACTGCAAGCTGCAGCACGGGCACGACAGCGTTGCACGACCGAGTGCACCAGAGCGCTGCCAAGCATATGCCGCGCCGGAGAGTTCTGCCTGTGCCATTTCCACGTCTGACCTATAGAGTCAGAGACCATAGATTTTCTGCAATTGCCGCTTGTTTCTGCCTTCTGTTCGGGCTGGCGTACATTGCCAACATTCACCCCGTGGGCGACGGACTCTGGTACTGGTACGCAACCCTGTTGCGCGCCGGCACGCGGCTCTACACGGATCTCCACTTCAACCTGCAGCCGTTCTTTGTCCTGTTGACCGCTGCGGGACAGCGGGCGTTTGGCAGCGGCTGGCTTGCCGGCAAGATCGTTCCAGCGCTGCAGCTGCTGCTGTACGTCCTGCTGTTGTTTTCTGTGGTGCGGCGGATCGTCTGGAAGGACTGGGAGCGCGCTGTTCTTCTGATCGCCGTGTTCGCCATGATGATCGCGACGCCCTTCTTTCGCTTCGACGATTACCACATCACCACCAACCTGTTTGAGATGGTGTCGATCGTTCTGCTGCTGCGGCTGCAGGAGCGGAAGTCCTCAACGGCCATGTGCCTGGTGACGGCGGTGTTGCTCGGTCTGATGGCCGGCCTGTCGACCTCAAACCGCCTGAACGACGGCGCCGCGCTCCTGGTCGCGAACGGGCTCGCTCTTCCCTTCAGCGTGGCGCGCAGGCGACGGTTGGCGGTGCCCGCTGTCCTGTTGATGGCGGTGACGGCCACGGCAACCCTGTTTGGCATGGTTCGACTCACGGGCGATACCGTTGCCGCGTGGGCGCAGGAGTCAATCTTCAAGGCGTCCCGGATCAAGGGCGGCACCAATCACATTGCCCTGATCCCACTGCGCCTGCCATTCAAGGCGATGCACTTGAGCACCTACTACCCCAACGACTCCGCGGGCGTGATTTCAGCCATGTTTCTGCTGGCGCTGTGCTTTCCGCTGACCGCCCTGATCGTCGGGGAAAACCTGCGCAGGCGGAAGTCCATGTGGCTGATCGCGGGGTTTGTGCTGCTGGCGACCTACCCCACATTCTGGTGGTTCTGCATCCAGGGCGGGTACATCACGCCGATCTGCAACATTGCGATCGTCCCGCTGTATGGTCTCAACATCTGGGTTCTTTGCCGCATGGTGCGCGTCGCAGGCGGTGTGCTGCCGCGCAACTGGGACCGCCGTGAAACTCTGCTGCTGCTGCCTTTTCTGCAGTTGCTGGCCGCCGCCGCGACAGCCGGCATCAGCATGCCCATGGTCACACCGGTCATGGCGACCTCTCTGCTGCTGCTGCCAATTACGCTGCCGGTACGGGTTCCGGATGGATGGCCAAAGCAGTGCCTGCTGACGGTGATCTGCTTCCTGGCCGTCGTCGGGTATCCGCCCAAGTGGATGCATCCTTATTACTGGCACTACTACGATTCCGGTCCAATGTTTCAAAAGCGGGTGATCTATCGGCACCCCACACTTGGACCGATGATGCTCGAGCGCGACGAGCTCGGCCTCATCAAGCCGATCTGCGACCGCATCCAGAACAGCAGCCCAAAAGGCGAGCTGCTTTCACTCCCCTACCCCTACCCCAACTACTTCTGCAACATCCAGCCGTGGCATGGCTTCGTGCAGACCTGGTTCGATACCTCTGGTGCAGACACGATCGACCGCCTGGACAACGACCTGAATGCCGACCCTCCCAAATGGATCGTCTACCAGCGCATGCGGGACATTATGGACACCCATGAAAAGGTGTTCTTGAAGGGGCAGCCACTGCCCCATCGCAAGCTGGACCGTTTGCTGGTGGACAAAATTGCCTCGGGCACATGGAGGGTGGTCTGGTGCAAAGAGCTCAATTCGAGTGAGTGGTTTCTAATCCAGACGAAACCGTAAGCTGTTCTGTCCGCTGCTGCGCTGCCGCCGGCTACCGCAGCAGGCCGGGCGGTGGTGCGACGCCGGTGTGGGCCCAGCGCAGCAGCTCATCAAACGCGCGGCCCACTTCTTCGCCGGTAAACGTGCAGTGACCTTCGCGGTGCACATACTGCTGCACAAGGTTGGAGCTGAAGCCGGCGGCGGTTACCTCCGCCTCGTACAGCGCCAGCGAACTGGCCGGGATAAGCGGGTCGTACACCGTGTGCAGCGCGAGCATGGGACGGGTAAGCCGGCCGGAAGGCGAGTAGTGCGCCAGCAGGTAGGCGCGGGCGCGGGCATCTGCACTGTAGCGGCGCACGCCGTCGTTCAGGGCATAGTCCGTTTTGGTATCGGTGCTTGTGCCGGTGTAGATGAAGTTGGCGTTGCTGAAAGGATTGCCGCCGGCCTTGCGCTGCAGGTCGCCAATCACGTACGTGTAGTAGCCCACGGCACGGGCAAGCTCAATGTCGGAGTGCAGGCCGGTCAGGTTGCGCATGGCACTTGCACCGTCAGGCTTTGCCTTCAGGGCCGCCACCACGCGGGCGCGCAGCGCATCGCTCTCTTCAAAGTTGCCGGGAACGGGGTCAAGGGGCGGCATCACGCCGGGAAAGTAGAAATCGAACGCGGCGCGCCAGATGAAGCGGC
Organism: uncultured Terriglobus sp.; assembly: GCA_964250935.1. Lineage (GTDB taxonomy): Bacteria > Acidobacteriota > Terriglobia > Terriglobales > Acidobacteriaceae > Terriglobus. The sequence continues at coordinate 56,972 of CAXUHM010000017.1, forward strand.
GATCCAGGTGGATATAGCTGGGGCCGACCGCGCCACACAGGTCGAGGCCGGCCGTGTACACATTTTTGGGGTTCAGCTCCATCGTGATCATCACAAGGGCGCCGCCCATGCTGCCACCGGCGGCAATGGTCTCCCGCGGAATGCCGTATTTGCGAATGAAGTAGGAGCGGAGCTCTTCCGTGTCGGGGTAGGCCGTCTGCAGGGCCCAGCCGGTTTGCGAGTAGCCGCTTTGAATCACGGCGTACCCCCGGCGCAGCATGGGTTCGGCCTGGATGCCGATGGAGCCGTCGAGGCGGTAGCGGAACGGCCGCTCGGAATAGCCGTGGTAGAACACGACGAGGCCGCGGTTCCAGTTGCTGGGCACGTCGATGCGATATTCCGCGTTGGTCAGAACGCCCACCTCGGTGGTGCCGGTGGGGGTCTTCAGAACCTCCGGCTCCGAATCGGGTGTGGGTGTGGCCTGCGCGTGCAGGTGCACCGCCGCAAACAGCGCAAGCGCAGCAAGACCGCTTGTGAAGAGGCGAAGCCTCATCGGTGAAAGTGGATGCGGGAGCATACAGTTACGGTTTTGAAACGGAGTAGGCCAAGAATACGCCCTGCCCACCGTCCGCGCACAACCGGCCCCCATCGGACACTTCCCGTGCCGCATTGCAGGAATTGTTGGTCGGGACGACAAGATTCGAACTTGCGACCTCACCCACCCCAAGGGTGCGCTCTACCAGGCTGAGCCACGTCCCGACGCATGCGCTGCAAAACAGGCGTTTCGCCATGCGCGTGCAGAGCTAGTGTACACCGGCCGCCCGGGCCGCCGGTTCAGCCAGATCACCCCGCATTGCAGCCTCCCTGCAGCAAAGAGAAAGCGTCCCTCTACAGATCGGGACCGCCACGGCCGCGAAAGCGAAACTGGTAGCGGAGGCCGACGCTGATCGCCTCGGGGTGAAACGGTGCTGCGCGATGGGACAGCTGCCAATTCTGCCGCAGGAACTCGCCGCGAACGGCGAAGCCGCGCGTCACGCGGAAGTCCGCACCCCCGCCGTAGGCCTTGGCAAAGCAATGGTCGTGCGTGTACGACGGGTCGGCCGGCGCGGGAAAGTGAATGATGCCGTCCCCGATAAGGAACTCAGCAAATGGCTGGAGGCGATCGAAGCTGGCCACAACGCGCGGTCCAGCGCCGTAGAAATACTGGTTGGACACGCGGCCGCCCGTGCCAAGCGCGCGAAGGTCGAGCGATGGATCGAGCCGGCCCAGCACCCGGCCCACGTTCAGATTGAAACCGAGGGTGCCGCCGCCATTCCGCCGCGCGCCCCCAAAATCCGGGCGCGCGTAGGTCGCAAGAACGTAGGTCTGCACGCGCACACCCTGCTCCGCCGTGGCGCGGCTCTGCGCCTGAACAACAGCGCCGGCAAGCAGGGCAACACAGGGCAACAACGCAAGTGGAAGCAGAGATCGCATGCTGGTGTGACGTGGATCGGCGGCAACCCGCAGCCGGAAAATTCTTCCCCGAAGAGATTTATGCGGGGATGGACGCCATTTACGGACGAGGCGAAGCAGCGAAAGGTACGAACCTCTGCATCTACATAGCTCTGGAAGATACAGTACGGAGATCGTCAGTCTGCCGCGGCCATGGTGCCGGTTGCCGAATGTCTCGTCAGCAGAAAGCCCGGGTTCTGCCGGGCCTGTCTGGCTGTTTGGTGTTCCGCCGGTGTCGTGTCGGGCAGTTGTGTTGGGCAGTCGTGTCGGGCAGTCGTGTTGGGTGGTCCTGCCGGGTGATCTGGTCGCAGAGGGTAAAGCGGAGCGCATGGTCGAAGCAGTCGTAATGTGGAATGAGCCGAACAATCTGTCGCACTGGAACTTTCATCTTGACCCGCGGTGGGAGCAGTTTGCGGCCATGGTGAAGCTGGGTGCGGCAGCGGTGCGCACGGTCCATGCGCAGCTGCCGGTGGTCCTGGGCGGGGTAAGCAGTGGCGACCCGGACTGGCTGCGCCTGCAGAAGAGCCATGGCGTTATGGAGCACATGGATGCCGTGGCCATCCACGGGTTTCCGCTGGATTGGAACCACTGGCAGCTGACCGAGTGGCCAGACAAAATTGCCGAAGCGGCAGCGGTAAGCGGCCTGCCGGTGTGGGTGACGGAGGTCGGCTGCTCCTCGTTTGGTCTGGAAGAGGTCGCCCAGCTTGGCATGAACCGCACCCTCGCGCTGATTGCAGGGAAGACGCCGCGCGTGCACTGGTACAGCCTGTACGACCTGCCGCCAAGCTGGCCTGCAGAGACGCGGCACAAGGAGGCCGAGGGGTCCAGCTACTACCGGCACTACTACCTGGGCCTCTTGCGGCACGACGGCACCCCAAAGCTGGCGGCGGCGGATTTTCCCACGGATGGCAGCGTTGGGCTTTGCCAGTGGTTCCACTTTGAGGATCACCGCCTGGACGATGCAGCCGCATGGATGCGTTCCCATGGCGTGCAGTACCTGCGGACGGGGCTGAGCTGGGCGGATGCGTATCGGCCAAACGCAGAGGCATGGTTCGATCGCATGTTTACGGCGCTTGCCGACTTCCAGGTCGCCATGACGCTGTGCTTTACGCCGGGGCATCTGGGCCTGGAAGACCATCACACCAGTCCGCCAAAGGATCCCGCGGAGTTTGCGGAATTTGCGGCATGGGGTGTTGCCCGGTACGCGTCGCCGGGCCAGACCGGACCGGTAAACCCAAACGCCGGGTCCCTGTATGATCTGCCGCAGATGAGACGGCGACGGCAGCAACTGGACGTCCTGGAGCACGAGGTAGCGACGGTTTGAGCAACAAGAGCGTGATGCAGGGCAAACGACGGAACGGAATGGTGACACGGTGAGCATCGCAAGCGCACAACATCTGCCGGCAACGCGCAGGCGACAGGTTCTGATTACGGGTGGTGCAGGATTTGTGGGATCGCACCTGGCGGACGGCCTGCTGCGGCAGGGTCACGCCGTGCGCGTGCTGGACGATCTTCTGCCGCAGGTGCACCCCGGCGGGCTTCGGCCGGACTACCTGTCCACCGAGGTCGACCTGGTCCATGGGGATGTCCGCGATCCCAACCTGCTCAAGGCGGTGCTGGATGGCGTGGACGTCGTGTACCACTTCGCCGCAACGGTGGGTGTCGGCCAGAGCATGTACGAGATCAGCCGGTACATGAGCGTGAACACGCAGGGCACCGCCGAACTGCTGCAGGCCGTGCTGGACACCCGGGCAAAGGTCGAAAAGATCGTTGTCGCGTCTTCCATGTCCATCTACGGCGAGGGTCGGTATGTGGGCGCAGACGGCCGCAGCTACGCTCCACCGGTGCGCTCGACCGAACAGCTCAAGCGCGGGGACTGGGAGGTTTCCGTCGGAAACAGCGGGCCGTTGCAGCCCGTGCCGACAGACGAGGACAAACCCAGCGAGATCAACAGCATGTATGCGCTCAGCAAGCGCGACCAGGAAGAGTTGTGCATGATCTACGGCCGGACGTACGGTCTGCCCGTAACCGCGCTGCGCTTCTTCAACATCTACGGAACGCGGCAGGCGCTCAGCAATCCGTACACGGGTGTGGCGGCCGTCTTTGCGTCGCGCATGCTGAACGGCAAGCAGCCGCTCATCTTTGAGGACGGCGAGCAGCAGCGGGC
>CAXUHM010000017.1:60618-75529 GCA_964250935.1 uncultured Terriglobus sp.
TCCATCCATGACATTGTCCGGGCAAACCTGCTGGCCATGGACGCGCCGGCATCGAACGGCCAGGTCATCAACGTGGGTTCGGGCAACCCGGTCTCGATTCGGCGGATCGCCGAGCTGCTCGCGGGTGCCCTCGGCGCCAGGGGCCTTGAACCGGTCGTCACGGGCAAGTACCGAGCCGGAGACATCCGTCACTGCTACGCCGACATCAGCCGCGCGCGCGCTTTGCTCGGCTACGAGCCGCAGGTCACGCACGAGGAAGGCTTTGCCGAGCTTGCACACTGGCTTGAGAGCCAGGAAGCCGAAGACCACGCGGACACGATGCTGCAGCAGTTGGCGACGCACGGTCTGACGGCTTAGGTCCCGCGATGTGAGGGTACCTCTCCGCCACCTAACTACGAGGTCGGACTGTGCGCCTCGGCACTCAGCCTCCAATCGAACACCTGCCTGCTGCGTCGCTTCAGCTCCGGCCACCATGGAGCGGCGCCGTCCCATCCCGGGCCGTTCCCACCCTGCTCCTGCGGTCGCACGGCGCGGCAACGACGTCCTTTGCCCGGTTCCGTACTCCCCGCCAAGACAAATGGATGTTCGAGGCGCCGAAAGAGATCGCTTCCCGTACCACCGGGTGCAACTTTGTCAGCATCTATTCACCAAAGGTACTTAGAACAGGTACATTCGTTTCATCAGGTTAAAGGTCGGCAGGCGGTTTTGAAAGGGTTGTGAACGAAAGAATGGCAAGTGCGCGCGAGATTCTGATTACGGGTGGAGCAGGGTTTGTGGGAGCCAATCTGGCTGCACGGCTCTTAAAGGAACCCGGCGCACATGTCACCCTTTTTGACACCCTGGCGCGCCGTGGCACCGAGCACAACCTTGCCTGGCTGCGGACCCTGCCAACGGCCAAACACCTGCGCTACGTCCACGGTGACGTGCGTAACGCAAAGCAGGTGAGCGACGCGGCGCGTCACGCGGACGAGATCTACCACCTGGCGGCCCAGGTTGCCGTAACCACGTCTATCAGCGATCCCCAGTGCGACTTCGACACCAACGCGGTAGGCACCTTCAACGTTCTGGAGGCGGCGCGTCGTCACGGCCGGCAGCCGCTGGTGCTGTTCACCTCTACCAACAAGGTTTACGGCTCCCTGAACAGCGTGCCGGTGGAAAAGGCCGGAACCCGCTACTGCGCGGTCGATCGCGGCTTTACCGGCGCCGACGAAGACACACCGCTCGACTTCCATTCGCCCTACGGCTGCAGCAAGGGCGCCGCGGATCAGTACGTGCGGGACTACGCGCGCATCTACAACCTGCCCACGGTCGTCTTCCGCATGAGCTGCATTGCAGGGCAACGGCAGTTCGGCAACGAAGACCAGGGATGGGTCGCGCACTTTCTATACAGCATCCTCGCCGGCCGCCGCATCACCGTGTACGGCGACGGCCTGCAGGTGCGCGACGTCCTGCACGTGGACGACCTGATGGATGCCTTTGTCGCGGTGCGGGCGGCCATTGCGGGTGCGGCGGGGCAGGTCTACAACATCGGCGGCGGCATGGAACGTGCTGTCTCCATCTGCGAGCTGCTGCAGCGCATCGAGGAGCGTGTCGGGCGGCCGGCAAAGCTCGACTTCAGCGACGTCCGGGCCGGCGACCAGCCACTGTACATCTCCGCCCTGGACCGCTTTACCGGCGACACAGGTTGGCGTCCCACGCGTTCCCTGGACGACATTCTGGACAGCATCATCGCGTTCTACCAGGCCAATCCTGGCCTGTTCCCCCAGCGCAGCAGCCGGCTGCAGACGGACGGCAAGCCGGCTGCGACCCTGGCAGGCCTGACACCGGCACTGGCCGGGGAGGCGCGATGAAGTTCGCGTTGGTCAATCCTTTCTGGACGTGGGAAGGCTCCACGTACTTTGGATCGCAGCAGCCGGTCGTTCCTCTTGAGCTGCTGGGCGCGCGGGAGTTTTTGCGGCGCGGCGGCCATGCCGTCCTGCTGATCGACGCCTTCCTGCTCAAGCTGACGCCCCGGGAGGTGCGCGCACAGCTGGAGGATTTCGGCGAGGATTTCCTTGTCCTGCCGACGGCCAACTCCTACCTGTTCTGGCGGTGCCCCCAGCCGGAACTGCGTGTGCCGCAGATGTGGCTGCGTGCGCTGACCGAGGGCCGCACCAACCCTCCGACAACCGTCGTCATCGGGCCGCATGGCTCCTCCACGCCGCGGGCGACGCTTGAGAAGACCGGCGCGAACGTTGTGCTGCGCGGCGAGCCGGACCAGGTATTGCCGCTTCTCGCAAACACGCCGCGCTTTGCCATTCCCGGCTGCGTCTGGCGCGAGCATGGTCGGGTCCTGCAGGCAAGCGAGCCGCTGGGCAACGTGGAGATGAAGTTCGTCACCCGGTTGGACTTTAGCGATTACCCAATCGAGCTGCACACGCACAAGCACCACATCTTTACGCCCGTTGAAGGTCTGGGCGCCGAGCTTGAGTTTGCGCGCGGCTGCCCCTACGCCTGTACGTTCTGCAACAAGACGCAGTTTCGCAACAAGTATCGGGAGCGCGACGTCGCGGAGATCGTCGCCGAAATCGACGGACTGATGGCGCGCGGCGTGACCTACATCTACTTCATCGACGAGATCTTCGGTGTAGGCAAAAACGTCCGCCTGCTCCTCGAAGAAATCGCTGCGCGGCCTGCCCTGTCCATCGGCTTCCAGACCCGCATCGACCTGTGGGACGAGGCCGGCTTTGACCTGCTTGGCCGCGCCCACTGCATCAGCATGGAGTGCGGCGTCGAGAGCATCACCGAGCAGGGCCGCGCGGACATGAACAAGAATTGTAAGTACACCACGGAGCGCATCACCGAGCTGCTCATCTACGCCAAGGGGCGCATCCCGTGGGTGCAGGCAAACCTGATCAAGACAGAGCACGACGACCCCATCGCCGTAAAGACCTTTCAGGAAAACCTCAAGGCCAACGGCGTCTGGGTGAGCGAACCGGTGCCCATGTTCCCCTTTCCGGGATCGCCGGAATACGTCACCACCTTTGGCGCGCAGCCGGACGAGCAGGCCTGGGAGCGCGCCCATGCGTTCTATCTCAACCTGTTTGCAGAAAAAGGGTTTTCCGACATTCAGGACCAACAGCCCCTTCCTTTACCGGAACTGGAACTTGCATACCGATAGGCAGATTGCATGCGCATCCTGATGACGACCGATACCGTTGGCGGTGTGTGGACGTACACGCGCGAGCTGATCCTCGGCCTGCTCGAAGCACGCAGCGACGCACAGGTGCTACTGGTCACGCTGGGCAGTACGGCCTCCGCCGATCAGGCCGCGTGGCTGCAGGCCATGGCGGCGCGTTATCGCAGGCGCTTTACCTTTGAGGCAACGAACCTGCCGCTCGAGTGGCAGGCGGAAAATGCCAAGGCCTATGTGTATGCGGAGCCGCTCCTGCGTCGGTTGGCGAAGCAGTTTGTGCCGGACGTCTTCCATGCCAACCAGTTCTGTTTCGGTGCCCTGCCGCTGCCCTGCCCCAGGGTCGTCGTGGCACACAGCGACGTCCTGGGCTGGGGGCGCGCCGTGCGCGGCGACGCGGGGCTTGAGGCGTCGGACTGGCTGCGAACCTACCAGGCACTCGTCACGGATGGCCTGGCCGGTGCAACGGCCGTGGTAGCGCCGACCGAATGGATGCTGGGCGAGTTGCGCACCCACTATGGTCCGGTGCCGCGGGGCAGTGTCATTGCCAACGGCCGCAGTGTAGACGCGCCCCGCCTGGCCAAAAAGCTGCAGGCCGTCACCGCCGGCCGGGTGTGGGACGCGGCCAAGGGCATGGACGTTCTGGAAGACTGCATGAGCCCCATGCCGGTGCTGGTAGCCGGCGAAACCACCGCACCGGAGGCGACCTACGATGCCGGCCGGCTGCGGCGGCGCGTGCTGCTGGGTCGGCTGACCGAGACACAGATGCTGGATCTGCTTGGGGAAAGCGCGATCTACGTGGTGACGAGCCGCTATGAGCCTTTTGGCCTGAGCGCGGTGGAGGCGGCGCAGTGCGGTTGCGCCATCGTCTCGCGAGACATCCATTCGCAGCGCGAGGTGTGGGGCGACGACGCCGTCTACTTTCGCGATGCCGACGGGTTGTGTGCCGCGCTGGAGCGGCTGGCGACCAAGGCGGACCGGCTCAAAGACATGCAGAACAGGGCCGCGGTGCGCGCGCGCTCGCTGTACACGCGGGGGCGCATGAGCCAGGCATACCTGCGGCTGTATGACGAAATGGCCGGTGCCGTGCGTGCTTAGGATCGCCTTTTTTGTCCACACCCTGCGGTCAGACTGGAATAACGGCAACGCCCACTTTCTGCGCGGTCTGGCGCGGGAGATGGGGACGCTGGGGCACACCGTCACCGTGTACGAGCCGGTAGCCGGCTGGAGCTACGACAACCTGCTGCAGGAGCCGGCCGGCGCGGCCGCGCTGCGGCAGTTCGCCGAAACCTATCCCGACATCGACCTGCGCCTGTACGACCCGTCGGACCCCGCGCTCGAAGACGAGATGCGCCGCGCGCTGCACGGCCTGGACGTGGTGGTTGTGCACGAGTGGAACGCGCGGTCGCTGATCGACCTCCTGCTCGGGTTGCGAGCGGAAAGCGGCTACCACGCGGTGTTTCACGACACGCATCACCGGGCATCGTCCTCGCCCGAGAGTATCCATGCGCTGCGCGTTGACGAGTTCGACGGCGTCCTGACCTTTGGTGATGCGTTGACGGCGATCTACAAGCAGCGGTTCGGGATGGAGGCTTGCTGGACCCTGCACGAGGCGGCGGACACGACGGTGTTCTTTCCGTGCGATGCCGCAACGGAGAACGCCCTGGTGTGGATCGGCAACTGGGGCGACGGCGAGCGGTCGGCGGAGCTGCAGGAGTTCCTGATCGGGCCGGCGGGAAGGCTGCAGGCTTCCCTGGGCGCGCCGTTCCCGACCGCCATCTACGGTGTGCGCTACCCGCAGGAGGGGCGGGAGGCGCTGGCCTCCGCAGGGATCGCGTACGGCGGATACCTGCCGAACCTCGCCGCACCCGGGGTCTACGCACGCAGCCGGATGACGATGCACGTGCCCCGGCAGCAGTACAACGACGCGCTGCAGGGCATCCCGACCATCCGCGTCTTTGAGGCACTGGCAAGCGGCATTCCGCTCCTGAGTGCGCCGTGGGAGGATACGGAGGAGCTCTTCCGGGATGGAGACTTTCTCCGGGTGCGCAACGGCGCGGAGGCCGAGGCAGGCATGCTGCGGCTGCTGCAGGATGAGGACCTTGTGCTGTCCCAGGTGGAGCGTGGCCTGGACACCGTGCTGGCGCGCCACACCTGTGCGCACCGCGCGGCGCAGTTAACACGGATTTTGGACGAGGTCCTGAGCTAGCCGTATGAAGATTTATGCGTTCGGGTCGTCGCTGGTGTCGAGTTACTGGAACGGAGCGGCCACCTATTACCGCGGATGTTACAAATACCTCGCCAGGCTGGGGTACGACATCACCTTTGCGGAGCCCGATGCGTATGGCCGGCAAACCCACAGGGATGACGTCGACCTGTCGTTCGCCAGGCTGGTCAGCTACCGGCCGGTCGGCAGGGAAGGCGACTTTGGCCACGGTGCGAACTATGCCGATCTTCCCACGCTGGCAGAGGTGTTTGAAGATGCACGCCAGGCCGACGTCGTGGTGAAGCACTCCGGCATCGGCGTGGACGACGCACTTACGGAAAGCCTGATCCTGCAAGCGCAACCGCACGCGCTTGCGGTCTACTGGGACGTCGATTCGCCGGCAACGCTGGCGCGCATGGACGCCGACCCGCACGACTCGTTCCGCGCGGTGGTGCCGCGGCTGGACGCGGTGTTCAGCTATGGCGGCGGGCCGGTCTGCAGGCAGGGCTTCGAGCGCTACGGCGTGCAACGCTACCTGCAGGCCTACAACGGGCTCGACCCGGAGACGCACTTCCCTGTCGCGCCGGACCCAGCGTATGCGTGCGATCTGGCCTTTCTCGGCAACCGCCTGCCGGATCGCGAGGCACGGGTGGAGGAGCTCTTTCTGCGGGCCGCGTCGCTTGCTCCCGACCAGCATTTCCTGTTGGGTGGCGAGGGCTGGGCCGACAAGCGCATGCCACCCAACGTGCGGTACATCGGCCATGTGCCAACGGCGGCGCACAACGTGCTCAACTCGAGCGCGCGCACGGTGCTCAACATCAATCGCGCCAGCATGGCGGTGAGCGGCTTCTCTCCGCCCACGCGGGTCTTTGAGGCTGCGGGTGCGGCAGCCTGCCTGCTGTGCGACGACTGGGCCGGCATTGACGATTGTTTCGCGCCCGACGCCGAAATCCTCGTCGTGCGCAACGCGGAAGACGTGGTGCGGCAACTGCGCACGCACGATGCAGCGGCAACAAAACGCATTGGGCAGGCCTTCCATCGGCGTGCGCTGCGCGACCACACCTACGCGCAGCGCGCGGCGCAGGCGGACACGGCTCTTCGGGCGATGAAGGCCGCGCGGCAGGATGCAGGTTGCGTTTGCATCTAAATTGCCATGAGTGAAGAAACCGGAAGCGTCACGCCGTATGTCCACCTGCTGCAAGGCCGCGACGGTGCCGACGTCATGCGCGAAACACCCGCGGCGCTCGACAACCTGCTCGGCCGCATGACCCAGCAACAGATCGACACCCGCCCCGCCCCCGAAAAGTGGAGCGTGCGCGAGGTCCTGTGCCACATGGCGGACTGTGAAATTGCCTGGGCGTGGCGGTTGCGGCAGGTCTATGGCGAAGACCGGCCAACGCTGCAATCGTTTGAACAGGACCCGTGGGCGCGTGCCTATGACGGGGTTAAATACACCTCCGCGGCCGCGCTCCAGGCATGGCGCTCCCTGCGGGAGTGGAACCTGGCCCTGATTGAAACCTTCTCCGACGCGGACAAGGCGCGAACCGCGATGCATCCCCACGCGGGCGAACTTACCCTGTGGACGCTGGTGGAGATTGCCGGCGGCCATGATGTGCACCATCTGGCGTCGCTGCGCAAGCTGGTCGAAGCCCGTGCCGCACAGTGAAAGCCGCACAGGAACGTCACAGAGTGAGAGACACACCGTGAACCAGGACCTCCGTCCTCCCCTGCCACCCTTCACCCTCGACAGCGCGACGGAAAAGGTGCGCCGCGCGGAAGACGCCTGGAATACGCGGAACCCGGCAGCGGTGGCACTGGCCTACACGGTGGACAGCCGCTGGCGCAACCGGTCGGTCTTCCTTGAAGGCCGCGCCGCGATCACCGCGTTTCTGACGGCCAAGTGGCAGCGCGAGCAGGACTACCGGCTCACCAAGGAGCTGTGGACGTTTGCGGACAATCGCATCGCCGTCCGCTTTGCCTACGAGTGGCACGACGATGCGGGCGCGTGGTGGCGCAGCTACGGCAATGAAAACTGGGAGTTCGACCAGGCCGGCCTGATGCGGCTGCGGATCGCGTCCATCAACGATCTCGCCATTGCGGAGACGGAGCGCCTCTTTCACTGGCCGCAGGGACGCCGCCCGGACGACACGCCCTCGCTGAGCGCGCTTGGACTCTAGCTCAGCTCGCGTCGCAGCTTCGGTCGTGCTCGCAGCAGGCAGCTTCTACAATGATGCTTGAATGAAGATCGTCATGCTCGGCCTATCCATCACGTCGTCCTGGGGCAACGGCCATGCGACCACCTACCGTGCGCTGTGCCGCGAGCTCTGCCGCCGTGGACACTGCATCATCTTTCTCGAAAAAGACGTGGAGTGGTACGCCAGCAATCGCGACCTGCCAAAGCCGACCGATGTGGCCCTGCGGTTGTATGCGGATTGGGCGCTGGACGGCATCCATGCCCTGCGCGCCGCTGTAAGCCACGCGGACGTGGTCATGGTGGGCAGCTACTTTCCCGACGCCATCCTTGCCACGGCATGGCTGCAACAGGAATTCAAGGGGCCGGTCTTGTTCTATGACATCGACACCCCCATCACGCTGGCCGCGCTGCGGCTCCATGGGCAGTGTGAATACCTGCGCGCAGAGGACATCCCCGCCTATGCGGCGTACCTGTCCTTTACCGGGGGCCCGGTGCTGCGGGAGATCGAGGAGCGGTTCGGCTCGCCGATGGCGGTCCCGTTCTACTGCTCGGTCGATCCGGAGCTCTACCATCGCACCCCCGTGCACCATGAATTCGCCTGTGCGCTCAGTTATCTGGGCACCTACGCCGCGGACCGGCAGGCGAAGCTGATGGAACTGCTCGACGCACCGGCGCGGGACCTGCCTGCCGCGCGCTTCCTGGTGGCGGGACCCATGTATCCGGCGGGCACGGACTGGGCGGCAAACGTGGTGACGCACCCGCACCTGCCGCCTTCCGATCACGCCTCGCTCTACTCGTCCTCTCGGTTCGTGCTGAACCTCACACGGGCCGACATGGTGGCTGCGGGATGGTCGCCGTCGGTGCGATTGTTTGAGGCAAGTGCATGTGCGGCCGCCATCATCAGCGACACATGGCCGGGGCTCGAGGACTTCTTCACCCCGGGGGAAGAAATCCTCGTCGCCTCCACGCGGGACGAGGTGCTCCGCATGCTGACCGGCATGACCGAGGCCGAAGCACGGCGCATGGGTGAGGCCGCGCAGGCGCGAACCCTGGCGACACATACGGCGGCGGCTCGAGCCCTGGAGTTTGAGCGCATCGCCGATCGGGTCTTTGCCTCTGTCTGAACGGGACACGCAACAGGACACCCAACAAGACTCCCAACAGGGCACGCCCGCGGGTCCGGACTTCCCTTCGAAAGTTCTCGAGGGATCGCACTCGACGGAGATGGTCGTCTCCTCGGCACAGACTACCTGGCCCCCTCTACCGCGGCGGTTTCTACAGGCCTGCGCGATCTGAGAGAATCGCGCCATGTCTGTTCGTCGTTGGGTCCTTGGTCTTGCTGCGTTCGTTGGTGTTTCGTCGGGTCTGCTGGCCCAGGTTCCCGCTGCGGGCAGCGGTTCCGGTAGTGGTTACGATGCGGTCGACCCCATGGTGGGTACCGGTGCAGAGGGCCACACCTACCCCGGTGCAACAGTGCCGTTCGGCATGGTCCAGCTCAGTCCCGACACGCAGATACGGCCGTTCAAACAGAGCTACAAGTGGGCGGCGGGGTACCGGTACGCCGACACCACCATTCTTGGCTTCAGCCACACCCATTTTTCCGGCGCGGGCCACAGTGACCTGGGCGATGTGCTTGTGCAGCCCATCAGCGGCGACGTGCGGCTTGAACCGGGAGAGATCGACCAGCCGAACAGCGGCTACCGCTCGCACTTTAGCCACGGCAACGAGGTCGCCCGGCCGGGCTACTACGCCGTCACGCTGGACGACTACGGCGTGCGTGCCGAGCTAACGGCGACGACGCGCGTCGGCGTGCACCGGTATACCTTTCCCGCGGGCAAACCGGCGCACCTCCTGGTCGACCTCCGGTCCAGCATTTACAACTATCCCGGCAAGGTCCTGTGGTCGCGGCTGCGGGTGCGTAAGGATGCCGCGGGCAACACCACGGTCACCGGCATGCGCCAGACGCGGGGCTGGGCGCCCGGACGGCAGCTGTATTTCGCCATGCGCTTCAGCCGGCCCCTGGCGGGCACCCACCTGTATGACCGGGAAGACCAGCCCCTGCCGTACAAGGGCTTCAAAACGCCGGGGGACGGACCCGAGAACACAGAGGCCATCGAGGGACGCGGCCTTGTGGGCGTGTTCGACTTTGGCTCGATGGGCGGCTCCAGTGCCAGCCCCAATGCAAGCCCAGCCGCCGGCGCGACCCAGGAGGTGGTGCTGAAGGTGGCGATCTCCCCGGTCAGCGAGGAGAACGCGATCGCCAACCTGGATAAAGAAGTGCCAGCGTTCGATTTCGACGCGGTGCGTGCCGCGGCAGAAGCGCAGTGGCGTCAGGCTCTGGCGTCCATGCAGATCGATGCCGATGCACCCATGCGGAAGAACCTGTACACCGCGCTCTACCACTCCCTTCTGGCGCCCACCGTTTCCATGGATGCGAACGGCGAGTACCGTGGGCCGGACAACCAGGTCCATCGGGTGCCGCAGGGCAACAACGCATTTACGTTCGTTTCCTCGCTCTCCCTGTGGGATACCTATCGCGCGGAGCAGCCGCTTATGACGCTGCTCGAGCCGCAGCAGAGGACCGACGACCTGGTGCGTTCCATGCTTGCATCGCAGCAGCAAAGCCCGTTCGGCATCCTTCCGGTGTGGCAGTTTCAAGGCATCGAGACCTGGTGCATGATCGGCTATCACAGCATCCCGGTCCTTGCGGACGCCATCCTGAAGGGGCTGGACCGGCCCGCCGCAAACGCCACCGGCTTTGACGCCAATGCCGCGCTGGACGCCATGGTTGCCAGCGCGGACAGTGCACCGTACGGCCACCTCGGCGACTACATGCGGCTGGGGTATGTTCCGGTGGGCGATGCGGCCCACGATGAGGCGGTATCGCAGACCGTGGAGTATGCCTTCGACGACTGGTGCATCGCGCAGGTGGCGCGTCACCTGGGGCGCACCGACGTTGCAGCACGCTTTGAAAAGCGGGCCGGTAACTGGAAAAACGTCTTCGACGCAAAGGTTGGCTTTGTGCGGCCGCGGCTCGCCGATGGGCAGTGGCGGGAGCCGTTCGACCCTGCGGCTGCAGGCACCGGAAGCGGATTTACCGAGGGCAATGCATGGCAGTACAGCTGGTACGAGCCACAGGATGAGATGGGGCTCATCGCCGCGCTCGGCGGGCCGCAGGCACTGGTCCGGAAGCTGGACAGCATGTTCGACCAGAAGGTCGACAAGGCGCGGTATGCCGATGTGGAAGACATCAGCGGCATGATCGGGCAGTACATCCACGGCAACGAGCCAAGCCACCACCTGGCCTACCTGTACGACTACGCGGGTGAGCCATGGCGCACGCAGGAGCGCCTGAAGCAGATCGTGGACTCGCAGTACCAGCCCACGCCCGATGGCCTTGTCGGCAATGACGACCTGGGCCAGATGTCGGCATGGCTGCTGTTCACGTCGCTCGGCTTTTACCCGGTTGCGCCCGGCGCCAACGAGTACGTCCTTGGTCGGCCGTTTGTGCGCAGGGCGGTCGTCACGCTTGGCAACGGCCGCACACTGACCGTCCTTGCCGACAACCTGAGCGCGGCAAATGGCTACGTGCAGGCTCTGACGCTGAACGGCAAACCCGTCGACCGTACGTACCTGAAGCAGGAGGACATCGCGCATGGTGGCGAACTTCGCTTTGTGATGGGACCAAAGCCGGACCGGCAGTGGGGCACGGGACCCGGCGCCGCGCCGTTCTCCATGTCCACCCACTAAACCCGCCCACGAAGCCAGGGCAGCAGTGGCTCCCGGGCAACCTGACCCGGTACGACCTTCAAGCCCGGCGTTCCCAAACGGATGCCGGGCGCTTTCGCAAAATGGTGTTTACTCAGCGGCCATCGGGGCTCATCTGGATTCGCCTACCCGGGAATCTTGACCGCAAGAATTTCGGCCTGCTTGATCTGCGGCTCCCCATCGAGCATGGCCTTTGTCTCCTCGCTGAAGAGAGCCTGGGCAATGGCACCGGACAGGTGAGCCTTGCGCCCTTCCTCGTCGGCAAACGTATCAAAGATCCCAAAGCTGCCGGGAGCCATCTTGAGCGCGTACCAGGTGGTGGTGCCGGGCTCGGCTTCCGCCAGGCTCTGCGCCGACCGCAGCAAATTCTCCACGTCCTGCTCTTTGCCGGCCTTTGCCTTGATTTCTACCCAGATGCTGAACTTGTCCATAATCCTGCGCTCCCCTGAAGAGTTGATTGAGAGTTGATTGAGACCTGATCTCTCCTCCGCGATTGGATGCATCCAGGCGCGGCAGGGCACGGCTGCACCGCAAAGCCCTTCCCCGCTGCGACTCCGGCTTCCGCCATCCTCAAGGCGTACGGGCGGGCGGCACCGGCCCGAGCCACCGGTTAAAGTAGTCGACCAGCCTGCGGTAGGCATAGCGGGTCTGGGCAAGCCCTTCCGTATCCCAACCATGCGGCGCGTCGGGCAGCGGCGTCAGTGTCACATCCTTGCCCTGCAGGATCAGGCGCTCCGTAAGCGTCACGGAATCCTTGAACAGCACAACGTTGTCCCGCATCCCCTGCAGCAGCATCAGGTGCCCCTGCAGGCCGCCCGACTTCAAAAACGCCGACGACGCGGTGTACGCCGCCACATGGGTCTGCGGGTCCATCATCGTCCGCATCTCGCCCGTCAGCGCGTGGAAGAGGCTGGTCGCGGGTGCGCCGGCAACGCCCGCGCGAAACGTCTCCGGATGCGTAAAGAGCGCCGTCGTGGTGAGCAGGCCGCCGTAGCTCGACCCCCAGATGCCGACGCGCCGTGGATCGACGAACCCAGTGGCTGCAAGGTACCGCGCCCCACTGTACAGATCGTCGACATCGATGCCGCCATAGTCCAGCGCAAGCCGCTGTCGAAAGCCGCGGCCATAGCCGGAGGAGCCGCGAATGTCCGGGTTCAGCAGCACATACCCCTGCTGCGCCAGCACCTGGTCCAGCCCCCACGTCGGATGAAAAACCCGGCCGCCCCACTGGTTGCGCGCCGTATTGCTGTACACGGACCCAAGAACCGCCGGGTACTGCCGGCTGCGGTCAAAGTCGGGCGGCAGCGTCAGGCGGGCATGCACCACCACGCCGTCGTGCACGTTGGCAAAGGTAACGTGGGTCGCCGCCACCCAGCGGTAGGTGGCAAACTCCGGCAGGGGCGAGTGCGTCAGCTGCACCGGCATCGCACCCGCACTCGTGGCCTGCAGGTACAGATCGGGCGGTGTCGTGTCGCTTGAAAACAGGTCGGCAAGAAACTTGCCGTCGGGGGACGGCACCACCGTGTGCGTGCCTGCCGTCGAGGTAACCGGCTGGGCCGCGGAACCGGGAAGCATGCGCACGACCTGTCGCTGCTCTGGGCGGTCCGGGTTCACCGTGGCAAACACGGCGTCCCCCCGGACGTCTGCGGCGAACACGGCAAAATTCCCGGCCAGCATCGGCCTCGCCGGCGCGGTGCCGAGCGGCTTGTACCAGACGGCGTAATCGGTCGCTGGCGGCTGGTCTGACGTGTAGTAGACGCCCTTGCCAGCGGCAGCCCACGTGGACCACCACTCCGCGGTCACATTGCGCGCATCGTCTTCTGCCACCAGCGTCACGGTCCTGCCCGTCGCTGCGTCGACCTGCAAAAGCCGGCGATGCTTGATGTAGAGGTCGCTCCTGTCCACCAGCAGGCTGCCACCGTCCGGCGCCCACGTCACGCCAAAGATCAGGTCCATCGGCCCGCCGGGAAGCCCGAGCCAGTGCAGCCCCGAACCGGTGGCGGACACAACCCCCAGGCGGCGCCGCTCCGACGGCTCCCCCGGATACGGTCGCCTCACCCGGGTCAGCGTCGTCTCCGGCGCCAGGTAATCGGGAATCCCGCGAACCGGCATCCCCGTCAGGTCGGCCTCCACAAAGGCAAGCTGTGTGCCGTCGGGTGACCAGTGCGCTTCTTCCACCTGCAGATCCCCTGGCAAGTCCCATGGCATGCCCCTTGCGGAATACACCGCCCGCGCTGCCGAGCCGTCCATCCCCACCGTCCACAGCGCGCCCGCGGCAAGCACCGCAACATCGTTGCTGCGTGGCCTCGGCACAATCGCGGTAATGCCCGTCACATTGGGCGCAAGTCGCACCGCTTCCGCGCCCGGCGCCACCCCATAGAGCTCGCCGTGCAGGGTAAACACCAGGCGTTTGCCGTCGCCGGTCCAGGCAAGGTCCTCAATGCCGTGGTCGGTCTCGAACTTTGCCTGCGCTTCCAGCTTCTCCACATCGGTGCCCGGATCCGCGGGCGCCCCCGGATGCGGCAGATGGGTCAGCCGCATCGGTGGTGTCCCGCTCACGTCCGCAAGCCACACATCCAGAAAGGGCATGCCTTCGTCGTTCCACAAAAAGGCGAGGTGACGGCTGTCGGGCGACCACTGCGGTTGCTCCGGCCGTGTACCGATGACGGAGGGCAGGCGGTACAGCCGGTCGAGCGTCAGCGGCGTTACAGGCGCACGCTGCGCCGCGACCTGCAGGCACAGCACAAGGGCAAGCAGACAGGGACGCGGAAACAGGCGGAGGCTCCGGGTTGGCAGAAACATGGTGGGCTGGCCAGAGTGTACTGTGCCCCGGCACATCGGGAGTCCTCCACCACGCGACCCCCTGCTCGCCGCTTTCCGGGGGGTTGCCGGTCGATCCTGGGCGGGATCCCTGCAACTTGACCCGAACGTCACATCCAGGACTCGTGGCCTACGCCTCGTATGCCGGCAGGGCTCCCACGGGAACTGCAACGTGACAGCCCCTCAGGTCGTTGGCCCGGATCGAAGCCAACGGTGCATCGAATCGGTCAGCTACCGTACCGGATCGGCCGGGGCACCGCACCGCACCGGATCGGCCGGGGCACCGCACCGGCGTTCCACTGTACCTGCGTGGCAAGCTTGCGAGCGTTGCAAGCGGACTCGTCTGAACCGGAATCGTGATACCTCGGTCCACTTCGCCATTTCAAGTGCCGTCGATGCGCCTCTAGCCAGAGGTGTGATGCGCAAAGGTCGCGTGCACCGGACCGGCCGCCCGGCCACCGCCCGGCGCTGCAGGCTTGCAGGCGGACCGTCTAATCCGTCGTCAGAAATGCCCTGAGCCGCCTCGCCGTTCCGAAATACCGTTATGGCGTGTCTTACCGGACGCATCATGCGCTGGCTTCTTGTACACCGAATAGTTCGGCCAACTGACCGGCGTCGCAGGGCTCTGAAGCGGAATGTTTAACCCGGAATCCGGAAGGCCCTGGTCCGGCTGCGCCATTCTGAAATGCCGTCGTTGGGCCAAAAGCCAAAGAGAGAATCGCAAAAAAGCGTGGCACAAAAACTTTGGCCA
>CAXUHM010000017.1:75539-82781 GCA_964250935.1 uncultured Terriglobus sp.
AAGGAGAGATGCGCAACTCTGCGTGCCTCAGATCGTTGGCCATCGACCGGTGCTGCAAGATGCAAGCGAATCCTCAAAACCTGAATCTGGGCTGCCTCAGTCCACAGCCACCACTTGAAACACCACCGCAGCGCGCGACCCTGCTGGGGATTGCCTGGCGAGGTTTACCTGTGCCAAATCGGTTGGCTATCCGACCGGCGCTGCAGCGTTTCCCAACGGATTGTCTGAACCGAATCCGGATGGTCTGAGCCACTTTGCTCTTGGAGAGCCGTTGTCGCCGCGCGTTTCGCCCAAGGGTCGATGAGCGAGCTTGCGTGCACCGAATCGACCGGCCACCCGACCGGCGCCGCAGGGTCAAGCGGACCGTCTCACCCAAATCATGAACGCCTGGGCCGCCGCCTCGCTACCGAAGATTCCGTCGTTGCCTGTCCTGCCAAAAGGGGTAACGAGCGAGGTCTGCCTGTACCGAATCGGCCGGCCACCGCCCGGCGCTGCAGGGTTTCCCCAGCGGACCGTCCAAACCGGAGCAGGAATGCCCGGCTTCCTGCGCGACTTCCCGGCGCAGCGCGCCCTGCCGGAAGGTGGATTAGCGGGGTTTGCGTGCAGCAAACCGGTTGCCGAGCCTGAACTCCTCCCGTAGCTGCGGGGTTTGCAGGTTCTCGCGGACAAACGCAAGGCGCTGCTCCAGCGCAAGCAACGTCGCGGCAACGGGCGCGGCGTTGGTGTGGGCAACATCCCGCCACATGCTGAAGGGGCTCGAGCCGAGGCGGGTCATCTCCCGCAGCGCTCGGCCCCCAATCGCGCGCAGCTCGGGGGCGTCCCCAAACGTGTCTTCCAGCAGCGCGCTCAGGGCGGTGCTCAAAAATTGGGGCAGGTGGCTGACCCAGGCACACAGCTCGTCATGCCGGGCGGCGTCCAGGTCGAGCAGGTGTGCGCCAAGGCGCACCATCCACTCGCGCCACTCCGCCTCCACAGGCGTAGCCGGATGCAGCGGCGTAAACAGCCAGGGCGCACCGTGGAAGAGGTTGGCCTCCGCAAGTGCAGCTCCACCCGATTCTTTGCCGGCCATCGGGTGCCCCGGAAGGAACCGGTTGGGCATCAGGCGCTGGGCCGCCTCGGCGATCACAGCCTTGGTAGAGCCCGTGTCAGTCACCAGCTGATGCGGCTGCAGCACCGGCGCAAGCCGGCAAATCCAGTCCAGGATGGCAAGAACCGGCACGGCAAGAACGATCACGTCCGCCTCGCGCAGGGCAGCCTGCTGCTCTTCCGCGTCGCGCGCCACGCGGCTTACCGCGTGCAGCCGAAGCGCTTCCATCTGCTCGTCACCGCTGTTGTCGATGCCGGTAATCTCGCCGGCAAAGCCGTTGGCGTAAAGAGCGAGGCCGAGCGACGTGCCGATAAGACCGGTGCCGACAAGAGCGATGCGCTGAATGGCCATGGACCCCTCCTGTTTGCTGACCGTATCCCTGCAGCAGCCGTTTCCCATCTGCCAAGGCTTACCGCGGGGGCACAGCCTCGGCTCACCGGGCAGCTTCCGCATCACCGATGCACGGCGCCGGAAGGCACATGCGCTCCCCGTTGCTCGCCACGACCGCAGTCGCGGCCCAGCTTCATTCTTCCCATTCGTTCCACGTTTGCTCGCCGTGCCGCTCATGCGCGAGAGTCGCCGGCTCTCCGGAAGCCGCTGCTGTTCCCGGCAGACCGGCCGGGAACGGCGCGGCGCACTGCGGCATCCCGCCCGGATGCTGCCGCCTAGAACACCAGGTGCTGCTCGAAAAAGAGCAGCGACCGCTTCTTTGCCAAGGTCGCGGCAGCGAGGTTGTAGTGGGTTGGGTCCAGCTTGCGGTTAAACGCGTGCCCGGTATTTTCGTACACAAACACCGGTACCTCTGGATGGGCCTTCAGCACGGCCTCACGCACGGCTGCGGGAATGTATGGATCGTCCGCGCCGAAGTGCAGCATGATGGGGCATTGCGGCTCTTCCGCAAGGAACTTGTCGATACTGCCGGCGTAGTAGCCGACCGCTGCCTGCACGGGCAGGCGGCACGCGCTGAGCCATGCCATGAGGCCGCCAAAGCAGTAGCCAACGACACCGACGTTGCCGTCGAGTTCACTCTGCAGCCATTCGACGGCGGCCCCCACATCCTGCGTCTGCGGCAGCAGGTCGGGCGCGAACTGCTGCATCAGCGCCATGCCCTTGGCAAAGCCGGGCTGGTCGTAGCCGAGGTCGACGTCCTTCTCAAAACGGTCGAACATGGCCGGCGCAATGACCAGGAAACCTTCGTTGGCCCAGTCGTCCGCGGTGCTCTGCATGTTCTTGTTGACGCCGAAAATTTCCTGCACCACAACAAGGCCGGCCTTGGGTTTGCCCTTGGGACGGGCAACATACCCCTTTAGTTCGTTGCCGTCATTTGCCAGTAAATCGACCCATTCACTCATGCTGCTCCATTCCTTTGGTGGTGCGTGCTCATCGTACTCGCTCCCTGCCATGCCCGTTTACGCGACGGTTCGGCCAACCACGGGGGCAAGACGACGCAGCTGTTCGACCAGCGTTGCCAGCTGTTCGGGAAAGAGGGATTGGGCGCCGTCGGACATCGCCTTGTCCGGGTTTGGATGCATTTCCATCAGCAGGCCGTCTGCGCCGGCGGCAACGCTGGCCAGCGCCATGGCGGGCACAAATTCGCGCTTTCCCACGCCGTGCGACGGGTCGCCGAAGACGGGCAGGTGCGTCAGTTTTTTCAACACAGGAATGGCGCTGATGTCCATGGTGTTGCGCGTGTAGGTTTCGAAGGTACGGATGCCGCGCTCGCACAGCATCAGGTCGTAGTTGCCGCCGCTCAGAATGTACTCGGCCGAGAGCAGAACCTCTTCAATCGTCGCAGATATACCGCGTTTCATCAGCACGGGTTTACGAACGTGCCCCAACTCCCTGAGCAGATTGAAGTTCTGCATGTTGCGCGCACCCACCTGAAAGCAGTCAATGTACTGCAACATCGGCTCTATCTGTGAGATCTCCATGACTTCGGTGATGACAAGAAGCCCCGTCCGGTCCCCAACCTCGCGCAAAAGCTTGAGCCCCTCAATGCCCATGCCCTGGAAACTGTAGGGCGAAGAACGCGGTTTATAGGCGCCGCCACGCAAAAATTGCGCGCCTGCGGCCTTTACCTGCTGGGCGGATAGCAGGATTTGATCGCGCGACTCCACCGAGCAGGGCCCGGCCATGATGGTGACCTCGTTGCCGCCAACGACCACGCCATTGGGAAAGGTGATGGTGGTGCCGTCTGGCTTGAAGCTGCGGCCGGCAAGCTTGTAGGGCGACGAGATCCGGTAGGCGTCCTGGACGCCGCCCATGACCTGGAACTCGATCACATCGAACTGCGCGGGGGTGCCGACACCGGCGAGCATCATCTGGCCTGCGCCTGAGGTCCGGTGGACGTCGAAGCCGAGTTCGACCATGCGTTCAATCACGGACTGGATGTGTTCGTCGGTAGCGGCGCTCTGCATGACTACGATCATTGGTGCGTTCCTTTTGGGAAGAGAGCCGGAAAGCCTCTTCGACGTACAGCGAAATTCAATTGCGGTGGCACTATGCCTGTGGGGTGCGGCGCTGGAGTGAGCGCATGACATCCATGATGCGTTCGTAGATGACGATCAGTTCGGCTTCGGTGAGCGGGCCACCGTTGACCTGCTTGACGTGGTTGTAGACGGTCTGCTCGCGGTCGGGCTCGTAGATGCTGGCGTGGGTGCGCTGCTTGATGGCGCCGATCTCTGTGGCGGCTTTGGCGCGCTCGCTGAGCAGGTGGACAATCTGCTCGTCGAGTGCGTCGATCTTGGTGCGCCAGTCTGCGATTTCCATCGTGGTGTGTCTCCCTGCGGGATAGGTGTCGTGCGTTCAGTTTAGCTTCGAAGGTTTCGGACAAAGGTGCCGACAGCAGCAGCCTCAGTGCCGGGGGCGGATTGCTCCACAAGCTGGACGATGGCAGAGCCGACGATGGCGGCGTCGGCAAAGCCCGCAACGGCCGCGACATGGCTCGCGTTGGAAATGCCAAAGCCGACGGCAATGGGCTTGGCGGTGAACTGGCGGAGGCGATGGACGAGGGTTTCGGCGTCGGATTCGAGGGAAGTCCGGGTGCCGGTGATGCCAACGCGGGAGATGGCGTAGATAAAGCCTTCGCTGGCTTCGGCAATGGCGCGCAGGCGGTCGTCCGGGCTGGTGGGCGCGGCAAGAAAGACGGGCTGGAGGTCGTTCGCTTTCATCTCGCGCAGGTACTCTGCGGCTTCCTCGACGATCATGTCGGTGAGCAGGACGCCATCGGCACCGGCGGCCTTTGCGGCCCTGCAGAACGCGGGAAGGCCCATGCGGACGACCGGGTTCAGGTAGCTGAAAAGGACGATGCCGGCGTGCGGCCGAGCTTCGCGGATGCGCTTGCTCAACGCCAGAACATCGGAGAGCGTGACGCCACGCCCGACGGCGCGTTCGCTGGCGCGCTGGATCACGGGGCCGTCGGCGAGCGGGTCAGAGAATGGGACGCCGAGTTCGAGGACGTCCGCGCCGTTGTCGAGGGCGGCGAGGGCGATGCCGTAGGTGGCTTCAAGAGATGGGTCGCCGGCGGTGAGATAGACGACGAGGCCGGGTTTTTTGGAAAAGTTAAGAGGCATACATGCGTTCCGACACGTGCGGGAAGACAATTCCCATGTAGAGCAGACCTGCGTGGATCTGGTAACGGGCGTAGAAATAGAAGCCCACCAAAGCAAGCAGAGTGAGCGTAGCGTTTATTTTGGCGGAGCGTCTTGCAAAAGTGGCAAGCGAGTAGAGAAAGACGAAAAACAAGACGAGACTCGAGATCAAAAGCCACGCAACATCAAAACGCCAACCTGTAAGGCTAACACCGCCGAATGCGGAATCAGCCCATCCAGGCGCGTCGGGCGTTCCTGAAAACCAAGTGCTAAAGGACAAAGAAATCAACACGAGATTTACGCACACGACGAAACGCAAGATGGTGTTTGCGATCGCAGTTCGTCGATATTGTTTTAGTTGGTTTGGGTCCATGTTTTACCGCGTGCCCTGATTTTCGGCGGGATGGTCGCTGAGGTGGAGTTCGCGGGTGAGGATGCCCATGTCCTTGTCGCCGCGGCCGCTGAGATTGACCATGATGGTTTGGGATTTGGCCAGCGTGGGTGCGAGTTTGAGGGCATGGGCGATGGCGTGGGCGGATTCAAGAGCGGGAAGAATGCCTTCGGTGCGGGCGAGGATTTTGGTCGCTTCGAGGGCCTCATGGTCGGTGGCGCTGGTGTACTCGGCGCGGCCGGTATCGTGCAGGTTGGCATGCTCGGGGCCGACGCTGGGGTAGTCGAGGCCGGCGGAAACCGAATGGGTCAGCGCTACCTGGCCAGCGTCGTTCTGCAGGACATAACTGTACGTGCCCTGCAGGACGCCGGGCAGGCCGCCGCCCTCCTTCTGAAAGCGCGCCGCATGTTCGCCGAGGCCTGTGCCGCGACCGCCGGCCTCCACACCGATGAGGCGCACATTGGGGTCGGGCAGGAACTCGTAAAACGCGCCAATGGCGTTGGAGCCGCCGCCGACGCAGGCGATGACGACATTTGGGTTGTTGCCGACCTGCTCGGCGAACTGGCGTCTGGCCTCGACGGAGATGACGCGGTGGAAATCGCGAACCATGGTGGGATAGGGATGGGAGCCGAGCGCAGAGCCAAGGATGTAGAACGTGGTGCGGACGTTGGTGACCCAGTCGCGCATGGCCTCGTTGATGGCGTCCTTGAGGGTGGCGGAACCGGAGGAGACGCCGCGCACGTCGGCGCCGAGCAGGCGCATGCGGACGACATTGAGTTCCTGGCGGCGCATGTCTTCCTCGCCCATGTAGATGACGCATTCCAGCCCAAAGAGCGCGCACACGGTGGCGGTGGCAACGCCGTGCTGGCCCGCGCCGGTCTCTGCAATGATGCGCTGCTTGCCCATGCGGCGGGCAAGCAGCGCCTGGCCGAGGGCGTTGTTGATCTTGTGCGCTCCGGTGTGAAGTAGATCTTCGCGCTTGAGCCAGATTTGCGCGCCGTTGAGCGATGCAGACAAGCGTTTGGCGAAGTAGAGCGGCGTGGGGCGGCCGCAGTAGTTGTGCAATAGATCGTCCAGCTCCGCATGGAAGGCCGGATCGGCCTGGGCTTCCGCGTAGGCGTGTTCGAGTTCGAGCAGCGCGGCCATCAGGGTCTCGGGCACGTAGCGGCCGCCGTAGCTGCCAAAACGGCCGGGAGTGGTAGGCACTGCTGCGGGTGGAGCTTCGAGGCTTTCGAGAACCGGCATGGTGGCTCCTGCGGTGCTGCGCGGACTTCGTGAATGAAACGTACAAGAGCCGCGCCCGGTAAGGGGTTCGCGGCTCCGATGGGACGTTGATCTCAGGTGTTGCAGCCCTGGGTGCGAGCTAGAGAGCGTGTTCCAACGGCGCCGCTACGGTTGCCCGGTAGCGAAAGGAAGTGCGCCAGGTGCTGGAAGTGCGCAGGCTCATTGGGTGTAAGTGTATGGCAAATGACGCGGGATGGGAAGTGGAGCGATGCCGACGCAAACCATGGGCCATGGCAGAACGAGCGTGAGATGGACAGACACTTTTGTGTTCTTCGGCAGGTGGACGGTCGAGCAGGCGCGAAGCTTGCCTGTGGAAGTCGCACAGATCTCGAAGAAGCCGAGTGTTGGAGCGTCCAGTTGAACCTGCCGTTGTTCCCGACGTGGATCGTCTGTGGTTCCAGTCTGCACGCACACAGGCCATGCGGGCGGGCAAGACGGACGGTTACGGTGGCAGCGGCCTGCCTGCGTTTTGCAGACTCGACTCTGCCGACTATGACAGGCTTCATCCACCTTTGCAGGCACATGCCCGGCAGCTGAAGGACGGCCTGCGCCATACCGACCTTGCTCTCAAGGCTATTTGGGAAATGCGATACCTGGCGAAGAATCACCGGTGGGCTCCCGGTCTGCCGAGGCGGCGCGCGCGTTGTGCAGAAAGGCGGCGAGGCGGGCAGGATCCTTGCGGCCGGGGCTGGCTTCGACACCGCTGGCGACATCGAGGCCCCAAGGCTGGAGCGTGGCAATGGCAGCGGCGACATTGCCTGGGGTGAGGCCGCCGGCGAGGACAATGGGTTGCCGGAGGTGGGCAAGGGCGGGTTGGGCGGCTTGCCAGTCGAAGGGGATCCCGGTGCCTCCGGTGGCGGTGCGGGTACGGGTGTCGACCAGGACGGCAT
>CAXUHM010000018.1:0-63042 GCA_964250935.1 uncultured Terriglobus sp.
CATTCACGTGAGGCTTCGACCGATCAAACTTTTCCTTCGCCATCTCTTCTCTCCTGAGTTTTAAGCCGTGTGCCAGGCGGCTTGCATGGGTTCAGAACGGTATTCGGGCTGCCGCACGGTGCGGCTCCAAGCCCAGGAAAACTTGCCTCAGTAGTAGGCGTACACCTTCAGGTATTTTGCACGAAGTGCAGGGTCGACCTGCTCGAGCGAGGTGAGATAGTGTTCGCGGATCATGCCCTGATCGCCATCACTGAGCTGCTTGTACTCCGCCGCGGTCGCTGCGCCGAGCTTGCCGGCCTGGGCGACAGACTCAAACTCGCGAATACGCAGCTTGCTGCTCTGCAGCGCCCGCAGAAACTCGGAAACCTTTGCCGTCGAGAACGCGCTGTCGATTGATTGCTTGACCGCGTCGAACACCGGCGCATTTGCTACTGCGATGGTTGCCTGCTGGTACATGCGCTGCCTACACCCTCGATTCAATCCTTGGAGCGGGAGACGGGGATCGAACCCGCGACCAACAGCTTGGAAGGCTGTGACTCTACCACTGAGTTACTCCCGCAAAGAGCAGCGTCCAGCTTTCGCCTTCAATCAGCCGCCGCCTCTGTTCGAAGCGACCCACTGAAGAAGAAGCCAACCGCCACTCCCTAAATCTGGAGCTGATGGAGGGGCTTGAACCCTCGACCTCTCCCTTACCAAGGGAGTGCTCTGCCACTGAGCTACATCAGCCTGATACGACTCGCGGAATGGCTCGACCTGGGCTAAAGCCCCGCCTACCGCTCCACCAGCCCTGCTTGGCCGTCGTCTGCCCTTCGGCTTCCGGCTGCCTCGCGGCGTTCCTGCTGTTGCTGGCGCATGCGGCCAACCACCACGCGGAACGCAAAAAAACCTAACAGCACCCACGCCAGTGACCGGTACTTTCCGGCTTCCATCGTGGACCAAACACCCAGGCCTGCCGCGGCAAGCACAATCAACGCGACCAGCATGCGTTGCTGTGATCCGGGTCCGCTCACTGGGACACCACCAGAATGTGTGGTGCACAGGGGAGGATTCGAACCTCCGTAACGCGTTGCGTGGCAGATTTACAGTCTGCTGCCATTAACCACTCGGCCACCTGTGCACACAGTTGCTGTCCGGCTGGGCAAAATCGGACTGGAGCTGGCGAAGGGACTTGAACCCCCGACCCTCTGATTACAAATCAGATGCTCTACCAGCTGAGCTACGCCAGCCCAATAAAGCAGGCTCAAATGCCAGCCCAAACACTTGCCTTACACAGCAAACAACGCTGCCATAGGAGCGCAGCGCCGTCTTCGACTGTAGCACAGCGCAGGCCCAAAAAGCGACCGGACATGGCTACGCGCCGAAGACGTTGCGGGCCAGAAATTCGTTCCGGAACTTGCCCTCCGGATCCATCGTCTGTGCCAGGGTCCGGTAGTCGGCCATGCGCGGGTAGCGCGTCTCCAGCACGGTCCTGTCCATGGTAAAAATCTTGCCCCAGTGCGGCCGCGCTGCAAACGGCGCAAGCTTTGCTTCGATCGCCGGCAGAATCCCGCGTACCGTCATCTCTTCCGGCTTCCACGTAAAGTGGATTGCCAGGGAATCGCGCCGGTACGCCATGCTCATAGGCAGCTCGTCCGCCTTGATCGTCCGCAGCTCGGTGATAAAGAGGTGCGGCGTAATCTGGTCGCGCAGCGTTTCTACCGCGCGAATGGCCTCGTACGCATGCTCGCGCGGAACAAAGTATTCCGTTTGCAGCTCCTCCCCACCGCTTGGGGTAAATTGCATCTTGAAGTGCGGCAGCCGCGCGTACCACGGCCCCACGCTTCCCATCTGGTCGGTGGTGTTCTCGCTCGGCATTTGCAGCAGCGGGTGCATTTTCCGGGTCTGCAGGGTTGCGCCAAAAAACTCCCGCGGAATCGCATCGTACGGCACCGCCACTTCTCCCGGCGCGACCTTGCGTTTCAGCCAGACCTGCGTTGCCTTGCCTCCCTGCCAGTCGGTAAACAGGCTGACGCTGTACGCCGCGCCCATGATGGCTTCCAAGTTGTGCTCCAGTTGGTCGAACGGCAGGTCCAGGTACACCGTCTGCGCCACGTCGAACCGCGGCACCACATCCAGCGTCACGGCGGTTACCACACCCAGCGCGCCAAGGTGTACCAGGGCGGTGCTGAAGGTTTCACCGTCCCGGTCGCGCGACAGGTGCACCACCGAGCCGTCCGCCTTCACCATCTCCAGCGCGCGCACCTGGGTGGAAAGGTTCTGGTTGCCCACCCCCGATCCATGCGTTGCCGTCGCAATGGTGCCGCCAACCGAAATGTGCGGCAGCGATGCCAGGTTGTGCAGGGCAAACCCGGCCTTGTCCAGCACCGGCGCAAGCTCGCCATAGGCAATGCCCGCGCCCACCGTCACCGTCTTTGCCGCTGCGTCAATCTGGATCGACTTCACCCCGCGCATGCTGATCTGCGCATACTTGCTGTCCGCCGCATTGTTAAAGGAGTGTCGCGACCCCAGCCCTTTCAGCTTTGCATTTGCCTGCACAATGGCCCGCACCTCGTCCAGCGTCGTCGGTGCGTACACCTTGTCAGTGCTGAAACGGAAGTTCTTGGACCAGTTGGTGCGTGGAACCGGTGCATGGTCGTTCAACGTAGGAAGATCCTCTGCCGACATGCGGCACACGGCGCTGCTGCCAGCCAGGGCGGCTGCAGACACCTGCAAAAATGCTCGTCGTTGCATGGCAAAGACCTCAGAAACGCGCCACCTGTATACCGTACGCTTCGCTGGCCGGGCAAGTCGCACAGGCACTGCGCACAGCCTTCCGTGGCGGCGCTCTTCCTGTCGGCACCTACCGACACCGGCGGAATTTTCACTTTCAAGGGTCGCATGTCGGACGTAGCATGCTCCCATCCTCTTTCTGCTACTCCTGTTCTCTACCAAAACTGGCCAGTCAAAGGAGCTCCCATGATTCGCAGTACGCTCGTTGTTTGCTGCTTTCTTTCCACCGGTACGCTAGTGGCCACGGCCTTCGCGCAGGTACCGCCCGCTGCCGCACCCGCAGACGGCATCACCATGGAGATGATGCCGATCACCCCGCAACAGATCGCCACCTGCCGCGACCAGGCAAGCTCACAATTGGCCAGCGAGCAGGACACGCTGCACAAGCGCGAGCATGGCCAGGACAACGACAAGATGAAGCAGGGAGCCGTTACCGGCGTGACGGGCGCCGCGACCAGCGCCATCTCTCGCGGTCGGAGTGGCTACGGCTGGTGGGGCTACGGCCACAACAACAACGGCGCACAAACCGCCGCAGCCACCGGCGCCACCCAGCGCACCGAGCGCAACAGCGAAGCCGTTGCCAGCACCACCGGTACCAGCCAGCAGGTTGGCCTTGATGCTTACTCGCAGTGTGTCGCCGGCATCAAGGGACCGGAATACGTGCATTTCCGCCAGACGGGCAAGATCGAGGCCTTCACCGGCTCCGCTCCCACCACCACGCCCAGCCCTGCGGTCGTAGCCGCGGCCGCACCCACGCCACTGCCCACCGGCAAGTCTCCCGTGCAGGACGAAGGCGACGGGAAACACTTCATCCTGACCGCGCCGGGCCAGACCGACGCACGCGAAGTCACACGTGTCGGTACCACCAACGCCTACATCGAAGAGCTTACGGGCGACAAGTATGTCGTCATGCCCGACGGTTCGGTGACCCACCTTGCCAAGCGCGCCGCTGCGGCAAAACGACCCTGACCCAACACAAGGCCGACGCGCAGATCAGGCGCGCCGGCAACGCTTCTCTGAATCACCCGTCTACTCTAGTCAACGAGAAGATTCCGCATCTCCATCGTTGCCCAGGAGTAAACGTCCTATGTCTTCCCTTCAGCAGCAGTCCTTTCTCCTGGTCGCTCTTGTCCTTGGCGCCGCGTCCCTCCACGCGCACGCACAAACGAGCGAGCCGCAGGAAGGCCCGCTGCCCACGCTGAATCGCGTCCCTGCAGCGCCGGATGCACCGGCAGTTGCCGTCCAAAGAGCGCCCATCCGCGACCTGAACAACGACGCCATTGTGCGCATGACGAAAGCTGACATCGGCGACAGCATCATCCTTCAGACCATCCGCAGTCAGCCCGGCACCTACGCCACGGCTCCCGATGACCTGATCGCCCTCAAGAACGCGGGCGTCTCGCAGGCAGTGATCAGCGCCATGCTCGGACGAAACAGCGGCATGGCCCAGCATGCGGCGCCGACTCCGGTCGAAGTGACACCACTGTCGCCGGAAGTGGACGACCCCGGCGTCTACTTCAAGAACAAACAGGGCCAATGGGAGCCCGTCTCGCCCGAGCTCGTGAAGTATCGCTCCGGCGGCGCCGCAAAGAGCGTCCTCACCCGCAACATCGTCAAAAAAGACCGCAATGGCCTCATCAGCGGCCCCAGCTCCACCCTTCATCTCTCCCCCGGAACAGAGATGCTCATCCTTGCGCCGCGCCAGGCCGACGCCGTCGAGTACCTGATCCTGCGCCTCCGCCCCAAGAGCGACCGCCGCGAATTCCGCGTCGAAACCGGCAACGTCTTTCACGAAGAAACCGGCTCCGATCGTGACCAGATCACGATTCCCATTCGCAAAATCAGCTCGCGTGTCTTTGCTTTCACGGTGCCTGCGGACCTGCAAAAGGGACAGTACGGCGTGCTTCCACCGGGCAGTGCAAGCACGCCTGGCATTGGCTTTGCCGGCAAAATCTACACCTTCTCCATCTCCGAGTAGCGGTGAAATCCGCTATGCTGGGCACTCAGAGATGCCGAGACTTTCCCGCCGCACGCTCTACTCATTGCTCGCCGCCTTCGCCCTGGTGGTCGCCCTTGCGGTGTTGGTGGTCTTACGATTTCATGCACCGCCCGAGGTGGCTCGCCTCCTTCCGGAGTCGGACGCCATCGTCTACCTCAACCTCAAGCCGATCCGGGCGGCAACCCACTTTGACAGCAACCCCGTCACTCCTGCGCCCGACTACGCCCGCTTTTTGGAGGCGACCGGATTCCGCTGGGACCACGACCTGGACCGCGTTGCCGTCGCGCTGCACCGCATGCCCGATCCACGCGGTCCGAACGGACCGGTCGCCTACACCGCCGTGGCGGAGGGCCGCCTGGACGCCACTCGCCTGACTGCCTACCTAAAGGCCAACAGCACCTCGCAGGAAACCTACGCCGGCAACACGATCTACACCATCCCCGCGCAGGAGGGTCGCATCCTTCGGGTCGCGCCGCTCGGCTTTGACCTGATTGCCGCATCCAACACCCCCACCACAGAGCAGATTCACTCCGTGCTCGACCGCCACAACGCCGGTGCTTCACCCTTCAGTGGATCTTCCCTGCTCGCCGCCCACTACCGCGATGTGCCGTATTTCGCCCTGGCCTGGGGCATTGGTCACATCGGCTTGCCTTTTAGCGAGAATGGCCGTGTCCAGGTCTTCGGCATCTCCCTCCCGCTGTCAGAAGACACGGATTTTATCGCGTCTCTCACCTATCGCGGCAGCATCCACCTGCGGGTCGAAGACCTTACGCGGAGCGACGGCGACGCGGCAAAAACAACGACGAACCTGGCAACGATGGTGAACCTGCTGCGCGGGTTTCTGCCGCAGGGTGGCACCGCGAACGACCAGGCCCTGCACCGGGCAATTGACTCCATTGTGGTCGCACAGCGCGATTCCCGGGTGGAGTTAACGGCGACGCTGCCGGCGGAGTTGCTCCATGCCACCAGCTCCTCGAAATAAATCCCGATTGGGCACAGATTCGACGAACACTCGGATGCAGTCCCCGCATCACAATCGCTATGCGTATTTCCCGTCCTGCCGCCCTGCTTGCGCTCAGCTTTTCCGCGCTGAGCGTCTCTGCCCTCGCGCAAACCGTGCTCACTGGCCAGTCTGCGTTTGAAGACGCGCTGCAGCAAAAGCCCGGCAACAAAATTAAAATCACCGTGGCCGACCTTCCGGCACCCGCGCCGGACCAGTCCGTCGACAACGGACCCCACCTTGTACAGCGTCCGGCAGGCGCCATGCCCACCGCGCCTGCCGGCTATAAGGTCGACCTCTACGCCGAGGGCGGCTTTACCGAGCCGCGGCTCGTCCGAACTGCGCCAAACGGCGACCTGTTTCTCGCCGACTCTCATGGCGACAAAATCTGGGTGCTGCGTGGTGTTGGGCCCGACGGCAAGGCACAGCAGAAGGAAGTCTATGCCGACATCAACAGCTTTGCCTCTGAAAATGGCAAGGCGCTTCCCTTCGGCATTGCCTTTTACCCAGCTGTAAACCCCAAGTGGGTCTATGTGGCCAACACCATCAACGTCATCCGCTTTCCCTACAAGAACGGTGATCTGCATGCCAGCGGCGACCCTGAGGTTGTCGTCAAGGAACTGCCAGGCTTCGCACAGTTGCGCGGCGGCGGCCACTGGACCCGCGACGTCGTCTTCTCAAAAGACGGTTCACGCATGTTTGTTTCCGTCGGCTCCCGCTCCAACGTGGACGACACAGACAACAATCCGACAGAGTTCCACCGCGCTGACGTGCTGGAGTTCACCCCCGAAGGCAAGTTCGTCAAGGTGTACGCCAGCGGCATTCGCAACTGTGTGGGCGAAGCGATCAACCCCGTCACCGGTCAGCTCTGGTGCTCCACCAATGAGCGCGATCTGCTCGGCAATCATCTTGTGCCCGACTACATCACCCACGTGCAGGAGGATGGTTTCTACGGCTGGCCCTGGTTTTACATGGGCGGCTCACAGGACCCGCGTCACGACGGCAAGCACCCGGAGTTAAAGGCCAAGGTCATCACACCGGACGTGCTCATGCAGCCCCACATGGCTTCGCTTGAAATGGTCTTCTACCCGCTGAAATCCACGGCCAGTGGTTTTCCGACCGACGTGGACGGCGACATCTTCGCAGCGGAACACGGATCGTGGAACCGGAAAAATCGTGCTGGCTACGAAGTTGTCCACGCCTACATGAAAAATGGCCAGGCGACGGGCGTCTATGAAGACTTCCTGACCGGCTTCGTGACTCCAGAGGGTGGCGTCTGGGGTCGACCCGTGGGAGTTACCGTTGCCAAGGACGGTGCGCTGATCGTGGTGGAAGACGGCGCGAAAACCATCTGGCGTGTCACCTGGACCGGCGGCAAGCAGACGGCGCAGAAATAGGCCGGCGTTGTACCCCGGGGAGGAGTGCGATCCCGCACTCCTCCTTTGTTTCTGCACACCCAGCGACGCTGCGCCGTGAGTGTTGCCTTTCGTGTCGGCGATAGGCCATGCAATCATGAGTCATCTTGACCGCCACTTCGCAAAACAGACACAGGCGTTCGTGGCCTGGTGTACTTGCCTCGGTACTTGCCTGCCTGGCAGCAGACTTCCTTTTGCCCTATGCCCTCCCGGTACGGCCAGGTCCGTCGGTCAGCGCAATGGCCGGCTTCAGCAACACCGCCCTGCTTGCGTCTGTGCTGCTCACCACGGTCGCTTTTGGCTGGTACATGCGCGGTTACGCTCTGGATCTGCCGCTGCACGTGGGGGCAAACGAGGGCCGCTGTATCCGGGGTGTACTGGCGGCGGCCTCGGTATGTGTCACCGTGGTCTGCCTTCTGCTCTGGCTGGCGCAACGCACCAAGGGTGGCGTGGGCGAGCTCACCTTCTTCGGGCCGCTGTACGAAAACTACCGTCTCGGCCAGCGCTTCTATCGCGACCTCGACTTTCCCTATGGTCCATTGCTGGCCTACAGCCCCGTCCTTGCGTCGCGCTTGTCCGGCCTGTCCCTGTTCGACGGCTATCATCTCGCCTGGCTCTTCCAGTCGTTGCTGGGCCTCTACCTGCTGTACCAAACGGTCGCCCTGCTGGGAATCGCAACACCTCCGCGCGCGCGCGCCGTATTTCTTCTGGTCGCCGCATTCTTCTATGTGCAGCTATACAGCGAGGGCATTCAATACACGCCGACGCGCTTCCTCATGGCACCGCTGCTTGCCTTGTTCACAGAACGGCAATACCGGAACGGCACCCCGCTGTGGAAGGTCTTTCTGCTGGCTGCGCTCGGCAACGCCGTCATCCTGTTCTATTCGCCAGAACAGGGCATCCAGTTTTTCCTGGGCACGTTGCTGTTCTTTCTCCTGTGCGTCCGACGCGCACGCAGGCCGGGAACCTGGGCCGGACTTGGCTTGTTCACACTCCTTGTGACGGCGGCTTTTGCAGCGGCTGCTTCGATCGGCATTCTCGGCTTCCTTTTCCGCACCAGCGGCGGCGCGCTGAACCTGCCCCTGCTGCTGGGCCTGCCGACATTGGTGCTGATCCTGTTCCTCCTTGCCGCAGGAGTCCTCGCGTCCGCGGCCGGACAGCAGCATCGACTGGATCACCCGTGGGTTTACCTGATTGCACTTTCGCTCATCACGCTGCCCGTTGCCTGCAGCCGCTGCGATCCAGGCCACATCGTTGTCAATGTCATTGGAGCGGTGCTTGCCGTCTTCGTCGCGCTCTCCGGCGTCCGCATGCACTTTCGCGTGGCATGCACGGCCTTCCTGCTGGTCATTGGGCGTGACCTGGTCTCGACCAGCGTAAGGGTGCTTCCGGCGGCTGCTCGCGACGGACTGCGCCAGGCTGTCACCGAACCCACGCCGCTGCATGGCCTGGCACGGCGGTACAACGCCTACCTCGTTCGACACAGGGGCCCGGCCGCGGCGGCCGCCATGCAACGCGAGCACACGGCCGTCGCACCCATGCAGCCCGGCATCGCACTTCCCCCCGGCACCGTCTTCTCAGCTCCCTTTGGCGCACCGTATACCCTGCCGCGCCCGACCAGCGACCCGCATATCCTTACCGGCTCCTACCCGGGCCTGGGTATCTATGCCGAGTACGACGAGGCAGAGAAGCGTCGCGATCTTCGCAATCATCCAGACCGTCTGGTGCTGCTGCCGCATGATTGGCGAAAGCAGTGCGGGTCAACCGCGGCAACAACGGCAGAAATCCGTCGCAGCCTCGGCTGGCTTTTCCAGACTCCACTCGTCCCCCAGCTCGCGCAGCGGTCGCCGGCATGGCAGCCCTTTTGCCTGTGGGTCGCGGCAACGTATCGCGAGACCGCATATGCCTCACCCCTGCCGGACATGCGCGTCTACCGGCGGATCTCACCCCAGTAGCGGCTCATTCGGTCCAGAGACTCGATCTAGGTTCCGGCAATCTAGGCATTCTCCGGAACAGCGGCACCCAGGGTGAACTGCACACTCTGCGAGCCCAGAATCGGGTGTTCCGCATGCAGCGTGACCGTCCCAGCCGCTTCCTTGGTGCGCACCCAGACGGCTCCGGTCCCGCCAATCAAGCCAAAGGGATTGTCGCCGATCAGCTCCGCCGGCCCCTCGAGTTTGAAGGTGATCGCATCCGCCGCGAACGGCCGGATGTTGCCGAATTCGTCGTTCACCCGCAGTACCACGCGCGTGGTGTCGGCACCATCCGCAACCAGCGTCACATCATCCGGCACCAGCACAAATTTTGCGTCGACACCGCTGCCGGACCAAGTGCGCTCGATCACCTTCTTGCCACCGACAAACCCCTCAACGTGCAGGTCGCCCCACACATCGATGCTCGTCCTTACCGGAAAGTCGAACGGCGCATACTTCAGGTGCGGATAGGTTTTGCGGTCCGGCCCGCCTTCGGCAATCACGGCGGCCTTGCCGCTCTTGTCCTTCATCGTCAGCCGAAGCGTGTCGCAGTTGCTGCACAGGTAGACCGACGTAATGCCGATGGACTCGTCGTTGCGCGCCCAGTGATGCCCCATCTCCAGCACTGGCTGCTCCTCCGGGTCGCACATGGATTTGTAGAAGCCTGCCGCCGGCTTTGGCGTGCGCCATATATCCGCGACGCCGTGGTAGCAGATGTGATCGCCTGAGCCAAAGTCATAGTGTGTGTTGTAGTCAAACGCACACCAGCCAATCCCGCCAGCGTATTGCGGGTTGGACGCAAGCTGATCGTGCACACGCGCATGCCGATGGGTATGCTCCTTTAATCGCTCCAGCGCGTCAATCGTCTTCGCCGGGTAGGTGTGGCCGACGAACTCGGTGTTCAGGTAGCGTTTGTGATTCGGCGGCAGCATCGGCCAGCCAAAGTCGTTCATGGTGAACACATCTTCCAGAAATTCGGAGTTGTACAGGTAGCGAATGCCACCCGTCTGCCGCGAACCGTCCAGGCCATGCGCCATGGCGTTGGTCCGGGTATAAAAGTCGTGGTTGTCCTGCGACTCGTTGATGCGCACACCCCACAGAATGACCGAGGGATGGTTCCAGTCACGGCGAACCATGCGACGCACATTATCGACCGAGATGTCCTGCCAAGGCTGCGGCCCAATATGCTGCCAGCCGGGAATCTCTTCCAGCACCAACAGGCCAATTTCGTCACACGCATCCAGAAAGTGGCGGGACTGCGGGTAGTGCGACGTCCGCACGATGTTGCAGTGATAATCCTGCCGCAGGATCAAGGCATCCTGGCGCTGCACCCGCGCAGGCATGGCCTGCCCCACCCAGGGAAAGGTCTGGTGGCGATCCAGCCCGCGCAGCTTGATCACTTTTCCGTTCAGCGCGAACCCCTGTTCCGTGAACTCTGCCTCACGAAACCCGATGCGACGCACCTCCTCATCCAGAACCGTTCGGCCGGCAAGCAGCTGCACATGCACGCTGTAGAGCTTGGGCGACCGCAAGTCCCACAACTGCACCTTGCCGAGCTGCGTCATCTGCAGCGTCGCCTGCGGTGCGTCCTGTGCGGCCAAGGGCAGCGCACCCAGGGCCTGACCCGCGTCGGCGTTCGGCAGTGGCCGGGGAATCGCCCCGCTTACCGGACCGCTTGCCGTCGCCAGGACGCGTGTGCCGTCGCGCAGTTCCGCACGCACGGTCAGGGCCTGCTTGCCCTCCGGCGCATGCACGCCCTGTTGCAGCCAGCACCGTACCTCCACTTGTGGACTGCCGGACAGCACGGCACGAGGTGTCGCCACAAAATTTTCGATCGACGTCTGCGGCACAAGGCGCAGCGAGACCTCGCGATAGATGCCGCCAAACGTCAGGTAATCGACCTCATTGCCAAACGGCGGAATGTCAGCGCGCTCACGGCTGTCCACCTCGACCGCCAGCAGATTCGGCCCCCCGTTGTAGTCCAGCAGATCCGTCAGGTCGAAGGAGAACGGCGTGTACCCGCCCTTGTAGCTGCCAACCAGCTTGCCATTCAGGTAAACCGTCGTTGCAACCATCACGCCTTCAAAGTCGAGGAAGACACGCTTTCCTTTGGCATCCGACGGCAATTTGAGCGGTCGGCGGTAAATGGATACAAACTGAAACGCCTGTTCACGAAATCCATGCCATGGCAGGCGAACGTTGGTGTGCGGCAGGCAGACAGCGGCAAAGCTGCTGTCGTCAAAGGTCGTGGCACGAGCATCGGGGGTTGCCGTATCGCGGTACTTCCATCCCCGGTTGATGGGGAGCACCTGTCGACCCGACAGAGACGAAGTTTGCGCAAGCAGCGTTGTTGCAAGTTCCGGGGCAAGTGTCGCAGCGGCGGCGACCGTGGAACTCTGCTGCAGGAAGCGACGTCGGTTCAATCGGGTGGGCATAGGGCGCAAGTATACCCTTCGCGCATGTAACCGTGCGACATGAACTCGCGGTGTACCGTTCGCATGCTTCTGACGCCTGCAACCTGCTTTTGCTCAGCGGAGATTAACGGGAAGCAAGCAGCGGTGCAGGCTCGTTAGCCGTCGACTGCAGATACTTGTGCGGATTCACGGCAACATCATGAATGCGCACCTCGTAGTGCACGTGCATACCGGTCGTCCGTCCACTGTTGCCAACGTAGCCGATCACCTCGCCCCGCACAACCTGCTGACCCACCGAGCAATGCAGACCGGACATGTGGCCGTACAGCGTCTCGATCCCGTTTCCGTGATTGATCTGCACCTCGGTGCCATAGCCGTTGCCAACGCCGGCCTTTTCGACCACGCCCGCCGCCGTCGCATGAATCGGCGTCCCACGCGGTGCGGAGATGTCGAGACCCTTGTGGAACTCCCCTTCTCCCGCACCAAGGATCGGATCCTCACGCTGCCCAAACGGCGACGTAATGGGACCGACGACGGGCCACAGCGTTGGCTCGTTCGCACCGCCCGGCGTACCCAGTCCGCCGAAGCTGCCATTGCCGGAACCGCCGTTGCCGGAACCAAAGGCGTCAAGCGGCGAAGGCAGGAAGTTGCTTGCAATGGCACGCGACGCGTCCCCACTCATGGCCGAGGCACGCAGCGCATAAAAGGTTTCCAGGCTCTTGTAGTAGTTGGGCGTGCTCAGGGTACCCTCACCCGAACCGGGAGCGATGGCGCCGATCACCACCGTCGCAGTATTGCTCTTGGCCGTGCCGCGCCCATGGAATAGGTTCTGCGCAGGCTTCGAAAGCTTGTCCGCCGTCAGGCCATACAGGGCAGATACTTCGCTGGCCAGCGCGCCAAGCGATGCAGCCTGCACCTCTTTTTCTTTCTCACGCGATTCCAGCCGGGCGTAGTCCTTGCGCAGCTGCTCCCGCTCCTGCCGCAACTGGTTGAACCGCTCTGTCTTCAACAACATGCGCGAGTACGACCCCGCTAGGCCGGCAATCGTAAATAAGCCAATGACGGCTGCCGCAAGAAACAGGTAGACGAAATGAATGGGCACGGGAACCTTGCTCAGGGAGCCATCCGATTCGCGCGCGACGAAGACAACGTAGAGCGATTTCTTCAAGCCGGGGATCCTCAGCGAAAGGTGGACACATCTGTCCGATTTTGCCGCAACCTTCTCAGTTTACCCAGCCATTTGCGAGAGAGCAATCGTCCACGCCGTTTCCCTTCAGGCAGGTCGGTTGCCCTCGGCGCACGGCGCAGCCGTATGCTTGGGCTGTGGTGGCAAAGCAACAGGGCGAGCTCGGGCTCATCCGTGACGTGCGTCTGCGGGCAAAGCGGTCGTCGGCAGCGGTCCGTCTCGGCATCGGCGACGACTGTGCCGTGCTGCGTGTGCCGCCGGCTCACGAGGTCGTCGTCACCACCGACTTTTCCCTGGAAGGCCGTCACTTCCGGCGGGACTGGCATTCCGCGCAGTCTGCAGGGCATCGCTGCCTGGCGCGCGGACTCAGCGATGTGGCTGCCATGGGCGCAACGCCCATCAGTGCGTTTCTCTCGCTGGCACTGCCGTCGACACTGCGAACCACCGCTTCCGGTCGACGCTGGGTCAACGGCTTTTTCGACGGTCTGTTCCGCCTCGCAGACGCGACGGGAACTCCCCTCAGCCGCGGCGATACCGCGGCGGCACCCGGCGATGCCGTGCTGGCGGACATCGTCCTC
The DNA here is from genome assembly GCA_964250935.1 of uncultured Terriglobus sp. Taxonomy (GTDB): domain Bacteria; phylum Acidobacteriota; class Terriglobia; order Terriglobales; family Acidobacteriaceae; genus Terriglobus. The sequence goes on from CAXUHM010000018.1 coordinate 13,335, forward strand.
GTCGGCGCCGTTCCACGCGGACGCGCGTTGCTGCGGAGCGGTGCCCGCGTGGGAGACATTCTCTATGTCACCGGTGCACTGGGTGGGTCGGCGGCGGAACTCGCCGCTCTTGCGCACGCGCCGGCCCGGTATCGCCGTGTCGGGGATGATGGCTCGCATCCGCACCTGTTCCCTGCACCGCGGCTGCGTGTCGGACAGGCATTGGTGCACAAACGGCTGGCAACCGCGGCCATCGACCTGAGCGACGGCCTATCCACCGATCTCCACCATCTCTGCGAAGAATCGGGCACCGGCGCCGTGGTCGAAGCCGCGTCACTGCCCATCCATGCGCTTGCGGCCGGCTCGCTCGAACAGGCACTGCACGGCGGCGAAGACTACGAGTTGCTGCTGACTGCCCGTCCGGCAACTCGCATGCCTCGCAGCCTGGCAGGGGTCGCCATCACGCCTGTTGGAACGATCGTCGACCGCGCACGCGGCGTCCGATTGCGTTCCGCCGGCGGCGAGCGGCTGCTGCATGCGGCCGGTTGGGAGCACCGGCTATGAGCACCGGGCAGGGCTTGGGCCAGCGGCGAGGAGCTGACCGCGTCGACACCGCAACCGGCTGGGCGCGCCTTCTACCGGGGCCTCCGCTCATCGCGCCGGCACGCTCCTTTGTCTTCCCGTTGGCTGTCCCCGGTGAGGAAGATGCGTTGGCGCGCGGTGCCCTGTGGGTCGAAGCGCACCCGGCTGCCATGGCCGGCTTCGTCGCACAATGCGCGCTTGGCTTCGCCACCGCGGGTGTTGCGCAGGGGCTTTGGAGCCTAGGGGACCAGCCGCTCGCCGTCGCAGGCGGATACGCGTACCTGCTCGACCTGGAGAAGCCGGCGCGCACGGCACTCCTCCCTCTTCGACCGGTGGTGGACGTGCTGGCGGAGCCTCAGGCAGGGCGTGCCATCCTCGTCGGCTATCACGCGGTCCTGGTGCTCGAGCGCGACAGCCAGTGGCAAAGCGGTCGCCTCAGTTGGGAGGGCGTGACCCTGACCAGCTGCGAAGGCGACGTGTTGCGCGGCATGGGATGGGACATGAGGACCGATGAGGAACTCCCCTTCATCCTGAACCTGCGCACCCGCGAACTGCAGGGCGGCGGCTACCGCGTGGATTCCCCTGCAGACCTCTCCTGAGCACTCTTCCCTGCGTCCCCCAGCCGGTAAAACGAAAGCGCCGCGTCTCCCTGCAGTAGCGTGCGCGTCCGTTGCAGCCGTCCGTAGCACTCCTGCAGGTTTGCTTTGCGCGCGTGTTCCGCCACGACCACCGCATCATCGCAAAGACATGCACCCTCGCCAAGCATCCCAAGCGTTCGGGTGTATTCCACCGCTTCCTCGTACGGCGGATCGAGAAACACAAGGTCAAGCCGGGTCTCCGCTCCCGTTGCCGCCATCCGCTTCAACAGCGCTGCCGTTCCCGCGCCTTCCACGGAGTGACCGCCGCTGATGCCCAGCGTGCGCAGGTTCGCCCGAATCGCATCCAGCGCACCGCGCGCGGTTTCGGCGAAATACACCGCGGCCGCCCCGCGCGAAATGGCTTCAATCCCGACCGCGCCCGACCCCGCATACAGGTCCGCAAAGCGCGCGCCCTGCACTCGTGGCGCAAGCACGTTGAACAGCGTCTCGCGCAGGCGGTCGCTCGTGGGCCGGGTGGCCGTGCCACGCGGGGCCTGCAGCGGACGTGAACGGTAGGTCCCGCCGATTACACGCATTGGCTGCGCCCGGAACGCATCATGTCTCTGACCATGCCTGCGCAGAATACCGTGCCGCAGCCAGCCATACCCGGCACGGTCTGTGTGCGCACGTCTCCATGCTCGCACGCCTCTATGCTCGCACGCCTCCATGCTCGCACGCCTCTATGCTTGCGCCTCCATGCTCAACGCGCGTCCATACCGGCCAGGTGCAGCTACACGCCCGGCACCGATGGCCCCGCGGCCAGCCGCTACAATCGGTGCATGCGTTCGCCGTCCATCTCGCTGGGCAGCCTTTTCGGCGTGGAACTGCGACTGCACCTGTATTCCCTTGCATCGCTGGCGCTGATGATGCTGTACGCCGTTCTGCTGCAGGCGTCCCTGAGCCGCGGCCTGATGCTGTGGCTGCTGCTGTTTGCGGCGGTCGCCGTGCGGGAAACGGCACGCGCGCTCACCGCGGCATGGGCCGGATTCGACCTTCGCCGGCTGGTCCTGCTGCCGATCGGTGCGCTACCGACGTTTGCGGAGGATTTGCCGAAAGAGTACCGCTACGAGCGCCTGATCGCCCTGTCAGGGCCGTTGGCGAACTTTCTTGTCGCCCTGACGATGGCGCTGCTCACCTTTTCCGCAACCTCGCAGGTCAATCTCTTCCAGCGTCACCTCATGGAGCCGCAGCACCTGCTGCGTGCGGCAATCTGGATCCAGGTGGTGCTTGGCGGTCTGCACCTGTTACCGGCAACACCGCTGGATGCGGGCGTGCTGCTGCGCAAACAATTCATCCGCGCGCGGGGCGCCGTCAAAGGAGCCAAGGCATCGGCGGGGATGGGCCAGGCCATTGGCTGGGTTCTGGTGCTTGCGGGTGCCCTGTCGCAGGAGATCATCCTCATGCTGCTGGGTGGAACGGTGCTGCTCACCGCGCAGACCGAAAGCCACGCGCTGCTTGCCAGGGATGCGGCAAAGGGCCTGCGGATGCGCGACGTAATGCTGTCGGAGTGGACCTCGCTCGATGCGAGCGACACCTTGGAAGACGCCTTGCGCCGCAGCACCCATTCACTGCAGGAGGTCTATCCGGTGCTGCGCGGGCGTGTCGTCGTGGGATCGGTCGCACGCACTTCGCTGCTGTTTGCCCTCCGTACCGAGGGCAATGGCTACGTGCAGAGCGTCATGTCGCGCGGCGTGCGTGCCGTGCAGGCAGACGATCCGGTTTATGGGACAGCGCAGGGCAGCACGCGCCCTGCAATGACAACCGTGGTGCCGGTCGTGCAGGGCGAGCGCTTAATCGGCATCGTCACCCCGCAACACCTCATGCAGGCCATGTCCTTGCTCGGCCAGACGCATCGCCTGCTGGAACGCACGACTAGACCCAAGAGACGCGATCGTGCAGCCTGATTCCGACGAACCCACGGAAACGGATGCTCTGGTCATCGAAGATCACACCGACGATCCTTCCATGCAGCCGACTGAGCATCCGGACGAGACCTTTGCCGCGCAGGAGGGGACGCCCGGCATGCCTGTCCCGGAAAGCAGGCATGGGCCGCTTGCGCCCGGCTTGTACCTTGTCGCCACGCCGATCGGCAACCTCGAAGACATCACCCTGCGGGGCTTGCGCGTCCTGCGTGAAGCAGATCGCATCGCCTGCGAGGACACGCGGCAGACGGCAAAGCTGCTTCACCGCTTCGGCATTCGCACGCCGGTCATCAGCTATCACCTCCATAACGAGCGTGGGCGCGCGGAACATCTGGTGGCGCTGCTGCAACAGGGCCAGCGCATTGCCGTGGTCAGCGATGCAGGCACGCCCGGCATTGCCGACCCGGGTCAGGCGATTGTGGCCGCGGCAATCGCTGGGGGCATTCCGGTGTTTGCGCTTCCCGGTGCCAATGCGGCGCTTGGCGCACTGGTCAGCAGCGGCCTGTCCACCGAGCGCTTCACGTTTCGCGGCTTTCTGCCCTCCAAGGCGGGGGAGCGGCGGACCGTGCTGGAACAGGTGTTCGCGGAAATGCGGGCATCGGGCACAGCCATGACCCAGGTCTTTTATGAAACGCCACACCGCGTGGTAGACGCACTCGCAGATATCGCCGCGGTCTTTGGCCCGACACACCGCGTGGTGCTCGCCCGGGAGCTGACCAAGCTGCATGAGGAGATCCTGCGCGGCACGGCCGACCACGTGCGATCCATGCTTCTTGCGCGCGACAGCGTGCGTGGAGAGATGGTGCTGCTGCTGGACGGCTCCCTTGCGGCGCCAGCCTCCGCGGGCGGCACCGTGGCGGACGCAGTCCGTGCGCTCATGCTCACCGAAAAGCTGGACGAGGGCGATGCCCTGAAGCGGGTGGCTCGGGAGCGCGGAATGGGCAAGAGCGATGCCTATCGGGAGTGGCAGCGCGCCAAAAAGCGATAACCGAGCGTCTGCACCCGAGCAACACCCTACGGCTTGCGCGAAAGGCGAAGTTCGCGAACGCTGCGTTCGGCATGCAAACCGTCGCGCAGTTGCAGGCGGCTATTTGGCTTGAAGGGAACCGTGGGATCGGGCGGCGTGGTCGTCGGTGCAAGGCCGGCAAGCTGCAGCAGGCGGAGCGTTTCCGCCGCGCCCAGGGCAACCCCCATGCGCTCCGCGGCCAGGCGCAAAAGCCGTCGCCGGCTCGGCAGGTCGAGCGCGCGCAGGCGTTCAATGTCAAAGGCAACCGTCTGCTCCTCCGCACCCGTGCCGACGCTGCGCCCCCCGCCGCGCACGGGCCGCCCAGGCACAGCGAGTTGGGTATAAAGGCGAGCCGCCTCCGTGGACCAGTGCGCTTCCTCTTCCCGGGCCAGTTCGGCTGTTTGCGCAAGGGCAGCAACAATGGACGGGTTAAACTCGCGCAGCAGCGGCATCAGTTGCGCACGGACGCGGTTGCGGGTATGCGCCTCGCTTGCATTGCTCGAGTCTTCGCGCCAGGTCTGGTTACGGGCCCGCAGAAACGTAACCACCTGCGCACGGGATGCGGTCAGCAGGGGGCGCACGATGCGACCCACCGTGCCCGCCCCATGTACCGGCTTTCCAGCGTCGTCAACTGCGAGCACGGGCGCAATGCCGCCAAGTCCTTCGGTCCAGGCACCCCGCAGCAGCTTCAACACCACGGTCTCCGCCTGGTCGTCCGCGGTGTGTGCGGTGGCGACAACGTCTGCCCGCCGCGCGGCCAGCAGACCGGCAAAGAAACGCAGGCGAGCATGGCGCGAAACCTCTTCCATCCCGCTGCTCCCCGTCGGCGCGGCTGCCTGCTGCGCGGGAATATCGGCGTCGGCATGCAGAAACGGCACATCAAGACGATGGCACAGGTCGCGCAGGAAATCACGATCCTCGTCAGCCTCCACACCGCGCAACCCATGGTGCAGATGGGCCGCAACGACGGCAATGCCAAGCTCCCCAGCCAACTCCTGCAGCGCGAGCAGAAGGGCCGTGGAGTCCGCTCCGCCCGACACCGCAACCGCAATGCGGCCGCCCGTAGGCAGCAGGCCGCGGTTCAACGGGAGCGTGGCTGCAGCGCTTTTTGCCATCCCCTTCATCCTAGCGTCTGGTAGCGTGTGCGCATGCCCGACTTACGGTTTGCCACGCCACACGATGCGGCGCTGATCACCCTGCACCGTCATCGCATGTTTGCCGACAATGACTTTGCCACGACGGAGCGGCTCCATGCGCTCGATGCAGCCTTTGAACCGTGGCTTCGGGCGCGGCTGCGGGATGGGCGGTATGTGGGTTTCCTGCTGAACGAGGATGGCACCTGCGTGGCGGGAGCAGGAATCTTCTACGCGGAATTTCCGCCGCATTACCTGGATCTCGAGCCCGTGCGGCCGTACCTGTTGAACTTCTACACGGCGCCCGCGGCTCGCGGCAAGGGCTATGCCGGGCTGCTCTTGCAGGCATGCGTCGACCATTGCCGAGCACAGGGATGCAAGGTGGCAACGCTGCACGCGTCCAGGTTTGGCCGTCCGGTGTATGAGCGGTTCGGGTTCGCCCAGAGCAACGAGCTCATGCTGCGACTGGTGGAAGAGTCAGCGGCACGGCTGTAACTTCCCACACCGCCATCTCCGGTCCACACTTGCCGCTGCTCTGCATTTGCCCTGGAACCAGGCTCACCTTACCCCTGCTTCGCAAGCTCCTGCTTCAGGATCGTGGAGACGGTCTTGTTGTCGGCATGCAGGCCGTCCGCCAGAATGCGCTGCTGGACGATACGCATGGCTGGGCCAATATCCTTCGGGCCGGGAGTCTCCCCATCCTTGGTCATGTGCACAATGGCGCCATGAATCACCCGGCGGATCTCCTCTTCGCTCGCCGTTTGCGGCAGATAGGCGGCGAGAATATTGAACTCTTCCAGTTCCTTGGCGGCCAGCTCAGGACGATCACCGGCAGAGAACTGTTCCGCCGCGTCTTTGCGCTGCTTGAGCATGGTCTGCATGCCGGCAATCTCTTCCGCTTCGGTCAGCGGCTCACGCTTCTCAATCTCCCTGCCCTTAAGGTTGGACTTCGCCATGCGCAGGGTCTCAAGGCGCAGGGAATCCCTGGCTTTCATGGCGGTGATAATGTCTTTTTCAATCTGCTGCAGAATGGCCATGGATTCGGTCCTTTGGGTCGACGGTACAAGTGTAGCGCCGGGGGTGGAGCGAATGCGTCGGCGTGACGTCAGACCTGCCCCCGCACCCTTCTTCGCGAGCACGATGGCAATTTCGCCGGCAACGCTGCATGCCTCCCACAGGCGACGCTGTCGGCGGCGCAACCGCCGTCTTGGGTAAACTAGGGCCATGATTCGTAAGGTTCGCCTGTTTACGCCAGGGCCCACGCCCCTGTTGCCTGCCGCGCAGTTCGCCATGGCCGCGGCTGATATGCACCATCGCACGCCGGAATTCCGAGCGCTGTTTTTGAAGGTGCTGGCGCAGTTGAAAGACTTTGTCGGCACGAAAAATGACGTGGTGGTCTTGTCCAGCAGCGGCACGGGCGCAATGGAAGCGGCGGTGACCAACCTGACCTCGCCGGGTGACCGGGTGCTTGTGCTGACGGCCGGCAAATTCGGCGAGCGGTGGACGGCGCTTGCAAAAAACTTCAATTGCGCCGTGGACGTGGTCGAGGCGCCCTATGGCCAGACCTTCAGCATCGATGCGGTAAAGGCTGGGTTAAAGCTTGAAACACGTGCGGTCTTCATGCAGGCCACGGAAACGAGCACGGGCGTCCGGCACTGTGTGCCTGCGGTAGCAAAGCTCCTCAAGCAAACGCAAAGCGAGGCGATGCTCGTGGTTGATGCCATCACCGGACTGGGAACCACGCATCTCGACATGGACGGCTGGGGCGTGGACGTCCTTATCGGCGGCTCGCAAAAGGCAGTCATGATGTCGCCCGGTCTCAGCTACCTGGCCGTGAGTGAGCGGGCATGGGACCGGATGGAGGCGACCTACAATCCCCGCTACTACTTCGACCTGCGTAAGGAGCGAAAGAATGCGGTCAAAGGCGAAAGCGCGTACACGCCGGCCGTCTCGCTCATTGCGGCGCTGGGTGCGGCCCTGGACTACATTGCGGGCCAGGCAGCAACACCGGAAAACCCCGCCGGGTCGCTGATTGAAGGTCGTAAGAAACTGATCGAGAACGCCGAGACCGTTGCAGCCATGACGCGGGCTGCATGCGTGGCGCTTGGCTTCAAGCTGTTTGCCCCGGAGTGCCCCTCCGCCGCCGCCACCGCCGTTCTGGCGCCAGAGGGCGTGGACAGCGGCATCATCTGCAAGGAGCTGAAGTCGCGGTTTGGAGCAACCATCACGAACGGCCAGGGCGAGATGCAGGGCAAGCTCTTTCGCATTGCACACCTTGGGTACTTCGACTACATGGACACCATGGCGTTAATTGCGGCGCTGGAGCAGGTGGTCAAGACCAGGCTGCCGTCGCTTGCCGGCTTCGAGTGGGGCAAAGGTCTGGTCGCGGCGCAGGAGCTGTATGCCAGCCGGTCGGAAAAGGAAGCTGAAACACGGGCCTGCTTTTGTGGACGCGCGGAGACGTGCTGCTCGCTGGTGCGCTCCGACTACGGAGTTATGGACGTCAGGCCGGTGCACTAGGCGTACCGTCTCGCACTGGCCGAATCACCGGAGCGAGCGTGCTGCGGCGTCACCATTTGCAGGTGGCGCAGTCTATCTTTGTGGGGACAACTGCCATGCTGACCGATGCCGATCGCTCGATAAAGCCGTTGCGGGAGATGGAGAACACGCAGCCCATGTCGCGGCGCGCACTCATTGTGGGTGGAGCGACGCTGGCAACGGCGGGAATCTTCCTTGCCGCGCACCACCCGCTTGACGTCGCGCGCGCGGCAACCTTGCGCGGCGGCCGCATGCCGGCCACCGTAAAAATCGTGGAGTTTGGCACAGACGGCAAAAAGACCGGCGTCGCGGACGTACCGACGATCCAGAAACCCGACGAGGACTGGCAGCGGCAGCTGTCTCCTCTCAGCTACGAGGTCACCCGGCACAGCGACACGGAGCCGGCATTTACCAGCACCATGGTCGAGGAACATCGCCAGGGAATCTTCCGGTGTATCTGCTGCGACACGGCGTTATTCTCGTCCGCTACCAAGTTTGATTCCGGCACCGGCTGGCCCAGCTTCTGGCAGACCATTGCGCGGGAGAATGTTGCCGAGACAAACGACAGCAGCTTCGGCATGGAGCGTACGGCAGTCAGTTGCCGCCGCTGCGATGCCCATCTCGGCCATGTGTTCGACGACGGTCCGCGACCCACCGGGCAGCGCTACTGCATGAATGCGGCATCCCTCAGGTTCTCAGCAGCCGCGTAGCTACTTCTTCCCCTCCACCTCGCGCACCGTCTGGTCGCTTTCCACGTTGAACAGGTGGCAGGCCAGGACGTCGGACCGGAAGTTTGCGTACGGGTGGAAAAACAGCCCCACGCGCGCGTCCCCGCTGCCGTAAAGATTCTTTGCCAGCCATACACCATCCACCTGCGGCGCAAACACAGCGTGAAACAGGAAGCCCCGGTGAATGTTGGCCACAAGGCCGCCACCAATCTTCACGTCGCGGACCCCGGTCACGTTGATGTCCTGCACGTGGCCCGTATCTTCATCAATCGAAAGCGTGCCCCGCATGGCCGCAATCACCCGCTGCGGAATATCGGCGGACTTGCGGTCGGCGTCGTCGACCACATCGAAGACGATCGTGGGTCGGCCCGCGACCGGAACACGGCGGGGGTTCGCGAGTTTGGTCATGCGCAGAACGTTGCCGGACGAAAACGTGTCAGCATCCCGATTCTGCTTCTTGGCAGCTTTCTCCGCGGCGGCAATCTCCTTGCGCACGCGGTCGTCCTGCCTCTTTGCATCGCCGGGGTTCAGGGGTTTGCCCTCCCGCAGCACCTCGCGCAAAATCGGCCGGCCGTTGTAAAAGAAGAAATCCTGGTCCAGCGCGGTGCTCTTCTTCACGTGGCCTTTGCTGTCCAGATCGTTCTGGATCTGGTGCTCGCGGCACTCGTACTTCTCGCGCTGGTCCGCTGTCCGGGCATACGTGGCAAGGGCGCGCTGGCGCAGCTGGTCGGGGTTGGGCAGCGGCTTTTCCTGCGCCGAAACGAGCCGGCACGCCACGCAAAGCGACGCAAGAACACCCGGCCGCAAAAGGCCTGCGGCAAAGCCGCGTGCACAGGAGATTGCCTTGGATGGCAGCATCTGCCGTGATGGTCGCATACTGCCAGCAACCGCGCCAGCGCCCCCGTGTGCGCGGCTGCAGCGGAAGAGCGGAAGCGTCGACCCCGCTATACTGAAGGCACTCATGAAGATCGTTCTCGCGGAAAAAGTCTCACCTGCAACGCTTGCCGTCTTTCAACAGGAGCCGACGTGGACCGTGGTAACGCCGGACGGGATCCGGAACGGCCTCGAAGCCGAGCTCGCCGATGCCGATGCGCTCGTGGTGCGCAGCGCCGTGCAGGTTACGGCCGCCCTGCTGGAGCATGCGCCCAGGCTCCGTGTCATCGGCCGCGCGGGCGTGGGTGTCGACAACATTGACGCGCCGGCCGCCACCCATCGCGGCATCGTCGTCATGAACACCCCGGGTGCAAATGCCGTCGCCGTCGCGGAGCTCACGCTCGGACTCATGATCACCATGGCACGCGGCATCCCCCGCGCCAACGCAACCATGCACGCCGGCAAGTGGGAGAAGAAGTCGCTGCAGGGCACCGAACTGCGCGGCAAAACCTTCGGCATCGTCGGTCTTGGACGCATCGGCATCGAGGTCGCGCGGCGGGCGCGTGCCTTTGGCATGAATCTCATCGCCTTCGACCCCTTTGTGGCGCCCGTCATTGCCCGCGAAAACGCCGTAACCCTCGTCAGCATCGACCAGATCTTCTCGGATTCGGATTACCTTTCGCTCCATGTGGGCCTCACGCCCCAGACTGAGGGGTTTATCAATCAGCACAGCATCGGCATCATGAAAAAAGGCGTCCGCCTGGTGAACTGCGCGCGCGGCGAGTTGATCAACGACGCAGCCCTTGTCGAAGGCCTGAAAAGCGGCAAGGTAGGCGGCGCGGCGCTGGACGTCTTTGCCGTGGAACCAGTCAAGGATTCGCCCTACCAGGGCCTGGACAACGTGATCCTGACGCCCCACCTCGGCGGTTCTACCGACGAGGCGCAGGAGGCCATCGGCATCCAGCTCGCGCAGCAGGTCAGCGCCTACCTCAAAAGCGGTGTCGTGCAAAACGCCGTCAACGTGCCTTCGCTCAGCCGCGAGGAGTATGTGGAAGTCGCACCCTTTGTCGACCTTGCAGAGCGGCTCGGCATCTTCCTGTCGCACGCCACGCCAGGCAATCTGGAAGCCGTCGAAATTGCCTACACCGGGCGGCTTGCGGCCAGCAAAACCGACCTCATCCGCAATGCCCTGCTGGCCGGCGTCCTCAAGGACACGGAGCAGGTCAACCACATCAACGCCGCGACCATCGCGCAGGAGCGCGGCATCCGCATCCAGGAAGATCGCAAGGAGTTCGCCAGCGGCGGTGCCGGCAGTGTCCTCAAGCTTGTGCTGCACAGCGCAGACGGCGATGTGCGGGCAAGTGCAACCGTGCTGCACGGCAACAGCCCGCGGCTGCTCGCGCTGGACGGCATCGACATCGAGGCTCCCCTGCACAGTACCCTCATCGTGCTGCGCAACCATGACGTCCCGGGCGTCGTGGGCCGCATCGGCGCCGTCATGGGCGATCACGGCATCAATATCGCAAACTTTGCCCTGGGCCGCAGCACGCGGTCGCAGCAGGTGCCACAGGGCCAGGCTCTGGCGGTGCTGCAGGTGGACCCGCGAACACCTGCACCTGCGGTCAATGCCGCTGTGGAAGCCCTGCGCAGAGTAGAAGCCATCGCCAGTGTCCGGCTTGTGGAACTCAGCCGGCCAGAGACGCAGGCGTAGTCTGTTCGGACCCGAATCGAGAGAGTGGAATGCCCCTTTATGAGTACCGCTGCACTGCCTGCAACCGTCTGACCGAAAAGCGGCAAAAGTTTTCCGACCCGGAAATCACCGAGTGCCCGCACTGCGGCGGCAAGCTCGAGCGCACCATCACCGCCCCCGCAATCCAGTTCAAGGGCGGCGGCTGGTACGCGGACGGGTATGGGAATAAGAAGCCGGCAGCGAGCGGCGAAGGTGGCGGTGCAACCTCATCGGCGGAAAGCCAGGGTGCGGAGGGCACGAAGTCGGCGGAGGGCACGAAGCCGGCGGCTGGCGGCGAAACTCCGGCGAGCTCGTCGACTACCGCTGCACCCGCCGCTCCATCGACGGCGGCACCGGCCGGATCCAGCGCGTCCTCTGACAAGTAGCCGCTCGCAACGGATCGTGGACGGGGCCGTTCAACCACGCCCTAAACGCGAAACACGGCAGGCGCGAACACGGCAGACCGAAGCACCAGAACGCGGAACAAGGGGCGCCTGGAGTCGGTCGCTCCGCGTGCTATTTCGATGGGTGGTTCGGATTCGGCGGAACCTTCTTCCCGGCACGCCGGGCCTCGGCAAGGCCAATGGCAATGGCCTGCTTGGGGTTCGTCACGAGTTTGTCGCTCGTGCCAATGTGCAGCTTGCCCTCATGCATCTCGTGCAGCTCCTCGCCAACCTGTGCGCTTGCCGCCGGCGAGTACTTTCGCGGCGATGTCTTTCCCGCCACGTGCTTGGCGCTCGCCTTCTTGGCAGGGCTCTTCGCTGTCGTCTTCGCCACAGTACCTTTCTTTCCTGCGGCCTGCTTGCTCGCCGGTTCTTTTCCGGAAGCCTTCGTTACCGTTTTGCTGGGGGCCATGCGCGATCTCCTCCTACTGGGTTTTGTGCGGCAGTAAAATCTAGGCACCGCTCTCGTTCGTGCAGTATCGTTCGCTGCAGGCGCGGCAGGCAAGGTTGCAATTGTCACTCCTGAAGCAGCTGGAACCCGATGTGCCCCGTGCGCCGGACACCCGCTCAATCACCGGCTGCGACGAGAGCGCATCAGCACCAGCACCAGCAACGTGCCGAGTGCAAGGCCCAGGTAGGACACGGGGCGACCATAACCATGGATCTGGCCAAGGTACCCTCTGCGCCATTCGTCGTTCGTGCGCTCCACATCCTCACGCAGCCCGGGCACTGTGAGCTTCGCGTAGTTCGTCGTGGGCAGCGAGCCAAAGATGCGCTCGGGTGCAGGGACCTTGCCGCCGGTGTCCTTTGGAATCGCGTCCATCAACTGAAAGACCTCTTCGTCCGGCTGGTCGTGGAAAAAAGCTGTCTGCGCGGTGTTGGGATAAATCGTGGTGGTGCCGGTCATGTGCTGCTCGATGGCCGCAACAACATCCTGGCAGACGCCAAGCGTGTAATAGCCGCCAAAGGGTAGCTGCGGGTGCGCCACATGCAGGTACGCATACGCGCGGAGCAGCGATCCGGTCAGGCGGGTCACCTCCACAGCGTCAGCTCCGTGGTACTCGTGCGCGTGGCGCCCCATCACCCAGCGCTGGTTTAGCTGATCGTTAGTCCGAAACTCCGCACGTCCGTCGATGCCGAAGTAAAACGTAACATCCGCGTTGATCTTCGGGCCACTCACGATCCATTCGTACTCCGCATGGGCAACAGGGGTCAGCAGCTTGCGACTGCGCCGCCACCAGTGCGCTGCCGGAACGCGGAGGCCGGTGTCGAGGAAGAAAGGCATCTCCACATCCTGCCCGTTGTAGTGGAAATGGCCAAAGTTCGCAAAGTATCGCGCGTCAGCGACAACGACGTTGTGGCCGGACTGTTGCAGCGCGGCGATCAGTTGCTGTGGCGTTTCGGCCTGCTCGCCGCCAAGCTGTGCGACAAAGTTGGCGGTCGGCCTGCCGTTAGGCATAAACCCGTTCAGGGCAAGCCGATTCAACACCTCCGCCAAGCGGGCACTTTCCGCATGCATGGGCGCAAGCTGCGGGTCGGGACCGTCGCCGCGAACGACGGCATCTCCAAGCGGGGTTTGGTCGGACTCAAAAGCGGGACCGCTGGCGGGGCGGTCGAGTGAAATGTTCGCGGATCTGTCGAGCGCGTACTCCCCGAGATGCACCTTGAGAACGTCCTCCGTGGGTGCCGTCCCCTGCTGCTGCGGACGTATCAGCCGCTCCCCTGCGTGGACAGTTTTTGTCACGCGCTCGATCGTCCAGCCGGGGAAGCGGTCCAGGCCCTCCCACTGTCGGCCAAGGACGAGCTTGCGAAAAAGGTCGAACAGGGTTGGCGTAAACGCCATGCCGGCCTTGCCCTTGTCGATCTGCTGGAGAAGACTTTCCGTAAAGCCTGGCTGGGCGGAGAGCTCACTCATCATGCGGGAAAGCATGACCGTGCCGGCCGGGAGCGCCGCCATGTCCCGGGCAATGCGGTCGGTATCCCCGGCGCGAGTGGCGCACGCGGCAAGAAACACCAGCGGGGAAAGCCGAAGAAGGTGAAGCGCGCGCCGCATGGTGGAGGTAGATGCGAGTGGAGAGTCGAATGTCGTGTCTCAAGGTCGAAAGGCTCTAATGTCGGCGTTCCGTGGACAAGAGGTAGAGGCCGATACAGCCAGCAACGAGGGGCAAGAGGAGTTGAGACAGCCAAACAGCTGTACCTTCAACCGCTGCAAGGCCAGTGGGGTAAGGATGAATGCGGCGAGGCATGCCAAGCAGGCCACCCAACGTGGACGATGTTGGAAAGAAAGTAACCGCGATTAGAAAGGGTGAGATCAGGAGCGAGGCGAGGAGCAGGAGTGTTCCGGTCGCCGTGCGGCCGCTACCCGATGGGCGTTGGCGAAAAACGTTCCGCGCACACCAAAATCCCGCGCCAAGGCAGAGAAGAGAACCAAAGCAAAGGATGAGACCGCCCTGCTCTTGGCGGATGTGGTCGTGACCGATCCAAGTTAGCCCGCCAAACAAGAGAAGCTGAACGGCTGCGCACAGGATCGCAAGGATGCTCAGCAACAGCGTCAACGCGCGCTCCGCATTCCTCTCTCGACGGGAACTCATGCAGCGTTGAGTTTCTTTAGGACGAGTTCGTTGAGCAGGGCGGGGTTGGCCTGGCCCTTGCTCAGGCGCATGACCTGGCCGACGAAGAAGGCGCTGACAGTGGTTTTGCCGCCCTTGAACTGTGCAAGCTGCTTCGGATTGGCGGCGATGATTTCGTCGATCATGACTTCGAGCGCGCCGGCGTCGGAGATCTGTTCGGGCCTCTCACGATCGTAGACGGGTCCAAAATCTTCGCTGTTGGCAAATGCCGTATCGAACAGACCCTTGAGTTGCTTGGACGACAGCTTGCCGTCTTCAAGCAGGTCAGACGCCTGCACGAGGCCGGCCATGGACACGGGCGACTGCTCCAGCGTGAGGCCGGCGGCGTTGAGGCGGCCCATGGTTTCGACCAGCAGCAGGTTCGCCAAACGCCTGGGTGACTTTGCCGTCTTTGCCGCGCCTTCAAAGATGTCGGCGAAGGTGCGGCTGGCGGCGATGGTGGCAGCGTCCTGCTCGCTCAAGGCGTACTGCTCCTGCAAACGCTTGCGGCGCTTTTCCGGCAGCTCGGGCATGCGCGCCAGAATGCGGTCGCGCCACGCATCGTCGACGGTAAGCATCGGCAGGTCCGGTTCAGGAAAGTAGCGGTAGTCGTGCGCGGCTTCCTTGCTGCGCATGCTGTAGGTGCGGCCTTCGGCGGCGTTGTAGAGGCGGGACTCCTGCTGCACGCGGCCGCCGGATTCCAGCACCTCGATCTGGCGCTCGATCTCGTACTCGATGGCGGAGCGGATGTAGCGGAAGCTGTTGACGTTTTTTACCTCTGCCTTGGTGCCGAACTCCTTTGCCTGCTTATACATGACCGAGACATTTGCATCACAACGTAAAGATCCCTCCTCCATGTTGCAGTCAGATACGCCTGTATACAGCAGGATTTCTTTCAACAGGGTCAGGTATTCGTACGCCTCATCGGCGGTCCGCAGGTCGGGCTCGGACACAATTTCAATCAGCGGAGTGCCGCAGCGGTTCAGGTCGATGTAGGTGCGGGTACTGGAATCGGCGAAGCCGTCGTGGATGCTTTTGCCAGCATCCTCTTCCATGTGCAGGCGGGTAATGCCAATCTTTCGCACACCCCCGCCAGAGCCGGGAAAGTCTGACGGCACAACAAGATAGCCGTTCTCCGCAAGTGGCTTGTCGAACTGGCTGATCTGGTAACCCTTGGGTGAATCAGGATAGAAGTAGTTCTTGCGCGCAAAGATGCTGGTGGTGTTTACCCTGCAGTTCAGCGCCGCAGAAGCCAGCGTGGCAAACTCCACCGCCTGTCGGTTGAGCACCGGCAAAGCCCCCGGAAGACCGAGGCAAACCGGGCAGGTGTGCGTATTGGGATCACCACCATAGCGATTCACACATCCGCAAAAAGCCTTGGTATCGGTCAGCAGCTGCACGTGGACTTCAAGGCCGATCACGGCCTGATACTTGTTGCTAATCTCGGTCGGGAGCATGGTTACGTTGGACATCCCGTTTATTTTAGTGGGTGCCCGGATCTTCAGCTTGCCTGCGCAATGCAGACGCGGGCAGAGTCGACACGGCCCATCCGCGGATGCTCTGCCGGGTTGGGACTCATGTGCGTCGCTGCGATACACTCCCGGTGTGAGCCGAGCCTACTACCCGAGTCTGGATGGGTTGCGCGCGTTCGCAATCCTCTATGTCTTTGGGTTTCACTACCTGTCCCCGGCGCTGGCGGGGCACGGCTTCTGGGGTTGCGGCTGGGTCGGAGTCGACTTTTTCTTTGTGCTGTCAGGCTTCCTGATTACCGGCATCCTGATCGACGGCCGGGACTGCGCGAAGCAGCTCAAAGACTTTTACGCAAGGCGGGTGCTGCGCATTTTTCCGTTGTATTACGCAGTCCTGCTGCTGGCGCTTTTGTATGGACTCGCGGTTCATACGCAGTTCCATCTTCTGCAGGGACTGTGGCTGGTCGACCTGGGCAACTACGCGGCGTACCTGTCGCGGTCGCATGCGAACCCGACGATGATGACGGACATCGTTCTGCCGCGCAACCTGTCGATCCCACCCATTTCCACCGGGCATCTGTGGAGCCTTTGCATTGAGGAGCAGTTCTATCTTGTCTGGCCCTTTGCCGTGTACCGCGTGCGCAACAACGCGCTGCTGCTGAAAATCTGCGGGGTGGTGTTGGTGGTTGCACCGCTGGTTCGACTGGCGTTGTTTTGGAGTGCGCCGGCGTGGATGCTGAGAAACAGCCTGATCTACCGCAGCCTGCCGACGCGAATGGACGCGCTGATCATGGGCGCTGCACTATGCCTGCTGTTGCGCGGCGCGCACCGGCCGTGGCTGCTCCGATACCGGACGGCACTGCTGGTTGCGGGGTTTACACCGGCCCTAGTGTTCTTTGGATACGCTATGCTGCGCGGCAGGGACACGGGCTTTACCCGGTCCAACCCATGGAGCGCCGCACTGCTGTACACGATGGTGGACCTGGCTGCGGCGACGCTGGTGCTGACGCTGGTGGATGAGACCTCGTTGCTGGCGCGGCTTTTCCGGTGGAGGCTGCTCCTTTGGCTGGGCGGCATCAGCTATGGCTTCTACGTGTTTCACGAGTTACCGCGCATTCTGCTGGTGTGGACGGCGGGACGCTACCGGATTGCTCACCCGGAGATGTTCGTGGCAGGTACCGGCTTTGCCGTGACGCTGGGGCTGGCCTATGGAAGCTTCCGGTTCTTCGAGTCCCGCTTTCTGCGTCTCAAGCGATTTTTTCCCTAATCGGGAAGGAATTCATCGCGAAATTGGCTGACCATGCTGCTTGTTTGCCATCGGGACGCCATTGGGACAAGCCGCTGTCGGAATTTGTCGATAGCCACTTGCAACCACCCGGGCCCGTGATGTATCCCTGGGCAGACTTCAATTACAGCGCCATTGCAGCGCAGCTTGTACACCCGCCTTCCAGAGCACGACAAGAGTGACGAGATCGATGGTTTGGGAGTGCTTTATGGCATGGTTCGCTTCTGCCTTTTGCTTTGGATGGAATCGAGCAGACCGTATGGTTTGTCAGCCGCTGCTTGCGCTCGCTTTGCTGCCGCTGCCGGCGCTTGCAGCCAAGGATCAGGTACCGGACTGGGTAAAGCAGGCCGCCGCGCAGACCCTGCCGGACTACCCGGCGCGGACCGATGCAGCGGTGCTGCTGGATGAACACACGTACACCATCGCCGCGGACGGCGCCAAGACCGAACACGTGCGGCGTGTGGTGAAGGTGCTGCGGCCGCAGGGCCGGCATTACGGGCAGCTTGGTGCGGAGTTTTCAAGTTCGGAAAAGCTGAAATCGCTGCGCCTGTGGAGTGTTGGCGCAGACGGGCATGAGTACGCCGTGCGCGACAACGAGATGACCGACCAGGGCATTGGCTACGGCTTTGAGTTGTACAACGACGAGAAGGTTCGCAGCGCGCCCATTCCGGCGCTTGGTCCCGGCTCGATCACGGCCATGGAGTTTGAGCGGCAGGAGCTGCCGTATGAAAATGACATCCTTTGGGTGCCGGACGAGGCGATCCCCGTCGCGACAGAGCGCCTGACGCTGAGCCTGCCTGCGGGTTATACCTACAAGGCGGCGTGGAAGGACAAGCGCGGCACCCAGCCCGTGGACCTGGAAGGCGGACGCACGCTGTGGGAGGTAAAGGACCTGCCGGGCATCAAGCTGGACGACGTGGAAATGGCACCGCAAGGATCGAGCCTGGCATCGCGGCTGGACGTGTTTTACTACGGTCCGACGCAGGTGGTGCCGACAACCGCGATGCGCGGCGACTGGAAGGACATTGGCCTGTGGTACGAGGCGCTGGCGCAGGGACGCAACGCGCCGGACGCGGCAATCACGGCCAAGGCGCAGGAACTGGTGCGGGGCAAGACGGAGTTCCGTGCGCGGGTGGAGGCGATTGCCAGCTTTGTGCAGCAGCAGGTGCGCTACGTGGCCATTGAGGTGGGCGTTGGCGGATTTCAGCCGCATGCGGCCAAGGACATTTATCGCACGCTGAGCGGAGACTGCAAGGACAAGGCGACGCTGATGAGCGCGATGCTGCGGGCGGTCGGCATCCACAGCACGTGGGTGATGGTGGACACCAATCGCGGCGTGATGAGCGGCGGCGCGCCATCGATCATGGGCAACCACATGATCGGCGCGATTGAACTGCCGGCGGATTACAAGCCGGCGGCGATGTACAGCGTGGTGACGACTGGCCGTCAGCCAGGGGGCGAGGGTAAGCGGTGGCTGCTGTTCGACCCCACGTGGGAGAAGACGCCATTTGGCCAGATTGAGCGCGAGTTGCAGGGCAGCGATGCCCTGCTGATTGACGGCGCGGATTCGACGTCCATCCGCATCCCGGTTTTGAAGCCGGAGCAGAACCACATCGAGCGGCAGTCAAAATTTGCACTCACGGCGGAAGGCGACCTGTCGGGAACGGTCCATGAAGCACGTGGCGGCGACATTGCGCGGGAGCGGCGCTACCTGTTTACCGAGGAAGATGCCAAGCATCAGCAGCAGTTTTTTGACAGGCTGACAGGGCACGACCTGCTCAGCTTCCAGCTTGCCGATCTAAAGACAGCGAACCTGCACGACCTGGACAAGGACCTGCAGATCGACTACACGCTGAAGGCGGAGCATGTGGCGCAGGAAGCCGGGCCGCTGCTGATGATACGGCCGCGCGTCGTGGGGACGGAAAGCTTTGCCGTGGATCGTGCGGAGACTGGCAAGAAGCGTACGGTTGCCATTGACCTTGGTGCCACCCGCGAAGTCCACGACGTCTGCGAGATCAGCCTGCCGGCGGGATTTGCCGCGGATGAGCTGCCACCACCGGTGTCGCTGGACCTGGGGTTTGCCGCATACCGGAGCAAGGTGACGGCGAACAGCGGCGTGCTGCGGTATGAGCGCACCTTTACCGTGCGCGAGATTACCTTGCCGGCGAGTCGGTACAAGGATGTCGAGACGCTGAGTGCGGTGATTGCAACCGACGAGGGCAGCAACGCCATTTTGAAACGCTCAAACTAAGCCGGTACCCACCGTACGACTGCCACATCTGCAGACCCGATTGCCCTTGGAGCGCACCATGATCCTTCGCCGATTTCTTCTTCCCTGTCTCTGCGCGTTCACACTGCTGCTGACCATCGCGGCACACGCACAGCAGTGGATAGCGCCCACGCCGGAAGAGTTGAGCATGACCGCCTTGCCCCAAGCGCCGGACGCCAAGGCAGTGGTGTTGTACCGGGACGAACTGACGGACGACGATAATCACATGCGCTCGCGATACTTTCGCATCAAGGTGCTGAAGGAGGCCGGTAAGGAGCTGGGTGACGTGCGGATCGCGTTTGACCGGCGCACCGACGGCCAGGGATACACTGTGGACGCGATCGATGGCCGCACCATTCAGCCGGATGGCACGATCGTGCCTTTTACAGGCAAGCCGTACGAAAAGATTTATGAGCAGGGAAACGGCTTCAAACGGGCGTACAAGGTGTTCAGCATGCCGGCGGTACAGGTGGGCAGCATTCTGGAATACCGTTACAAGCTGCGCTGGGACGACCATCTGTATCTGAGTCCGGACTGGGACATCCAGACCGACCTGTACCTGCGCAAGGGCCACTTTTTATGGAGGCCGACCGACAAGGAGCTGCTGCACACTTCGCGCGGCGGACACGAGAGCAGCACGTCGGTGTTGGTGTGGAATGACGCTCTGCCGAAAGGGGTGACGCTGAGTCCAACTCACCTGCCGAACGGACGGCTGATGCTGGAGGTAACTGTGCAGAACGTGCCGCCATTTGGGCTGGAGGAGTATATGCCGCCCATTGAGAGCACGGCGTACCACGTCTACTTTTACTATTCGCCGTACCGCACGCCCCAGGATTTCTGGAAGACGGAGGGCGGCTACTGGAGCGGTGAGGCGAATAAGTTCATTGGAAACAGCGGCTACGTGCGGGATGCGGCCATGGCGGCAGTCGCAGGGGCAGCAACCGACGAGGAGAAGGCACGCAAGCTGTATGCGGTGACGCGGACGATTGAGAATACCGACTTTTCGCGCACCCACATGAAAGTGGAGGAGAAGAACGAAGGCCTGAAGGAAACGAAGTCTGCCGAGGATGTGTTGCGACGCAAGCGTGGCAGCAGCGATCAGATTGCGATGACCTATGTTGCCCTGGCGCGGGCTGCGGGTCTGCAGGCATCGGTGATGGTGGTGAGCGATCGTAACTTTCAAACGCTGAACGCGAACTGGCTCGACTTCAGCCGGCAGCTCAGCGACGAGATCGCGATTGTGAACTTTGGCGGCGCCGATCATTTCATGGACCCGGGAAGTCCCTACACCAATTTCGGCCACCTGGCGTGGAATCACTCCATGAGCGGCGGTGTGCGTCAGAATGGGAGAGAAACCGCGCTGCTTGCGACGCCGCCGGAAGGGTACAAGGAGTCGCGCACCGGGCGCGTCGCGGACCTGAAATTGGAAGACGGCGGGCACGTGAGCGGGACGGTGACGCTTACGTTTCAGGGTAGCCCTGCCGTGGAGTGGCGCCAGATCGGTCTGCGCACCGACGGGGCCGAATTGCAGGAGGATCTGACGAAGTACGTGCAGTCGATCCTGCCGGGTGGGACCGAAGCGCACCTCAGCACGCTAACCGGCGCGACCGGTGATGCCGCGCCGCTGACGGCGGTGTTCGCCGTTTCGGGCAACATGGGTCGTCGGCAGGCTCGCGTGTGGTGCTGCCGAGCGACATCTTTGTGCAGAATGCACGGCCGACGTTTCCGCATGCGCAGCGGGATCAGCCGGTGTACTTTCACTATGCGCAGACGATGCAGGACGCGGTACGCATTGCCTACCCGGCCGGGTTTGCCGTGGAAAGTGTGCCCGCAGAAGAAAAGCTGACCTTTAAGCAGAGCGCCCAGTACATGCAGTGGTCGAAGATGACGAGCAATAGCGTGACGACATGGCGCAACCTGATGTTTGGCGAGATCTACTACCCGCTGGAGGAGTACCCGGACCTGCGCAAGTTCTACAGCGACTTTGAACACAAGGATCATGCTTCGATCGTGCTGAAGCGGACGGCAGCGCCGGGGACAGCCGCCGGGACGAGCGGTGGCGAATAACGTCCACTGCGGCGCGGGAACGTGAGCAAGCGCGCCCAACCAGCGGCGACCGGCAGCCCGGGCCACCAGCCGGTCCCATAAGCCGGATAAACTGGTTGAAGCATGATTCTGCCTTTTGTACGGGAAACTGTCGCCGAACTGGAACACACGGAAGCCTTTGAACGCCTTCGCCGGCACCTGAGCGGTAACCATGGACGCAGACTTGTGTCTGGGTTGACAGCCACGGCACGCGCACTTTACCTGCCGCTCATGGTTCGTGTGACGGATGCACCGGCGCTGATCCTGGTCAGCGACAACAAGGCCGCAGAGGCGTTGCACCAGGCGCTGAACGCGACCTGTGAGCTGACCGGTGCGCTGCGGTGTGAAGAGGTGCTGCGGCTGCCGGCACACGACGTGTTGCCCTTTGAGAATTTGTCGCCACATGCGGAGATTCAGGAGGCTCGCGCGGCGGCGCTCTGGAAGATCTGCAGTGGCCACGCACGCGTGGTGATTGCACCGCTGGAGGCCGCGTGCATGCGGCTATTCCACCGGGATTACTACGCCGGGCTGGCGTTGGAGTTGAAGCGCGGCGAAGAATATGACACAGACATGCTGCTGGCACACCTATTGGAGGTGGGCTACACGCGGGTAGACGTCGTGGAAATGCCCGGACAAGT
Source organism: uncultured Terriglobus sp. (assembly GCA_964250935.1). Taxonomy (GTDB): domain Bacteria; phylum Acidobacteriota; class Terriglobia; order Terriglobales; family Acidobacteriaceae; genus Terriglobus. Next base: position 35,261 of record CAXUHM010000018.1, read on the forward strand.
GACGCTGCGCGGCGGGATTATGGATGTGTATTCGCCGGAGATGGAGCGACCGGTACGCATCGACTTTTTTGGGGACGAGATTGAAAGCATGCGGCGCTTCGATCCGGAAACGCAGCGCTCCGCTTCGCCGGTAGACGCGATTACGCTGCTGCCGCTCACGGAAACGCCGGTAACCGACAAGCTGCTGGGCGCGGTGCACGCACGGCTGGTCCGCGGGGGTGCAGCCGGTGCCGAGCTGGAAGGCGGCGAGGAACCACGCGAGATCCAGAGCAGCTACGGCAATGTCTCCGTGTTTCCAGGATGGGAGTTTTTTGCGGCTGTTGCGGGAGCGCACTCGACGATTCTGGACCTGATGGGGCGTGGGACGCGGGTGTTTGTCGAAGAGCCTGCAATGGTTAAGAACCAGGGCGAGCGATGGTGGAACAAGATTGAGCAGCGGCACGACCGGAGCGGCATTGGGTCGCTCATTGGGCCGGAAGACCTGTATGTGTCGCCGTGGCATCTGGACGACCTGGTGCGCGGAACGCCAGGCGTCGATTTGGACCAGCTGGGCGCGGTGGACATCCTGGACGTCGACAACAGCGCTATGACGGAGATCAATTTCAGCACGCGACCCACGATGAGGTTTCATGGGTCGATTCCGGCGATGGTGGAGCAGATCAAGTCCTTGATGAAAGGCGACACACGGATCCTGATTGCGGCGGCAAACCAGGGCGAGGTTGAGCGGCTGGCGGGCCTTCTGCAGGAGTATGGGCTGCCATATCGGCTGGGAAGCAAGGCGCAGACTTCAAGCGGGTCGGCGACGGTGTATGACGAATCGAGCAACACGCGGAGCGAGTTGAACACGCCGGTCATCCTCAAGGCTGCGATCGCGAATGGTGTACAGGTGCTGGACATCGAAAAGCGAACCGCGGGCATGCTGGTCCTGTTTGGCGCGCAGGATCTGAACGACGATGCCGATGTCCAGGCGCGACCGGTGCAGAGGAAATCCAAGACGTCCGCCTTTATCTCAGACTTTCGTGATTTGCAGGTAGGCGACTACGTCGTACACGTGGAGCATGGGATCGCGCGGTACATGGGTTTGCGCGTTCTGGACCAGGACGGGGCAAACCTGGAGCTGATGATCTTGGAGTTCGCGGAGCAGGCCAAGCTGTATGTGCCGCTCACGCGGCTGGACCTGATCCAGAAGTACCGCAGTAGCGAGGGTGGGCCAGCGCCAGAGCTGAATCGCATGGGTGGTGTAGCGTGGGCCAAGACCAAGGCCCGCGTAAAAAAGGCGATGGAGGACATGAGTGGCGAGTTGCTGAAGCTGTATGCGCAGAGGCAGAGCGCGCTGGGCTACGCCTACTCTCCCGATTCGCAGATGATGCGCGAGTTTGAAGATGCCTTTGACTTTAACGAGACAGACGACCAGATCAGCGCCATTGCGGACATCAAGCGAGATATGGAGAGTACGCAGCCCATGGACCGCCTGCTGTGCGGGGACGTGGGGTATGGCAAGACCGAAGTAGCCATGCGTGCGGCATTCAAGGCGGTGGGCGACAGCAAGCAGGTAGCCGTGTTGACACCGACGACGGTACTGGCGTTCCAGCATTTCCAGAGCTTCAAGAAGCGGTTCGCGCGCTTTCCTGTGCGGGTAGAGTTGCTGTCGCGCTTTCGCACGGCCAAAGAGCAGAAGCAAATTCTGGAAGACGCTGCCGCGGGCAAGGTCGACATCGTGATTGGCACGCACCGATTGATATCGAAGGACGTAGCCTTCCAGGATCTGGGCCTGCTGGTCATTGACGAGGAGCAGCGTTTCGGCGTGCGTCACAAGGAAAAACTAAAGCACCTGCGGGCGCACATCGACGTACTTTCCATGTCGGCCACACCGATCCCGCGCACGTTGCATATGAGCCTGCTCGGCCTGCGCGACATGAGTGTGATCGAAACGCCGCCGAAGGATCGCATGGCAATCCAGACCGTTGTTGCAAAGTTCGATGAGAAGCTGCTGCGGACGGCGCTGGAGTTAGAACTGGAACGTGGTGGACAGGCCTACTTTGTGCACAATCGCGTGGAAACGATCTATGAGCTGGCATCGAAGATTCGTGAGCTGGTCCCGCAAGCCCGGGTCATTACCGCGCATGGGCAGATGGGCGAGGGCGAGCTGGAGCGCGCGATGCTTGCATTTATGAACCACGAGTACGACGTGCTATGCGCAACCAGCATCATCGAAAACGGGCTGGACATTTCCAAGGCAAATACGATCGTAATCAATCGCGCAGACCGGCACGGTTTGAGCGAACTGTACCAATTGCGTGGACGGGTAGGCCGGTCGGATCGCAGGGCATATGCGTACCTGCTTATCCCTCCGGAGAATGAGTTGACAGAGGTGGCGCGGCGACGCCTGGCAGCACTGAAGGAATTCAGCGATTTGGGTGCCGGCTTCAAAATAGCGGCGCTGGACCTGGAGTTGCGCGGCGCGGGCAACATGCTGGGCGGCGAGCAGAGCGGGCACATCGAGGCAATTGGCTTTGAGATGTACACGAGCATGCTGCAGGAAGCGGTGCGGAAGATCAAGGGCGAGAGCCAGGAAGAGCGGCCGGCGGTAACGCTGAACCTTGGCGTTTCGCTGCGGATAGACGGAGACTACATCGCCGAGGAAAACCAGCGGCTGCGGATGTACAAGCGCATTGCCGGCGCCACAGACGCGAGTGTGCTGGCAGATGTGCGGGCGGAGATGGTGGACCGGTATGGAGAGCTGCCGGAGTCGGTCGAGAACCTGCTGCAGGCCGGCCAGTTGCGGCTGCAGAGCGAAAAGCTGCAGATTGCGCAGGTGGATCGCAAGCGGGTGCAGTTGGAGGAGAACCGGCAGAAGGTTTTCCGCGAAATGCTGCTGATCAAGTTCGACACCAAAGCAAAGATCGATCCCGGGATGCTGATGAAACTGGTAAGCCGGAATACGAAAAAGGGCGCGCAATTTACGCCGCAGGGGGTGCTGCGATGGCCGCTCACCGGGGCGGATGCCGCGACCGTGCTTGCGGAAACGAGAACATTGCTGGAACAGCTGGAACTGACGCCGGTGGCAGCGTAGGTGGAGCCTACGCTGCACACCTTTCTATTGCCAGACAATGAGGGACGTGCAGAGGTATGCATGCGGTGTCACTGACCCGCATCCAGCGGCGGTGTCTCAAGCCACGAGCACGCCACGTTGAGCACGTGAAGGTCGCATTACTTCTTGAGCCACAGTCGTACGCGCGAAGCCTTGGCGTACGTGCCGCCGCCCTGACTCAGGTACAAGCGACTGAACTCTCGAATCGATTGGCATGCGGATCTTGCAAAGGGTGGAGCGGGAGACCGGGATCGAACCGGCGACATTCAGCTTGGGAAGCTGACGTTCTGCCACTGAACTACTCCCGCTTAAGTACACCGACAAGTACGGAAGAGATGATGGTGGAGCTGAGCGGGATCGAACCGCTGACCTCCTCGTTGCGAACGAGGCGCTCTCCCAGCTGAGCTACAGCCCCACGCTACGTGGTAATCTCTGGGCGACTTCGGCGCATACACACCAAGCCAAGAACAACGTAAGTGTAGCAGGATGGGGAAGCTCACTCAACATGTGTCGTTGTACACAGCAGGGACTCGGGATGGATCTGGGACGGAAGCACTTAAGCAGGGCAGGACTGTCAGCCGCGACGGCGTAGCTCCCGCAGCTTTCGCTGGGAGTGAGTGACCAAGGTCTGTTGACGCTGGAGCTTTTCGCGCAAAGCAACGGATGACGGGTTACCCTCAAGCGCCTGAAGATACGCATAGAGTGTCGCTGTCTCAGACTGGTCTGTGGCGTCGAGCATACGCCGGTCCGCATTGGGTAAGAGTGTGCCCAGCAAGCCTCGGCCGCGTTGCCACAAACCCTTGAGGGTAGTGCTTACTGGCTCTACTTCAGGCTGCAGCTCTGATTGAAGTTCGCGTAGGAATTGCTGCCGAACCAGGACTTGGTGCTCGGCAAACTCGCGATGTTGCTTAGTACCCGACCAGCGCACGATTTTGGAGAAACATGCACTGCTGTCGTGGAGGCACTTCATTAATGGGGAAAGAAAATGCAAATCAGAACGGGGCGGGCTTTTGTTTGGCGGTAGCGAAGTGGTGGGCATCGCTTGATTTTAATTCAATCAATCAAATTCGATGGCCTTGTTGCTCTTACTACAACCTTTCGCGCCTGATTTGTCACTTTTCGGCGCTCTTCACCCTCGGCATCGACATGCGACAGACGACGACGGTGCCCGATTGAAGCGGCTTCTGCGTGGTGTGCCAGAGTTCTCCCGCAGCATCCATGTGCACTGCGCTTATGGGCGCGACGAGCAAGATACCCTGGCGGGAGGTCGCTGTAAATGTGCCTATACAGTCGTCCAGGCTCTCAGGGAGTGGACCCGAGGTTGGGATGAAGCTGGAGTGGTCAAGAGCGATCTGGAACAGCGGTCTCCCCTGTACGCGGCACAGCTCACGGATTTCTGTGACGGTGGCGGTGAATTCCTCGAGGTATGGCTGGTCTAAAGATTCAGGGTCGGTGGGTAGCGAGGGCGGCAAATCATGCTCCCGACGGGGACGTCGCTAGCAATTGGCTGATTGCTGCGACTTCAGCCTGACTGCCGATGACCAAGGTTGTTCGTTCATGGAGGTGATGGGGAACGATGTCCATGATGCGGGTGGTCGCCTGGGCAGGCGCCGGACCGCCGATGGTGATACCACTCACTGCCATGCCCCCCGCCTGCTCCGCAATGAACGCAAGAGGATTGGCCTCATACAAAAGGCGCAGCTTACCACGGGGTGTTTTGGCCGTGGGCGGGTACAAGAAGACGCCGCCCTTCAGCAGCGTACGGTGGAAATCAGCGATGAAAGATCCCACATAACGCGCACCGTACCTGGTCCCAAGTAGCGACCCATTCCGCAGGCCATCAATCACGTCGAGGTAGACCCGAGGAAAGTCGGCGATGTTCCCCTCATTGACGGAATAATAGGGCCCCTGGGTGGGCATGCGCATTGCTTCCGCGTTGAGCAGGAAACTCCCGTCGCGTAAGGTAAAGCTGTGCGTTCCGCGACCCGCGGTATACACCAACATCGTCGCGGGACCGTAGTTGACGTAGAGTGCAGCAAGTTGTGCGGTGCCTGGCTGTAAAGCAGCGGCAGTGACGTCCTGACCCGGGTGAGTGCCTTGGATGGCCACGATGGTCCCGGTGTTCACGTTGACGTCGATGTTGGACGAGCCATCGAGCGGGTCGAAGATAGCGACGAACTCAGCTCGCGGTTTGTCCGCGAAAAGGATGGGTTCGTCATCCTCCTCACTGACCACTGCGGCAACACTGGGATGGGCGCGCATGGCCTGAATCAACACAGTGTTCGCGAGCACATCGAGCTTCTGCTGCTGCTCGCCCTGGACATTAGTCTGGCCAACAGCCCCAAGCGTGTTGTTCAGGGGTGCAGTGCGGATGTGTGCTTCAATTTGTTGCGCAACCTCAGCGAGGATACCGAAGAGGTCGCCGAGAGCCTGCCCATGGTTCTGGGTGACGTGCTGCTGCACTGAGACCGACATACGAAAGGTTAGCACCCCAGAAAGCAAGGTCTGAGCCAGGCGATCGCTCGTTAGCTTCTACGGTCGTCTCCTGCCTGAGCAGATGAGCGGGTGCAATTTACAGGCGCTGGACTTTAAGCCGACAGTGTTTCTCGACTCTGTCGATCGCGCGCAGCTTCTGTTTTTGGCAACTGCCAAAGCTCAGAAGCTGCGCGCAATTCCTCACAGATGCAGGTGCTAGCGATTCATATCGCGGAGAGTGTCGCTTACCGCGTGTGCAGCCTGGCCTGCAACGTCTTTTACCGTTCCTGCCGCCTGATCCACCAGTCCTTCCCCTGCAAGTTGATCGTTGCCTGTTGCATTTCCGAAGCCCTGTTTGGCCTTGCCAAGCAGGCTGTCACCCGTGCCTCCGATGCGCTTGCCCGTACCCCACGCGGAGGTTTTGCGCGCTGCGTCCTCGACATCAGGATCGCCAGTGGCGTAGTTGGGTGTTGGGGCATTACCCAGAACAAACGCGACTGCCGCACCGATCGTGATACCAGCAATAATCCAGGGAAGAGCTTTCATGGTGGAATTCCTCTGTCGGGGTTGGATGCAAGTTCTAGGTGTGATGACCGGACAACGATGATCTCGCGAGAGGACTGAGATTCACAGACCGGCTGCCGCTCCTAGAAGATTTTGAAGTGAATCGTCAGGTACTTTTTGGGGTCGGAACGGATGGTGTTGACCAGGGTTTGTGAGTCCACCGTAAGCTTATCGAGGTTGTGGTAGAGCGATGGGTCTTTGACCAAAAGGCCCGCGGTTCCCTGCCCCTGATCGATGCCGGTCATGATGCTGTTCAACCGGGTCACGGTATCGTTCAGCTTGTTGGCAAAGTCCTGGTTTTTGGTCAGCAGACCAAGGCCACCTTTGCCAGCGTCGGCGTCTGCCATGATGCTGTTGGCGTGCTGCAGCGTGCTATTCAGATTGGTATAGAGCGCATCATCCTTCAACAGTTTGCCGGCTGAACCTTTGCCCGCATTAATGTCGGCCATGATGCCGGTCAGCTGGGTTACCGAGGTGTTGAGCTTGTAGTACAAGCCCTCGTCCGTCAGGAGCTTGCCAATCGTGCCATGACCATTGTTTAAATTCACTTCGAGCTTCTGCAGCTCGTTCACCGTGTCGACAGCTCTTTTGTACAACGTGTCGTCATAGATAAGTTCGCCGATGGCACCTTTGCCCTGGCTGATACTGTCGACGATACGGTCAAGCTTGGCAAGCGTGACGTTCAGACTTTCAATGGTGCCCTGGCTTGCTTTGACGACATCCTGCAGGTTTGGTGTTTCGAGCGTGCGCAACTCATCGCCATTCTGCAGCGCTGGACCTACGGCGGTTTGTGAGTTGAGGTCGACCACCGTGTCCCCAAGCACACCCACGGTAGAGAGAGCAGACTTGGTGTCCTTGTGCAGGCCGTCCTGGTACTTGGTATCGAGCTGCATGACCACCTTGACTGGCGTGAGCTTGCGGCTCTGGTCCGGGACGACAATGACCTTTTTGACTTCGCCGATGGTGACACCCTGCAGGTTTACGGGCGCGCCGTCTTTCAGACCGGCCGAGTTCTCAAAGTAGCTCGTCACCGTAATTTTATGCGTAAACAGGCCAAGCCCGGACGAGCTCGTCATGAGGAACAGAAGTGTAACGAGAAGAACGATGGAGACAAGAACGATCACGCCTACCTTCAGCTGCGACCACTTGATCTCGTTTTGACTGGGCATGCGTGTCCTTCAAAATGACATGGCCGGGGGGCTGATGTGCTGAGATAGGTTGAGATTACCTGACTCTGATGCGCGGCGGTGCCTACAGGTTCCAACCAGCACCGATTTCGCAACGCGAAATGGTCCCAGTCTGGGGCCACCTCTGCTGGCCGGCGGCCTAATCCTCAAGCAGGACCGTGGCGATCGCAAGGTCGCGGCTATGCGAAAGGCTGAGATGGGTGCGGCGGACGCCCATCGCATCAGCCCGTGCCGCGGCGCGACCAGTAAAGTGCAGGGTAGGCCGCTGCCCGGGGGAACGCCGAACCTCGATCTCTGTCCATGCGACTCCATCGGCAATGCCCGTGCCCAATGCCTTGGCACCAGCCTCCTTCGCAGAAAAGCGCGCCGCAAAACTTTCGTCCGCGTTGCGGACCTTGCGCCGGCAGTACGCAATCTCGGCTGGGGTAAAGACACGGTCAAGGAAGCGGTCTCCAAAGCGGGAGATGGAAGCACGGACACGCGCAATTTCAATGAGATCGGTGCCGGTACCAAGAATCATGGGAGGCTCCACAGCAGGATTGTGATGCGAGCGTCGCACCTTGGGACGGTGTTGGACCACGAGCGATGCACGCAGAAGCCGATAGACAAACTGTGAACGACAATTGCCCAGAACGCAACGAGATACAGGCAGACGGCCAGCCGGAGCCACTGGAGCTCCGGCTGCAATGCCTCACCTATGACGAACGGTTAAATGTATTGCCAGCCCTGACGGATGCAATCGACCGCGCGGGCGGGTGGCTGCTGGATCGTCGGACTGTTGCAGCGCATGCGCTGGAACTGAAAATCGAGTTGCAGGTGAGGGCGCTGGTAGAAATTTATGCCGCCTTGGTGAGCAGCGGTGTCGAGCTCACGCGCGAAGCTCATTTGCTGTTGGCGGAACGCTGCACATGTCGACAGCACCAGCCAAGCCGCGAGCGCATGGCGAGCATCATGTCCATTCGACTGGAGATCGCATTTCTGGTGGATATGACACTTGAGACAAACTGGACGCAGTGGGTCTCGCGGCACACAGCGACGGCGTAACCTGATCGTACTGCAGAGAAGGATGTCTACATGTTTGGTACATAGGTCAGGTGAAACGCGAAACGGGGACAGCATCAGCTGTCCCCGTCTACGTTGATTCGTGCGTATTTATGCTGGGGAAGGACGGGAGTCACTGAAGCCGGGCGTGCGACTTTCCGGCTTCAGCACCTTCTGCGTGTCAGGCTCACCCGGTTCGGCATGGGCGAGTGAGGAACGTGCCGGGGGCAACTCCTCACCTGCAATGATGAGGCGGATTTCTTCCGCATCGAGCGTCTCTCGCTCCAGAAGCAACTGACTCATCCGGTGCATGATGTCCTGGTGCGAATCGAGAATCGTGTAGGCCGAAGTGTAGCCGTCATGCACGAATTTCTTCACCTCAGCATCAATTTCCTGCGCCGTATTGTCGGAGAAGTCCCGATGCTGCTGAATCTCTCGACCGAGGAAGATTTCGCCGCCTTCCTTTTTGCCATAGGTCATTGGACCCATTTTGGACATGCCGTACTCGCAAACCATACGACGAGCCAGGTCTGTTGCACGCTCGATATCGTTGCCGGCACCAGTCGTCATCTGGTGCAGGAAGATCTCCTCAGCGCAACGTCCGCCCATGAAAATGGCGAGCTGCGACTCAAGATAATCCCGGGTTACGGTGTGCTTATCTTCCGCGGGCAGATGCATGGTGACACCAAGCGCCATCCCACGTGGAATGATCGTCACTTTGTGCAGTGGATCGGAGTGACTCCGCATGGCAGCGACGAGAACGTGGCCCGCTTCATGGTAGGCGGTCACCTTCTTTTCCTCGTCGGTCAACAACATGCTTTTCCGTTCTGCGCCCATCATGACCTTGTCCTTGGCAACTTCAAAGTCGTACATGTGCACGGCTTTGCGGTTGTAGCGGGCAGCGGTCAAGGCGGCTTCATTCACCATATTGGCAAGATCCGCACCTGAGAAGCCTGGTGTTCCACGAGCAAGGACATTCAGATTCACGTCCTCAGCCATTGGGACCTTCTTGCCATGCACACGGAGAACCTCTTCGCGGCCACGAATGTCCGGACGATCGACAACAACACGACGATCAAAGCGGCCGGGGCGGAGGAGTGCAGGATCCAGTACGTCTGGTCGGTTCGTCGCCGCAACAAGGATGACGCCCTCGTTCGATTCGAAACCGTCCATTTCCACGAGCAACTGATTCAGAGTCTGTTCACGTTCGTCGTGCCCGCCGCCGAGACCTGCGCCACGATGCCGACCGACTGCGTCGATTTCATCGATGAAGATAATGCAAGGAGCATTCTTCTTCCCTTGTTCAAACAGGTCGCGAACACGAGAGGCACCAACACCCACAAACATTTCGACAAAGTCGGAGCCGGAGATTGAGAAGAAAGGAACACTCGCCTCACCCGCAACGGCGCGTGCAAGCAGAGTTTTACCTGTTCCCGGAGGTCCAACGAGCAGCACACCCTTCGGGATGCGTCCGCCGAGTTTTTGAAATTTCTGCGCGTCGCGGAGAAATTCAATGATCTCTTTAAGTTCTTCCTTCGCCTCATTCACACCGGCAACGTCCTTAAACGTCACCTTCTTCTGCTGAAGGCTCAAGAGTCGCGCACGGCTTTTGCCGAAGCTGAGTGCCTTGTTGCCGCCTGATTGCATCTGTCGCATCAGGAACAGGAAGAGCGCAACCATGAGCAGTACAGGGGTTAGCGAAATCAACGCCGAAAGCCAGAAGTTGTTGCTCTGGTCCTTGATGGTGACATTTACGCCCTTGTCATGGAGATTCTTGTACAGGTCCGGGTAGTTGGCCGGAATGGTGGTGTGAAAACTCTCTTTGCTGTCTTTGTATTTACCGGTGACCTCGGTACCATTGACAGTGACGTCGCTAATGCGGCCCTGATCTGCCTTGTTCTGCAGATCGGTCAGGCTGATTGCGGAATCATGGGCGCCGCCGGTGGACCGTGCAACGACCTGCCAAAATGAGACAAGGCAGCCGATCATGAGCACCCAGATCAGAACTGTCTTTACCGTGCTATTCAACGTCGCTACCCCTTCTTCCCAGAACCGCCGGCGCGCTCACCGTACGATCCAAGCCACGCACAACATCTGCGGCGCGGCACTCACATCTTTAGACGCGGAAATCCCAAGTCGGTCGCGGGTTCATGCTGAACAGGCGATAGCACTCCCGTTCCGTCGATTTTACTCCGCAATTCTGTTGCCGCTGTGCAGCAAATCACAACAAGAAATCGTAAGAACCCATCAAAACGGGACGTCGACGCTAAAGCGCGTTCGCGTCGTCTGATGGTGCTTTCTCCACGGCTGTGGAGCGCTGGAGCGGATCTGCGTTGGAGTGGTGGGCCTCTGTCGCAGGCTGGCGGCCTTTGACCCGGTCATAGTTATAGGTGTCGCTGGTTGAGCCAAGGCTCTGGTTATAGAGGGAGCGCGCACCAGCGGCCTCTTTCAGCTCTTCAGTGAATTGGTGGATGGCACGGAGCGCGTCCGCAGTCGCGGCAATTTGCACCTTGGGCGTGACCAGAAACTTCTGATAGCCGCGATCCTCAAGACGTGCGATGGTACCGTTCAGCAGGAAGCCGGCGCGGGTGACGATCTCCGCCGGAGCAATGGTAACGCCCTTCTCTGCCTTGACGGGAGCGGGCGCTGGTGCGATTTCAGCGGCGCAGCCATATTTGGTGATCCGATAGGCGCCAGGGCTTGCAGCGTCTCGTGCCGGGGAAACATCAAATCTCTGCGCACCGAGGGTGGTGAGCACGTCATTGAAGGTGCGGGTTTCGGCTTTCTTGCGGAAAAACATGGTTGCCCTCGGAGTTTGGCCGGAACACGTGACGAGCCTGTCGCGGGTATCCTGTCCAACAGACTAACTGTCGCACAGGCCGCGGGTAGAAGACCAGCAGCGCCAGTGAAGGGTAACGGAATGAGCAGTGTGGGAACAATTGGGCGACCGGCAGCGACGCACCTTGGCAGCAGTGTGCTGGACCGCATTGGAAACACGCCCATGGTGCGCATGGAACGCATCGTGGCGCACCTGCCGGGTATTACGCTGCTGGGCAAGGGCGAGTTTGCAAACCCGGGCGGAAGCGTGAAGGATCGGCCAGCCTCTTCGATTGTGCTCGCCGCCATGGCCGCGGGCGAACTGGGTGACGCACAGCCGGAGCGCAGCCTGCTGGATGCGACCAGCGGAAATACAGGGATTGCCTATGCCATGCTGGGTGCGGCACTGCAGTTCCCGGTGACACTGTGCGTCCCAAACAGCGCCAGCCAGGAGCGCAAGAAGATCTTGCAGGCCTATGGCGCAGAGGTCATCTTTACACCGGGCGAGGCAGGGTCGGACGGTGCCATTCGCAAGGTGCGGGAGCTGTATGCGGCGCATCCGGAAAAGTATTTCTACGCCGACCAGTATGGCAACGAAAACAACTGGAAGGCGCACTACCGTACAACGGGCAACGAGATCTGGCGGCAGACGGATGGTGCTGTGACACACTTCATCGCCGCGCTGGGAACAAGTGGGACCTTTATGGGGACGACGCGACGCTTGCGAGAATTAAACCCCAACGTCACCTGCATCAGCGTGCAGCCGGATTCGCCGTTTAACGGTTTGGAGGGATTGAAGCATATGCCGACGGCGATCGTGCCGCCGATCTATGACCCGGGGTTGGCGAACCGAAACATCTGGGCCGAAACGGAGACTGCCTACGCAATGTGCAAGCGACTGGCGCGGGAAGAGGGTTTGCTGGTGGGCGTAAGTGCCGGTGCAAATGTTGCCACAGCGCTCCAGATTGCAGAAGAGCAGTACGCGGCCGGCCATGAGGCCGTTATTGTGACTGTTCTGTGCGACGGCGCGGACAAGTACCTGAGCGAGCGGTTCTGGAGTGAGTAGCATTCCGGTGCACCAATCAATGCTGACCCTGCACAAGGCGGAGTACGACGCGTTGCGCGCGCATGGTGAAGAAACCTATCCGCATGAGTGCTGCGGCATTCTGCTGGGCAACATGCGGGATGGCTCAAACGAAGTTGTCGAGCTGATGCGTGCCGGGAATACGCGCACGGATTCGGCACACAACCGTTACCACATTGCGCCGCAAGAACTGGTGGCAGCACAGCGTGCAGGGCGCAAAAAGGGCCTTGATATTGTCGGCTTTTACCATTCGCACCCAGACCACCCGGCGCAGTGGTCGGTCACCGATTTTGCAGAGGCGCACTGGCTTGGGTGTAGTTACGTCATCACCGCCACTGCGCAGGGCAAGGCCGTGGTGACGAACAGCTTTTTGCTGCGTGGTACCGGGGAAGACGATAAACGCTTTGAAGACCAGCCGATCGAGTTACTGCTCACAGCAGAGAAAGACGTAAGACCATGACGATCTTGATTCCGACACCGTTGCGTGGCTTCACCGAGGGTAAGTCGACAGCGGAGCTTGACGCTGCCACTGTGGGCGAAGCCCTGCAGAAACTGACCCAGCAGTACCCGCAGATGAAGCAGCACCTGTTTGGCGCGGAAGGCAAGCTGCGCTCGTTTGTGAACGTGTATGTCAATGACGACGACGTGCGAGACCTGCCGGACAAGGAGCAGACCGCGCTGAAGGCGGAGGATGAGGTTTCAATCATCCCGTCCATTGCGGGCGGTACGCCGGCCATCGCCGAAGAAGCCATTGCGGAAGAGCTGCCCACCCTAACCAATGAGGAGATCGCACGCTACTCGCGTCACCTGATTCTTCCAGAGGTCGGCATGGACGGCCAGCGAAAGCTGAAGGCAGCAAAGGTGCTGTGCGTGGGTACGGGTGGCCTGGGTGCGCCGCTGGCGTTGTACCTGGCCGCGGCGGGGGTAGGGACGATTGGACTGGTGGACTTCGACGTCGTGGATGAGAGCAATCTGCAGCGGCAGATTATTCATTCGCAGAGTACGGTCGGCAAACTGAAGGTGGATTCCGCGGAGATCATGCTGCGAGGCTTGAATAAGAACACAAACATCGTGAAGCACAACACGATGCTCACCTCAAAGAACGCGCTCGAAATCTTCAGGGACTACGACGTGATTGCAGATGGGACCGACAATTTCCAAACGCGTTACCTGGTGAACGATGCATGCGTGCTGACCGGCAAGCCGAATGCGTATGGATCGATCTTCCGCTTTGAGGGGCAGGCGAGTGTGTTCGCGACCGAGGAGGGCCCGTGCTACCGGTGCCTGTATCCCGAGCCGCCGCCGCCGGGGCTGGTGCCGAGCTGCGCCGAGGGCGGTGTGCTTGGCATTCTGCCAGGGCTTGTTGGCGTGATCCAGGCAACGGAGGTCATCAAGTTGATCCTGGGCATTGGCGAGCCGCTAATCGGGAGATTGCTGCTGGTGGACGCGCTGGGGATGAAGTTCCGCACGCTGAAGCTGCGAAAAAACCCGGCATGCCCGGCATGCGGTACGTATGAAATTCAGGAGTTGATCGACTACGACCAGTTCTGCGGCATCGCTCCACCAGCTGCGGTCGGACCCTTGGAAGTGTCGTCGCACGGTGCAGTCTCAGGCGGCATCGCGGAGCAGGACGGCGTACCCCAAATCAGCGTGGAAGAGCTGAAGACAAAGCGCGACGCGGGTGCGTTTGTGCTGGATGTGCGCGAGCCGCACGAGGCGCAGATTGCCACACTGGGAGCGACGCTGATCCCCGTAGGCGACCTGGAGAAGCGAATCGGAGAGTTGAAGGGCCGTGAACACGAGGAGATCCTGGTTCATTGCAAGACGGGCGGGCGTTCGCAAAAAGCGTCGCTGCTTCTAAAGCAGCACGGCTTTACGAACGTGAAGAACGTGGCTGGCGGGATTACGGCGTGGGCGGACCGCATCGATCCAGGGATGCCGAAGTACTAAATGTTCACGAGTGAAGAGCGTCGGCTGTATCAGGCTGGCGCTCTTCACGATTTATGCCGCATCCGCCTGGAAAGTGACGCAGACTCCGTTTGGGTCGATGGTGGAGAATTCACGCAATCCCCACGGTTTGGCCTGAAGCGCACCGTTGGGATGGACGGTTCCGCCACGTTGCTGATACTCGGCATAAAAGCTGTCGATGTCGTCTACGGAAAAGCGAACCATAGTCTGATCTCCGATCGCACGGGGTGAAAGACCGGCGGTGATCGCGGCGAGGTGAACTGTGGCACCGTCTCGCGCGATGCCGGCGTATGAGGGCGGTGTAGCGTCGCGAAAGATTTCGACAAAGCCGCAGGTTTGCGTCCACCAGTTAAGGGAAGTCTCTACATTTGCAGCGGGCAGAACTGGAATTCCGGTAAGTCGCATCACTAGGGTACCCCGGCTTCCGTGTGGATTGCGATGAGCCACTTGCCTTTGCGGTAGACGAATCCATCGGTGCTGTAGACGATCGATGGACCCGGCTTTTTGCCGCAGAAGGAGACCTGGTTGACCTTGTATGCGAGCTCTGCTGCTGTCGCGTTGAGGACGCGCAGGCTTGGCTGCGATAGATGATAGCTGGTGAGCTTGCAAAGCTTCAGCATGTCTGGCAGGCCACTTGCGGCGATCATTCCACCGGATACGACTTCGAGAAAGTCGGGTGTCACGACAGACTGCAGCGCGGCGAGATTGCCTTCCTGCACTGCCTGATAGGCCGCATTGCTTTGGACCAGCAACGTTCTTTGCAGTTCTGCGTTGCTGCCCTGTGCGCTTGAGCATGCCGGCACCAGCGTGAATAGAAGGAGCGAGAGCTTCATCCAAGGGATAGTACATGTACGTGCAGGCAGGCTGCGAACAGTCTCGCTGTGTTCCGGAGCCTGGCTGCTACTCTTCGTTGTCATCGACCAGCATCTGCAGGCAGAGGGGCTCCTCCAGCATGGTTGGCATCTTCGCGATGGCGGCGACGGCAGCCTCGATAGTGCTGGTCAGGCAGGGCTCGGTCGTCACGACAAACGGCAGTGCGTCCTTTGGGTAGCCCGGCCGCTGTAAGATGCTGTCGATGTTGGCGCCCACCTTTGCGAGCGAGCCGGAGATGGCGGAGATGATGCCCGGCTTATCCTGCACGACAAAGCGCAGGTAGTGTGGGGCCAGGAACTCGCCGCTGACGGCGCGCTGCCGGACGGGGAGGGAAACCGAAGCCGAGCCGTGCGCGACCGCCAATAAATCGCTGACAACCGCAACTGCCGTCGGATTGCCGCCGGCTCCATGGCCACTGAAAACCACATCACCGCCAAACTCCCCGGTGGTCATCACCAGATTTTGTGTGCCGTGCGACCAGGCGATGGGCGAGGTATTGGGGACGAGCGTTGGACCCACCGTCGCAAACACGGCATCGCCGTCGAGCCGCACCTGGGCAATCTGGCGGATGGTGCAATCGAGTTCGCGCGCGTAGTGGAAATCGACAAGGCGCACGCCTTTGATGGTTTGCGTCTGGATCTCATCCGGATCGAGGCCGACCTGCATGGCGGTACGCGCGAGGATGCAGAGCTTGGCGCGTGCGTCGTAGCCATCCACATCGGCAGCGGGATCTGCTTCGGCGTAGCCCGCCTTTTGCGCCTTGGCGAGCATGTCGTGGTAGTCTTCGCCAGCTTCCATGCCACTTAGGATGTAGTTGCAGGTGCCGTTCAGGATGCCGGCAATGCGGCGTACCGTGTCACCCTGCAGGCCATGCAGCACGGCCGGAATAACGGGGACGCCACCTGCAACAGCAGCGTTGTAGACGAGTGCGACGCTGTGCTGGCGCGCCAATTTGCCAAGGGCCGCACCCCGATATGCAATCAGCTGTTTGTTCGCCGTAACCACGTGCTTGCCGGCGGTCAACGCGCGCTTGAGCCAGCCTTCCATTGGGTTCAGTCCGCCGATGGTTTCAATGATGACGTCGATGTCAGGACTGTCGAGGATGTCGTCGATGTTGCTGGTCCAGCGGATCGACGGCGCAAGCTTCTTCGCCGTGTCACCGGTACGCTTGCGCTCCACGTCGCGGTTAAAGACGTGGGTGAGTTCGACACCCGGGAATTTCTGCGCGCGCAGCAATTGCGCCACGGAGGAGCCGACTGTACCAAAGCCGAGCAGGGCAACGCGCGCGGCCTTCGGCTTTGGTACGGTCTCTTCCGGCTGAGGTGCCTTTTTCGTTGCCATGATCTGTGTTGATCCTTTGCGGTTTGAAAGCTTAGTAATCGATTCTTTGTGCGGCTTTGCGCCACATGTCGAAGGAGGCGGTCGCCTCGTCGCCAAGCATCTGTGCAATGGGAATACGCCGCTGGTCCAAGGGGCGGTTGACCTCTTCGTAGAGAAAACTGTCGTCAAAGCCGACGGCTGCCGCGTGTTGCGCGGTGTTGCCGTAGAAGATGGCACGGCAGCGCGACCAGTACAGCGCAGCCAGGCACATAGGACATGGCTCGCAACTGGTGTATACGTCGCAGCCGTCGAGTTGAAAGTTGCCGAGCACGGCGCAAGCTGCCCGAATGGCGTTCACTTCGGCGTGCGCCGTGGGATCGTTGGTGCGGGTAACGGAGTTGGCTTCAGCGGCGATCACCTCTCCATGGCGCACGACCACGGCACCGAAAGGGCCACCCTGGCCCAGGGCCACGTTCTGTGTGGCGAGATGAATGGCCAGGCGCATAAAGCGTGGGTCCGGCGTGACTTGGAGTCGCTGCGGCATCGGGAACAGTATCGCATCGCGTTCACGAATTTTGTCCCGTCGCACCGGTGTTCTGTTCGGGGCTGTTGCTGCAGAATGGGTAGCATGCGGACGGCATATGCAAGCCGGCGGATTGTGCTGCCGGCAGGTGAATTCAATGGAGCGGTGGTCGTGGACGGCGAGCGCATTGAACGCGTGTGCCGGCGCGATGCGTTGCCGGCCGATGTCGACTTACGCGTGCTGGAGGACGAGATTGCGATCCTGCCCGGGCTGGTCGATACCCATGTGCACATCAATGAACCTGGCCGCACGGAATGGGAGGGCTTCTGGACGGCGACGCGTGCCGCGGCTGCCGGCGGATTTACCACGCTGGTCGATATGCCGCTGAATTGCCTGCCGGAGACGACGACCGTTGCAGCGCTGGAGGAAAAACGTCGCGCCGCTGCCGGCCAGTGCCACGTGGACTGGACAGCATGGGGTGGCGCGGTCAATGGAAACCAGGAGCACTTAAAGCCCTTGGCAGAGGCGGGCGTGCCCGGGTGGAAGTGCTTCCTGGTGTATCCGGGATGCGATGGGTTCACGAGCATCGATGCGGCAAACCTGGAGACGGCGCTGCCCGTGATCGCGGCCACGGGTCTGCCGTTGCTGGTGCATGCAGAGCTGCAAGAACCGATCGATGCCGCATGTGCTGCGCTTCCGGTAGCAGAAAGCCCCGCGTGGCGAGAGTATGCAACGTACCTGGCGAGCCGGCTGGATGCAGCGGAACTAAACGCCATTGCGTGGCTACTGCAGCTTTGCCGGCGCTACCAGTTTCGGCTGCACCTTGTGCACCTGGCGACAGCACAGGCCCTGCCCATGTTGCGCGAAGCCAAGGCTGAGAAATTACCATTGACCGTGGAAACGTGCCCGCACTACCTGCACCTGAACGCAGAAGAGATTGCGGACGGCGCGACCGAGTTCAAGTGCGCTCCGCCGATTCGGTCGCGCGAGAATCGCGAGGCGTTGTGGGAGGGCCTCGGTGATGGCACCATCGACCTGGTCGCGACAGATCATTCCCCGTGTCCACCGGCGATGAAGCGCGCCGAGGACGGCCGGTTCAACCTAGCGTGGGGAGGGATTGCAAGCCTGTCGACCGCGCTGCCGGTCGTTTGGACAGAAGCGCGCGGGCGCGGCTTTGGTCTGGCCGACGTGGCGCGTTGGATGAGCACAGCACCTGCCGAGCTGGCCGGTTTGCCCTCTACCGGCGCGATTGCCGCAGGCTACACTGCCAACTTTGTGTTCTTTGCACCAGAGGCGACGAAGCAGGTAAGTACAGAGCAGCTGTACTACCGGCATCCCGTGTCACCGTACATGGGAGAGGTGTTCCATGGCGTTGTGCGGGAGACACTTCTACACGGAAGGACGGTGTACCGCGAAGGCGGTTGGTTTGGGCCCGCGCAGGGCCGCGAGGTTCGCGGGGCCGCCGCGGGGATTTAGCGCCGCTGCCATGTATGCTGGCACTCCATGAGCTTTCTGGAGCGTTGGAATGGGAGGACGGCAGAAGCGGCGGCGGAGGCCATTCTGCCGTGCTGCGGTTCGCGCGCCTGGGCTGCGGGCCTGGCACAACGCCGGCCCTTGGCCTCCTTGCCGGAGCTGCTGGCCGCAAGCGACAGCGCATGGTGGAGCCTGCCGGTCGCGGACTGGGAGGAGGCATTCGCATCACATCCGCGCATCGGCGAGCGGCATGCGGCGGGAGCGGTGACGCTGGCGAGCCTGCGCTGGAGCGAGGCCGAGCAGGATGCGGCGCTGACAGCTACACCTGTGGAACTGGAACAGCGCATCGCGGCGGGCAACCGTACCTATGAAGCCAGGTTCGGCCGCGTCTTCCTCGTGCGCGCGGCAGGGCGCGGCGCGACGGAAATCCTGGCCATCCTGGAGCGCCGGCTCCAGCAAACCGCCGAAGCCGAACTGCAGGAAGCAGCCGAGCAGCAGCGTGAGATCACGCATGTACGACTGCAGCGCTGGCTTGCCGAGCACGAGGCACAGGAGCAACACGCATGAGCATTTCGACGCATATCCTAGACACCGCGAAGGGTGCGCCGGTCGTGGGCATTGCGGTGGAGCTTGACGTTGATTGTGCGGGGCAATGGGAGACGTTGAACGCCGTCGTTACCGACACCGACGGACGTGTGCGCTCGTTGCTGCCGGAGGGCGTAGAAATGACAGCTGGCGTGTACACGGTACGGTTCGCGACCGGAGCCTACTTTACACGGGAGGGCTTGCAGGGACTGTATCCAACAGTCGAGGTGACCTTCGTCGTGCGACCCGGTGAAACGCACTACCATATCCCGCTACTGCTAACGACGAATGGATACACGACGTATCGGGGGTCTTGAACGATGGCAACGCTGCGGGAAAACCGGTATGGCAAGACGTCCGTGCGCCTGATGAAAGTGACACGGGAAGGAGCGCTGCACAGCGTGGCGGAGTGGACAGTCCGTGTGCTGCTGGAAGGCGAGTATGCCGCCGTGTATCTGTATGGTGACAACACCGACGTGCTGGCGACAGACACGATGAAAAACACGGTCTATGTGCGGGCGAATGTGTCGCAGGCAAAGTCGATGGAAGCCTTTGCGACGGAGCTTGCGGAGTTTCTGCTGGAGCGCAATCCGCGAGTGAATGCCGCGGAAATCCACATTGAGAGCGCGCTGTGGAAGCGATTGACCATTGATGGAACGCCGCATCCGCACGCCTTTATGAAGGGTTCTAACGAGCTTGCAACTGCAACGCTGCGCCAGACACGCCAGGGTGCCACGCGGCGCAGCGGAATCGAAGACATGGTGGTGTTAAAGACGGCGCAGTCAGGGTTCGTCGGTTTTAAACGAGATGAACTGACGACACTGCCGGAGACAGATGACCGGCTACTTGGAACGGCGATTGCGGCGTCGTGGATCTATGAGGCGCCGATCGACGATGCAGCGAGTCTTGCTTTGCGGGAACATGTGCGCGAGAGCCTGCTGCGCACCTTTGCCCTGCACGAGTCGAGATCGGTGCAGCAAACGCTGTTTGCCATGGCCGAACAGGTGATCGAGACTGTACCGGAGATAACCGAGATTACGCTGACCATGCCGAACCGGCATAACCTGCTAGTCGATCTGCAGCGCTTTGGGCTTACGAACGCAAACGAGATCTTTATGCCGATCGATGACCCGAGCGGGTACATTGAAGCGCGAGTGACGCGCGCATGACCGACGTTTCGCAGAGGACGGAGTGGCTGACGGCAGCCGCAGCCGCAGCGCTTGCGGAAGAGGTGGTGCGGCGTTGCCGGATACTGGCGACTGTGACGGATGTTCCTGGCGAGACGACGCGCACCTTTTTGAGCGAGGGCATGCGGCGTGCGAATGCGCAGGTTGCGCAGTGGATGCGTGATGCCGGCATGCATGTGTACAGCGACGCGGCGGGTAATCTCCACGGTGTATTTCAGGGAACCTCCCGGGACGCACCGCCGCTGCTGCTCGCATCGCACCTGGATACGGTGCCGAATGCAGGTGCCTTTGACGGCGTGCTGGGCGTGGTTTTTGCCCTTGCGCTCACGGCGCACTGCGGCTGCGTACTTCCCTTCCCACTGCAGGTCGTAGCCTTCTCTGAAGAAGAGGGCGTGCGCTTTGGTATGCCGTTTCTGGGTTCGCGTGCGCTGGTCGGACAATTGGATCAGGCGATGCTGGCGCAGACGGATCGTGGTGGCACCTCCGTGGGTGAGGCCATTGCGGCCTACGGCCTTTGCTGTGACGATCTGCCGTCCGCACGGCTGACCCAAGCGTTGGGCTACCTTGAATGCCACATCGAGCAGGGGCCGTTGCTGGACCATGCGGGCCTGCCGCTCGGCATCGTGGAAAGCATTGCCGGGCAGAGCCATGCCGAGTTACGCTTTCACGGTGTCGCGAACCATGCTGGCACCACGCCCATGCATCTTCGCCATGATGCGTTGACGGCTGCGGCAGCGTGGATTGTGGAGGTGGAATGCCGCGCACAGGCCACACCGGGCGTCGTTGCGACCATCGGCAATCTCCAGGTGTATCCCGGTGCACGCAACGTCATTCCGGGCGAGGTGCGTTGCACTCTGGATGTGCGCTCCGAGAGCAATACGGTCCGTGATGCTATGACACAGCAGATGCTCACGCTTGCGTGGGAAATCGGTAGCAGGCGCGGTGTGCACGTAAGTGTCGACACGCCATTGCAGCAGGCGACGGTACCACTCAATGACCACTTCACGTCGCTGCTGGAGGAGGCAGTGCGTGCCGAGGGCTTTCCGGTGTACCGCATGAGCAGTGGTGCTGGTCACGATGCGATGGTTATTGCACCGCACATGCCGACGGCAATGCTCTTTCTGCGAACGCCTGACGGGTTGAGCCATCATCCGGACGAACGTGTCGTCACTGGCGATGTCGCAGCAGCGCTGCAGGTGGGCGTCCGCTTTCTGCACCTGCTGGCGATGCGGAGAGAGTCTCTATGAGCCTGCATCACCTGGGCGGCACACGCAGTCGCCGGGCGATGGACCACCTCCTCCAGACGCCTGACACGTTTGTCTACGCACCGCTTCCCGGCATGGTGAACGCGACGGCGGTCGTGCATGCGGCACCCGCCCTGGGTGCGGCGTTTACCGAGTACACGGCAGTGCTGCAACCCAATGGCCAGCTTGGCACCACGCCACACTCCCGATTTCTGTACGTCGTGACTGGTGCGGTCGATGTTTTCCAGGAGGGGCAGGCAGAGATCCTGGGTGCAGGGGCGTTCGCGTGCTTGCCCCCTTTGTCAGCGCACACGATTCAGGCACGGGGCGATGGCGCGCGCGTCGTTGTGATTGAAAAACCGTACGCTGAGTACGTCCGCGGCGAGCTGCCACCCGCTCTGTACGGCGTTGAGCACACTATTTCCGCGACGCCGCTGTTGGGGGACGCAGGCGTCCAGGTGCGCACACTGCTGGGTGTTGACCCGCTGTTCGACTTTGCGGTGAACACGATGGAGTTCGCGCCCGGTGCGCGACTGGGCATGGTGGAGGTGCATGTGATGGAGCACGGTCTGCTCATGCTGGAGGGCGAGGGAGTCTATCGGCTGGGCGAGGCATGGTATCCGGTGACGGCCGGAGATTTCATCTGGATGGCACCATTTTGCCCACAATGGTTTGGTGCGCTGGGAACGACGCCCGCACGCTACCTGATCTATAAAGACTGGAACCGGCACCCGCTGGCGACAGCAGGGATGAGGCCATGACAAATCAAGCATGGCATGGACCTTGGGTAATCGATATGGCGCGAATGCAGGCGGAGATGGATTGCCTGGCCACCTTTACGACGTGCGAGCAGACAGGGCGCCCCGAAGAGCGTGCCGTGACGCGCGTGGTTTTTACAGAGGAGGATCTTGCCGCGCGTGCATGGCTCAAATCGCTTTTTGCCGAGGCAGGACTGCAGGTGCGCGAAGACGCCGTGGGCAACACCTTTGCGCGATGGGTGGGAAGCAACGAGGCATTGCCGCCGGTAGGCACCGGGTCGCACGCCGATGCGATTCCACACGCAGGCATGTACGACGGAACGCTGGGTGTGCTTGGCGGATTGGAAGCTGTGCGTGCGCTGCAGCAGGCAGGCTTTGCGCCGCGACGGTCGATCGAACTGGTGGTGTTCACGTCGGAAGAACCGACGCGCTTTGGGATTGGCTGCCTGGGCAGCCGGCTGCTGGCAGGAACGCTGGATGCGGCACGAGCCGATACGCTGACCGATGCGGACGGTGAAACGCTGGCCATGGTGCGCACGCGCGCCGGCTTCCATGGTGATTTAGCCGGGGTGCGCCTGCAAGCCGGCGCGTACAGCCAATGGGTCGAGTTGCACATTGAGCAGGGGCCGTTGCTGGACCGAGGCGGTCTGGCGATTGGGGTGGTGACCGCGATTGCGGCGCCAGCGAGCTTCACGATGCGCATCGACGGCATCGGCGGTCATGCAGGCACCCTACTGATGCCCGACCGCCGCGATGCGCTCTGTGCGGCGGCAGAGCTTGTGCTGGCGGTGGAGGCAGCCGCGCTTGCCACAGGCTCAAAAGACACAGTGGCTACAGTAGGGACTGTCAGAGTGCATCCCGGCGCGGTCAACAGCGTGCCTGGCCGGGTGGATCTGCAGATGGATGTGCGCGACATTGACCCGGTGCGGCGCGATGCGGTCGTCGCAGCGGTGCGAAAGGCATGCACGGATATCAACAGGCGGCGCGACGTTGTAATTGCGATGAAGGAGGTGAATTCGGATCCACCCGCGATATGCGATCTTGAGATCGTTGCTGCAATTGCAGATGCATGTGGGCACGAAGGCCTGCCGCACCAGATGATGGTGAGTCGGGCATACCATGACTCGCTGTTTATGGCGCGGCTCGGGCCGGTGGGCATGATCTTCGTGCCGTGCCGGAACGGCGTGAGTCATCGGCCGGACGAGTTTGCTACGGTAGAGGCTATGAGAGACGGCGTGCGAGTACTGGCGGAAACGCTGGCGCGGTTCGCCGGCTGACGGAGCACATGCCGATCCAAACGACGAACCCTTCCACCGGACAGGTGGTTCGCACCTTTTCTCCACTTACGACAGAAGCGCTGCAGGCCCGTGTCGATCTGGCCGCGCACGCCTATGTCGAGCACCGACAACTGCCCATGGAACATCGCGCGCTGTGCCTGCGCAAGCTGGCCGTACTTCTGCAGGAAGAGCGTGACGAACTTGCTGCGCTCATCACCCTGGAAATGGGCAAACCTATCACCGCGGCAGAGGCAGAGATTGATAAATGCATCGACTGTTGCCGCTACTATGCGGCGCATGCAGCGCGCCTGGTCGCGCCGGAGATGCTGCGGGTTGAGGGCGTACACAGCTACCTGCAATACGAGCCGATGGGCGTACTGCTGGCTGTGATGCCTTGGAATTTTCCGTTCTGGCAGGTTTTTCGCTGCGCCGTGCCCGCATTGATGGCTGGCAATGCCGTCCTGCTGAAGCATGCGCCAAGCGTGCCGCAGTGTGCGATGCGGATTGAAGGCCTTGTACGACAGGCCGGGTTCGTGCGCGGCGTCTTTTTGTCACTGCTGATTGAGGTGGACGCAGTTGAATCGGTGCTGAGTGACCCGCGCGTGGTTGCGGCCACGGTAACCGGCAGCGAGAACGCGGGCCGTGCGATCGCCGCGCAGGCCGGATACCTGCTCAAGAAGACCGTACTGGAGTTGGGCGGAAGCGATCCATTCGTGGTGATGCCTTCGGCTACGCTGGACGCCGCGGTGCAAGCAGCGGTGAAGGGCCGCATGGTGAATAGCGGTCAATCTTGCGTTGCAGCTAAGCGCTTTATTGTGCACAACGACGTGTTTGCCGATGTTCAGCGAGGCTTTGCTCAGGCCATGGAACGACTGCGCATTGGCGATCCAACCCGGCGAGAGACAGAGGTCGGACCGCTGGTGAATGAAGCGGCGGTCCAGCACCTGGAAGAGCAGATCCGTGCCTGTGTTGCAGCGGGCGGGCGCATTCTTACAGGCGGATCTCGGCTCGTCGGACCAGGATCGTTCTTTGAACCGACAGTGATTGCCAATGTGGCGCGTACTTCGGCCGTCTATCGCGAAGAGATTTTCGGACCGGTGGCGTTGCTGTTCCGCGCCAATGACCTGGATGATGCTATTGCGATTGCGAATGACACGCCATTCGGGCTGGGCGCATCGGTGTGGACGAACAGGCCGGAAGAGCAGAAACGTCTGCTGAACGAGATCGACTGCGGCATGGTCTTCTTAAATGCACCGGTACAATCTGACCCGCGGCTGCCGTTTGGTGGGACGAAGCGCTCCGGTTACGGCCGTGAACTTGGAGCATCGGGCATGCGAGAGTTCATGACGGCAAAAACAATCGTTGTTGCAGCCGGTAAGAGCGGCTGAGAGAACCGGTCGCGAGTGCAGGTCTACCCAGCAGGGCAAAGCTCGATTCATGAGGGCGCACTAAGGAGGCCATGGCGCGATGGTGCGCACCGGTTCAGTATGTTTTTGCAACGCATGGTCTAAAAGCTGAAGTTCGCTTGGAGAAACACACGCCGGACTGCGGTGCCTTGCGAGAACGGACCTGTCGCCAGTGACTGCGATCTGCCGAACAGGTTCTTCGTGGGATCAGCGCTGTAGGCCGTCAAATTGCCATTGGGCGTACCGTAAGGCACGTTGTTGAACAGGTTGAGCACCTGCGCACCGAGCGACACCGTGTATTTGCGTCCGGAACTGCCGCTGCCCAGACCACCACCGCCAAACCCGCCACCCGGGCCACCACGTCCGCCACCGCCGGGTCCGCGTCCGCCACCCGGAGGTCCGCCGCCGCCCGGACCCTGATTGCCACTGGAGGCAGCTGCACCAATCTTGGGCCCAAAGCCAAAGGCGCGCACGACGCGGGTGTTGACGGTGACCAGTGCGGGAGCAGTGCAATAGCCCGCGGGCGTTCGCACATAGGTGTCGGTAGTGGTAGACGGCGATGCGAAGTTTAGCGCATTGGTGCAACTGCCGCCGGTGATGCCAGGCGCAAACATGGCGCGGTCGTTGATGATGGAGTCGCCATTTACATCGGTGCCGGTGGTGATGCTGTATGGGTTGCCGGAGTTTGCAATCAGGAAAGGACTGATATTGATTTTGAAAGGCGCCTGGTAGCTGCCAAAGATAAACGCGCGCGACGTGTTCTGAAAGCGGCCGTAATCCGTGTAGGAATTCAGGCTGTCTGTCTGGAAGGTGTCGGCACCACCCGTGTTGCTGTATGCGCGATTGTAGGCGTAGAAGCCGAACATGGAGAATTTCTGCGTGAACTGCGAGCGCACACTGACCAGAATCTGGTTTTGGCGGTAATACCCGGCGGATTGGTACTGGTACTGAACGCTTGTGGGGCTGCTGGGCAGGCTGCGCGAGAAGTACTGGTGAATGCCGATGGTGTTCAGATACGTGAGCGAGACCGTTGTTTTGCGAGGCAGTTGCTGATCCACGCCAGCCGCCACCTGAGAGTTGTACTCACTACGCAGGTTCGGTGACAGCTGATAGAGAGTGCTGCTTGCGATCTGGTTGGTGCCACAGGGTGCTGTATTGGTTGGGCTGCAACCTGCTGCGGGCGCGCGGAAGATCTGCTCAGTTGAATTAAGACCATTCTGCTGGATGGTGTTAATCACGTCTCCAACGTTGAAGCGGGTAAAGAACACACCGTAACCGAGGCGCAATACCGTGACTGGGTTGCCACTCTTTCGAGGTACGCCGTAGTTTGCGGACAGACGCGGGGCGAGGTCGTGGTTGCTGTTAATAGTTCCCTGCGCCTCCAGACGCAGGCCGTAGGTCAGTGTCAGGTTCGGCTTCACCTTCCAATCGTCTTCGGCGTAAATGCCCACATCCGTCAGGTGTGTGCCGACTCGCGGGTTCGCAATATTCGCGACAATGTACTGGAAGGGCTGGTTGGCCAAGTAACTCGCGATGGTGGCGTAGCTAAAAGTGCCGTTGAGGTTTTGAGTCGAGAACTGAGCAGTTCGATCGGTGCGCACGCGAACACCGGCACGGATGAAGTTTTTGGCAAGCTGGACCGAGGTGTAATTTTGCACTTCGTAGTGATCCTGCGTGCTGGTCTGGGTGCCTGCGGCACTCCCTCCGCCGGTAAAGTTTCCAGTTACCGTGAGCGTCGGAGCAACGGAGTTGGGCAGCTGCGATGCCTGCGTTCGGCGGAATTCAAAGCGCGTCTCGTTGATCAGCTTTGCACTCAGAATCTGTGTGTCGCTGAGCTGGATGCTGTTCTCGGTCGAGTTAGAGGAGTAGCCGGCGGTGGGCAGAACCAATCCTCCATTCGGCACCTGATTCTGCGCGTCGCTGTGCTCAAGCTGGTAACGAGCCGTGAGCGTATTTTTTTGGGTCAGCGCGTAATCGATACGCGGGCTCAGATCGTAGCGTGTCCGCGGCGCAAAGAACGCACGCAACGAATCAGGGTAGGGGTTGGACGTACAACCAGTCATGCCGGGAGTACAGAGCGTTCCAGAGCCAGGCGTCGTGCTCGCGATGTTTCCGCTGAAGATGTTGTTGTCCTGAATGGTGCGATGGCTACCCGCAACGTTGAACGATGCATTCTTCGAGATTGCGCCACTTACCGATCCGATAAAGAAAATCTGATGGTAGTCCGGCTGCACATTGGAGGTGCCCAGGAAGGGACTGGAAGTATTGAAGGACTTGTCCATACCTTGCACGCTCAGCTGTCCATGCAGCTTGTCCGTGCCGGGCTTGGTCAGAATCTCGATTCGACCAAATCCTGGTTGATCGTATTGAGCAGAGAATGGATTCTGATTGATACGGATTTCACGAATCGCCGACTTTGGCGGCAGTTGACCGCCGGTAAAGCCATCCACGTAAATCTGCCCGCCATTCGGTCCGGCGGCAGGACCGGCAAGCGCCGTGAGTTCATTCGAAAGCTCATCCGGATCATCAGACAGTGCGTCCAGATCGGCGCCTTTCACGACCACTGCACTGGCATTCTGGTCGGGGTCAACTGAGACCTGATCGTCTGTAGTGGTCACCGTGATCGTGGTGCTCTGCTCTTCAATACTCAGCTTTACATTGATTTTGACTGGCTGGCCACCGACACGAACTCCCTGCTTCACAAACGAACCGAAGCCTTGCATGGTGACAGTGAACGTGTAGGTGCCGCTGGGGACATTCTGCACATCAAAGCTGCCATCACCGCGCGAGATTGCGGAAATTGCAGGTCCTTTTGCCGGCGTTAGCAGGACGGTGGCACCGGGAATCGCCGCGGCGTCAGGATCGACCAGCGTGGCAATGACGTCGTCACCGTTCTTCACACCAGTTTG
>CAXUHM010000018.1:63052-73716 GCA_964250935.1 uncultured Terriglobus sp.
CGCCGTTCCCAACTCCCGGTGGCTGGGGGTGGACCACATTTTGGTGCCCGGGCCGGCGCACCCGCCTGGGCAGTTACGGAACGGGCTGCAAATGCGCCTGCACTGAGCAGCAAGAAGGTGGCTGCTGAAGGAAAAAGCATCAAGCTACGAGAACGCATTCAGACCTCAAAACCGACCACACAACGTGCCGCGCCCGAGCCAGAAACCCGTGCACATAAAGGGAGAAAGCCTACGCTGCTGGGAGGCGGCTACTGGGTTGCACCGGTAGCGGCTTCTCCACCGCCGCCCAGACTCCAAGGCGATAGAGTGAAACTGGACGTGCCTTCTGGTGACGCGGCAAGCAGGGGCTCTACGCCGGACAACAGTGTGATGACAGTAATAGGCGCACCCGGTGTTGCCAATCCTGAGCCGACCACCAGGACGGCTTCCCCTGGTTTGAGTGCTGAAACGGCAGTCTTTGGCAGGCGTGGAACAAGTTGCGAAAGATCACCACTGGCAGAACCGCTGCCTGAACGCGTCCGCGTTGATGCATCGTTCGACCCGACAACGGCTGCCGAGGGCGACCCGGAGTTCGAGGGCCGTTCCGTGCTACCCGCTGCAGTGCTCGGTGTAGTTGCGCCGCGTGCACGTGCGGCAAACCGCGCGGAGATCTCTGGCGGCAAGCTTCGCAGGTCGGAACCAGTGCCGATTGCAACCGTCACGTTCTTCTTGGTGGCAAGATCTTTCAGGGTGACGGTATTTGCGGCAGTGTCGACGGAGGTGACAGTTCCAGCGACATTGCGAAACGCACCTGTAACGACCTCATCTGCGGCAATGGAGCCGGTATCCACATCTCTGCTGCCGCGCACACGCAATTGATCGCCGATTGCAAGATCGCTAAGGGTTCCCGTTTTCGCGTCCTCGAACCTGACCGAACCGGGAGCATAACGACGGAAGATGGTGCGGTCAGACGTTTGAACCGTCGTTTTCTTCGTTCCGGAAATGATGGTGATGCTTCTCGCTGCAGGATCGATGGCGGTAATCAAGCCGCCAGAGCCGCGCTTCTGCCAGTCAGCCTGCCGGGTGGCGTTGGTTTGTGCAATGTCGCCGCTCTTCATAAGTACGACGCGTGTTGCGCTCAGCACACCAGCATCCCCCGGGTGAGCGGCGACAAGGACGCGGTCGCCTTCGGCAATGTCGCCAGTGGTAGCGGGGAGCGCCGCCTTGATGTCCGTGCTGCCTGGCGGAAGTTGCTGAACTCGCACCGCTTCTGCAAGGGTAAGCGTCACGACACTGCCGTCGTCTTTAGTTACAGTTAATCCGCTGCTGGATATGGCCTTCACCGTTCCGATTAGACGCGTTGCGGGGGAAGTCGCCGGCGTTTGCGCATGGAGCCGCGTGGCCGTACGAACGATCGGCATTAGCAGCAGGGCGCCTGCGACCATGAAGCGGCCCACAATCGTGGAGCACCCCGGCCTTGCGCAAGGCGCGCTAACCGCAGAAGAGACGGGGAGGAACGTGAGTGCTGGCAAATGTGGCATACAGGTCCAAGCCTTTCCACACGGGCGTCCGCCGGAGCGCTGCCCGAAGCTGGTTATACGACGGCACCGTCTTTTTGAAAGTTTCGTCAATCTTAGAACATGCGCTCGTGGGAACACACAATCTGGGCAAACCGCGCCTACGTGCAACGTATGCTGGAGTCCATGAAGAAGCTGTTTATTCACCTTTCTTTGCTGTTAGCGAGCGCACCAGCGTTCGCCTGGGGACCGCAAGGACACAAACTGGTTGCACTGGTTGCTGAGGATCACCTGACGCCCATGGCTCGGCGCAATGTGAAAGCGCTTCTCGGGCCGGAGACTCTGGCCGATGTTGCCTCTTGGCCAGATGTGTATCGCCCCCTTGAGACGCAAACTGCGCTTTGGCATTATGTCGATCTTCCTGCAGGTGCAACCGCCTATGATCGCGATCGGGATTGCCCCACACAGCCCAACGTGAAGCTTGGCACGCCTAATGACAAGTGGCGCGATTGTGTGGTTGATCGCATTCTATTTTTTGAAGGGCGCGTTGCCGACACTACGCTTGATCAGCCAGATCGCGCGACAGCCTTGAAGTACCTTATCCACTTCATCGGTGACATTCATCAGCCATTCCACGCATACGGACCGGAGAGGGGCGGCAATGGCATTTTAGTTGTTGTCTTTGGTTCGCCAACCTGTGGCAAGTACAACTGCAACCTGCATGCGGTGTGGGACAGCGGCCTGATTCTGCACCGCGGATTGACCGACCGGTCCTATCGCGACGCGCTGGAACAATCGATTCGCACACGGAACACGACGCCAGGTAGCGACAATCCCGCAATCTGGACTGCAGAGTCCATGACTGCTGCTACCGGCGCGCTGGTCCCGAACAATGGAACCATCGATGAGACCTATTACATGCGTGAGATTCCCATACTCGACGAGCGGCTGGCATTGGCAGGTCTGCGATTAGCTGCATTTCTGAACCGGACGTTTACTTCTGCTCCAGTGAAGTTTGTTCCGCAGCAGGCCGATTCCAAGCAGTTCTGAGCATCATGATCAGGGTTTTTGTGCCTCACGCGTGGCTGTAAATACGCCATCGTAGTTCAGTGGCTGCACATCGATGCTGCCGTGCAACGAGCCGTCTGGCTGGAGCTTTCCGGTGAATGTCAGCATTAACGCTTGGCCCTGGTATTCCCCGGCGTGAGTCAGCTTGACGATGTCGTCTTTTCGGGTTGCGGTAGCGGGTACGGTTTTCTCGCCAACACAGGTTCCCGTCAGCGCAGTATCGTCGCCAGCAAGCGTGCAAGTTTCGCGGACAGGGTGACCCTGCACGTCGCCGTCGATCTTCCAGATTCCAGCGATTGGCGCAGCGAAAACAGGGCTGGCGAGCATGAGAAGCATAAAGCTTGAACGGTGCATGCACTCAAAGTAGCGCTCGCAGAGCGTCAGGGCAAGCTGTGTATGCGTCGAGGCTTTTTTATGCATCGAAACTGCGTATGAAAGAAGAACGAGATGGAATCTACAAAAACGCCAGCATCGGACCAGTCGTGATTGGATTTGTTGCCATCATTCTGGTTGCTCTGGTTCTGGGCTGGTTGTTTCTGCGAAGCGGGTATCCAGCGATGCACACGAGTCCTCAACCAGCGAACAACAAAGGCTCGATCGCTTTGCCACGTGCAAATGTGCATGCTTAAGCTCCTGCTTGCGACGTTTGGACTGATGGCCTGTGTGAGCCTGAGTGGTTGTCTCGTCATGGGATACTCCAGCCGTGGAGGCGGGTTTATTTTTCCAGGTGGACTTGGCCTGATTGCCATGCTCGTAATTCTGTTTCTCATCCTGCGTCGCGGTCGATAGCATTGCTCTTGAAGTCGGGTGCCTTTGGTGTCCAAGCGTTTTTCAGTGATCTGAGCCTTGGGGATGAGGACTGTGGAATCCTGAGCCTGATCGTTGCTCGGCATTCGTTGTTGTGAGTGCGTGTGAGACGGTTACTTTGGCTGGGTTCGTCTGGTTGGTGCGTGGAAGTTGGCTGGTTTGTTTGCAATCCATTGCAGGAAGCGTTGCATGTCTTCTCGCGAGCGAAGGTTGTCGAGATCGGCATACTTTTCTGCCAGATCGTGGTTTGAAATGTGAGCGTGAATGGCTCGATGACAGATGGGGTGGACCGGGACGGTCTGATCTCCACCTTCGCTTTTGGGGACAGGATGATGCCATTCGACACGGGAGCCGAGCGGTCGAAGGCAAAGTGCACAGAGAAGCGGTTGCGGTTGTTTTTGTGCCTGCTCGAGTTCACGCAGGGCCTGTTTTCGCTTGATTCTGCCTTGCATGTCTGAAGATGAGATGCTTTCTGACTCCCCCTCCCTGGTGTCTTCGCTAAATTCGTCATCCCATTGGATCGATTCGTAAAATCCTCATTTTGTTGAATTTGCATGATGGCCCCTGAACGTGAAAAAACCACCCAGACGGGCGGCTTTTTGCTCTGCTTCTATTTTACCAAGTCCAGAAGAAATTCATGCCACGCGTAAGTACATTGTTTCTTTGCACTTACCGGCTTCGGGGCTTGACAGCTGTCTTCGCTATACCGTCCTGAATCCTGTGACTCCCGGCTGGGGAAAGAGGCTGATCATTGGCCATCGTACTACCCTGGCGGAACATGCGGTCTTGCGACCAGCATCGTAGTCAGGACCTTTTTGAGCGAAGGCTACTGATGGGCTGGCGGCTTTTCGTAGACGTGTTTGTCATCTCCAATGCCCTTCTTCATCACCTTGCGGATTCCTTGCCGAACGGCCACATCCCCCTGTAGAACAAGGTCTCGAAAGGGTTGTTCTGGACGTCCTCGGAACGAGGTTACGTGGAAATACTCGTGATCTTCCAGTGGCTGAGCCGAGAAGTAGTAGTTGGAAACGCAGCAACGCGATCGATCGACCTTTACCTCGCTCACAGAGTGCCACGAAGTTTCATGTGTTGCCATCAGGACGAGACGGTTGAAATGACTGGTGATCTCACGTTGAGACTCTTTCGGCCCCTTGTCCCACAACTCCAAATTTCCACCCTGCTCGTGACTCCAGTTCGGCGTCACATAATACAAAAGGTTAAGTACTCGGTAGAGTTCGCGTCCTTTGTCGTGGGAGTTGTCGAGATGTGGATTGAGAAAGTTCCCTTTTGCCATCAGACTGATGCCACCGGCGTAAAGATGTTCATCGGGAACCATTCCGATGATTCCGGTAATACTGGCGACTAAGTCAAGCACAGCTTTATCTTGAAAGGCATAGATGATTTCTTCGAGGATAGGCTTGTAGTGATCCATCTGAGCGGCGACATGCTTGTTCTCCCGGAGACTCTTTCGAAGAATCATGGAACTCTTGTCGGGAAAAGCTTCGAAGATTTCTAAAGCAAGCTCCTCTGGCAACAGGTTATCAATCGAGCAACTCTGTACGCGGTTCTCGCTAAATTCGAGGCGCATGCGATCCGACTCTGTTTCGATTCTGGCCTTAATGAGTGCAGCGTACTGCTTCCGATTCATCAATCCCCTCGCGTTTACTGATGAGCCGCAATGCAGCAGCCCAATTTGATGTTCGGCGAGAATAACACAGCCATCATGTTGTCGCTACGGCAAGTCCGGATTTATTGCAATCGCCATACGCCGACCAGAGGATAGGTGGATTCAAAGCCAGGCTGAATTGTTTGGGTAGTAAAGACCAGATTCTCATCCTTGAGTGAAATCGAGCCTCCGTCTCGCTTTCCTAGTGGTGTAACGTACCGCATTATTTGCATGCGTCCAACGCGTGTGCCGGTGAGAGAAAGCCAATCGTACTGCTGGCCCTGCTTTAACACGGGGCAAACAAAATAGTTTATTCCATGACTTTTGGCGTAGGAGACGAGCCCCGTACTGGCGACCTGATCATTCCATTCGTAATCCGCAACCAAACCATCGGAGGGAGTTACGCTCAGTCCCGAGTAGAATGCGACGCTACCCGGAGAATCGAAGAGGAAGAAACGAGTACCGGGGGCAAACTTCGTACGAACTAGTTCCGCAAACGCGCGTCGTGGTTCTATGTACGGCTCTCTTAATTGGACATTCCGAGTTCCCAGGAGGCGCGTAAACGATAGATTTGTCTCTGCCCGTACGCCTGCAACCAGTAGGAAGGTCAAACTCGCTGCACAAAGAGCAGCACTTTCCACCCAATCTCCACCCTTCAGATTCTTCAAAGCCAGATTCGCGATCCAGACAAGTTCGAGTGAAAAAGCAAGATAGCCCGTGGTGAAGTACCAGGGCCATGCCATGCTGAAAAGCATGGTGTATGTCAGATGAACACCACAACCTATACCGGTCAGCATCAAGACGAGTTCAAAGCGAGTCTTCTTTCGTCGAAAGAGCATCGCTATACCTCCCAGCGCACCCAAGACGACAGGCAGAGTTGCAGGCGCGAGGAGCAGGCCAGGATGTACCTGCGGATGTGGAAAGGAACTCTTGATCGCTCCGCTGATTGGAAGTAAATGATGGAAGCGGACAACATTCCATAGGAGGTACGGCAACATGACGGCAGTTATGGCAAGACTCTGAACCAGAATGGAAGCAAGTCGACGTAAAGGCGTGCTTTGACCTTGCGGGCTCACCAGGTGGAAGAAGAGAACAACCAATGCAAAAAAGACAAGGTCCAAGCGAGCAAGGATTGTCAATCCAAGGAGGCAGCCCAAGCCTAAGCTGTACCGCATCTCTGCTTGCTGACGCTGCCGAACTTGAGTCGTGACAAAAAGTAACACTACCAGTTGCAGCAGAAGGGCGAGGTCTGTTTCTAAAAGCCTCCAAATTCCCAAGACGTCATTGGTAAACCATAGCAAGATGCAGCCAAACACTGTGCCCCGCATGCAGTCGCGAGAGACTAGATAGGCGATGATCGCGATCGATGCCGCAAGGCAGAGGTCTTGCAGACAAGCTGCCATTTGCAGGAGGTTTGCGGAACTAGAAGTAATCCACGCGCACATGCAGCAGAACATCATCCATAGCGGATGGTATCCGTTTGTTGGTAGCCAATCGTTGAAGGTGCTGACGTGCCGTTGAACGATGTTGCGCGCTATTTGAAGATAGAAGTACCCGTCATCTACACAAAAGTTGTCAGGCTTAACGTGGAAGGGAATGCTGAGAATCAGTGTTACTCCAGCTAAAAGTAATGCACGCTGTACATGCTTGCTGGAGAAACGTTCCGAAAAAATCATTTGAGGTTGCGCCCTCGTTCGTTCCATTGTTTAACAAATATGGTCGGAGCTTTCCAAACCATCGTGTTATTGACAGAACCTGTTGTATCTGTCTAGCGCCTGGGGAGCTATGCCTTCGACGTGCACCGGTTGAAGGTGAGTCGGGTCATGTCTACTGGGCGGCGATTTCTTCCTGTTCGCCTTCCATGGGCATGGTTTTGAGTTGGCGCTCTTAGGGGTCGTGGCCGTCCTGGATTTTGCCTGGATGCGGGCTGCCACTTCCTCGAGCTCCCGAGAGAGATGGGCGTTGCAGTGGCGTTCACTCGCGCTTTCAGATGGTTGCTGGTCGAGGTATTTGTCGGGCGCGAAAGAATGGGGCACCCGGGTCCGTCGGGAGAAGGGGCGGTGTATGCTGCGCGGAGGAGTGATTGGGTGTTTGAGGATGGGCCGACTACCATGGCTTTTCTGTCACAGACGGTGCATACCGGTGAGGAAGCTGTGACCTACGTGTGCCATGACGCGGACGATGGTGCATGGTAGTTTCTTGGGGACAGGATGTCCGAGGGTGGTGGGCCGGTGCTGGTTTGCCTGCGGCATCCTGTGGAAGGTGACCCTTCGCTGCAGGAGCTTGCCGATCTGCCGGTGGGCTGGTGTGCCGAGAGAGCTGCACCCGGTGAGCCTTGGATCCGGTCAGAGATGCCGAAAGATGATCGGGTTAAAGTCGTTTCCCTGCTGCTTCGTCGGTGGCACATCCCATGTCC
Organism: uncultured Terriglobus sp.; assembly: GCA_964250935.1. GTDB lineage: Bacteria > Acidobacteriota > Terriglobia > Terriglobales > Acidobacteriaceae > Terriglobus. Next base: position 70,506 of record CAXUHM010000018.1, read on the forward strand.
GAGAATCCGGACTTGGGGCACACGGTCAGAGTGTTGCTGGTTCAAAGATCGAACGTGAGCCGGCAGTCGTCTCAACTTGTACAATTTCACCCATGATGCCGATCTCTTCAAACACTGCAATAAATAAGGCATTTGTTGGATTTTCACGCCGAGCGGAATCCGTTGATCAGGAGACTTTGGTGAAGACCTTCGTTGACATCGGCCCACTATTCGCGGTCCTATCTACCCAAGACCACCAAGTTGTTTACGGGCGGCGTGGTACGGGGAAGACCCACGCTCTGCGGTATGTGGTCGAACAAGCGAAAAAGGCTAATGACGTCGCGGTATATATTGACCTCCGCTACATTGGGTTTTCTGGAGGCGTCTACGGCGATTCCTCCCTGAGCATACCCCAGAGAGCCACTCGTCTACTTCTAGACGTTCTGGGATCAGTTCACGAGGCTTTACTCTCCGCTGCACTAGATGAGGACTTGGACCTTGGTCGAGTTGGTCCAGCCTTGGACAAGCTCGGTACTGCCGTGACTGAATTGGAGGTAGTCGGCGAGACAACGCGGCAAACCGAGGCGAAAGAAAGTGCAGAAAGTGAATTCAAGAACGACACTAATCTCAAGTTTCAGAAATCTCCGTCAGCGTCTTTCGGTTGGAGCAACAATAAAAAATACTCTGATGAACGAAGAACACATTTTACAGAGAAGGGTACACTTCGCTTTCGCATCCACTTCGGCAGTGTGAGTGGGGCTTTGATGGATTTAGTTTCGGTCTTGAGGCCAAAGCGGATACTACTTGTTTTAGACGAATGGAGCACTGTACCTCTCGACCTACAACCCTACTTAGCAGACCTTATTAGAAGAGCCATCTTTCCGATTCCAGGGATCTCCGTCAAGATAGCTGCGATCGAACAACGGTCAAATTTTAAATTGGGTGATGGATCGGAATATATGGGCATAGAAGTTGGCGCAGATGCTTCTGCCGATGTTGATCTTGACGACTATATGGTTTTCGATAATAACGAAGCTCGAGCGACTGACTTCTTCAAGGAGTTGCTATACAGGCACTACTTGTCGGAAGAAACTGAAGGAAAGCCGGAATTTGATTCAGCAGAAAAATTTATAGCTGCGGCGTTTACTCAGGTGAATGCCTTCGAGGACTTCGTTAAGGCTGCTGAAGGAGTACCAAGGGATGCGTTCAACGTGCTCTCGCTGGCTTCTCAACGAGGTATGAGTGACCGTATCTCAATCCCGACCGTTCGAGTTGCCGCGCGGACCTGGTACCAGCGTGACAAAGAGGGTGCCATCAAATCCAATCAGGAAGCACAGGCGCTTCTTTATTGGATTATCGATGAGGTAATCGCCCATCGGAAGGCTCGAGCTTTCCTGCTGCCCGTCAACTCGAAGCATCCGCTAATTGATTCCCTCTTCGATGCTCGGCTGCTGCACATCAACAAGAAGGGACTTTCGGGACAGGATAAAGCTGGTGTTCGCTACGACGCCTATAAGTTGGACTATGGATGCTATGTAGACCTGCTCGCCACTAAAGCGGCACCGGACAGCGATTATGGTTCGATGGAAGGTGACACTGCTACAGAAGTCACTGTGCCCACCGACGACTACCGGGCTATACGTCGAGCAATATTGGACCTAAATGCCTTTGAAAATCGCCCAAGTAAATTCTAACTACGACGCTAACAAAGGGGCGGACTCGTGGAGTCCGCCCCTTTGGTTTTTGGGAACCCATGTCTCAGAGGTGAGACATGGGGCACCCGGGTTGTGGCGTGGTTACTCGGCGGCGAGTTCTTCTTGTTCGCCTTCCATGCGCATGGCTTCGAGCTCGCGTTCTTCGGCGTCGTGGGCTTCCTGGACTTCGGCCTGAATGCGGGCTGCCGCTTCTTCAAGCTCAGGGGAGAGCTGGACGTTGCGGTAGTAGTCCATGCCGGTGCCGGCCGGGATGAGGCGGCCCACGATGACGTTTTCCTTGAGGCCGCGGAGCGTGTCGACCGCGCCGTTGATGCTGGCCTCGGTGAGAACGCGCGTGGTTTCCTGGAAGCTAGCCGCCGAGATGAAGCTGTCAGTGGAGAGCGACGCCTTGGTGATGCCGAGCAGGAGCGGACGACCGGTTGCGGGGCGGCCGCCGGTGGCGAGGACGCGCTCCTTTTCCATGTCGAAGCGGAAACGGTCGACCTGCTGCTCGAGCAGGAAGTTGCTATCGCCGACCTCGTCGATCTTGACCCAGCGGAGCATCTGACGAACGATCGTTTCGATGTGCTTGTCGGAGATGGCGACACCCTGGAGGCGGTAGACCTCCTGGATTTCGTTGACGAGGTAGCGCTGCAGTTCCTGCTGGCCGAGAACGGCGAGCACGTCGTGCGGGTTGAGGGGGCCGTCGAAGAGCTTGTCGCCGGCGCGGAGGCGTTCGCCTTCCTGGACGTTGACGTAGATGGAGCGGGGTACGGAGTACTCGCGCTCATCGCCGTTGTCTGCGGTGACGTAGATCTTGCGCTGGCCCTTGACGACCTCGCCGAAGCGGACGACGCCGTCGATTTCCGCGATGGTTGCGGTTTCGCGCGGCTTGCGTGCCTCGAAGAGCTCGACGACGCGCGGCAGACCGCCGGTGATGTCCTTGGTACGGGTGGACTCACGCGGGATCTTGGCGAGAATGTCGCCGGGCAGAACCTCTTCTCCGTCGGAGATCATGAGGTAGGCACGGCTGGGCATGAGGTAGCGCTTTTTGCTGCCGTCGTTGCCGTTGACGAGGAGCGTCGGCTGACGCTTTTCATCGGGGGCATCGGCGACGACGAGGCGCGACAGGCCGGTGACTTCGTCGACTTCTTCGTTGAGGGTGATGCCTTCCTGGAGATCCTTGAACTGCACCGTGCCACCAATTTCGGTGACGATGGAGTAGGTGTAGGGATCCCACGAGCCGACGGTGGTGCCGATGTCGACATGGGTACCATCTTCCACGAGGAGCTTGGCGCCGTAGACGATGGGGTAGCGCTCTTTCTCGCGGCCCTTGTCGTCGATGACGGCAATGGAGCCCGAGCGGTTCATGGCGACGAGGTTGCCGTCCTTGGCGCGAACGGTGTTGAGGTTGATGTAGCGCAGGGTTCCGGCGTTCTTGGCATCGAGGCGCGACTGGTCCGAGACGCGCGAGGCGGTGCCACCGACGTGGAAGGTACGCATGGTGAGCTGGGTGCCGGGCTCGCCGATGGACTGGG
>CAXUHM010000019.1:0-48439 GCA_964250935.1 uncultured Terriglobus sp.
GGACTTGGATGGGCCGGGGGACGGGCGTGGTCGCTGGTGGGAGATGCCGGATGGGTTGCAGACGTTAGGCACGGTGCCGCGGCGGGAGTGTGTGGTCTAGCGGCGGGAGTATGTGGTTTCGGGTGCGGGTGGCTATGGGCAGGCGACGGCGTCGTGGCGCACCGATACGGCGTATTCGACCGATTGCCAGAAGGCTTCGACAAGGGCGACGGTGGCGCTGGAACTGCGTGCGCCGGCAACGACGACGGCGGTGTTGCCCTGGAGCTCGACGCCGACGAAGCGGTCCGCGCGATAGCTGCAGGAGGCGAGGTCGTTGACACTGAGCGCCTGGGTGGGCACGCACAGAACGGTTCGAGGAGGCGCCATGCGGTCGAGCATGCTGAGGATTTCGAGCTTCGACTCCAGCTCATCCGGAACAAAGTCGATGGCCAGATCCGCGTGGCGCACCGCGTCCTCGACGGTGGTGGCGACCTCGAGCGAGCCGGACATGCCAGCGGTCTCGATTTGGTCGAGCGCGGCGCGCAATTTGGAGGGGAGTACATCTTCAAGGACGACGCGGTGGCCTGCACGAACGGCTGCCGCGGCAAGCGAACGGCCCGCGTGTCCGGCACCGATCAGCGCAAGGACAAGCGGGCCGGGAACGACGGCGGGCACGGGTCGATCCACTAGGCGGTCTCGACTGCCTTTTCCAGTGCCGTGAGAACCGAGCTGTAGCTGGGGTCTGCCTGGCGGACGTGCTCGGCGACGCGGTCGCGCTCGTCCGGTGTGAGCTCCGGCAGGGTGGCCAGAATACGGCGCAGCGTGACGGAAATATCGTCCACGTAGTTCATTGTGCGGATTGCTTCACCAGATAGCGGCATTGTCTTAAACTCCCTCCTGCCCAGTGTAGACGATGGATGCAGCCGGGCTCACGCTATGCCGCGACAACCGGCGCATTCGCTTCGGCCTGCTGGCTTTCCATGGCCTCTGCCGGTTTGGGTGTGAGCGCTTCTTCCAGAGCTTCGGGGACGTAGGCGTCGCGGTCGCACTGCTCCGTGATGTGGCGGAGCTGCGCCGCGATGTCGGGGTGCAGCCACTCGGGACGGTAGCGCCAGGTCCAGTTGTTTTCCGGAACGGAGGGGGTATTCATGCGGCCTTCGGCGCCGAGGTGGAGCAGGTCCTGGATGGGGAGGAGGCAGATGGCGGCAACGGAGCGCTCTGCCGCGCGGATCATGGCCCAGACGACGTCGTTCTCGTGCGCCAGGGGGCCGAGGTAGGTGAGCAGGTTGTTGCGATCGACCTCCGGGGCGTCGCGCCACCAGCCGAGGGTGGTGTTGTTGTCGTGCGTGCCGGTGTAGACGACCATGTTGGGCACGTATTTGTGCGGCAGGTGCAGGTGGGCGCCGCGGCCGCTGAAGCCGAACTGGAGCACGCGCATGCCGGGCATGTCGAAGTCGGTGCGCAGCTTTTCCACCTTGTCGGTGATGACGCCCAGGTCTTCCGCGATGAAGGGCAGCGAGCCGCCGAGCGCGGACTTGAGGCGATCGAAGAGGGCGTGTCCGGGTGCCTCGATCCATTCGCCGTTGAGGGCCGTTTCTTCGGCGGCGGGAATGCGCCAGTATGCCTCGAAGCCGCGGAAGTGATCGAGCCGGAGCAGGTCGAAGAGATCGAGCTGACGGCGGGCGCGCTCGACCCACCAGTCGAAGCCGTGCTGCTCCATGTAGCGCCAGCGGTAGAGGGGATTGCCCCAGCGCTGGCCGGTGGCCGAGAAGTAGTCCGGGGGGACGCCGCTGACCGCGGTGGGTTGACCTGCCTCATCCAGCTCAAAGAGGTCGCGGTTGGCCCAGACGTCGGCAGAGTCGTAGCTGACGAAGATGGCCATATCGCCCATGACACGGACGTCATTTGCCGTGCAGTAGCTGCGCAGCTCGGCCCACTGCTGCTGGAAGAGGAACTGAACGGCCTGGACGACGGCGAGTTCCTGCGTGTGGGCCGCGTCCCAGGTGGCGAGCACGTCGCTGCTGTGGTCGGCCAGACCTTTCGGCCACTCGCTCCAGTGCTTGTAGCCGTTTTGCTTGCGGAGGACGGCGTAGCGGGCGAAGTCGGGCAGCCAGCTGCAGTTCTCCTTGCAGAAGTTGTCGAACCGGGAGCGCAGAAGGTTGTCAGCACCCGCGAGAAAGGCGGCGGCGGCCTTCTCAATGCGTGGGAGCTTTTCATCGTGGACACGGCCAAAGTCGACATTGCCGTCGGCGCTGGCGAGACCGGCGAGGTCGTCCTCCGCGAGCCAGCCATCCCGAACGAGCAGCTGCAGCGACACAAGGAGCGGGTTGCCGGCAAAGGCGGAGATGGCCGAGTAGGGGGAGTTGCCGTAGCCCGTCGGGTTCAGGGGCAGCACCTGCCAGACCCGTTGCTTGGCGGAGACGAGCCAGTCGACCATGGCGTACGCCGCCGGACCAAAATCGCCTACACCACCGTACGAAGGCAAAGACGTGACATGGAGCAAGACACCAGAGAGCCGTTCGGAAACCATAGATGGTTTATGAGACGCTGAAAGCCCGCGCGGCGCAAGCAGGCGAAGCACACCCGCACAGCTTTTGTGGCCGCCCGGTGCGGAAACGGAAAAGCCGGGCGGGGTGCCCGGCTTTTCTGCGTGGATGTTGCCCGGTTAGAGGCCGACCGGCAAGCCCGGGGTTTTCGGCTTTTGGTAGACGCGGATGATGCCCTTCTGCTTGTACTGGTCCAGAAGCGTTCCCATGTAGACGCCGAACAGCTCGGCCCGCTTCTTCTCCGTGAGCTGGTCGCGCAGGGCGACGAAGCCCTTGGCGAGGTCTTCCGGCGCGGGGTCCTGCTTGTCGAGCACCTGCAGAACGGCGCCGGTCTGACCGCTGTTGAGGCCGCCGGTGATGCCGCCCTTCGGCAGGTCGAAGGCGGCGCCGGCAGGGCCGCTCATGGCGCCCACCTGCGGTACGTTGCCCGTGCGGTCGACGAGGTCGCTGGTCAGCACCGGGATGTTGAGCGCGGCAGCGGCGGTGCGAAGATTGCCGGTTGCCTTGGCCTGTTCCGCCAGCTTGTTCAGGCGAGCCTGGAGCAGCTGCGGCACCTGCTCGGTCTTGTAGTCCTCGAGCACGTGATCCTTCCACTGGGCAAAGGTCGGGGCATGCGCGGGCTGCACATCGGTGGCCTGGAAGACCACCTGCTCACCCGCACCGGCGGGTGCAACCTGCGGCGCGGCACCGGGCTTCGCCGCAAAGGCCGATTGCAGGACCTGCGCACCTTCCGGCAGGCCGGCGATCGGACCGGCCGACGTGATGGCGTCGGTGGTGGTCAGGTGCAGGCCGTGGCTCTCCGCGGCCTTTGCGAGGCCAACCTTGCCAGCCTCCGCAGCAAGCGTGTTGGCAAAGTTTGTGAGCGCCGCAGCGGACTTCTGCTGTTCGAGGATGGGTCGAATCTCCGGCGCAACCTCCTGCAGGGATTTGTCATGCGCTTCGTCGCGGGCCTCTGCCTGCAGAATGTGATAGCCGAAGTTGGTCTTGACCAGATCGGAGGTCTGGCCGGCCTTCAGGCCCATGGCAGCGTCCTGAAAGGGTTTGACCATCTGGCCGTTCGCCTTGACGTAGCCGAGCTCGCCGCCGCTGTCCTTCGATCCCGGATCGTCGGAGTTGGCCTTTGCAAGCGCACCAAAGTCCGCACCCTTGCGAATCTGGTCGAGCAGGCCCTGTGCCTTGGCTTTGGCAGCGGCGTCCGTCTTTGCATCGGCGCCCTGGGGGTTCTTGATGAGGATGTGCCGAATCTTGACCTGCTGGTCGACGTGGTAGTCGGCCTTGTGGGCGTTGTAGTAGGCCTGCAGCTCGGCATCCGTTGCCTGCGGCCGGCCACCCGGCAGGCTGGATAGCTCCACCGGGACGTAGCTGATCCTGCGCGTTTCTGCGATGGCCGTGGCGTATTTTGCCTTGTTCCGGTTGAAGTAGGCCTCAAGGTCGCTGTCGATGGGATTGATGGCCTTGCTGACGTCGGCTGCGGAGATGACGGCGTAGTCGAACCTGATCTTGACGCCCTGCTGCCGCAGCTGTTCGCGGACGGCGTTGTCGGAGACGGTGGCGTCGGCGGTGACAAACTGCACCAGTCGCCGCGCGGTCAGGTCGTCGCGCAACTTGCTCTCAAACTCTTCGGTCGAGTTGTAGCCGATCTGCTGCTGCACGATCTGCAGGTATTTGTCTTTGCCCACAAACTGGCCGCCGGGGAAAAAAATCTGCCCAAGCTGACCGTGCTGCAGCTCCCACTTGACGTCGGTATCGCTGGCCACCAGGCTGAGCCGCTCCGCCTCCTGCTTTTCGATGGCACCGGCAAGCAGAATCTGCTGCGCCTGCGGCTCCATGAACTGGGCGAACTGCGCGGGGTAGCCCTGTCGCTGGGTGAGGTTCTGGGCGAGCGCGGCAACCTCGGTGGAAGGGATGGACGTGTTTTCGCCAAAGAGCTTGCCCCAAAGCGTGGGCTGCTTGACGACGGCGTAGACGCCCTGCGGCGCACCGGTAAAGCCGTCGTAGATGCCTGGAACGAAGGACACCACCATGGCGACGATGGCGACGCCAATACCGGTGGCGATCACCGCCTTGGTAACAGGATTTTCACTCTGCAAAAAACGAATCATGTGTGTGTTCGACCGAACAGCCCTTCAAGGAAATGTGTGCGCCGGGTACGCGGCCGTGGAAGGCCGTGCAGAGGGTACATCGACGCATGACCGCACGCCGCGCCGAGCGCAACTACCATTGCCAGTATAGTGTGCGGCCCTGCGAATGCACGAACCAGAGCGCAGGCGGCCAGGCTACATGGCCGCCTCAAGAACAAGCCGCTCGGCCAGCAGATTCATCAGGGACTGCTCCTCGTCGCGCAGGGCGTGCTCGTGTTTGGCTATCTCGCGGTCGATTTCGTGGCGGGCTTCCGCGGGGCTCATACCGCCCATGTACGCCTCCAGCACGGCCGGGTGCACGTAGCACTTGCGGCAGACGGACGGCGTGTTGCCAAGCTGCGATGCGACTTGCTTGATGGCGGCGACGATGTTCTTTTTGGCCTGTGACGCGGAACGGAAGGGATCGAAGGCGCGCAGCAACTGCGCCGCGAGGACGGTTCCGGCCCAGGTGCGAAAGTCCTTCGCGGTAAAGTGCTGGCCCGTGATCTCGCGGAGGTAGTCGTTGACCGCCTGAGAGTCGATGGAGTGGTGATTGCCGTCGTGATCGAGGTACTGGAAGAGCTCATGGCCGGGAATCTCTTCGCACTGCTTGATGATGCGCGCCAGACGCTTGTCGTGCAGGCTGATGGTGTGCTCCACCCGGCTTTTGCCCTGGAAGTGAAACTTGATTTCGGAGCCATGTACGGCGACATGCTCGTTCTGCATGGTGGTCAGGCCGTAGCTATGGTTTTCCTTGGCATATTCGGTGTTGCCGACGCGGATGTGCGTGGTTTCCATGAGGCTGACGATGGTGGCGAGCACCTTGACGCGCGGCAGGCCGTGCATGGCGAGATCGTGCCGGACGCGTTCGCGAATGAGGGGAAGGGCGTCGGCGAAGTGCGTCATCCGCTCGTACTTGTTTTCGTCGCGCACCTCGCGCCACTTGCTGTGATAGCGGTTCTGCTTGCGACCGCGCACATCGCGACCCGTGGCCTGCAAATGCCCGTTGGCATGGGTGCTGATCCAGACCTGCGTCCACGCCGGCGGGATGACGAGGGCCTTGATCCTGGCGAGGGTGTCCGCATTGGTGAGCAACTTGCCATCTGGCGTCCGGTAGTGGGTTTCGTCCCCAACCTTTTCGCGTGTGATGCCGGGTTTGGTATCGCTCACGTACCGCAGACCCGCAGCTTTTGCCGATTCTTCCGGAGCGACGTGGACATCCACCTGCTCCGGCGCTTCCCGTTCCAACAAACCACTCTTCTTCATCGCAGTATTGGATGCGGGTACGGAGCGGACGGACAAAAAAGAACCGCCCCGGAAGGTGGGGCGGTTCGCTGGATGAACAGGTGGACGGTATTTCTGCCGGCATCGCGGTTGTGGAGCAGAGACCGGCTCGTTGTCGAGCAGGACCGGCTAGTAGGGGCCGCCGGGGTAGGGGCCGCCATAAGGGCCACCGTATGGTCCGCGGTAGCCATAGCCTGGGCTGGGGACCGGGCGACGCGCACCCTGCGGGCCGGCAAAGCTCCCCAGCCGCTGCATTTCTGCCTCGCTGACGGTGACGACCGGCAAGGGTGCCGTGAGGCGAAACTGCAGCAGGGCCTCGGCCGGGATGTCTGCATTGCCGCCACGCGACGCTGCCGACGTGCCCAGGCCTGCGGCGCCACCGACACCCGCGCCGATGGCTGCGCCGGTACCGCCACCGACACCCGCGCCGATGAGAGCGCCGAGCGCACCGCCTATGAGCGCCGAGTTGACGGAGCGCGCTGTCTTGTCGTGCCCGTTGACGCGGAAGGTATCGCTGACGATGGGGGTCTGACGACCGCCAAGATCGAGCGTGTTCAACTGCAGCACCAACTCGCCGCGACCCTTGAGAATGCCCGCGCCCTTAGCTTCGACGACGGTACCCTGAACCTCGGCGCCGCGCGGAACTGCAATGAGGCCACCCGCAAGGATGTCGTTGTTGACGACCGCGGTGAATTGCGAGCCCGGCTGCGCGTCGCCGCTGGAAACCCAGCGGGTAATGCGGACGGGCAGGACCACGCCTGCCGGCACAACGACCTGCTGGCCGCCGGGCTGGCCCCCCTGCTGGCCCCCCTGCTGGCCCTGAGCCGCACCGTTTTGCCCGTAGCCGTACGCCTGCGCCTGCTGGCGCTCCCAGTCACGACGGTAGAGGCGCCCGTTGGGCTGGCCTTCCTGAGGATAGCCCTGGCCCTGTTGGGGGTACTGGCCCTGTTGCGGGTATTGGCCATTTTGTGGGTATTGGCCCTGTTGGGGGTACTGGCCATTTTGTGGATAGCCCTGCTGGGGGTATTGACCCTGCGGGTATTGGCCCTGTTGTGGGTAATTCTGCTGGGGGTATTGACCCTGCGGGTATTGGCCCTGGGGATAGCCCTGCTGCGGATTCTGCCTGTTTTGGGGGTAGTTGGTTTGGGGGTAGTTCTGGGGAGAGGGCTGTGCCTGTGAGCCGATAGGCCCGTCACCCTGGCCGGGCAGAGGGTACTGGACCGGAGGCGTGTTGGCCGGCACCTGCTGATCCGGCTGCGCCAGCGGCTGCTGGTCGCCGTTCGGCTGGCTGCCGTTCTGCTGGCTGCCGGTTGCGGGACCGGAGCCGTCGCCGGGCAGAACATTCTGCGCGGCGGGATCAAAGTTCGGATCGTTGGCCGGAGTGTTGCTCGGCGTGTTGTTTTGCGCCGCGGCCTGTGCGGGGCCGGCCGAGGTGGCCGAGGCGACGGCCTGCGGTCCGACGGAAAGCTGGTCCACGACCTTTTTGACGCCCTCGGTGCGCGAGGCAATCTGCTCGGCGCGATCCCGTGAAGCATCGGTGCTGACCGCGCCGGTCAGGGTGACGACGCCGAACGCCGTCGAACTCTGAATCGGCTGGCTGGTGAGGGAGGCGTCCGCGGCCATGGCCTTGAGGACGTTCGCTTCCACCTGCGCATCGCTCATTTGTACCTTTTGCGCGGACGCCACACCCGACGCCAGAACCGCCGCCATTGCCAACGTGCCAAACTTCCACTGCATGCCCATACCGCAAACCCCACGCCAGCGGGAAACATCACCACTGCTTAAGAGGGGGACACTGTTTCTGTGGGAAAGTTCCGCCCGCGGGCTGTGCCTTTTGCGTTTGGGGAAAGCTAAAGGGTGTTCACAGGTCGTTCTCAAGAGGTGTCTGAGTCTCAGTCTTCCTTGTGAAAACGGCTTCAGCTGCCGCCGGGATTGAGGAACAAGGCACGTTACAGGTGGCTTCAGCTGCTGAGGTTCGGAATCTCGGCGGCTAAAGCTGCTTCTGGGGCAGGCTCTTTGTCTATCTCGGCGGCTAAAGCCGCTTCTGTGCCGGGCTCTTTCTCAATCTCAGTGGCTAAAGCCACAGAATTATGTGTGGCGAGGTTTTCTCTTTCTTAGGGGATAAAGCCACAAACTTTGATGTGGATCTACCCTAGCGTGCGCGCCGGCCCTGCGCGGAAACGCGGAACAGGACTTCGAGAATGCGCGTGGCGGCCTTGAGGGAGGCGCGCCAGTTGCCGCTCACCTTGGAGACGCCGCCGTACCGCGCGCGGTAGCCGACCGGCACCTCCAGAATGCGCAGCCTGTGCTGCACCGCCTTGATCTGCATCTCCAGGCTCCAGCCATAGGTACGCTCCTGCATGTGGAGCGCCTCGAGCGAGGTGCGCCGGATGGCCCGAAACGGTCCCATGTCGGTGTAGCGAAAGCCGTGCACCAGGCGGATGACTGCGCCGACCATCCAGCCGGCGAAGGCCTGGGACGGCAGCATGGAGCCGGGTTCGCGGCGGACCGGGCCGAGCCGCGTGCCCATGACGAAGTCCTGCTCGCCACGGGCGATGGGGCCGACCAGCAGAGGCAGAGCGGTCAGCATGTCACTGCCGTCGCCATCCATGAACACCAGGATGTCACTCCCCGGCGAGGCCGCCTGCACCCCGGCCATGCACGCCGAGCCATAGCCGCGGAGTGCCGTGACGACACAGGCACCGGCGGCGGCGGCAACGGTGGCCGTGGCATCTGTCGAGCCGTTGTCGACCACGATGCATTCAGCGATGGCGGCCCAGGGCATCTGGCCGACGACAAAGCCGATCGACTCTGCCTCGTTCAGCGCGGGGATGATGACGGATACGGGCATGGCTAGGCTCCGGCGGCGACGGCGGCGACGGCGGCGCGTCCACGCCAGGAGCGCCAGGCGAACGCAAGCAGAAAGGCCAGGCCCGTGGCGGTGTAAATCCACTGGTTGGCGAAGAACATTTTAGGCCCGGGCTCGGCATACTGGGTGGTGAGCCAGTAAAAGACGCTGTAGGTGTAGACGACCACGGGCAGGCTTGGCACCAGGACCGCAAAGGGCAAAAGCCACGCCACGTACCACGGGTAGTGTGGCGAGAAGAGCAGCATGAGGGCGAAGGCAAGGGCGAGCGCTGGCCGCAGAAAGGCGGAACGGTCGGCGAGTATTCGCAGCGAGACATTCCTTCGCAGGGGGTCTTCGCTTCGCAGCGGGGCGTTACTTCGCAGGGGGTCTCCGCTTCGTAGCGGGGCGTCGCTTTGCAGGGTGTGCTCGCTGCGCGGGGGGACGTCGCTGCGCAGCCAGCACCACCACACCAGTGCCGCGAACACGGCAACCGTGAAGCCGACGAACAGCGCGTTGGGAGCGTTGTGGAGGCCGGGCAGATGTCGGAGGGCGTCCAGCAGGAAGTAACGCGAACCGGAGCTCATGCCCTCTTCTGCCGCGTACCCGCCGGCAAAGCCGAAGACCTTGAGGCCGACCTCGGCATAGACGGCGTAGCCGCCGGCGATGACGGCAAGGACGGCCGCGGGCATCTTCCAGTCGCGCCGACGCCAGAGCGCGGGAAAGAGCACCAGCGGGTAGAACTTGAACATGATGGCGGCACCCAGGGCGAGTCCGGTGAGCACGGGACGGTTCCGGAAGCGGAAGAGCAGCGCCAGGGCCATCATGGCGATGACGGCGGCGTCCAGGTGTCCGCTCGAACCGAACTCCCAGATGCACAGCGGGCTCCAGGCGTACAGAATGACCTGTTCGCGCGGCCGTCCCATCTCCTCCAACAGCTTTGCCAGAGCGTACACGGTCACGGCTTCCATGCCGGTCATTGCCAGCTTCATCACGGTGAGCGTGCCACTGAGCCAGGTGACGCAGAAGAAGAACATCTGCGCGATGGGTGGGTAGATGGTTGGCGCGTAGTCCCGGCGATTGATGTTGGGGAAGATGTCGTCATCGCGCAACGCACGGAGGTGCTCATTGCCCGGGAAGTAGCGATAGGGGTTGATGCCGTGGTGCTGCACGATGCCGTCCCACACGTACCGGTAGACGTCGGTGGAGAGGGACGGCTCCGGCATGAGGAGGGTGAGCCGGCAAAGCAGGGCAAAGGCCGCGATGATTCCAAGGGTGTAACGGTTGACCGGCTGCGTGTAGACGATGAGCGCCGCGCCAAGGGCCACCAACACGGCGACGGTGGAGGTTTCGGAGTAGCCGTAGACGAAGTGGTCGAACTCCACCGCGAGGTGGCGCGACAAGCCGAGCAGCATGGCGCCAAGCACGCACAGGCCGAGATTTGTCAGCAGGGGCGAACCGGTCCGGTAAGCGTCAAGCCGCAGGCGGGCCGTCGTCAAGCCGCGGTCCACGGGGCATGGCCGCCCCTGGCGAGCTGCTGGAGAAAGCCGCGGGTATTGACGGCGTTGTAGCCGGCTACCGTGGTGAACGTCGGACGCACGCCGTCCAGCAGTTCCGCAGCCAGCATGCGCAGGGTCGCACCGTCATCCACGTCGTACCACAGCGGCAGCTCGACCAGTTCCAGGCCTGCCTCGTGCACGCGCTCGACGGTTTCGGCAAAGACGGAGCCGGTGCTCCAGGTGATGCGGTCGAAGACCCCGGCGTGCGCTGCCTTGAGGCCGATGAGGTAGTAGCCGCCGTCGTCGGAGCCGCCAAGAACGACGCGGTCGCCGGGCCGGGCAAGCTCGGCCACGGCACGGTCGAGCGCACCGTGTGGCAGGGTGGGGCTGTCGGAGTCGATGAGGCAGACCGCGCCGAAACCGCAGGCCAGCAGATCCTGCGCGGCGAAGAGGAGACGCTCGCCGAAGCCGTCGCCGCGCTGGGCGATGAGTTGAAAGCCCTCCGGCAACAGGTCGTCGAAGGCGACCTCGTCCCCGACCGGGGTGTAGCAGATGACGCCGGCGCCGCCGACCACGGTCTGGAGATTGGACGTGGTGTCCCGCAGAAAGCAGATGTTGAGCGCGGCAGACTGCTCCAGCGTGAGCGGGGGTGCAAGGCGGGTCTTGACCTTGCCGGCGCGCGGCGCCTTGCTCATGACGGCAAGGGCACACAGGCCGGAAAGGTCGTCACGCTTGGTTCGGGGATCGAGGAGGCTGTACTGGGAGGGTCCTGCAACGGGTGGCGCGGAAAGTTCAGGCAACGGCCCGCTCCTGTACAAGCTCCACGGGCGATTCGATCGCGTGCTGCGCAACGTCTGCGGGCTTGGTGCACACCGCATGCTGGTAGCGGCCGGTGCGTTCCAGCTGGATGTCGGTCCAGGGCTGCGAATAGACCAGATCGCGGAACTCACCCTCGCCCATGGTGGTGACGCGATGCGGCTCCATGTACGGCACCTTGGCAAAGGAGGTGAGCTTTGCCAGCATCCACATGCAGCTGAGGGGAAACTGGGTGCGGGCGCTCGACACCGGCTCGGCGATGAAGCACTTGCCGCCGGGACGGAGCACGCGAAAGACCTCCTGCATGACGGCGTTGCGGTTGGGCACCACCAGGAACAGGCGTGAGATGACGATGACGTCGACCGTGCCGATGGAGGCGGGCAGCGCGTGAACGTCGGCCAGGTGGAAGGTGGCATTCGCAAGCTTCATCTGCGCGGCGCGGGTGCGGGCGCGGGAGAGCAGGCTTTTGGAAAGGTCGATGCCCGTGGTGCGCATTTCGGGATACTTTTCCGCAAAGCGGCAGGCGTAAAAGCCCGGGCCGCAGCCGAGCTCGATCATGTGTGTGCCGGGATCGGGCGCACCCACCCAGAGCTGGCGGCCGATCTCTTCGGAATGGTCGTGAAAAAGGTGCTCGCGGCACAGTGCGTAGAACCAGCCGCAGCGTTCAAATAGGCTATCCGGCTCGGGACAACAAGGCCCAACCGCTTCTGTCCCGATCTGCTCCTGTACCTGCATGCCCTCTTGACTCCCCATCCCTAACCCGCACCACATTGTGTCAGACTCCGGTGCACCGGGTTCTGTCTCTGCCGGGCCCTGCCAAGGTCTCCCGCTTCATTGATACGGTTGGATTCAGCATAGCGTCCCGGGGTGACACCTGCAACGCGAATCACGCGGCACATGTTCCGGACGTGCAACAAAGCGAGACCAAACGGCAAAGCGATCACCGTCTTTCACGGCATGAAGCGATCTTCGCGGCAGACAAAGGTCAGCCTTGCCGGCATGGGTGGCCCGGTCCTTGCCCCCGGTCATCACCCCGGGTTCCTGTCTCGGTTCCTGTCTAGGTTCCTGTCTCGGTTCCTGTCTCGGTTCCTGCGCCAACGACAGGCGGCGGATGCCATGCGCGACTTCCGGGTGCGGGTAGAAGCGGCATCAGGGTGCGCGGCGTCAGGGCGTGGGCATCAGGGCGCCGGGGGGATGGCGGTGCCTGACGCGGGGAGCTTGCCTTCGATGGCCTGATCGACCTCGATCCCGTTTTTACGCAGGAGATTGCCCAGTGCGCGGTCAAGGGCGAGCTGCGCTTTCATGTAATCGGAGCGGGCGGCAACCTCGGTGGAGCGGGCCTGCGCCAGGTAGGCTTCATCCTGCACGATGAGGAAATTTGTGCTCGCGCCGACGGAGAACTTGTCGATTTCCGCCTGCAGGAGCTGCTGCTGGTAGTTGCGGCTTTCCACCGATGCGCCATAGGCCTGGTGGGCGCTTTCGAGCGCGATGGAGGCGTTCTCGACCTGCTGGCGCACGTCGTTTTCAAGCTTGACCGTGCGTCCCTGGGACTGCCGCAACTGGACGGTGTCGCGTGCGGCGTCTGCCTGGGCGATGCGGTTGCGCAGCGGCAGATTCAGCTGCACGCCACCCTGGTAGATGGTGGACAGCCGCAGGCCACCCTGGGTCAGCGCCGGCGGAACGATGACCTGGCCGGTACCGATGGAGCCAAGCGTCTCATACGGCACCAGCGAGGTGCCGCGCGTTTGCACGTTGGCGTAGAGGTTGAGCAGCGGCTTGACGGCGTTGGCCGTGGCTTTTGCGCTGATCTCGTTTGCCTTTACCTGGAGCGCGGCCTGGGCGAGATCGGGCCGGTTGCTGAGCGCGTCCGCCGTCAAGGCGGCGACGTCGAGCGAAGGCGCGGCCTGCGGCACATCGATTTTGCCGGTGGGGATGATGGAGGCGAAGCGGGCCGCGGGATCGACCATGGATCGCAGCAGCTGTTCCCGGAGGATGACCTCCTGCTGGCGGTACTCGCCGCGGGCCTGGATCAGGTCGAGCCGACTTGCGGAAAGCAGCGCCTGCGCGCGCGTGAGCTCGATGGGGGCGAGGGTGCCTTCGATGACCTGGGCGTTGTCATCGTCGACGAGACGCTGCGCCGCGGCAAGGGACTCCTCTTTGACGCCGATGTTTTCGCCCAGCGAGACAAGGTCGTAGTACAGCCGCGAGATGCCGTAGACCGTTTCCAGCAGCTGCTGCTCAAACACCAGGCGCGACACCTGCCGGTCGAGCTTTGCGATGCGGATGAAGCGGACGTTGACCTCGCGTCCGCGGCCACGCAGCAGCGGCTGGGTAAAGGTGGCGGAGGTGCTGGGCGAGTGGAACGGGTTGTACTGCGAGGTGTCGGCGTAGAGAACCTGCGGAGCGTTGCTGACAAAGGCCTCAAGCTGGCCGCCAAAGCTGAACCCCTGCTGGTAGTCGACGCCGGTGTTGATAAAGCTGATTGGTGGCGTGGCAAGGGTCGTGCCGGCACCGGTGGCTCCCGTGGCTCCGCTTGCCGCCGCGCTTTCAAGGGACGACTGATCCGAGCGGCGAAGAAAGCCCGCTTCCGCCGTGATCTGGGGATCGAACAGGGGAATGGCGGGTCCTGCCGCGTAGGTCTGCGTGCCGTTCTGGCTGAGGTTCTGCTGCGTGGTGTTGCCGGTCTGCGTGACCTGCGACAGGTCCGTAACCTGGACGTTGACCGGCGAGCTGGACGTGGTGGTCGCGGTGTTCAGCAGGGGGCTGGTGACGGAGCCGACGCCTGGGGCGGTTTGCGCGACATTCTGGTCGATGCCGCGCAGGTTGCCGCCGCCGCTGGCGCGCAACAGGTCCGAGTCCGCAAGGAGCAGATCGTAGCGGCTGACCTCGACGTCGAGGTTGTTTTCCACGGCAAGCGCGATGGCATCCTGCAGCGAGAGGTACAGCTTGCCGTCCCGGATGAGCGAGGCGATGCGCGTCCCGTTGGCGCCGGGCACCTCCGGCACGTGGACGGCGCGGTACGGCGCGATCAGGCGGAAGGGGCTGGTCTGCAGCTGACCGAAGGACTCCGCGCGGGGAACGGCGCCGGTGTGCTGGGCCTGGACGACCTGGCTGCCATCCCCGATGGGCGAGGTGCCCTGGTCGGTCAACGGCTTCAGTTCTCGAACGTTGATGCTGGACGCGTCGGGTCGCGGAAGGGGTGCATCGGGAGCACCGGCGGCTGAAATGGCCGGGCGCTGCTCTTGCGGGACGGCACCCTGCCCCGGTGCCTCTCGCGGCGCGGGATCGTTCAAGCGCGGTGCGGTGTAGGGCGCCGGCTGCTGCGGGCCACTGGTGTCTACCTGGGGTGTGTGCAGGGACGGAGCGGTATAGGGCGGCGGGGATTGCGGCTGGGATTGGGAGGGCGTTTGCGGCTGGGTTGGGGAGGGCGGTTGCGGCTGGGCCTGCGGCGTTGAAGTCGTAGCCGGTGGCTGGCCGGTGCGAGGATCCTGCGCCGCAAGCTGCAGGACGGCTGTGCAGCCGACCGCGGCCAATGCCAGCATGCTGGAGCGAGCCGGCCTCAATTCCCTGCACCCTTCGTCTTGGTCTGTTTCTCTGACCCCTTGGCCTGCTGGCCCTGGTGGGCCGTGCCGTTTGCCTGGCCCTTTTTGCCCTGGTTGTTGGTTCCCTCGCTGTTTGCGTTCACGATGGACTGATCGCCGTACTGGTTTGGGCCGGAGTCAGGCTCCTGCGAGGTTTGCGGCTTGTCGGGCTTGCCGCCCTCTTCCCCGGCGGTTTTCTTTTGCTGCGGGTGGACGGTGGCACCCTCGCGCACGCCATCCGTGACTCCCGTGATGACCAGAGCGCCGGGCTGCAGGCCGCTGACGATTTCAACGGATGGACCGTAGTCACGGCCGATGGTCACGGGCGCAAGGTGCACCTTGTTGCCGGTCACCACCGTTGCGACGGAGGTCTGATCGTTGCGCACCACCACCGCGTCGCCGGGAACGGTGAGCGGCGCCTGCCCGCGAACCTGCTCAAACGAGACCACGGCATACATGCCCGGGTAGAGGCTGCGATTGCTGTTGTCGATATCGACCTCGGTCAGCATGGTGCGTGTGTTCTGGTCGAGCGAATCTGCGGTACGGGCAACCTTGCCGGTGATCGGTGCGCCCATTCGCTCCTGGAGAAAGACCCTGGCCGGCATGCCGGTTTTGACACTGGTCGCATACCCTTCCGGCACGGAGATTAGGATGCGCAGCGTATCGATCTGGGCGACGGCAAAGATCGGGCCACCCTGCGCAGTTCCCTGGCCCGGTGTGGAGGACATGTTGGCCGTGCCGGAGGTGCCGTTGGTGTTGGCCGAAGCCGGAGCGCTGGTGCCGCCGGCCGGCGTCTGCGGCGTGGGATTGGGCGCGCTCATGGCGCTGCCGGAAGAACCGACGAGCGCACCGACATCCGCGTTGCGCTGGGTTACAACACCGTTGAAGGGAGCGGTAATGCGTTCATACCCCTGCAAAGCGATGGCGCGGCGAAGGTTGGCGCGGTAGCTCTCCACGTTGCGCTGCGAGGAAGCAACGATTGCCTGCTGCGCACGGTAGTCCGTTTCGCGCTGGTCGCCGTCCTGGCGGGAGAACACGCCCTTGGCGACAAGGGTTCGCCAGCGTTCCCAGGTGACGCGGGTGAGGTCAAGCTGGGCAACCTGCTGGCCGACCTGCGCCTCTGCCTGGCGCAACTGCTCGCGCGCCTGATCCACCTGCTGGTCGAGGTCAGGAGCATCCAGAATGGCCATCAACTGGCCCTTGACCACGCGGTCGCCGATGTCGACGTAACGCTTGCGGATGTAGCCGTTGGCGCGTGCGTACAGGTACGCCTCGGTCAGGGCAGAGGTCGAGCCCGGCACGGTGAGCTCCCCGGGTGCGTTGGTCTGCTCTACCTTGATGACGTCGACCTCGGGCTGCTCCCGACCGCGCTGCTCGGCTTCTGCCGCGTTTTGCTTGTTGCGCGCGCGGCGTGGGGCATAGCCGAGGAAAAAGATCAGCAGCAGTAGGAGGACAGCTCCACCGATCCAGAGAAAGATTTTTCCCCACGGCCGGTGCTGCGACTTCTGCTTTTTCTTTTTGTCGAACTCTTCCTGTACCTGCCGGTCGTGCGCGACGGAGGTGTGGCGCTTGTGCGCTGCCTGCCGCGCGGCGCTTTCTTCACGCTCCCACTCGTCACGGGTCATGCGGCGGTCGGGCTGCTCTTCAATGGAACGAAGCCGCTCGTCCTCGGGGTAGATCCGTTGCTGCAAGTCGTCGCTCATCGTTCTCCCCTAAGCCTGTTGCGGCTGTGCGCCGTGTGCGGGTGCCGTGCCCTTGTCGTTACCGGTGGGCGCACCGGGCTTGCCGGCCTGCTTTTCCTCGGCGTACACCTCGTCGATCTCGGTCGCATAGTCCTTGGGCGGCTCAGTGCGCAGCCAGGCATACATGATGGGCACCACAAGCAGCGTGCCCAGCGTTGCAAGCAGCAGGCCGCCGATGACGGCGCGGCCAAGCGGCGCATTCTGCTCGCCGCCTTCGCCCAGAGCAAGGGCCATGGGGAGCATGCCGATGATCATGGCCAGCGCCGTCATGCAGACGGGGCGGAGCCGCGTGTAGCCGGCGTTTTCCGCGGCGTCCAGGCTGTTTTTGCCGAGCGCGCGCTCGTCGTTGGCAAAGACCACCATCAGGATCGAGTTCGCCGTGGCGACGCCGATGGTCATGATGGCACCCATCAGGGAAGGCACGTTGAACGTGGTTCCCGTGAGGAAGAGCATCCACAGGATGCCGGAAAAAGCGACGGGCAGCGACATAAGGATGATGAGCGGATCGAGCCAGCTTTGAAAGTTCACCGCCATGAGCAGGTAGACGAGGAGGATGGCAAAGACAATGCCAATCCCAAGCCGCTCAAACGAACTGGTCATGGTTTGCACTTCGCCACGGAGCGCAAGCGCCGTTCCCGTGGGCACGTGCTCCTCCTGGGTCTTCATGATTTTGCGGATGGCACCTGCGACACCGCCAAGATCGCGCTGGTCGACGTCGGCATAGATGTCGTAGACCGGCTGAATGTCGTAGTGGTCGATGATGACGGGGGTGACGTCGCGCTCGAAGTTGGAGACGTTGCCGAGCAGCTGGCTCACGTCGCCGGCCGGCGCGGTGACCGGAATGCGTGCCAGCGCCTGGAGCGAATCGACACGGTACTGCGGCATCTGGACGACGACCTGGTAGTTGACACCGTTCTGGGGGTTGAGCCATTCGTTGGGTGCGGTCTGCCCGGTGCCGGTCAGCGAGATCAGCATGCTCTGCGCGACGTCCTGCTGCGTGAGGCCGATCTGCCGGGCCTTTAAACGATCCACGTTGACGTTGATGGCCGGCAGGGCAATCTGCTGGTGGATGTGCGCGTCTGCAATGCCGGGGATTGCCTGCACCTGCTTGAGCAGGCTTTGGGCAAGGGCGTAGTTTTGCTTGGCCCTGCCGGAGATCTGCAGGTCAATGGGCGCCGGCAATCCAAAGTCGAGGATCTGGTTAGTGATGTTGGCCGGGGTAAAGAAGAAGGTGCCGTCGGGGAACTTCGCGTGGAGGTCGGTACGCAGGGCACGCATGTACTTCTGGGTATCCCGCTTGCCCGGCTCGAGCGAAATCAGGATGTCTCCGTCGGAATCCGACACCACGCTGCTTGCACCGAAGGCAAGGTTGATGCCGCCGTTCGGCAGACCAATGTTGTCGAGGATGAGCTTGGTTTCCTCGACCGGGATCACGCGCCGGATTTCCCGTTCGATGGAGGCGAAATACAGCTCCGCATCTTCAGGCCGCATGCCCTCCGGCGGGTACACGTGCAGGCGCATCTGGCCGGAATCGACGTAGGGAAAGAAATCCTGACCGATGAAGAAGATGAGCGGCAGAGACAAGAGCACAAAAAGACCAAAGCAGGCGATGGTCAGGCCCTTGTTGTCGAGCGTCCATGCAAGCACCTTTTTGTACTGCTCGCGACGCCGCTCAAACCATGCGTCGAAGCGGCTGTGCAGGCGCCAGACCCAGTTCTCTTCGGCTTCTTTCTCACTCGCCTCGGGGCTTTGATACAGGCCGATTTCAGAGCCGAGCAGGAAGTGCATCATGGTCGGCACAAGGGTGCGCGAAAGGAAGTAGGACGCGAGCATGGCGAAGACCACGGCCATGGCGAGCGGCGTAAACAGGAAGCGGGCGGGGCCGGTGAGAAGAAGGACCGGCAGAAAGACCAGGCAGATAGACAGGGTCGAGACGAAGGCCGGGGAGGCGACCTGCTGCGCACTGTCCAGAATGGAGCGGACGAGCGGCTTGCCTTCTGCCATGTTGCGGTGGGTGTTTTCAATCTCGACGGTGGCGTCGTCGACAAGGATGCCGACTGCCAGCGCGAGGCCGCCCAGCGTCATGACGTTGATCGTTTCGCCAAGCGCGTACAGGATGACAAGGGAGGTTGCGATGGAGAGGGGGATGGACGTGCACACGATCAGCGTCGATCGCCAGGAGCCAAGGAAGAGCAGGATCATCAACCCCGTCAGGGCGGCGGCGATGGTGGCCTCGCGGACCACTTCGTTGATCGACTCCGAGACAAAGATGGACTGGTCGAACAGCGGTGTGATGGTGAGGGTTTCCGGCAGGCCTTTTTTGACCGTGGGCAGCAGGGCCCGGACGTTGCGGACGATGTCGAGGGTGGAGGTCTGACCGTTTTTAAGCACAGTGAGCAGGGCACCACGTTTGCCGTCCTCGCGCACGATGTTGACCTGCGGAGCGTACCCGAGCCGCGCCTGGGCAACGTCCTTGACCTGCACCACGGCACCGTTTGCGGCGCGGATGGGCAGGTCGTTGAGGGCGCTGACCACGGCCGGCGACGAGTTGAGCTTGATGATGAACTCCCGATCGCCCATGCGGGCCACACCGGCCGGCAGGATCAGGTTCTGCTGATTGAAGGCCGTGGAGACGTCGGTGGCCGAAAGATGCTTGGCATAGAGCAGGTTGGGGTCGACGTCAACCTGCACCTGGCGAACCTTGCCACCGTAGGGCAGCGGGATGGACGCACCCTGCACGTTGGACAAGCGGGGCCGGATGAACGACGTTCCGAGGTCGTACAGATCTTCTTCCGTAAGGCCCTTGCCGCTGAGGGCAAGCTGCACGATGGGCACGCTCGAAGCGTCGTACTTGATGATGTTGGGCGGGTAGGTGCCGGGAGGAAGGATGCGCAGGATGGTCTGCACGACGGCGGTAATCTGCGACAGGGCAAGCTCCACCTTGACGGTGGGCTGGAAGTACACGCGGATGACGGCCACGCCCTGGTAGCTTTCGCTCGAGGTGTGTTCAATGTCGTTGACCGTGGTGGACAGCGCACGCTCGCAGACGGTGACGATCCGGCCTTCCATGTCCTGGGGCGGCAGGCCGCTGTAGCTCCACACAATGGTGACCACAGGAATGTTGATATACGGGTAGATGTCTTTGGGCGCGCTAAAGGCAGTGCCGATACCAAGCAGCAGCATGAGCAGCGAAAAGACAACAAACGTGTAGGGACGCCGAAGCGCCAGCCGAACGATCCACATCCTTGGTCCATACCTCGGGTGTCCCTGACGGGTGCACCATCCCGACAATTAATGCAGTAGACGTACTGAGATGCAGGTTTGATCCGCAGAGTCGCGGATTGACCGGTTCCGACCGGAGCAACGGGCGCAGCCGGACTGGATCGGAGCAAGCGGGCTGGGATACGATTCTGGCGAGATGGAAACGACAGCAACGCGGCCGGCCCGCGAGAACCAGATGTTTCTTGGCATCGACTGCGGGACGCAGGGCACAAAGGCGCTGCTGCTGCGCGGCGACGGCACGGCGCTCGGTCGTGGCTACGCCCGGCATCGCCTGGTGGAAAAGCCGGATGGCACGCGCGAGCAGGAGCCGCAGTGGTGGGTCGATGCGCTGCATACCGCGGTTGCCGGCGCGCTCGCCAGCCATCCCACGGCGCAGGTCGAAGCTCTTGGGGTGAGCGGCCAGCAGCACGGGCTGGTGGTGCTGGATGAAGCGATGGAGGTGATTCGCCCGGCCAAGCTCTGGAACGATACGCAGACCGTGCCGCAGAATGAAGAGCTGCTGGCGCGCTTTGGCGGCAAACAGGGCTGGTTCGAGCGCTTCGGGATCGTTCCGCTGACCGGCTACACCGTGAGCAAGCTGCTGTGGCTGCAGCAGCAGGAGCCCGCGAACTTTGCGAGGATCCGGCACATCCTGCTGCCGCATGAGTACCTCAACTTTTACCTGACGGGATGCATGCACGCCGAGTTTGGCGACAGCTCCGGCACGGGTTACTTCGACGTGCGCACACGGACCTGGATCAAGGAGGTGCTGGACAGCATCGACGGTGGCAGCGGACACCTGTTCCGCGCGCTGCCGGAGCTGCTGCCGGCGGACAGGACGGTCGGCCATCTGTTGCCCGCGGTCGCCGCTCGATTGCACCTGCCGGAGGGCTGCCGGGTTTCGACCGGTGGCGGCGATAACATGATGGGCGCCATCGGCACCGGCAATGTGGCGGAAGGTGTCGTCACCGTCTCGCTCGGCACGTCGTCGACGGTGTACAGCTTTCGCAAGGCACCGGTGCTGGACCCGACGGGCAATGTCGCGCCGTTCTGCTCCTCGACCGGCGGCTGGCTGCCGCTCGTATGCACGATGAACGCCACGAACGTGGTGACGCAAACGCTGGAACTTTTAGGAAAGACTGTGACGGACATCGATGCCGCGCTTGCAGCAACGACGCCAGGAGCGGACGGTCTGATCCTGCTTCCCTTTCTGAACGGGGAGCGCACGCCCGACCTGCCGGCGGCGCGCGGCACCATGGTTGGCCTGTCCGCCACCAACTGGACGGCGGCACACCTGATCCGGGCGGCTGTCGAAGGCGTGACGTTCGGCATCCTGAATGGCCTGGACCTGATGCTGCATGGCAAACCCGCGGAGCGCATTGTGCTGATCGGTGGGGGAAGCCGGTCCGCGGGCTGGCGGCAGCTGCTTGCGGACGCCACCGGTGCGCGCATCGAGGTTCCAACGGAGGAAGAAGCCGGTTGCCTGGGAGCGGCCATGCAGGCGATGTATGCGACGGACACCTCGGCGGACTTCGCCACGCTAGCAGCGGCGCTGGTCCGCACTGACGAAAGCAGGGCCGCAGTTCCCGACGGTGCGAAGCGGCCACTGTACGCGGCGGCGCTCGAGGCCTACCGCAATGCCCTGGCCGCGCAGTACCCGGCGGCGGCGGCAATGCTCGCGCGCCTGCAACCGTAAGCATGGTGCCTGTCTGCTCTAATTGGAGAGCAGATGAAGCCCACGCCCACACCGCTCAACGGCCTGCTCGTCCTGGACAAGCCTGCCGGTCTGACCTCGCATGACGTGGTGGCGCTGGCGCGCCGCGCGACGGGCGAACGCTCCATCGGGCACCTGGGAACGCTGGACCCCATGGCCACGGGCGTGCTGCCCCTGCTGCTCGGCAAGTGGACGCGGCTGGCGCAGTTTTTCGACAGCAGCGACAAGACCTACGCGGGCACGATCCGCTTTGGATTTGCGACCGATACCTTCGACACGGAGGGAACGCCGCAGACCGAGCCGCGCCCGCTGACCCGGACGCTGGAGGAGTTGCGGCAGCTTGCCGCACCCTTTCACGGCACGATCGACCAGATGCCGCCGATCTTTTCGGCCAAGAAGATTGACGGAACCCCCGCCTACAAGCTGGCGCGCCAGGGCAAGCCGGTGGAGGTCAAGCCGGCGCGCATTACCATCCACCGCTTTGCCCTGACAGCACTTGAAGGGGACATCGCGCATTTCGAGATGGAGGTGTCCGCGGGCGGATATGTGCGTTCCGTGGCGCATGAACTGGGCCAGCTTGCCGGCTGCGGCGCGCACCTGGCGTCGCTGCGCCGCACGGTTGCGGGTCCGTTTACCCTGCAGCAGGCCATTACACGCGAGCAGCTGATTGACGCGGCGAATGCCGGCACCATTGCCGACCTGTTGCCACACGCACGCACTATTCTGCCGCAGTTCCCTGCCGTGAACGCCGACGAGCAGGCACTGCAGAAGATGCGCCACGGCATGGACGTGAACCTGCCGGAGTTCAGCAATGCGCCGCTGGTGCGCATCTTCAGCTCGCCGCGCGAGCTTGCGGGCATTGGCAAGCGCATTGCGGGAACGCTGATCCACCCGCACCTGAACCTGCTCTGACGCCTACTTTTTCAGCACCGGCTTCAGGAATCCCTCGATGTTTTTCGCGACCTGCCGGCACCCCTGCGCCGTGGGGTGCACGCCGTCCTGCTGAATGCTGCCGGGAACGCCGTAGACGTCCTTGAGCAGAAACGGGTAGAGCGGGACGTTGTACTTTCGCGCGATCACGAGGTAGGTCTGATCGAAGTCCTTGATGTAGGCCGTACTGAACTGCGGCGGCAGGGTAATACCCGCCATCATGACCTGCACGCCGGCGGTGTGCAGCCTGCTGACGATGCTGTCGAGGTTTGCGCGCGAACTGGTCACCGGGATGCCGCGAAGCCCGTCGTTGCCGCCGAATTCCACCACGACGATGGCCGGCTTTGCCGCAAGCACGCGGTCCACGCGCGAAAGGCCGTCCTTGGTCGTTTCGCCGCTGATGCCCATGTTCACGACGCGGTAGTGGTAGCCATCCCGGTCCAGGTCGGCCTGCAGCCGGCTGGGGTAGCTTTCTTCAAGATCCACGCCGTAACCGGCGGTCAGGCTGTCGCCAAAACACGCAATGACCGGCCGGCCATCCGGGGTCAGTTCGCTTGCGGGGGCGGCGTCGCCTTTGACCGCGCTGCGCGAGGGCGTCGCCATGCCGTTCTCCCCCTCCGATTCCTTGGTCAGGCGCGTCGGTTTACAGCCGACCATCGCCACCACCAACACCAATGCTGCCACCCATTCAAGCTTCAAACCGTTTTCCTCTGCCGCTGCATTCACTCCACCGTGACCCCATCAAGTTCCCCGAAAGCAATCACGGTGGAAGCAAAAGCCGGCAATCTTTCGCGAGATACTAGAGACGTGCCTCAAACTACAGTATCCAGCATCCACGTTTCCAGCCTGACCAAGACCATTCGCAACGGCAGCCGCACGGTCGAAATTCTGCGCGGCATCTCGTTCGACGTCGAGGCCGGTGAGTTTGTCGCCATCATGGGCTCATCCGGCTCCGGAAAGTCCACGCTGCTGGGCCTCTTGGCGGGTCTTGACACCCCAACCAGCGGGGACGTGGTCCTGCAGGGCACGGCCATCAGCTACCTGGCGGAAGACAAGCTGGCGAGCCTGCGCGGCAAACTGATTGGGTTTGTGTTTCAGAGCTACCAGCTGATCCCCACGCTTACCGCGCTGGAGAACGTTCTTCTGCCGTTTGAGCTGAACAGTTCCGCCGCGCAACGCGAAGGCCTGGACCGCGCGCGCGGCCTGCTTGCGGCGGTTGGCCTGGCCGACCGGGCGGACCATTATCCCGTGCAGCTGAGCGGCGGTGAACAGCAGCGGGTCGCCCTGGCGCGGGCGTTCATCCTGCGGCCGCCCATTGTGCTTGCCGACGAGCCGACCGGCAACCTGGACAGCAGGAATGGTGCGCAGGTGATGGAGCTGCTGCTGGACCTGAACCAGAAAGAAGGCACGACGCTGGTGCTTGTCACCCATGACCCGGCGGTCGCGGCAAACGCGTCTCGCATTCTGACGGTGCGCGACGGCGCCATTCTGTCGGACCTGCCGCACACGCCCCTGCGCGCACGCATGCAGCCGAGCTCCGTGGCGGATGAGTCCGCTCTGCTTGCGGGAGACCTGTAGTGGCCGCGCTGCCCTGGTCCACCGCGGCGCGCATTGCCGGGCGCGAACTGCGCAATGCGCGCGGCAAATTTCTGTTTGTGATTCTTTCGGTTGCCATCGGTGTGGCCGCGCTGACAGGCGTGCGCGGCTTCTCTTCGGCCTTTCGGCAGACGCTGCTGGTGCGTGCACGATCGATTCTTGCAGGCGACATGGGGGCGCGCATGTTTCAGCAGGCGACGCCCGCGCAGGAGGCGAAGCTCGAGGCTGCCGCCGTGCATGGCATTCGCATTACCCCCGTGACGGAGATGGTCGCCATGTCGACCGCGGCCAATGCGCTCGACCCGCTGCTGGTCGGCCTGAAGGCCATTGACCCGACGCAGTACCCGTACTATGGCGCGGTTGCGTTGCAGCCGTCCATGCCGTTGACGCAGGCCGTTGGCGGCCAGAATGTCGCGGTGGGCGACGATCTGCTGATTCGCCTGAAGCTCAACGTGGGCGACCGCATCACCATTGGGGACGCGACCTTTACCATTGCCGCGGTGGTTGCGAGCGAGCCGGACCGGCTGTCGGGTGCGTTTGCCGCCGGGCCTCGCGTGCTGCTTACCCAGACGCAGCTGGCCGCCACCCATCTGCTTGCGCCGGGCAGCCGCGCCAGCCAACGGTTCCTCTTCAAGCTGCCGCAGGCCGACGAGAAATCCGTGGCAAAGCTGAAGGCGCAGCTGGAAGACGTGCTGCCCGAGGCCCAGATCACGGACTATCGCGAGACCAATCCGGCGATCACCCTGGCGCTTGACCGATCGACCAGCATTCTGTCGCTGGTGTCGCTGGTGGCGCTGGTGCTGGGTGCGGTGGGCGTTGCCATGGCCATGCGCACCCACCTGCTGGAGCGGCTGGACACGATCGCCATCATGAAGTCGCTGGGCGCGCAGAGTTCGTCGGTGGTGCGCATTTACCTGCTGCAGACGGTCGTGCTCGGCCTGCTGGGCGGCGCAGCCGGTGTGGTGCTCGGCATTGGCGTGCAACTGGTGCTGCCCCTGCTGCTGGGCAGGCTGCTGGGCATCGCTCCGCAGTTCCACATCGCAAGTTCTGCGATCGGCGCGGGTCTTGCGACCGGGCTGATCATTACGGTGCTGTTCACGCTGCCGCCCCTGCTCGACATTCGCAACATCCGTCCCATTCTGATCCTGCGCCGCAACGTGGATACCGCGGACGAGCCCGGGAGTGCGGGTGCGTGGCTCGCCCGCCTGTTTGCCCTGCTGCGCAGAAATGTTGCGCAGGTGCTGGCGATGGTGCTCATTCTGGGCGGCCTGACGCTGATCGCGACGACGCTTTCCGACTCCAGGCTGGTGGGCCGTATTTTTGCGGCGGGCCTGTTTGCCGTGCTGCTGGTGCTGCTGGCCACGGCCGCTGCCCTGCTTGCGGCCATTCGCTTTTTTCTGGCGCGTACAAGGCTTGCGCTGCCGTCCGTCCTGCGTCACGGCCTGGCCAATTTGTACCGGCCCGGCAACCCGTCAGCGGCACTGCTGGCGGCGCTGGGGCTGGGCGTGATGCAGATTGCCATTGTGCTTTTTCTGGGCCAGGCCTTTACCCGCGAACTGAAGATCTCCACAAATCCCACACTGCCGAATGTCTTCCTGATCGATATTGCCTCGAGCGAAATCGACGGCGTGATCAAGCTGTTGAAGTCGCAGCCCACCGTGAAAGGCGAACCGGAGTTTCTGCCGGTGATCGCGTCGCGCATCCTTTCGGTCGACGGCGTGCCGGCTGCAAAGCTCAAGCTCAAAAACTTTCCGCAGCGCATGCTGCAGTCCATCACCATTACCTGGTCCGACACCCTGCCGGCCGGGACCAAGGTTGTGGAAGGCCGCTACTGGAAGCAGGGCGAGACCCGCGCCGAGGTGGCCCTGGGCGAGATGCACGCGAAGCGGCTTGGCGTCCACCTGGGATCACACATTGTGTTTGCCGCCGCGGGCGACCCGGACCACCCGGTCGATGCGGAGGTGACCTCCATCATCCGCTCCGACGGTCAGCATGCGTACGCGCGTGCCGAGTTCATTCTGCCGTCGGCGCCGCTCGCGGGGCTGCCCGTGGTCTGGTACGGCGCGGTGCACAACGATCCGAACAAGGTTGGCGAATTGCAGCGAGCGCTCTACAAGCGGTACCCGACCGTGACCGTGATCAACGTGGCGCAGGCGCTGGAGAGCCTGCGCGGCGTGCTGCTGCAGGTGTCGATTGTGATCCAGTTCCTGTCCGGCTTCTCCATCTTTGCGGGGCTGGTGATCCTGGCCTCGGCTATTGCCGGCACGCGGTACCGCCGCATTCGCGAGGTGGTTGTGCTGAAGACGCTGGGCGCCACACGATCGCGCATTGCCGCCATCTTCTCGGTGGAGTTTGCCACCCTTGGCGTGGTGGCGGGGCTGGTTGGCCTGATCTTTGCGAATATCAGCACGATCTACCTCGAACGCAAGCTCGATCTCGACTTCCATTTTTTGGGAGGGGAAAACCTGCTAGCGCTGCTGATCGTTGCCGGCCTGACAGTCGCGACGGGTTGGCTTGCGAGCTTTCGCGTGCTTGGGCAGAAGCCGCTGGAAGTGCTGCGCGAGGACTGAACGTGCATGGCAGCCGCATCTCCGACGGTCGCAGAGGGCGTGGCTGGCCGGGTAGGCTGGCCAATGCTACTGCGCGTATTCGCGTCCCTTCCACGCGACCCGCTTGACCACCGACACCTGCTGCCACGACCGCACCATGAGTACAGCAAAGAGTGGAAGCGCGGCGACCGACAGGAGCACTTCGAGGAGCGAGGCATGCGCCCGGCGAAGGCGCGTCCAGTAGCGCAGCAGAACGCGCAGCCAGAGCACACCGATGGCGGCACGCTGCCACAGCACAAGCGTCGGCATGGTGATGGCAAGTACCGGCAGGCCGACCAGCAGGAGAAGGTCGAGAAAACGCGAAGCCGCAAGCACCAGCGGGTGCCCGAACAGCAGGGCCAGGTTTTTCGTCCATCCGGCGAGCATGGCGCCGGTGGTGGGATACATGCGCGCGGCCACTGCCTCTGGCGCATAGCGCAGCCGAATCGGGCCACGCCGCTTCAGCAGGCGGGCCAGCGCCACATCTTCCAGCACGCGATCCGCAACCGCCGCATGGCCGCCCACGGCAACGTATGCCGGCCGGCTCACCAGCAGGAATTGTCCATTTGCCGCGGCAACGGGGCTGGCCGGGTCCGATACGGACCTGGGTGGGTAGGTGCTGGCCAGCTCTGAAAAAATGATCGGCAGAAGCGCGCGCTGCACGAGGTTGGCCGCGATCTGCCGCGGCGAGTACGACAGCATGCCAACGGCGTGGCGCTCCGCCTCCACCACGGCCCGGTGCGTGCTGCCCGGTTCGTGCAACGTGTCGGCATCGGTAAACAGCAGCCACTTCGCCGTGCGTGCCACGGGCTGGTTGCTGGCAAACCAGAGCGCCGCGTTTTTGCCGGTAAAGCCGTGACGCTTCGCTTTGAGTTCCGGCGCGCGCAGCACATGCACACCTGCGCGCCCCGCGGCCATCCGCTCCGCAAGCGCAAGCGTGCCGTCGGTCGAGCTGTCGTCGACGATAAACAGGTGCCACTGCTGGCCCAGCAGAAACCCCGGCTCCGATTGCGCCAGCAACGACTGCACGCAGCCCTCAAGATTGGCTGCCTCATCCCGCGCCGGAATGATGACGGTGAGCTCGTGCGTGGAGGGCTCGTCGGCCTCGAGTTCCACGTGGGACCGGGGACGTGCGCGGGAATGAGGGGCGCTGCCATCCAGCCGCAACAAAAATCCGTCTTCCGGCGCAGTCTCACGGTGCGGTTGCGTGGTGCCGGGCTGATCTTCCATGCTCACGCTCGTATGATAGAACCCGTGGGGTGATGTGCGTTGAAGCGGTTCCGGAGCAGATTGCCTGCGCGAAACACGATGGGCTGGGCTACCCTGCTGCTGCTGCTGCTTTGCGCGTGCAACCGCGGCGATCACCCGCAGCAGGTCATGCAGGCCGCGCCGGACTTTTCCGTCCACGATGGCGCGCACGCGGTGACGCTTGGCCAGTTTCGCGGCCAGGTGGTCGTTCTGAACTTTTGGGCAACGTGGTGTGCGCCCTGCCTGGACGAACTGCCGAGCCTGGAAAAGCTGCAGGCCGACATGCCCAAGGTGAAGATCGTCGCCGTTTCCATCGACGACGACCCTGTGGCGTACGAGGCGTTTCTGAAGCAGTACAGCATCAGCCTGCTGAGCGTTCGCGACGGTTCAACCGGCGCCAACCTGCGTTTCGGCAGTGTGCGCGTTCCGGAGAGCTATGTCATCGACCGCGCCGGCGTGATTCGCCGCAAGTTTATCGGCCCGCAGGACTGGACAAGCCCGGAGATCGAGACGTTCCTGGCCCGGCTTCCGTGAAGCGGCCAGGCTTCTGTCAGGCGGTGTACCCCATTTCGGCAAGCACCTGCCGCATGGTTGCAAGGCTTTTGCGCACGCCGGGAACCGGGTCTTCCGGCTTGATCTCGTACTCCAGGTCGACGTACCCGTCGTAGTGGATGTCGACCAGCGCTTCAAAGATCTTGCGCACCGGCATCACGCCCTCGCCCACGGCAACCTGCGACTCCTTGACCAGCGGATCGGCAAGGTCCTTGATGTGCACGTCGTACAGCCGCGGGCCGGCCATGCGGATGGCGGCCACGGGGTCGGTCTTGGTGCGCAGGGTGTGGCCCAGGTCGATGCAGTACCCCACGCGGTGGTCCATGGGCTCGATCACCTTCTGGATGTCAAAGGGGCTCGGCCACTCATGATCCTCCGGGCCATGATTGTGAATGCCCATACGGATGTCGTACTCCACGCACAAGCGTGCCACCCGCGGCAGCGCCTCCCGCGACGGCGCACCGACGAAGCGAGGGATCTTTGCCGCTTTCAGGTACTCGAAGCTGGGCCGGACGGCCTCGTCCGTGTCGGTCTTGAAGTAGATGGCGCCCGCATCGGTCAGCCGGATGCCGGCATGGCGGTACACCTCCGCCCGCGCCGGCACATCGGCCAGCGGCTGCATGGGCAGGTGCATGTCCTTGATGTTGAGGTTGACGATGCCAAGCTCGTGCAGCATGCCGATCATGACGTCTGGCGTAAAGTTGCGAAACGTGTAGGAGCACTGGCCAAGCTTGATCGGCGACACGTTTGCGCCCCAGGCCGCGACGGGCAGAGCGGAAACCGCGGCGAGCGCGGCAGCATTGCGGGCAAAGGTGCGACGGTTCATGCGGAGCAGTGTAGGCGATGGCGTGCGAGTTCGTCTACGGCTCAAACTTTCTTGAAAACCGGTCACCGTGACGAGGGTTAACGCTGCTCGCACAGGCGTGGTGGCGTGCTCCCGGCGGTACTCATACCGTCGGTGCCGTGGCGCCCTTGGAAGATAGCCTGAGATTCACAGCGGGCCTGAGGCTGCGCCGGCCGGCTTCCTGTGTCTGTTGACCGGTTCACCATGGAGAGCCGGCATCCCCGCCGCGCGTGAGGAATCAAGCCGCTAGTCGGACTGCTGTGCGGCGGACCCGGCACGCCACGCGGCGATGGCCCGCAGGTAAGCGCGCGCGGTCTCGGTAATGCGCTCGGGTTTGCCCTCCGCAATGGCTCTGCGATCGGCCAGGTCCGCACCGACGCCGAGCGCGAAGGCACCCGCTTCCAGGAACTCCACCGCTGTTGCCACCGACACGCCGCCTGTCGGGATCAGGTCGATCTGGGGCAATGGTGCCTTGAGGCTTTTCAGGTAGCTGGCGCCGCCCATGGCGCTTGCCGGAAAAATTTTGATCGCATCCGCACCCGCCTGCCACGCGGTCACGACCTCGGTCGGCGTAAGCGCGCCGGGAAGGACGGCGCAGGCGTAGCGACGGCACATCTCAATGGTGCGCAGATTGGTTGCCGGACTGACGATGAACTGCGCGCCCTCCAGCATGCAGGCGCGCGCCGTCTCCGGGTCCAGCACGGTACCGGCGCCGACCAGCATGGCCGGTTCGTCGCGGACGAGGGTACGGATGACCTCCATCGCGCCCGGCACGGTCATCGTCACCTCCAGCACGTGGACGCCACCTGCGGCGATGGCGCGTGCAATGGCAAGCGCTTCCACCTCTGACGTCGCACGAAGGACAGGTACCAGGCCGGTGTGGGCCATCCGCTTCAACACTTCAGCTTTTTGCATGGGCTCTTCCTTTGAACACCGGCACTAGACCCGGACGCCGTTCGCCGCCAGAAACGGGCTGTCTTCCACGTTGCCGGTGTTGCGCACGTTGGCCGGCTCAAACACCAGGATTTCGGCTTCGTACTCGGCGGCGGGACGGTGCTCCACGCCACGCGGCACCACCAGCATGTCCCCTGCCCGGAGGTGGACGCTCCGGTCGCGGAAGTCCATGCGGAACGCGCCGCGAAAGCAGAAGAACAGCTCGTCCACGTCCGCATGGTGGTGCCAGGGGAACTCCCCCAGGATCTTGACCAGCTTTACCTCCTGACCATTGAGTTCGGCGGCAACGCGGGGCTGCCAGTGCTCGGCGAAGGTGCTGAACTTCTGGGCAAGGGAGATCACATCGCTCATCGTTGCACACCTGCGCCGGAACCGGCCATCAGGCGCTCGATTTCCGCCATGGTGGCGAAGTTGCTGTCACCCGGCGTCGTCATGGCTAGTGCGCCGCTGGCGACGCCGCACTGCAGCGCCTGGGTCAGCGGCCAGTCGCTGAGCAGGCCGAAGATCAGCCCGGCCGCAAAGCCGTCTCCGCCACCGACACGGTCGAAGATCTCCAGATCGTGCATCTCTGCCGCGGCATGCACCGCTCCCCCGGCATAGGCAAAGGCGCCCCAGTCGTTGCGATTGGCCGTGCGCGGCGTGCGTGTGGCGGTGCCGATGAGCTTGAGCGCGGGATGCGCCGCGACCACGCGCGCCGCCATCACGGCATAGCTCTCCTCGGTGTGGCAGGGCGGACCGTGGGAGGCGTCGATCAGTTCCGTCGACAGGTCGCCCTCATGGCCGAACAGCACATCCACGTTCCCGGTCAGCGTTGCGTTGGCGGCGGCGGCGGCAAGCCTTCCGCCACGCGCCTTCCACAACGAGGGCCGGTAGTTGCCGTCGTACGACACCACGGTGCCATGCCGTTTAGCCGCGGCCATTGCGTCGCGGGCAAGCTCCAGCGTGGTTTCGCTCAGCGCCGTCAGGACGCCGCCGGTGTGGAACCAGCGCACACCCTCTTCGCCGAAGATCTGCTCCCAGTCGATGTCGCCCGGCTTGAGCTGCGAGACGGCGGTGTGGCCGCGGTCCATGCTGCCCAGCGCACCGCGCACGCCAAAGCCGCGCTCCAGAAAGTAAATGCCGTTCCGCGCATCGTTGCCCAGGCCGTCGTAGGCGCGCCACAGCACGTGCGTCTGGTCGACGCCGCCCTGCAGCATCAGGTCCTCGACCAGCCGGCCCACCGGGTTGTCGACCAGCGCCGTGACGATGGCCGTGCGCTGCGAGAAGCATCGACGCAGGGCGCGCGCGACGTTGTATTCGCCGCCGCCCTCCCACACGCGAAAGTGCCGCGTGTTGCGGATGCGTTCGTCGCCCGGATCAAAGCGCAGCAGGACCTCACCCAGTGTCAGGAAATCCCAGCGGCAACTCTGTGCAGGCTTGATCCCGAGAAAGTTCCCGTGGTCCATCGCTCCCTTTCCGAGGCGCGCTATTGGTTGACGCCGCTGGCAAGAAAGCCGCCGTCGACCGTGATGATTTCGCCGTTCACAAAGCCCGCGGCGTCGGACGCGAGATAGACACAGGCGCCGACCAACTCCTCCGTCTGGCCGAACCGGCCCATGGGGGTCCGCATCTTGAGCTCGCGGCCGCGGTCGCTGCCGTCAAGAAGCGCGGCATTGAGCGCCGTACGAAACAGCCCCGGCGCAATGGCATTGCAGGTCACACCCCTGCTGCTCCACTCCACGGCCAGCGACTTGGTCAACGCGCCCACCGCGGCTTTGCTTGCGGAGTAGGCTGCAACTTCCATGAACGACACAAAGGTGGTGAGTGAGGCAATGTTGATGATGCGACCGTAGCCACGTTCCAGCATGGATTTGCCGAACACTTGGCAGGCGCGCAGCGTGCCCGTCACATTCGTGTCCATGATGTCGTTCCAGGAGTCTTCGCTCAGCGTCAGTGTGGGTTCGCGCTTGGTCTTGCCCGCGCAGTTCACAAGGATATCGACCTGCCCGAAGGCGGCGATCACCTCGTCGTGCAGGTGCTGCAGCGATGCCCGCTCACTCACGGTCGATGGCACGCGCAGCGTCCTTGCGCCGGCAGCCTCAATCCTGTCGGCGGCTTCCCGGACCTGGTCCGGACGGCGGGAACTGGGCACCACCGTGGCGCCCGCGTCGGCAAGCCCAAGCGAGAGTGCGAGGCCTATGCCGGAGGTCCCGCCCACGACGACGGCCGTCTTGCCGGTCAGATCGAAGATGTTTTTGGCCACTTAGTTCCCTTCCGTTGTTGCAGGTGCTGGTGCGTCCGCCGCAGGTGCCGGGGCGTCTGTTGCGGGTGCCGGGGTATTTGTTGCGGGTGCTGGCGCTTGCACGTGCTCACGCCGCAGAATTTCATCGACCACCGCCGATGGGTCCCGATCGTTGGTGACCTTGATCGCGTAGCTCGGGACCTCCAGCGTTGCAAGCTGGCTGTCGAGCATGCTGGCCGGCATAAAGTGCTGCCGGTGCGTCATGCGGTTCGCAATCATGTCTTTGGAGCCTTCCAGCAGCACAAAGTCGAGTTCCTCCGCGGGGATGTCCTTCAAGAGCAGGTTGCGGTAGACCTCCTTCAGCGCGGAACAGGCGAGCACACAGCCCCGGTCCTTGCGTGCCAGCAGCAGGCCGTTCAGCGTGGCAAGCCATGGCCAGCGGTCTTCGTCCGTCAGGGGAACGCCGGCGTGCATCTTGTCCTTGTTTGCTTGGGAATGGTAGTCGTCCGCATCCAGGAACTCGATCGAGAGCCGCTGGGCAAGCAGCTGGCCGATGGTCGTTTTGCCGGAGCCGCTGACGCCCATCATGACGAACAACTGCGCGCTCATGCCGCACCGCCGCTCAGGTGGAAGCGCTGCCGGTTGGCCCACAGGCCGAGCGCCGGATTGCTGACGTAAAAAAGGTCTTCGCCGTCGACCGTATTCCAACCGTCCCGCAGCCGCGAGGGTTGGTATTTTTCCATTGCCTGCGCAAGGTCGCCGTAGCCGTAACCGGCGCCTTCGATCTCCTGCGCCGAGAGATGGCCGGGGCAGTATGTGATGTGGAAGCGGCCCTCGCTGGAACCGTGGATCAGGTGTGCCGCCGCGCTCAGATTGGCCGCCAGTTCCGGATCGTGCTTCGTCCATTCGAGCGTCTGCGGCGTGCCATGGTAGCCGTACCTGCGGATGAGTTCGTCGACCTTTCCGTCCTCGCCGAACTCCCGCACGCCCGGCGCAAGCACGATCAGCTCCGCGTCGTCCGCAAGCGCCATGCGGGTGCGATAGATGCTCTTGTTGCCCAGCCAGGTCGACTTGAACTCGTGCGGGTCCAGGTACACCACCGCTTTGCGGACCTCACGCTCCATCATGACAAAGTTCACCCGGAGCGCGAGCGCCGCGGCCTGCGAAAAGCAGTCCGCGTCATCGCCGATGTAGAGCCCCCGAAGCGCAAGTTCGCCCTCGCTGTTTTTGCCCACCACGGTCAGAACATAGACGATGGGCAGCTGCTGCGCAAAGTGGTCCGAGGCGTAGTTCAGCACCGCGCGCACGGGGTTGTCCGCGCGCCCCATGATGCGCTCCATGCCGTAGACCGCGCCCAGAAAATGCGAGCGGTGGATCCCCAGGACGCCGCCGGTGCCGACAAAGACGTTCTTGTTGTAGTTCGCCATGCCAATCACTTCATGCGGCACCACCTGCCCGATGGACAGGATCAGGTCATGGCCGCCATCGCGCACCAGCCGGTTGACCTGCGCCGGCCAGCTGTAGTCGAGCTTGCCCTCGCTCACCTGCAGCATGAACTCGGCGGGAACCTCGCCCAGCGTCACCACATCGCTGCGCCAGTCATGCACGCGGAACAGCGCACGTGGCGTCTTGCCAAACATCGTTACCATCTCCGGCTCGGTCATGGGCCGGTGCGTTCCCAGGGCGGGCAGAACGTCGGTCAACGCATCGCCGTAATGCCGCCACGCCATCTCCGTCAGCACGCCTGCCTGCGAATGGACGCGGCTGAAGTCCGGCGGAATCGCAAGCACTTTTGTGCGCGGCCCAAGCTGCTCCAGCGTCTCCTTCAAGAGCCGCTCCGCCTCCACCGGCGACAGCTCCGTTTCCGGCGAACCGATGCTTAGGTAGGTGCTCACAGGCGGTACGTCTTCCGCGCAAGGTTCACGGTCAGGTCCTTGATCAGCTCGACCGCTTCCTCTTCATCCAGACGGTGTTCCACCACGAGGCGCGCCAGAAAGGCACTGTCGACGCGGCGCGCCACCTCGTGCCGCGCCGGGGGGGAAACCCGCGCCCCCGGGTCATCGTTGAAGCCCGCCGGGGTGTTTAAACCCGCCGGCGCCGGTGCCTGTTTGCGGTAGCGCATCATGCCCTCCGGCGAATCATGGAACCACCACGCCGGACCGAGGCGCAGGCACGGGTAGTGGCCGGCCAGTGGCGCGAGTTCACGCGCATAGGTCGACTCATCCAGCGTGAAGACCAGGAACGTGAAGTTCGCGTTGTTGCCGAAGCGGTTCAGCAGTGGCCGCAGGCCCCGAACATAGTCGGTAGGCGTGGGGATGTCGCCGCCCTTGTCGCGCCCGAACTGCTCATAGAGCGGGACGTTGTGGTTGCGCAGCGATCCCGGGTGCAGCTGCATCACGAGGCCGTCCTCGACGCTCATGGCGGCCATTTCCGTCAGCATCTGCGCCTGGAAGAGTTCGCCCTCGGCCGTGCTCGCGTGCCCGGCGAACACCTTGGCATACAGAGCGGAGGCGTCGGCCAGGGACAGGTCGGCGGTGTTGGCATAGAGGTGTCCGTGGTCGGTCGCCGTTGCACCCACCGTCTTGAAGAAGGCACGCCGGTTGCGCAGCGCCGCAAGGTACCCGGCGTAGGTCGATGTGTCCTGCCCCGTGAGCCTGCCCAGCTGCAGCAGGTTCTCGTGAAAGCCGGCAAACTCCGGGTCGATACAGGCGTCCGGCCGAAACGTCGGGATGACCCTGCCCTTCCATCCGGATGCGCGGATCGCCTGGTGGTGCACCAGCGCGTCCAGCGCCGAATCGGTCGTTGCCAGCACCTCCAGACCGAAGCTGTCGTACAGCGCCCGCGGCCGCAGCGCCGGTGTGGCCAGCGCGCAGTCGATGGTGTCGTACAACACCTCCGCGTTCTGCGCGCACAGGCGATCTTCCAGGCCGAAGACGGAGCGGAAGGCGGAGTCGATCCACAGCCGCGTGGGTGTGCCGCGAAACAGATAGTAGTGCCGCGCAAAGATTCGCCACACCTCGCGTGGGTCCGCCGGTGCACCAATGCCGAGCGACTCCAGGGAGATGCCCTGCGAGTAGAGCATGCGGAAGATGTAGTGGTCCGGCTGGATAAACAGCGCCGTTGGGTTGGCAAACGGTTCGTTGCCGGCAAACCATGCCGGATCGGTGTGGCCATGGGGACTCACAATGGGCAGTGTCCGCGCAAGGGCGTACAGCCGCCGCGCCACCGCACGTGTGGCGATGTCCGCGGGAAACAGCCTGTCTTCGTGCAGCGGCATGGCCTGGCGTCTCCCCTGGCAGATTTCTGGCAGCTTTGCCCGTTCGCGACAAGCGCGACGCGGGGTCTGCGGCAAGGCCAGCCTACCAAAGGAGCGGCTTTGGTCCGCGTCGCAAACGAAATTCTTTGCACAACGGCAGAGCTCCGGGTCGCGCCGCAGATACCGGCCCCCATCTTTCCCGCGACCTGCCTGCCCGGTCATTTAAGTTCGTGTGTATGGCTGTTGCGTTTCTCCCTGCCCGCTTGTGTCCAGCTCGTTTCTGGCTGCCCCTGGCTGCGGCCGCGGTCAGCACCGCCCTGGCGTTCGGCCAGTTGACGCTCATTCCCATGCCGCGAGAGATG
Source organism: uncultured Terriglobus sp. (assembly GCA_964250935.1). Taxonomy (GTDB): domain Bacteria; phylum Acidobacteriota; class Terriglobia; order Terriglobales; family Acidobacteriaceae; genus Terriglobus. The sequence goes on from CAXUHM010000019.1 coordinate 35,939, forward strand.
CAGGAACAGCGCACCCTGCCGCTGGCCAGCGGCGTCTCGATCGTGTGCGCGGGTTGCGCCGCCGAGGACACCTTCGTCGCCGAGGACCTTGGCACGACCCTGCGGCAGATGGGCCTCACCACCGCACCCGGATCCCCCGTCATCGTGAGCCTTCTGCGTGCAGGCTCAGCGGAGGGACAGCAGGCGCTTGGCACCACCCGCCTGACGCCGGAGATGCAGGCGGAAGGTTACGCCATTGTGCCGCATGGTAATGGCCTGGCCGTGATCGCGGCCACAGCAGAGGGCGTCTTTTACGGCGCACAAACCGTGAAGCAGCTGGTGGACACGGGCGGACCAAACGGTACCGTGCTGCATGTGGCCACCATTCGCGACTGGCCGGCCATGCGCTACCGTGGCCTGCACGACGACCTGTCGCGCGGTCCGGTGCCGACCCTCGACTTCCAGAAGAAGCAGATCCGCACGCTTGCCGCCTACAAGGCCAACGTCTACTCGCCCTACTTCGAGAACACGATGCAATACCTGTCGGACCCGCTGGCCGCGCCGCCCGGCGGCTCCATCTCCCCCGCAGAGGCGCGCGAGCTGGTTGCGTATGCGGCCAGGTTCCACGTCACCATCATTCCCGAGCAGGAGGCCTTTGGTCACCTGCACTTCATGCTGGAGCAGGAGATCTACGCGCCGCTGGCGGAGACGCCGCACGGTCATGTGCTGGCTCCGGGTGCGCCAGGAGCGATCCCCTTCATCGACCGCATGTTCAAGGAACTGGCGCGCGACTACCCCGGACCGTTTCTGCACCTGGGCGCGGACGAAACCTTCGAACTGGGCAAGGGCGCGACCAAGGCGGACGTCGATGCACGCGGACTTGGGCCGGTGTATCTCGACTTTATGCAAAAGATCGTCGCCGACCTTAAGCCGCTAAACCGCACGTTTCTTTTCTGGGGGGACGTCGCCCAAAAGGAGCCGGCGCTGGTCAAGGCGCTGCCCGCCGACTTCAAGCGCAGCACCATCGCCGTCGCGTGGGAGTACAACCCGCACCCCAGCTTCGTGCCTTACGTGAAGCCGTACACCGATGCGAACCTGCCCTGCTGGGTGGCACCCGGCGTCAACAACTGGAACCGCGTGTATCCGGACAACAACCTCGCCCTGCCTAACATCCAGGGCTTCACCGCACAGGGCCAGGCCTCGGGATGCACAGGACAGCTCAACACCGTTTGGGACGATGACGGCGAGGCGCTGTTCAACAGCAACTGGTACGGCGTCCTGTTTGGGGCGGCGGCGGCCTGGCAAGCGGGGGAGAGCTCCATTCCGCAGTTTCAGCGGGCCTATGGCCGGGTGTTCCACGGCGACAATACCGGCAAGATCAACCAGGCGCAGCAGGAGTTGATGGCGGCCCACCTGCTGCTGAAAGACAGCTACACCAAGGGCGCCGACGCCAACGACTTCCTGTTCTGGGTTGATCCATTGACGCCGGAAGGCCAAAGGATCGCAGCGAAGTTGCGGCCGCTCAACCATGACCTTCGCCTGCATGCCGAGCATGCGCTGGTGCTTGTGCGCGAAGCACGCAACCTGGTGCCGCTGCGTGAACAGGATGCGCTGGACGCGATGGAACTGGGCGCGCGCCGCATCGACTTCATCGGCCTGAAGTTTCAGATCGCCGACGAGATTGCCGCGGAGTACGCGAGGGCCTACGGCTTGCAGGGCAGCAAGGTGCGCACCGACCGCGCGGAGCTGATTCGCTCGCTCAGCGACATCGCCCATCCGAACTCGGTGCAGGGCAAGATGGAAGACCTGCGCAACAACTACAGCATGATGCGCGACCTGTACGACGAGGCCTGGCGCAGGAGCTACCGGCCGTACTACCTGGGCAACATGAGCGAGCGTTACACCCTTGCGGTCGACACATGGATCCAGCGGGGCGACAGGGTTCGCGCGGCACGGCGCGCATGGAACGATACGGGCGTGCTTCCACCGGCGTCGGAACTGGGCATCCCGCTCCCTTCTGTGGCACCATGACGGTTCTTGCCGCAGACGCCCTGATCGTTGAGGACGCGGTGCTTGAGCGACCGCTGGTGTTCATCGACGACGGCCGGATCACGCGCGTCACGACGCAGCAGGAGACGGCGGCACCGCAGAACACCATTCAGCTGCGCGGCATCACCCTGGGTTCCGGTTTCCTGGACATCCACGTCCATGGCGCGGGCGGCAGCGACGTGATGGACGGTAGCGTGGGCGCCATGAACCGTGTCGGTGTGACCCTTGCCCGCTTCGGCACCGCGCAGTTTCTCGCGACCACCGTGACCGCGCCCATCGATGGCACGCTCCGTGCGCTGGAAGACATCGCCGATGCGATCGACCGGGACCCCGGCAGGGGTGCTGCGCGGCCCATCGGCATCCATCTGGAAGGCCCGTTCCTGTCGCATGCAAAGCGCGGCGTTCACCCCGCGGGGGAGCTGCAGGCGCCGTCCGTCGCCCTCTTTGAACGGTTCTGGAGCGCAGCGCGCGGAACGATTCGCCTGCTGACGCTGGCGCCGGAGCTGCCGGGCGCCACCGAGCTGATCGCCCACGCACGGGGTCTCGGGGTGCGCGTGTCGCTGGGCCACTCCAACGCGCTTGCGGCGGCCGCGCGTGCCGGCATTGCCGCCGGTGCCACGTCCGCAACGCACACCTTCAACGCCATGCGCGCGCTGGACCACCGCGAGCCCGGCATCCTTGGCGTGGTGCTGGACGAAGCCGAGCTGTATGCGGAGCTGATCTGCGACGGCATCCACACCACGCCCGAAGCTGTGCGCCTGTGGTGGCGCAGCAAGGGGCCGGAGCGTGCGCTGCTGGTGACCGATGGCATGGCCGCCACCGGCATGCCCGACGGGCGCTACAAGCTTGGCGGCCTGGATGTGGACGTGGCCGGCGGCACCTGTACCGCGGGCGGCGTGCTTGCCGGCTCCGTGCTGACCATGGACCGGGCGGTTGCCAACCTGCAGCGGTTTACCGGGGCTTCGCTCGCCGCCGCCGTACGGCTCGCGACGCGCAATCCCCGCCGCATGCTTGGCCTGGACGACGTGGCGGCGGTGAGCGTTGGAGCGGAAGCCAACCTGAACTTCTTTGACGCGGAGGGCCGGCTTGCCGGAGCCATGGTGCGCGGCGTGCCGTTGCAGTGACGGCAGGCGGGTTTGCCAGGGGCGTGGCGGCAAACGTCGCCTACACTGCTTACTATGCCGACACGGCTTCACCCCTTCGACCTTGCTTTGATCGCCGTTTACCTCGTCGGCATTACGCTATTCGGGCTGCACTTTCGCAAGCAGGACAAATCTCTCTCGAGCTACTTTCTGGCGGGCCGTAACGTTCCCTGGTGGGCCATCGCGCTGTCGATCGTGTCCGCGGAAACAAGCACGCTCACCATCATCAGTGTGCCGGGCATCGCGTTTGGCGGCAATTTCACCTTTCTTCAGCTTGTGTTCGGCTACATGGTTGGCCGCGTCCTGCTCTGTGTGCTGTTTTTGCCGCGCTACTTTCAGGGCGAACTCTTTACCGCCTACCAGCTCATCGACCGGCGCTTCGGACCGGTGCTCCACAAGGTCACGGCCGGCCTGTTCCTGCTCACGCGTGCCGCCGCCGAGGGTGTGCGCGTCTATGCTGTGTCCATCGTGGTAGGCCTGGCCATTGGCACGAACGACATCGCAAGCATTGCCCTGATTACCGCACTGACGGTGCTGTATTCGTTTGAGGGCGGCATGACGGCGGTCATCTGGACCGACGTGGTGCAGATGCTGCTGTACATCGCCGGCACCCTGGTTGCCATCTGGACCCTGGGCGCCAAGGTCGCGGGCGGTTGGGCAACCGTGCATGCCGTGACTGCCGCCGCGGGCAAGCTGAAGTTGCTGGACTTTGCCGTTAATCTGACCACCACGTACACCTTCTGGGCCGGTATCCTGGGCGGTGCCTTTTTAACCATGGCATCGCACGGCACCGACCAGCTGCTGGTGCAGCGGCTGCTGGCGGCGAAAAACCTTCGCGAGTCGCGGATAGCGTTGCTGGCAAGCGGAGGCGTCGTTCTGCTGCAGTTCACCCTGTTCCTGGTCATTGGTGCCGGCCTGTATGTCTTTTACGGCCAGCGCCCGCAAATGCTTGCGGTCCACGGCTCGGATCGCATCTTTCCCGCCTTTATCGTGCAGCAGATGCCGGTGGGCGTGGCAGGCCTGCTGATCGCCGCCATTCTTGCGGCGGCAATGTCGAACCTGTCCGCCGCCCTGAACTCGCTTGCCTCGACCACGGTGGTGGACTTCTACCTCAGGCTTCGGCCAAAGAGCACGGAGCGCGCACGCAACCGGCTGAGCCGCGTCAGTATCGTGTTCTGGGCGCTGGTCCTTTTTGCCATCGCTGTGTACTCGGTCGCGAATGGCGGCAAGGGTCATGTTGTGGAGACCGGCCTGTCCATTGCCTCGGTCGCCTACGGCTCGCTGCTGGGCGTGTTCCTGCTGGGGACGCTGACGCAGTTTGCCACCGAGTTCGGTGCGACCTGCGGCATGGTGTGCGGCTTTCTGCTGAACCTGCTGTGCTACCTGCCGAGGGTGTTCGTGACGGTGCCTTCGCTGCATGTGTATGGCTTTGCCCTCTCGTCCATCGCCTTTACCTGGTACGTCCTGATCGGGTCGGTCGTGACGTTCGCGGTCGGCGCACTCGTCAGTGTTCTTCGCCCGCAGCGCGCCGTGGTGGGGGCGGCGGTGGCCACGGTGGTCCTGTTCGCCCTTGCGGGTCCTGCCATGCAGGCGCAACAGGCTTCCGCGGTGCAGACCGGCACAGCCGGCGACTTCAGCGCCGTTGACCACATCGTCACCGACGCCATCGCACAGAACCAGCTACCCGGAGCCGTGCTCGTCGTCGGCCACCATGGCCGTGTGGTGTACCACCGCGCGTACGGCAACCGTGCCGTCGACCCGGCCGTGGAAGCCATGACGGAAGACACGATCTTCGACATGGCTTCCCTGTCCAAATGCCTGTCAACCGCGACCGCCGTGATGCAGCTGTACGAACAGGGCAAGTTGAAGTTCGACGATCCTGTGGCGAAATACCTGCCAGCCTTTGCCGTCCATGGCAAGGACGCAATCACTATTCGCCAGTTGCTCACCCACTACTCCGGCCTGAAGGAGGATGTCGTCCTCACCGACGTGTGGCAGGGCAAGGCGGAAGGCATTCAGCGTGCCCTGGAGAGCGTTCCATACGGTCCGCCGGGGGCCACGTTCCGGTACTCGGACATCAACTACATCACGCTCGGCGCACTGGTGGAGGCGCTGAGCGGCGAACCGCTGGACACCTACGCGACGAAGCATATTTTCCAGCCGCTCGGCATGCTGCACACGAGCTACCTGCCTGCGGCCGCACTGATCCCGCACATCGCGCCCACCGCGCACAACGATGACCTGCCCATGACCCATGACGAGCTGTTGCGCGGCGTGGTCCACGACCCCACCACCCGGCGCATGGGCGGCGTTGCCGGGCATGCCGGCGTCTTCTCAACTGCGCAGGACATGGGCCTGTACGCGCAGGCGCTGCTGGATCGGCTGGCCGGCAGGCCGAGCAGCTTTCCGCTCAACACCGAAACGCTGCGGCTGATGTGCGAGCCCGAGCAACCGGCACGCGGCAGGTACCTGCGCGGCTTTGGCTGGGACATCGATTCGCCCTACTCGCGCCCGCGAGGCACGGTGTTTCCCGTCGGCAGCTTCGGCCATACCGGCTTCACCGGGACCTCGCTCTGGCTTGATCCACGATCCGACACGTACGTGGTTCTGTTGAGCAACGCCGTGCATCCGCGGGGCCGGCCCGCCATCAGCGCGCTGCGTGGAAAGGTGGCCACGGCTGCCGCACAGGCACTGCAGCTGTATCTGCCTGCGCCTGTGTCCACGTCCATGCCCACGCCCATGCCCACGCCCCTACCCACGTCCGGAGCTGCGGGAACCGGCTCCGTCGCTACACCGCCGGTCGCCACGCCGCCGGCCGCTACACCGCCGGCGACCGGAGGCAGCATCTCCAGCGGCATCGACGTGCTGCAGGCAACACAGTTCCAGGCCATCCGCACCCTGGCATCACGCAAGAACGGCCCCGTTCACCTGGGCCTGCTGACCAACAACACGGGCGTGGATGCCCGGGGCCGGCGCACGGTGGACGTGCTGGCAAACGACCTGCCGAAGTCCGTTCCCGGCGCAAGCCTGACCATTCTGTACTCCCCCGAGCATGGGCTTGCCGGCGCGGAAGACAGGGAAGGCATCGGCAACAGTACGGACCGCGCGACCGGCCTTCCGGTGCTCTCCCTGTATGGCGCAAAGCCGGAAGACCGCCGCCCCCGGCTCGCCGACCTGGAGAAGCTCGATGCCATCGTCATCGACCTTCAGGACGCGGGTGTGCGCTTCTACACCTACGAATCGGTGGTCGGTTACTTTCTTGAGGCCGCGGCAAAGGCTGGGTCTCATCCCATGGTCCTGGTGCTGGACCGGCCGGCGTTGATCAGCGGCGTGGTCAGCAATGGCCCGGTGAGCGACGCGGGGACGGAGCGCTACATCAACTACATGCAGGAGCCCACACAGCACGGCCTGACGCTGGGGGAGTTTGCGCGCCTGGTTCAGCAGGAAAAGCAGCTGGCGGTGTGGCTCGTCGTGGTGCCCATGGGCAATTACCAGCGGGGTCTCTGGTATGACGATACCGGCCTGCCGTGGGTCAATCCGAGTCCCAACCTGCGCACCCAGCAGGCAGCAACGCTCTACCCGGGCGTTGCCTTTCTGGAGTTCACAAACGTCTCCGTTGGGCGGGGAACCGACACGCCGTTCGAGCAGATCGGTGCGGCCTGGATTGCGACGGACGCCGACGCGCAAAAGCTCGCCGACCGGCTGAACGCCCGCAAGCTCCCCGGCATCGACATTGCCCCGACGAGCTTTACCCCGGCACCGCCCTACCCCTTTGCCGGCAAACCGATTCACGGTCTTCGCTTCAACGTCACGGACCGCGAGCGCTTCGATGCGGCGGAGTTTGGCCTGGAGCTGTTGACGGCGCTCCACGCCCAGTATCCCGCCGCGTTCGACCTGGCCAAAGCGCGCGGCATGCTGCTGCAGGAGGCAACCATGGCGGCGCTCGCGGCGGGAACCGATCCGCACGAGATCGAAGCCTCGTGGGAGCCGGCGCTGCTGCAGTTTCGCGAACGGCGTGCTGCAGCGCTGCTGTATGGATATCTGCCACCACTGTCTCGCGGTGAGCCCCACTCGCCGCAGGCAGCCCCGGCAGCCGGAGCAGCTACGCCTCGGTGACCGGCTAGGACCGCCGCCGACCACAGCCGAGCGCAGCCGACCGTAGCCGTCATCCCTAGGCACACCGTCACCGGCGAACCCGCTCCGGCCGTGGTGCGCCCTGCGCTGACTTGCTGTTTGCGTCCAGGATCGCCGCCAGCGGTGCAAAGGCCGGCGTGGGCCCTTTCCACCGCAGGTCCTCCACATCGGTAAACAGGGGGATGTCCACACGCAGCGTCGCAAGCGTGCGGAAGAGCTCGGCCTCGGCGTAGCGTTCGTGCAGCGTCTCCGCCAGCCCACCCGCGTTCGCAACCCGCACCAGCCAGTTCGTCCCGTGCTGCGGAATTGCCTGGAGGTGGCCGTACTTCGCCAGCACCGTTGCCGTCGACTTCGCACCCCAGCCAGGCAGCCCGGGGTAGCCGTCCGCGGTATCGCCGACCAGGGCAAGGTAGTCCGGGATCGACGCCGGCAGCACGCCGAACTTGGCGACAACACCAGCCTCGTTGCGCACCTCCTTCTTGCGGCGGTCCATCTGCACCACGCGGTCGCCCACCACACACTGCGACAAATCCTTGTCCGGCGTACAGATCAGCACCTGCGTCACCCGTGCGTCCTGCGCGGCAAGCGCTGCTGCCGCGGCAAGCGCATCGTCGGCTTCAAACTCCACCATGGGCCAAACGACCATGCCCATGGCGGTGAGTGCCTCTTCCAGCAGCGGAAATTGCGACAGCAGGTCCTCCGGCACACCCGCACCGGTCTTGTAGCCGGGGTACAGCCTGTTCCGGAACGACTCGATGACGTGGTCGGTTGCGACCCCCAGGTGCGTCGCTCCCGCACGCGTCAGGGACAGCATGGAGGCAAGCACGCCACGCACGGCTCCCACCTCCCTGCCCCTGCTGTCCAGCATCTTCGGTACAGCAAAGTAGTGTCGAAAGAGCTCGTACGTTCCATCCACAAGGTAGACCTGCATGCGATGAGGGTACCGGCTTTGCGCGTCCTAGGACAGCGCTTCCCCGGTGCAGGCGCGCAGCGCGGCTTCGACGGCGGGCCCCACCACCAGCAGCAGCGGCGCGGGGCCTGGCACAAGCCGCTCGAAGTCCCCAAGGCGCGCGGCGGCCACCTGCTGGTGCGGTGTTGCCGCGTGCGAGATCGCGACGCACGGTGTTGCCGCATCCAGCCCGGCGGCCATCAGGTCTTTCGCCAGCCGTTCCAGGTTGCGGCCCGGCATGTAGACGGCGAGCGTTGCGTCCGCTGGCAACGTCCCCTGCCACAGTGGCCCGGCGTCGGTCTTGTCCGCGGCGTGCCGGCCCGTCATCAGGATCAGCTTCGACGCGGTGCGGCGATCCGTCAAGGGCAGCTGCAGCGCGGCGCCCGCGGCAAACAGCGCCGTCACGCCGGGAACGATAACGACCGGCACGCCTGCCGCGGCAAGCGCAACAAGCTCCTCGGCGGCGCGGCCGAAGATCAGCGGATCGCCGGATTTGAGCCGCACCACGCTGCGCTGTGCACGCGCCGCTTCAAGCAGCAGCGTATGAATGCCGGCCTGGGTAATGCGCGCATGACCGCATCGTTTGCCCACGCTCACGCGCTCGGTCTGCACACCGCACAGGGCAAGAATCGCATCAGACACCAGGTCGTCGTAAAACACGATGTCTGCCGTGGCAAGCAGGTTCGCCGCGCGTACCGTCAGGAGCTCCGGATCGCCCGGACCTGCACCCACCAGGTACACCGTTCCCTGCTGTGCGACAGTGCTGGGCAACGGCAAACCTCCACATCCTGCATCACGGGACCCGGCCAATGGATCCGTTGAAGGGTTAACGACAGACGCGCGCAACCGACGCGCAACCGACTCGCAACCGGGGGTCCTTACCCGGCCGACCCATTCCGTTCGGGGTACCACTCGCGCGCGTGTGCGCGGGCCATCTGGCGTGAAGGGCAGGCCTCGGCACCGCACACTTCGCGCGTTGCAAGCGTGTGCAGCAGCATCTTGCGCGGGTCGCCGAGCGGCTCCATCTGGATTACTTCCCTGCGCAAGCGGCCAAGCTCCAGCAGCCATGGGCCAAGGTCGAGCGGCAACTGCTCATTCAGTTCCTTGCGCAGGCGCTGCGCAAGCGCGGGGCTTTCCCCGGCCGTGGAGATAGCAATCTGCATGTCGCCGCGGCGTACCACCGAGGGGAAGTAGTAGTCGCAGTAGGGAGGATCGTCCACCGCATTGACAAGGATGTGTTGCCGCTGCGCCTCGGCAAAGACGGCACGATTGACCTCGGCCACATCCGTTCCGGCAACCACCAGAAAGTTGCCGTCGACGTCACTTTCGGTAAACGGGCGCAGATGCAGCGTCAACGATCCCTCGGCGGCCAGGTCATGGATGCGTGGAAACGCCTCCAGCGAAACGACCGTCACCTCTGCCTCCGCCTCCAGCAGACTCAGGATCTTGCTTTCGGCAATGTTGCCGGCGCCCACCACCAGGCAGCGCCGTCCCGTGAGCTTAAGAAATATGGGAAACAGGCTCACGGCTAACCCACATTCGCAGGCGGCGGGCCGGTGGGCAGATCGCGCGCCACGGGCGCAACCATGGCGCCCGCAAGCTGGTTGCGCAGATCCTCATCGGTGTGCCGGGCAAAGTAGCTGCGCAGATTTTCCGCCTGCAGGCGTTCTGCAAGGTAGTGCTGCAACAGGCGCTCCATGGCGTCGGGAACCTCTGTCGCGGGCACACGGTAGCCGACAGCGCGGGCAAAGCGCGCATGCTCACCCACAGCGCCGCCCACGCAGAAGTAGAAGGCGTCGACCATCTGGCCATCGACCTTGATCTTCTTGCCTTCCAGGCCGATATCCGCGATCCAGTGCTGGCCGCAGCTGTTGGGGCAGCCGGTCACGTTGATGCGCAACTGCTGGTCGAACTCCGGCATGCGCTCGTCCATCTCGTCGGTGAGCCAGCGCGCAAACCCCTTGGTCTCCGCAATGGCGAGCTTGCAGAACTCGGTTCCGGTGCAGGCCACCGTGCCCCGCCAGAAATTGGTCGCGTCCACATGCAGGCCAAGGTCCGTAATCGCCTGGACGACCGACCCCACACGTTCGTTCCGGATGTTGACCAGAATCATGTTCTGCTGCACGGTGCAGCGAAGCTCCCCATTCTGCCCATGTTCTTCCGCCAGCGACGCCAGCCGGTGCAGTTGCGCACTGGTCATGCGGCCGCGCAGAACGGAGATGCCGACGCTCGACAGGCCGGGCTGCGCCTGCGGGTTGACCCCGGTGTGGTCGCGGTACACGTCGTCCGGAACCGTCTCTTCCACGGCAGGGTCCAGCAGGTAGCCCAGCCGTCGGTTCAGCTCGGCAAGGAACGATTCGGCGGTCCACCCCTGCTTCATGAACAGGTACTTCAGCCGGGCGTGATTGCGGCTTTCTCGCAGGCCCGCCGCATCCTTGAAGATGCGCGCAACTTCAAGGCAGACATCCTCTGCCTGCTCCGGCCGGACAAACGCGTTCAGCTTGACAGCAAGGTGCGGCTCCTTCGACAGGCCGCCGCCGACGCGCAGCGCGTAGCCGGTCTCCCGCTGGCCATTCACGGTGCGAACCACGCCGGTCAGCCCGACATCATTGATCTCCGGGTACGAGCACCACACCGGGCAGCCGGTAATGCTGATCTTGAACTTGCGCGGCAGGTTCACAAACTCCGGATTCGCCGTCAGCGTTGCCGCGACGCGCTGAGCAAGCGGTGCCGCATCCAGGATCTCGTGCGCGTCCTGGCCGGCCAGCGGGCATCCGGTCACATTGCGCACCACGTCGCCGCATGCACCCTTGGGGCTCAGGCCGACCGCCTCCAGCGCATCCACGATCAGCGGCAGGCTCTCAATCGTCAGCCAGTGCATCTGGATGTTCTGGCGCGTGGTGACGTCGCCGATGCCGCGGGCGTACTTCTCCGCAATGTCCGCAATCGTGTGCAGCTGCAGCGGCGTCAGGATGCCATTCGGCACGCCCACGCGCATCATGAAATACTCCGTCGCCTTGCCCTCGCCGCCAACGCCGCCGACCGCGCCAACACCGTCGCCCTGGGTGTAAATGCCCCACCATTTAAAGTAGGTGCCCGCCCACTCCGGCAGGACACTCTCACGGCCTTCGGCGGCAAACTGCTTCACCTCGGCCCAGGCCTGCCATGGATTTTTCTCCGTCTTCAGGCGCTCAACTTTTTGCGTCTTCGTTTCTTTAGCGCCGGCGGGTGTTGCCTTGTCCGGAATCTTGTCCAGACCTTCCGCTGCATCGCCCAGAAATCCTTCGTTTCCATCTGCCATCGGTGTTCTATGCTCCTGCAAAGGGCGGTGCGACGTGCGCGTCGTTTGCCTGCTGCCGCATGCTCTTCACATTCAGGTCGTGCCGTACGTTGGCACCGCGCACCCAGAAGATCACCTCTTCCGCGATGTTGGTGGCGTGGTCCGCGCTGCGTTCCAGGTTGCGACAGACGATAATCGAGTGCAGCGCCTGGTCGGTGCGTTCCGGCTGCTTCTGCATGGATTCGAGCAGGGCCTGCTGCGACTCACGATTCAGCCGGTCAATTTTGTCATCCATGGTCAAAACATGCTCGGCGAGGTTTGCATCGGCGTCCAGCAGCGCACGCAGGGCATTGCGAATCATGCGCCGTGCAACCTCGCCCATGCCTTCAATGTCGCCGGGCAGGTGCTCCGGATTCGGGCCGGTCGGCTCGACTTCCATCAACGCAAGGCTCTGCTTGACCGTGTTGGCAGCCTGGTCGCCGATGCGTTCCAGGTCGCCGTTGATGCGGATGGCCGCCACCAGAAAGCGCAGGTCGACCGCCATCGGTTGCTGCTTCGCCATCAACTCGTAGGCCATCTCGTTGACGTCGCGCTCGGCAACGTTGATCGCCTCTTCAATGTCCAGAATGTGATTGCACAGCCCGGCATCCCGCTTCAGAAAGGCTTCCACCGACAACTCCAGCGCCTGCGCCGACAGCGCCGCCATGGCGAGCAGCTTGTCCTTCAACATCGCGAGCTGTTGGTGAAACTGAATGCGAGGCATGGGTCCCTTGCCTTTTGGCCAGTCCTCTTATTCTCAACGCTTGCGGAGCGCGTTGCAACCGCGGGCGCGGCCCGACGTGCTACGGCGCGGTAGCGATCGGCTCGCCCTTCCGTTCACCGCACAGCAGCGTCATCAGGCACACCGCAAGCGCCACCAGCACCACCGTCCAGCCCAGAACGGGTTGCAGCGAGCCGGCGAACAAGGT
>CAXUHM010000019.1:48449-66768 GCA_964250935.1 uncultured Terriglobus sp.
GGTCGGCTTAGGCGTCGGCGTGCACGAGTGAAACTCCCTTTGCTTCACGTCCCAGCGCCGTCAGAAGCGCTACGACGAGGGCGACTGCAATCACTGTACGCGAGAGGACGGGGCTTAGCCGTCCGCCAAAGAGCCCGGCTGCCAGCGTCGCCTGCACAACTCCGTTCTTTGACGAGAGCAGATTGCCAAGCTGATAGGCGAAACCAGGGAAGAGCGCACGCACCGGCCCCGGCGAAAGCTCATTCAAGTGCGCCGGGATCACGCCCCACGCGCCCTGCACCATGAACTGCATCAGAAAGCCGCCAAGCGCCAGCAAAACCGCACCGTGCGACCACGACCAGAGCGGCACCATGGGAATGGCAAGCAGGGACGCCAGCACGATGCTTCGACGACGGCCCAGCTTCTCAGAAAGCGTGCCGAACGCGATGCCGCCGCAGAGCGCACCAAGGCTGGAGATGGAGGCGATCTTGCCCACGCTGGACGGCTCAAAATGCTTTCCCTTTTCCAGAAACGTCGGGTACAGGTCCTGCGTCCCATGGCTGAAAGAGGTGAATGCCGTCATCAGCAGCACCAGCAGCGCGAAAATACCCACATTGCGCACGAGCAGCGCACGGGTGTCGGCGGTGCGCGCAGGCTTCGGCGTCGCACTCCGCCGTGACGCGGTCCATGCAGGCGACTCCTCCACGCCGGCCCGGATAAAGAACACCAGCAGGGCGGGCAGGGTGCCGATCAGGAACATCACACGCCAGTTGGTGAGCATGCCCGTGCCGTGCAGGTGCGGAAACAGGAGCCAGTACAGCAGCCCCGCCAACAGGTTGCCGCACACGTACCCTTCCTGCAGCAGGCCCGAAAAGAAGCCGCGTCCCTCCGCCGGCAGCGTCTCAAACGTCAGCGCCGCGCCCACCCCCCATTCGCCGCCCATGGCGACGCCGAACAGCGCGCGAAGCACCAGAAACACCCCCAGCGTGGGTGCAAATGCCGATGCACACTCAAACACGGCAAAGCTGACCACATTGACCATCAACGTGGGCTTGCGGCCATACTTCTCTGCCATGGCGCCAAACAGCAGGGCGCCGACCGGGCGCATCGCCAGCGTCCAGAACAGGCCTTCTGCAACCTGCTTGACGCCGGTATGGAAGTCCCGCGCAACCGCACTCAGGCAGAACGTGAGGATGAAAAAGTCGAACGCATCGAGCGTCCAGCCCAGAAAGCACGCGACAAAGGCATTCCGCTGCTGCGGGGAGAGGCGTTGGACGTGGGCGGCAAAGCTGGGCATGGGGATGAGCCATCCTCGCACACCACCCCGGCGCCTTGACCCCTGCACCGTAGCATCCGTGGTTCGAGGGCAAGCTGCCGAAATCGCTACGACGTCGAAGTATTTTAGAATCGCCGCACGACGCCCACACATCTCTGCATGGACCGGACCGGCAGACGAAACGCAGCCTGCCTCCGGAGCTCACGAAAGCGATCCCGCGCCGCCTGGCCGGGAGAGGAGAACACGATGATGAATCCCATGCGCCTTGCTCTGGCCGCGACGGCACTTCTGCCGCTTGCGCCACTGGCAGCGCAAAGCTCCACCTGGACCATCGATCCGGCACATTCCGGCGTCGAGTTTCGCATCAAGCACCTGGGCGTCAGCACGGTGCATGGCAGCCTGTCCGGCGTCACCGGCAACGTGGTGTGGGACGACAAGGACGTCGGCAGCTCGCACGTGGATGCCGTGATCGACGCAACCACCGTCAACACCGGCGAGGGCAAACGCGACGAACACCTGAAAAGCCCGGACTTCTTCGACGTGGCCAAGTACCCCACGCTCAAGTTCCACTCCACCGGCGTGAAGCGCACCGGGGAAGGCAAGCTCCAGTTGATCGGAGACCTGACCATGGGCGGCCAGACCAAGCCGGTCACGCTTGACGTCGACGGCCCCGCCACGCCGCAAAAAGGTATGGGCGGCAAGACCGTGAGCGGCTTTTCCGCCACCGGCGTGCTGAGCCGCGCGGCATTTAACTTCGGCCAGAAGTACACCTCACCGGCGCTGGGCGATGACGTCAAATTCACCATCGATCTGGAAGTCAGCAAGTAACCGAGGCGAAGACAGCAGGCCGCCGGGAAGGGTTTCGCAGGCTTGCACTGCGAAGCCTCCGGCATCTTCTGCCGCTGCGTCCTTTTGCGGCACCGGTCGCGACATCCTTTAGTGGTCGCGGCCGGCATAGCGCCGCTGCGGCTTCCCTAGCCCTGGCTGGCAGCCTCGACCAGAAGTGCCTCGCTGCCGGCCGGCATCGTGCGCAGATCCTGCGGCGGATACTGCTTGAGCAGCTGGTGGTGCATGCAGTAGAGCGCGAGCTCCAGCCGGTCTGACACGCCCAGCTTGTCATACACCTTGCGCAGGTAGTTTTTGACCACCTGCTCCGTGGTACCCACCTGGTAGGCGATCTCCTTGTTCCGCATGCCGCGCGTGATGCACGTGATCATCAACAGTTCCTTGGCCGAAAGCTTGGGTTGCATGCGTGGGCTGGTCATGCTCATGGCCTGCGCACGGTAAGCCTCAATCACCCAGCTGACGGCCCGGTTGTCGATCCACGTCTCTCCCGCGGCGATCTTTCGAATGCATTTAATGAGCAGATCAGGCGAGATCGAGCGTGGCACAACGCCGCGGACGCCGCGACGGTAGAGCTCCACGGTATTGCTCTCATCCTTGTCGACCACCTGCACAATGATCTTTGCGTCGGGCGCACGGCGCACCAGGTCGGGGATGGCATCGATGGTGCCACTCAGCAGCTCACTTTCAAGCACAACCACGTCCGCCGGAAAGCGCTGCAGGGCAATGTGCAGGTTGGCCAGGGTTTCCGCCTGCGCGACCACGCGAATGTCGTCCTCCACGGCAAAGACCTTGCGCATGCCGACCCGGTAGATTGCCTGGGTGTCGGCGAGCACGACGCGAATGGCATCCTGCTCCGGACCGGAGACCTGTAGGGCATTTGCTTCCAGAAAGCTTTCCATTATGGCTCTTGATCTTTCAATTCATAGTGGTCGATGAGAGCTCCAAGCCGAACCCCATCCGGCTCGCGGCGCGTCCAGACCACACGGCCAACGCAGTCCACCTGCACGCTCGCCGACGTCCCCATCACCGACGAGGGCAGATGCAGGTTCCACTCCAGCAGCGAACCAACCAGGGGTTCCTCGTTGGTCAAAAACAGGGCGCCCGTCGAGGAGATGTCTTCCGTGATGGCGTCCACCAGGCCGGTATCCGTGCGTAGCTGCACGGGCAGGTGCAGGGGAAACCGGACGGCGGCGCGCATGGGAGACGGGTTCCGCAGCTCATCCAAAAAGTGTGATTCTGACACCTTCTGCTTCACGGATGCTCCCACATTGCTTACTAAAGTCACCTGCTGGCCGAAGTCTAGTCTAATCGCGTGTGCCCTGTAAGCGACACCGAACTTATTTTTATGTCGTCATTCCCGAAATGCGTTTCGGCACGATAAAACCCGCGGAGCCGCCAACCCACTCCTGATCGCGGTTATGATCGACGCCCATCATGGCCCCGCGGCCAAGCCGGACCAGCGTGTTTACCGGCCGCAGCTCGCCACCCTCCGGCCACACGTACAGAATGCGGATCTCCGCCTGGGTCAGGCCGTGCGGCGTCGCGATTGTTGGCTGAAAGTGCATGCGCTGCTGCAGCAGGTAGTTAGGCCGTTCTGCCGGTGCAATCGCCTGCAGCGTTTCGTCGGTGGGCGCAAACTCGACGCCTTTGCCCGCAAACGAGAACAGCGGCTTCAGCACCCATTGCGATCGGTCCTCCGGCAGGCGGTCCCGGCCTCCGCCGCTCATCCACTCGTCCAGCAACACCGCCGGCGGCACAAAGGGGTGGCGCAAAAAGGGCAGCGAAAACTTGCTCAGCAGAAAGTACCAGTTCGGATGACCGGCCCATTCCACCTCCAGGTCGCCGGTCAGGTCGAAGCCGGGCACAATCTCCCTGCGCAGCATCTCGTCCACAATGGCGCGGTTGTAGATGCGGGCAATCGGTGTTTCCACCCCATCCCGCAGGTAAAACAGCTGCCTTCCCCGCTGCCGGATGGCGCGCACATCCACCGCACGCACACCCAGGCGATCGTGGTGGATGTGAAAGTCCGGCAGCGTTTTCTGCAGTTCCGGCTCCACCTCCATCAGCACCACGTTTTCCGGCGCGTGCCGGCCAAGGATGACCTCGCCCAGGGCACGCCAGTAGGCGGTCTCCTCCAGGCCGCCCAGGTACGACTGCAGCGAGGCACCCGGCCCAAAAGCATCCAGGCTGAGCGTGTCCAAACCATAGGCCCTGCGGTAGACATCGCCCAGCACCGACTGGTAGCCGTACACCGAAGGAAAAGCCTGCAACTCCACCAGCCGCGGCTCCAGTGCCTCCGGGTCGCCGTTCCAGTCACCCGCGCCGGTGTGGACCAGGCCGAAGTCGACGGTCATGAAGTTGGGGTGCGCATCCTGCGCCGCCACGCGAAAGGCCGGCGGAATCGTCTGCGCCGCCTGCCGGAGATACTGCGCATCGTTCACAAGCTGGTGCGTCATCGCGATGCCGGCATCGACCATCCGCTCCATCAGGCCGGCAGGCAAAAACACGGGGGTCTCCGCCACCCGGATGGTGAGCGTGGTGCGCGTCCGCTCGTCCATGTCCCGCAGCGCCGCGGCGTACTGCTCCGGTGTGTATCGCGCGTTGAATCGCTGGCGAAGCTCGGCGACCATGCTGCAAAGTGTAACGCGGCGCACACCGTGCCGGTACACTGGGGCCATGCGACTGCGTGCACAGTTTTTGCTCTCCGCCTTTGCCGCGGACCAGTTCCCCAAGGCCGGCGGCGTGCCCGAAGTTGCCTTTCTGGGCCGGTCCAACGTGGGTAAATCGAGCCTCATCAACGGCCTTCTGGCCGATGTTCAGGCACGGGTCTCGTCCACGCCGGGACGCACGCGCTCCATCAATTTCTTCGCCCTCCACGAGGTCACAAACGCCGGCAACACGCGGCCCGTCCCGGAACTGGTCTTCGCCGACCTGCCGGGGTACGGTTACGCCAAGATCTCCAAGTCCATCTCTGCGGAATGGCCCACCTTTATCGACCCCTACCTGGCCGACCGCGAGGAGCTGTCGCTCTGCTGCTGCCTGGTCGACACCAACATTCCCCCGCAGCAAAGCGACCTCAAACTCCTGGACTTTCTCCGCTCGGTACGGCGCAACTTTGTCGTCGTCGGCACCAAGAGCGATCGGTTGTCGAACAACTCCCTCGCCAAATCGGTCGCGCTGCTCAAACGGGAGCTTGGCGTGGACGAGGTGGTTGCCTGCTCCGCCAAGCTGGGCAAGCAGGATCGCGGCCTGAAGGAGCTTTGGACCCGCATCCTCGCGGTTCGCCGTGCGCTCGCCACCGATCCTGAGGCCGTTTCCGCGGGCGTGGAGCCATAGCGTTGCGCACGCGCATTGAGCGCTACTTCGACTTTCCGGCGCTCGGCGCAACCTGGCAAACGGAGATTCTTGCCGGCCTCACGACGTTTGTGACCATGGCCTACATCATCTTTGTCAATCCGGCGATCCTGGCGCGCACGGGTATGCCCATTGCCGCGGTCACGGCTGCCACCTGCCTGTGTGCCGCCCTTGGGTCCATTCTCATGGGCGTGCTTGCGCGCTACCCGCTGGCGCTCGCGCCCGGCATGGGCCTGAACGCCTACTTTACCTACACGGTCTGCCTCAAAATGCATGTGCCATGGCAGACGGCGCTGGGCGCGGTCTTCCTGTCGGGACTGATCTTTCTGCTGCTCACCCTGGGCGGCATCCGCCAGATGCTTGTCGGCGCCATTCCGCGGGAACTGCACGCTGCCGTCGCCGGCGGCATCGGCTTGTTCATCGCCTTTATCGGTCTGACGGAGTCCGGCATCATCGTCAAGGATCCAAGCACGGCGGTGACGCTGGGCAATCTGCACGCGCCGGAGACGGCGCTCTCCCTGTTCGGCCTGGCGCTGATCGCGCTGCTGCAGGTGCTGCGCGTGCGTGCGTCCATCCTTATCGGCATCGGCGGCACGCTGCTGACCGGCTTCGTCTTCCACCAGGTGCACTGGGTGCCGCACCCGCTTGCGCTGCGCGACATGACCGCCACCGTCGGCAAGCTGGACGTGCGCGGCGCCCTCCGGCTGGGTGGGCTTGAGATCATCTTTGTCTTTCTCTTTGTCGACCTGTTCGACAACATCGGTACCCTGATCGCGGTCACGAAAAAGGCTGGACTCATCGGCGCCGATGCGCAGATTCCCCGCCTGTCGCGCATCTTTTTTGCCGACGCAACGGCCACCCTTGCCGGCGCGCTGACCGGCACCAGCACGGTATGCTCCTACATCGAATCGTCGGCAGGCGTCGCAGCCGGCGGCAGAACCGGCATTCCGGCAATCGTGACGGGCCTGTGCTTTCTCGGTGCCCTGTTCGTGGCACCGCTGGTCGGCCCCATTCCCGCCTCCGCCACGGCGCCAGCCCTCATCATTGTGGGCGCGCTCATGCTGGGCGCCATCGCGGACATCGAATGGGCCGACCCGCTGGTGGCCATCCCGGCTTTTCTCACCCTCATCCTCATTCCGCTGACCTACTCCATCGCCAACGGCCTGGGCATCGGCATTACAAGCTACGCCCTGCTGCGGCTGTTCAGCGGCCGCGCCACACGCGGCGACTGGCTCTTGTTTCTGCTGGCAGCGCTGTTCATCGCGCGGTTCGCCTTTCTTGCAAACGCGTAAAGGCGGGCAGCAACGCTGGACGTGCGGCAGCAGCTTTCCAGCCGAGGCTGGCTTACCCTGCCTGTGACCGGAAGCGGGCGGCAATGGGAAAGCGGCGGCCATTGCCAAAGCTCTTCGGCGTCACCTTCAGCACAGGCGCGGCCTGCTGTCGTTTGTACTCGCTGCGCTCTACCAGGCCAATTACCTGCTGCACCTTTTCCAGCGGGAGACCCTGCGCTGCCGCAATGTGCTCGGCAGATTCATAACGCTCCACGTAGGCCTGCAGCAGCGGGTCCAGCACCTCATACGGCGGCAGTGAATCCGTATCCATCTGCCCGGGCCGCAACTCCGCCGAGGGTGGCTTGGTGAGGGTGTTCTGCGGAATCACCTCGCGCTCGCGATTGGCATGCTGCGCCAGCTGGTACACGCGCGTCTTCCACACGTCGCCGATGACCGCAAGCGCACCCACCATGTCGCCATACAGGGTGCAGTAGCCGGTGGACATCTCACTCTTGTTGCCCGTGGTCAGCACCAGGTTGCCAAACTTGTTCGACACTGCCATCAGCAGCACGCCGCGCAGGCGGGATTGCAGATTCTCCTCCGCCAGGCCGAACTCGGTGCCCGCAAACAACGGCTCCAGCGTGTGCTCCATGGTTTCAAAGCCGGCGCGGATGGGCAGCAGGTGAAATGCAATGCCCAGGTTCGCCGCCAGCGTGCGCGCGTCGTCGATGGAGTGCGAGGAGGAGTACGCGCTCGGCATCCCGATCCCCAGGACGTTGTCCGCGCCCAGGGCCTCCACTGCAATGGCCGCAACCACCGCGGAGTCGATCCCTCCACTCAGGCCGACCAGGGCCTTGCAAAAGCCGGTCTTGCCCACATAGTCGCGCACGCCCATCGTCAGCGCCTGCCAGTCGGCCGCCACCTCCGGCAGCAGCGTTGCACGACCGTCCCCCGCCGTGCCCGTGTCGAAGAGGACAAGGTCTTCCTGAAAGGCCTGCGCTGTTGCCAGCGGCGCGCCGGCGCCATCCAGGGCGAACGAAGCGCCGTCAAACAGCAGGCTGTCGTTGCCACCCACCTGGTTCGCCATGGCGACAGGAACCCGGTGGCGCCGCGCCAGTGCAGCCAGCATGTCCCGCCGCACGGCCTGCTTGCCCTCCCAGTAGGGCGATGCGGAAAGGTTCAGGATAACGGAGGCGCGTGCACCCGACTCCGTGCGCTGAGCCATGAGCTGTTCCATGGGATCGTCGGGGTAGAAGCGGTCGCGCCAGAACTCCTTGTCATTCCAGGCGTCCTCGCAGATCGTCACGGCAAGCACTTCCCCGTCAAGCTCCACCAGCGACTGCGCCGCGGCAGGTTCGAAGTAGCGCTGTTCGTCGAACACATCGTAAAACGGCAGCAGCATCTTTTGCTGCACCTGCAGCACCTTGCCGCCGTCGCAAAGCACGGCCACATTGCGCGCGTGCTTGCCCGGCCGGGCTGCAGAAGCGAGCACCGTCCCAAACAGGATGGCGGGCATGCCCGGCGCGGCCGTCGCCTCCACAATGCGCTGCATGGCGGACTCCGCCTGCCACAGGAACTCCGCTTTTTCGATCAGGTCGGCAGGCGGGTAGCCGGAGGTGCTGAGCTCCGGGAACATCACCAAGCGCGCGCCCTGCCCGGCTGCACGGCGCGCGGCATCCAGCAGGTGTTCCGTGTTTTGCGCAAAGGCGCCGATGGTTGGGTTGAGCTGTGCAAGCGCAATCTTCACCCCCCAAGTTTACCGCCGCATGGCCGGCGGGCCCGCGGCATGTTCGGACGCGCTGTGCCATGCCGGCTGGCTGTGCCCTGCCCGGCTCAACTGCCGGTGCCGCCAAACACCACGCTCACCGTGCGCACCAGGATCTTCAGGTCCAGCCACACCGTCCAGTTCTCCACATAGGCCGTATCAAGGGAGATGTAGCTGTCGAACGAAGGGTCCTGCCGCGCTTCCACCTGCCACAGACCCGTAATGCCCGGCAACACATCCAGCCGGCGCAGATGGTTCAGGTCGTACTGGTGCACTTCCGAGGCGATGGGCGGCCGCGGCCCGACCATACTCATGTCGCCGCGCAGCACGTTCCAGAACTGGGGCAGCTCATCCAGGGAGTACTTGCGCAGCAGCCGGCCCACCCGGGTCACCCGCGGATCGTTCGACACCTTGAACAGGATGCCGTCCCGCTCGTTCAGGTGCGACATCCTTCCGCGCAGCTCCTCGGCGTCTTGCACCATGGTGCGAAATTTGTAGCATCGAAACGTTCGCCCCTTGCGGCCGATGCGGCTTGCCGGGTACAGCACGGTCCCCTTGGAATCGAGCAGGATGGCCACCGCAATCAGCAGCAGCAGGGGCGACAGTACTGTCAGCGCGAGCGTCGACAGCCCCAGGTCAAGCGCCCGCTTGGCCATAAAGGAGCCGATCGGGAAGGCGCGCCGATGCAGCGGAATCGTCGGAAACTGGCCGACGTACTCCACCGGCGCATTCCAGGCCAGGCCGTCGTACAGGTCGGGCACCACGCGCACATCGATGTTGACCGCGCGCGCCTCCTCCAGCAGCGTAAGAACGATATGTTTGTCGGCCGGAACACTGAAAAAGATTTCATCCACAAACAGCGCGCGCGCCAGCGCAATGCAGTTTCTCACGTCGCCGATCGTGTCCGGCTCGTCTGAAAGCTGCTCCGGATCGTCCAGCGCGATAAACCCCTTGAAGCGGAAGCCGAGATGCCGCAGAGACTCCAGGTGGTTTCGCAGCGCGTGGCCCACACGGCCGGAGCCGACGATCAGGACATTGCGCGTGTCCACGCCGTCGCGGTACCGGCTACAGACCAGCGACCGCCAAAGGGCGCGACGTGCGCACAGCATCGCCCCCGCCAGCAGCACCGACAGCACGACCACGATGCGCGAAACCTGCTCGCCACGGGACAGGTAGATGCTGCCGCACAGGATCAGCCCGGCGATCAGCGTCGCCTGAATCGTCATCCGTTGTTCATGCAGCCCGCTTCGATTTTGGATCGGGCCGTACAGCCCGTAGGAACGTGTAAAGAACACCAGAAACAGCGCAAACCAGCCCAGGTAAAGACCGAACGTGCCGAACAATTCGTCGATCAGCCGGGTCGTGTCCACCACACCGCTGCTTGCCGCCACGTCGTTCCGAAAACGAAGCGCGATCATGCTTGCGACCAGCGTCGTCAAAAAATCGAGCAGCGCCCAGGCCGCGCTGGTCACGGACGGCCTGCCGAACATGCGCGCGCTGCGTTCCACAGCCGGCGCGGCCGCCGCAAAGCGGTTTTGCTGCAGTACGCGGATCTCCTGGACAGCTTCGCGAGTCGCCATGTGCCTCGCACCGGGACCTGGGAACAGATCGGGAATGCGGCAGATCACTTCAGCGGGCCGTCATGCGGACCATCCCGCTCCGTGGATCCGGAAGCTGGGCATACCTTGTGCGTGGAACCCCGAGCATACGACGAAGTTCCCTGCCCGGCAATGCAACTTTCAGGTCGGTAGCAGCAATTCATCCATGGCCAGAAACTCCTTCAACACCGGATCTTCCGTGTGCTCCAGCTCCTCCACCGTGCCAAAAAAACGCGCGGTCCCCTCATGCAGAAACAGCACGCGGTCGGCGAGCTTGCGCGCAAACCGCATGTCGTGGGTCACCACGATGCTGGTCAGGTGCAGCTGCCGCTTCAGCCGCTCGATCAGGTCGCCCAGCAGATGATTCATCAGCGGGTCGACCATGGTCGTCGGCTCGTCGTACAGAATGGCCTCGGGCTGCGACGCCAGCGCGCGCGCAATGGCAATGGAGCGCTTCATGCCGGTGGAAAGGTCGCTCGGCAGCAGGTTGTCCATGCCGGCGACGCCCACCATCTCAAGCAGCCCCTTCACTACCTGGCGTATCTGCTCGTCATCCAGGTCGCCCTTTTCCCGCAGCGGAAACGCAACGTTCTCCCCCACCGTAACCGAGTCGAACAACGCCCCATTCTGAAACACCATGGTGACCTTGCGGCGGACGGCCTGCATCTGCTTTTCGCTAAAGCCGGCAATCTCTTCCCCGGCAACTTCGATGGTGCCGGAATCCGGCTTCAAAAAACCCATGAGCATCTGCAGCGACACGGATTTGCCCACGCCGGATCGCCCCAGAATGCAGAGCGTCTCGCCGTGGTTAAGCGACCAGGTCACGTCCTTCAACACGTGGAAGTCGCCGAACGACTTACTGACGTGATTAAACGCAATGTATTGCGTCGGCTCTTTTTGTTCAGGCTGGTCGTTTTGCTCCGCCGCCTGGTCGATGAACTCACCGACCTCCTGCTGCACATCCGCGGAAACTTCATCGATCAGCGGCTTGTTCAGCACGTCTTCGTCGACGACCAGGGGTGGCGACACCAGATGCTCGCCCGGTTCCTGTCCCAGGTCGATGTGGTGCTCGGCGGGTTGTTTTTCTTCTTCAGCCATAACCGGATCGGGTGCTCCCTAGTCTACCCGGTCCGCGTCGACGTCAACGTCCAGATCCTCCGGCCGGTTCAGGTTTTGAAACCATTCCGGGTGGTCTACCGCGACCGGTAAGCCCTCGTTTCCCACAATGGTCCGGATCACCGGCAGCAACCGCCGCTGTCCTTCGGCAAATGCCTGTGCAATCGCCGGCCCAAGGCTCCGGTGCAACAGCAGCGGCAGCGGCTCCACGCCCCCGGGATGCGTAAACCAAGACGCCTTCGCTGTAGAGGCGCAAACCTCCTCCGCCCACTGCAGCAGCTCCCCCGCCGGCAGGCGCGGCTGGTCGACCGGCACAATCAGCGCCCACACGGTCCCTACCTCCTGCAGCGCCGCATCCACTCCGCCCAGCGGTCCCCCGCCGGCAACGCGGTCCGGAACCAGCGCGCCGTACTGCTCCAGGCGCTTCGCGCGTTCAAGATCCGCCGCATCGCCGCTCAGCAGCCGCGCCGGTCCAAAGTCCGCCAGCCGCCCAATGGCCCCCTGCAGCAGGTTGGCTCCATTCCATGGCACAAAGGCCTTGTCGCGGCCCATGCGGCTGGACCTGCCGCCGACCAGCACATACGCCGTCACCGGAAGCACCGGGCTACACCGCCGCAGCCAGCGTCAGGAACCGGATGATACTGTCGATTCCCGCGTGGAAGTTGGCCAGGTGGAACTTCTCATTAGGCGCGTGCAGGTTGTCGTCCGGCAGGCCAAAGCCCATCAGCAGCGTGGGGATACCGAGGCTGCGCTCAAAATCACCCACAATCGGAATGGAGCCGCCACCACGCACAAACACCGTCTCCTTGCCAAAGACCTGCCGCATCGCCTCGGTGGCGGCACCGATGAACGGGTTGTCCGTATGGATCACCACCGGATCGCCAGAATGGATCAGGCGCGTTTCGACTGTCACTCCTTCCGGCGCAAGCTGCGCAACGTATCCCTGCAATTGCTGAAAGGCCAGCTGCGGCGTCATGCCGGGCACCAGGCGCAGCGAAACCTTTGCCGTTGCCTTTGCCGGAATCACAGTCTTCGCACCCGCACCGGTAAACCCGCCCACCACGCCGTGGACGTCGAGCGTCGGCCGTGCCCACAGGCGCTCCAGCACGCTGAACTCCGGCTCCCCGGTCAGCGCGGTCGAACCCACCTCGTGCTCCAGGTACTCGGCCTCGTCAAAGGGCAGCGACTTCCACGCGGAAAGCTCGGCCGCGCTGGGCGGCTGAATGCCGTCGTACAGGCCGGGAATCAGGAGATGGCCGTCGCGGTCCTTGAGCCCGGCAAGGATCTGCGCCAGCGCCACAAACG
This sequence comes from uncultured Terriglobus sp., assembly GCA_964250935.1. Lineage (GTDB taxonomy): Bacteria > Acidobacteriota > Terriglobia > Terriglobales > Acidobacteriaceae > Terriglobus. The sequence goes on from CAXUHM010000019.1 coordinate 60,960, forward strand.
GGTTCGGGACCGCACCGCCGTACATGCCGCTGTGCAGGTCCGTCCGCGCCCCACGCACCTCGATTTCGGTGTAAATCATGCCGCGCAGGCCGACGCACAGGGTGGGCAGGCCGGCCGCAAACATGTCCGTATCGCTCACCAGCGCCACGTCCGCCTTCAGCCGCTCCGGCTCGGTCCGCAGAAAGTACGCAAGGGCCTCGCCGCCGACCTCTTCTTCCCCCTCCGCAATCACGCGCACATTCACCGGCAGCGTTCCCTCCGCCTGCAGCAGCGCCTCCAGTGCCTTGACGTGCATCCAGAGCTGGCCTTTGTCATCGACCGCGCCGCGCGCATACACGTTGCCGTCGCGAATCGTGGGCTCGAACGGCGGAGTGATCCACTCGTCCAGCGGGTCCGGCGGCTGCACATCGAAATGCCCATACGACAGCACGGTCGGCTTGCCCGGCGCGTGCAGGTGGTCGGCATACACCAGCGGATGGCCCGCGGTCTCGATCACCTCCACATGCTCCATGCCGATGCGGCGCAGCTCCCCGGCCAGGAATTCCGCCGCGCGACGCACCTCGGGCGCGTGGTCCGGCAGCGTGCTGATGCTTGGGATGCGCAGAAACGCCTTTAACTCTTCAACGGCCTGGGTCCGGTTCCCTTCGGCAAACTGCAGGGCAGCGGTGGACTCGGTATGCGTCATGCTTATGCTCGTTTCGGTTCTGCGAATGTTGGTTGCGGCGCAAAGCCGCGCCCTGTCAGCATCGAGCAGACAACGAGGAGCGGTCAAATGATCCAGGCAGCGACACAGCAGTGGGACGTGCGGCAATACGCCACCAACGGGCGTTTTGTGGCCGATCTGGCGGGCGAGATCGTGACATGGCTCGGGTTACTCCCGGGCGAACGTGTGCTCGATCTCGGCTGCGGCGACGGTGCTCTTACTGCAGCGCTGGTCGCGGCGGGAGCTACTGTGACAGGAGTGGAACTCGATCCGTCCATGGCAGATGCGGCGCGAGCACGCGGTCTGACGATCGTCGAGCAATCCATGGCGGCGCTGGCCTTCCAAAACGCATTTGACGCTGTGTTCAGCAACGCTGCTCTGCACTGGGTCCGCGACCAGCAGCCTGTGCTCAGCGGCGTGCATCGTGCGTTGGTGCCGGGCGGCCGCTTTGTTGCGGAAATGGGCGGACTGGGCAACATCGCAGCCATCCGCGTCGCTCTGGCGGCCGTGTGCGCCGGTTTCGGGGTAGACGCGGAAGAGGTCGCTGCATCGTACTTCCCTTCCCCTGCGCAGTACCGTGAGCTCCTGGAAGCAGCGGGATTCACTGTTCTGCGGATGGAGCTCCTGCCTCGACCCACGCTGTTGCAGGCAGGCATGGCAGAATGGCTGCGCACCTTTCGGCGTGCTGTTCTCGCAGAGCTTCCCGCTGGCGAACAGGCGAAGGCCATCGCACAGGTTGTCCGCATGCTGGAGCCGGTGCTGCGCGACGACCGTGGCCAATGGTGGGCCGACTACGTTCGGCTGCGGTTTATCGCTGTGCGATCGTGAGGTTTGCTGGTCGATCCTCATCTGCACGAGCTCTGCACGAACTCTGGACGAACTAGTACAGCGCGATCTTGGGGTCGACCTCGCGCGCATACTGGTCGATGCCACCCGCCAGCGACTGCGCCTCCTCGAAACCCTCGCGGCGCAGCCACATCACCACCGACAGCGAGCGCATGCCGTGATGGCACATCACTACCAGGGGTGCGTCCGGATCGAGCGCGGTGTGGGCGCGTGCGGGAATGTCGCCCATGGGGATGTCCAGTGAGCCGGCAACGGCCGCGGTTGCAGTCTCCCACGGCTCACGCACGTCGAGCAGGGTAAAGGACTTGCCGCTGGCGCGCAAAGCTGCGAAGTCCGCGACGGTGATTTCCGGGTTCAGCATATGCGTTAGGATAACGCCTTGGAGCGTACCGTGGCAGAATCTGGCGTGCCAGTGGCCTGCCCGGTTTTCTTCGGTCTCATGAAAGAGTATGGAAGTGAGGACGACATGCCGCAGACGAAAGTCCTGATCGTGGAAGACGAACCAAACGCACGTGCAGGGCTTGCCGAGTTGGTCGCCAGCTGGGGCTACCGCACAGAAACTGCCGCGGATGGCGCAGCCGGCCTGGAAATGGTGCAGCGCTGGTCGCCTGCCGTGGTCGTCACCGACCTCATGATGCCGCGCATGGATGGCCTGCAATTGCTGGACCGCGTGGGCGAGTTGTCCGAGCCGGTGGCCGTCGTGGTGGTGACCGCACACGGTGCCATCGAGAGCGCCGTCGACGCCATGCGCATGGGGGCGTACGACTACATCCAGAAACCGATCGACACCAGCCGTCTGCGCACCATTCTGAAAAGCGCGAGCGAGCAGGCCGCCGCCAGCGCACAGGGATCGCCCATTCCCCATGCGGCAATCTCGTCCGCGACGACGGGTGCCCAACCGGAACGGCTGGGTGCCTTGGTGGGCGGCTCACCGGCCATGCAGACCATCTTCCGCACCGTTGAACGCATCGCGCCCACCAACGTCAGCGTCCTGATCACCGGCGAGAGTGGCACCGGCAAGGAGCTTGCCGCACGCGCTCTGCACCTGTTGAGCGGCCGGCGTTCCCGGCCCTTTGTGGCCGTCAACTGCGCCGCCATTCCGGAGACGCTGATCGAAAGCGAGATCTTTGGCCACGAGAAAGGCGCCTTCACCGGCGCGCAGGAACGGCGTGCCGGCTGCTTCGAGCTCGCCGAAGAAGGCACGCTCCTGCTCGATGAAATCGGTGAAATGCCGATGGCCACCCAGGCCAAGTTGCTGCGCGTGCTGGAGGACCGCCGGCTGCGGCGGCTGGGCGCGCGTGAGGAGATTCCCGTCAACGTCCGTGTGATTGCGGCAACCAACCGCGACCCGCAGGAGGCCGTGGCGCGCGGCGAGTTGCGCAGCGACCTGTATTACCGGCTCAACGTCTTCCACCTGCAGATGCCCTCCCTGCGGGAACATGCGGAGGACATCCCGGCAATTGCCACCGCCATGGTCGACGAGATGAATACCCGGCACGGCAGCACCGTTCCCGGCATCTCGCCGCAGCTCATGGCGCGCCTCGTCAAACACCGCTGGCCGGGCAATGCACGGGAGTTGCGCAATACCATCGAGCGTGCCGTCATCCTTGCGGGAACGGAGCGGCTGACCGTGGCGCATCTCCCCATGCAGTTCGATGAGGACAGCTCCGTGCAGCCGGTCGCTGCAGCCCCAGCCGCACCCGCACCGCGCGTCGGCGTCGTTCCGGTACCCCTGCCGGCACGGGGCATCGTGGAAGTGTCCGTCGGCACAACGGTCGACGCCGCGGAGAAACAACTCATCCTGCGCACCCTGGAGAGTACCGGCAACAACAAAACGCGTGCCGCGGAGATATTGGGCATCAGCGCCAAGACCCTGCAAAACAAGCTCAAGGAGTACGCCGGCGCCGCCTGACCGACTCCAGCTCGCAGGCCTTCTGCCGGCAAACGCAACAGGCAACAGCGACCCCGGCACCGATACAACGTCCGGCCATCTTGCACTCTCTATACGGGCTGATGGAACATTGCGTGCACCAGGCGCACCAGGCAGGCCAGGGAATAGGCAGGCACAAGGAACGGCATGCAGCTGAAGACGCGATTGGTGCTGGCGACGTCGGTCTTTACGGTGCTGCTGACCGCCGCGCTCGGCTTTGTCTTCTTTTCCGAGGTCCTGCGCGGCCGCATCACCCAGGTGGACGCCTCCAACGACGTGCTGGCACACGAGCTGCTGCTCAGCATGCGCTCTTCCCTGCAGAACGGCGCCACGCGGCAGCTCGCTCTGCCAGATGAAGCCGGGTTCGAGTTCTTCGTCGCGGAAACCCTGCAGCGGGACCAGGCGCTGCTGCAGACGATGAACGCCATCGTGTCGTACAGCCCCACCGTCCAGGACGTCACCATCACCGCCGCAAACGGACGCGTCCTGGTCTCGACCGACCCGGCCCTGCTCGACCAGCGGCCACCCCAGCGCCGCAGCTTCGCTGGGGTGGCACACGGCGGCATTCGCCAGCAGTGGATGGCCGTCTTCGGCCGGCCGCAGGTGCTGGACGTGGCTCTGCCGCTGCAGCGCAACGGCGGACCGTTTCTCTTCGCCCACATCGGTGTGCGATCGACTCTGCTGCAGGCCGCGCTGCTGCCCTGGCTGCGCGACGCCTCGGTCGTCCTTACCGTTGGCCTGCTCTGCGCCCTTCTCGCGTCGGTGCTCTTGTCCTCCCTGGCGCTGCGACCCCTGGAGCGCATTTCGCGGCAGCTCGAGCTCCTTTCCCAGCGCGCGCCCACCACCGGCCACCAGGACACGCCGCTGGCGGGCGCCGCCGCCGCCGGTTTCGCCTCCCGGTCCATGGACACCGCCACCCCCGTGCGCGACGATCCGGAAGCGCGCGTCTCCTCCCGCATCGCAGAGATCGACCGCCGCATGCGCATGTCGGAACAGCAGGCGACCAACCTGAGCCAGATGTTGCGCACCCTCAAGGATGGAACGCTGCTGCTCGAAGCCGACGGCACCATCGCCATGCAGAGCGACTCGATCCGCCTCTTTCTCTCCAGTCCCGTGGTCGCGGGAACCTCCGTCTTTGCCCTGTTTGCCGGTACCTCCGCCGAAACCCTGCTGCGCGAAGCCTTTCGCGACCGACACCCCCTGCAGGGCATTGCCGTGCCCCTGAACGATGAGCGCGATGTCGAACTTTCGCTCGACTTCGCCGAAAGTGCCGGCTCCGCGCGGGGTGCCATGCTTACGCTGCACGACGCGGCAACCCGCGCCGAAATCGAGCGCGAACTCGACGTGTCCCGCCGCATGGCCAGCATCGGAAAGCTCACCGCGGGTGTCGGCCACGAGGTCAAAAACCCCATCCACGCCATGGTGCTGCACCTCGAACTTCTCCGGTCCAAGCTCACCGCAGAGGACAACAGCGGCGCCGGCCGGCACGTGGAGGTGTTGGCGACAGAAATGGCACGCCTGGACCGCGTGGTGCAGGCCCTCGCCGACTTCTCGCGACCCATGGAACCCGACCTGCGGGAACTGCCGCTGCGTCAGGTCGTCGATTCCGTCATCCAGCTCGTCTCCGTCGACGCAACCGAGCGGGGGATTACCGTCTTTGTGCAGGATGCCTCGCGCGGCGCCACCGCCATGGTCGACCGGGAAATGCTGCACCAGTCCCTGCTCAACATGATGCTGAACGCGCTGGACGCCATGGACGGCGGCGGACGCCTGACCGTGTCGCTCGCGCGGGAACGCGGCACGGTCTCCGTCGCCGTTCAGGACACGGGCAGCGGCATTGCGCCAGAGGTGCTGGAGCGGATCTTCCACCTGTACTTCACCACCAAAACCGGCGGCAGCGGCATTGGCCTCGCGATGACCTGGCGCATGGTGCAGATGATGGGTGGAACCATCAGCGTGCAGTCGGTGACCGATGCTTCCGCGCCAACACGCGGTACCCTGATGACAGTGCGTTTTCCCCTTGCAGGTCGGCTGGCTCTCCCCATGGCTTCCACCCCCATGCAGCCCGTGTTGCAGGTGGTCCGTTGAGGCGGCCGGCGTGCGCCCTGCTCCTCGCGGCCGTTCTGCCGCTCGCGGGCTGTCACCACCGCAGCCCGGCCATCGTGGTTCTGCCGCCCGCACCGCTGCCAATTGAGCCCGTCATGGTCAGCGTACCGCCGCCCACCCATCCTACGGAGCCTCTGCCCGGACCGCCGGTCCCGGTTGCCGAAATCCCGGCCGTGATCCCGCCTCCCCCGAAAAAACCGCACAAGCGCAAGGCCGTCCCGCCG
>CAXUHM010000020.1:0-65302 GCA_964250935.1 uncultured Terriglobus sp.
CGGCAGGATGCCGTCGGCGCCACCGACGGGGGAGCTGAAGCCGCCGACCGACGGGGCGTGCAGAAAGAAGAGGGCGCGCTGACCGACGCGCAGGCGATCCGCGTTGGCGGTCCAAAGGCCGATCCACTCGCGCAGGGTGTAGGTGTCGCCGGTGGAGACGCCGCGAACGCCTCCATCGACGCGAAGGTCGATGCGCATTGCGCCGGACTCCTGCGCAAGGGAGAGCACCTCGCCGATGAAGATGATTGGAGCCTGGTTGGCAAGCGCGTGGAGGGCGTCTTCTGTCGTCGCCGGGGGTGTGGCGGCTGCGGTTGCCGACGCTTGCAGGGCCTGCGGCATGCCGTGGGAACGGAGCAGCAGGGCCTGCTGCAGGCTGAGTTGCGCGCCTGCGGGCACCGTGCCCAGAAGCAGCAGCGCGAGAACGCCAAACCTGTTGTGTGTGGAAAGCTGTCGCATTTCTGTACACCACCCGAAACCCTTATCGGTCAGGGGGGCGGCAACATGAGCCGGCGTCAGGCTTCGGCGAAGGGGCGGAGCTGCGCGTCCGTTGGCGGCGGGGTGAGCAGGCTGATGACGAACAACGCGAGCAGTGAGACGACAAGCGCGGGGACGATGGCGTCCCGCTGGGCGAGCCACGGTGGGAAAAGGCGGGCGACGAAGGGTGCGTCCCAGCCGATGGTGACCAGGGTGCCGAGCGCGATGGACGTGACGGCAGCCGATGCGGTCGCGCGACGCCAGAAAAACGCCGCGAGGATGACGGGGGTGAGCGCCGCGGAGTAGATGGTGTAGGCGTACAGGCTCTTTTTCAAGACGCTTTCGGTATGGAGGCTTTGCCACAGCGCCCAGGCACCGAGAAAGACGATGGTGAGACGGCTGACGAGCAGGATTTCCGTGTCCGGCGCACCGGGCCGAAGATAGCGGACGAAGACGTCGTTGACGAGGTTGGTCGCGGGCGAGAAGAGGTAGTTGTTCGCGGTGGAGATGATCTTGGCAAAGATGGAGCCCATCATGAGGGCGCCGAGCACCTGCAGGAGCGGTCCCCTGCCGTTAAGGCCGTGCAGCGCGGTGTAGGCGAGAATCTCGCGCGGGTGGTCGTGGACCTCGCCGCTTTGAAACAGCGCGGAGCCCACGATGGCGAGGGCGACGATGACAGTTTCGAGAAGGACGGTGCCGATGATCCAGCCGACAACAGCATTGCGCGCATCGCGCTCGCTCCTGGCGGAGAAGAACTTCTGGTACATGCTCTGGTTGCCGAGCATGAGCAGGCAGGTAGGAAGAAAGAGCTCAAGCGCCTGGATGCCGCGGAGATCGCCGAGCACCTGGAAGTGGGTCGCTGGAAGTGTTGCGTGCACGCCGGGCCAGCCACCGGCGAAGTGCGTGAGGACGGGCAGCGCGAGCAGCATGGTAACGGTTGTGAGGGAACCGATGACGACGTCCATGTAGGCGACCGAAGCCATGCCGGCGATGGCTGTGAAGACCACAACAAAGCCGGCAAGGATGTAGCGGCCTTCGACAGAGCTGACTGCCGGAAACACCAGGTGGAGGATGTCGCCACCGCCAATGAGCTGGTAGCTGGTGATGGCGGTGTAGGTGAAGAGCACGGCGACCACGCCGAGGACGCGGGCGGTCTGGTTGTAGCGGGCTTCCAGCAGGTCGGGGATGGTGAATTGCGCGAACTTGCGGGCGCGCGGGGCAATGAAGTAGATGAGCAGAAGGCCAAGCCAGCCGCCGCCACCCTGCCAAAGTGCCGCAAAGCCGTGCCTGTAGGCGTTTTCCGCACCGCCCAGGAGCGAGCCGGAGCCGATCCAGCTGGAGAGCAGGGTGAAGACGAGAACGGCCGCGGGAAGCGAGCGATTTGCGACCAGGTAGTCGGCCTTGGTCTTTGTTTTGCGGAACCTGGATAGGGAAACGACGAGCAGGGTGCAGACGATAAGGCCGAGGATGATGGCGTTGAGGTTCATGCGGCGGCAGGCTCGGCGAGGGACGTGGTCATAGAGGAGAAGTCTACCTGTGACGTCGCGGGGACGGGGTCGTTGCTTCCATTCGGTCCGCGCCTCTGCTGGCATTCGCTTCTGTTAGGTACCTGCTGTGCCGGGTATCGGCTCCGCCAGGTGCGGTGTGCTTACTCGGGAAATGCAGGCGGCGGGGCCGGGCGGCGGCGCGCTGCCGGAGCGGAAAACAGGTCGACGATGGCGCGGGAGGTGCCGGCGCTATCAAAGTGATCGCGCCAGCACTGCAGGCTGCGGAGGCGCATAGCAACGCGTTCGTCCGCGCTGGTAGCGGCCCAGCGGCGGAGCAGGCGCACGGTGCCTTCGAGCGTGTCGGGCTCGACGTAACCAGCGCCGCAATCGGAAAGGACGGCATGGATGTTGACCTGGTCAGAGATGAGGGCGGGCGTGCCACAGCTGAGCGCTTCGGCAACGACGATGCCGAAGTTTTCCTGGTGCGAGGGCAGCAGGAAGGCGTCCGCCTGGCGGAAGGCGCCCCACTTGGCGGCGCCGGTCAGCATGCCGGGCCAGAGGATGCGGTCGGCGATGCCGTGCATCTGCGCTGCCTGGCGAAGACGGGCGGTGAGACCGACCTGGTCGGGACCGGCCATGACAAGGCGAGGGAGTGCCGTTTCTCGCCCAACGATGGTGTAGGCCTCAAGCAGCAGGTCGCAGCCTTTCTTTTCGTGGATGCGGCTGGCAAACAGGAGATAGGGTTCGCCGACCGCGAGGTCCACGGCGTTGTAGAACGCCTGCGCCTCCGCGGCATCGCCACCCGGGATGGAGGGCGGGCCGGCGGTACCGTAGGGGACAACGAGGGGTTGCCAACGGCTCCACGGAAAGCTTTTGGAAGCGAGCTCCGATTCGACCCTGGCCGTAAACAGGACGCGGTCCGCGGCACGAAGCGTACGGCGCTCGATGGCGAACCAGTAGGGAAGCTTTTTGAGGTACTTGAGCGGGTACTGGCGGTTGAACCATGGGTCAAGCATGCCGTGGCTGAAGACGGCGTAGGGGTGGCGACCGGCAAGCTCCTGCAGGGCGAGAAGGCCCTGGTACTGCCACAGGCCCTGGACCACGATGCCGTCGAAGCGGGCGGCATGCTCGCGCAGCCAGGCCCGCGCCCGCCTGGAGTAGCCGTAGCCATGCACCGAGTGCCCGAGGGTATGAACGGGAACGTTGAAGTCATCGGTCGGCGTGCCGGGAGGGTCGAGCGTGAGGATTTCCGCGGTGTGGCCCATGGCGGAGTAGCCGTCGACGATGCGCCGCAAACCCTCCGCAGGACCGCCGCTCTCTCGCCGGACGGTGCGGATGATGTCGAGAAGATGCATCGAGCTCCCAAGCTGCTGAGAGGATAACCCGGCATGCGCAATCGCCTGCGACGGATTGCGCAGAGCGTGATCAGGGACGGTGCTGCAGACTGTCAGGCCGTGGTGGCGGACTGGAGGGCGCGCTCGGCCACGGCGTGCTCGATCTCCGAATTGACCTCGCCGCCAAGGAGGATCATGACCCCTGTGAGATAGAACCAAAGCAGGAGGATGATGACCGCGCCGAGCGAGCCATAGGTCACGGAGTAGCTGTTGAAGTAATGGAGGTAGACGCGCAGACCGAGCGAACCGGCGATCCAGCCGATGAGCGCTATCAGCGCGCCGGGGCTGAACCAGTGCCAACGGCTGTTTTTGACGTCGGGGCAGAAGTAGTACAGCAGCTCGAAGGAGAACACCATGAGCAGGGAGCCGCAGATCCAGCACAGGACCTGAAGGATGATGCTCAGGACAGAGCTGCCCCAGAAGCGGTGGACAAGCGCGCGGGCGCCGTAGTCGCCGGCAACCAGCGTGAGGAGGGCGACGATGACGACAGTCGCGACGAGAAGCGTAAGGCCGATGGCTTCAAGCCGTGCCTTCCAGAACGGACGTGTCTCGGGGACGCGATAGACGGCATTGAGCGTGTCCTGAATGGCGGAAACGCCAACCGATGCGGAAAACAGCGCCACCGCGAGGCCCAGGGAAACCTTGCTCGCGGTGCTGGCGACCGCAGTCTGCTGAAAGGTTTGCAGCACAAGAGAGAAGGCAGCCGGGGGCAGAAGGTGACCGATGCGGGCGAGCAGCTCAAGATAGATTTTGCCGGAGGACTTGGCGACCAGGCCCATGATGGAGCTCATGGCGATGAGTGCGGGAAAGATGGCGGCGAAAAAGGAGTAAGCGAGCTGCGAGGCCCGGCCGAAGAGGCTGTCGTCGTCGATGCCCTTCCAGGTGCGCTTACCGATTTCCTTCAGCGAAACGCCCTGCAAGTCCCAGATGCTGCTAATCGGATTATGAGAGACATATGTCCACACCTTGTGCTCCTCGATGCGTACGGAAGCGGTTGAGGCTGCGGTTCCCTGTTGCAGTTCGGCCATGCTCCCTCCGTTCTCCCCGGTGTGCCGCACCGCCGGCGATGCTGGATAGGATGCGGCCGGTGCGGATTACTTTACCTGCCGCACGGGATCGGTGCGCGACCGACGGCGGGCCGAGGTCATCCAATGGAGGGTGAGTGGACAACCAGCGATGTTGAGGAAATTGAAGCAGCTGTACCGGGTGACGCGTGAGAGTTATCGTGCGCCCTTGCAGGGTAGCTCGCGGACGCCGGTACTGGTCGATACGGAGGCGATGGGAGTGACCTGGATTGGACACTCGTCATTTCTGCTTCAGGTGGCAGGCCGAAACCTGCTGGTGGACCCGGTATTTGCGCGGGCGCTGATCCTGCTGCGGCGGCAGAGGCGGCCGGGGTTGCAAATCAAGGAACTGCCACCGATCGATGCCGTGCTGCTGACCCATGCGCATATGGATCACCTGAATCTTGCGTCGCTGCGCGGGGTGGTGCGGCACACGCGTCGGCTGACGGGTGTGACGCCAGAGGTGATTGTGCCGCAGGGTGTCGCGGACCTGGTGGCGACGCTCGGCTTTCGGCGGGTAACGGAGATGGCGTGGTGGGACTCCGTCGCGCTGGACGGCGGCGATGTGGAGGTGACGATGACACCGGCAAAGCACTGGGGCGCGCGCATGTTCAAAGACACGCACCGGCTGTTTGGCGGGTACGTGGTACGCGGCGCGGGGCAGGCGGTGTATCATTCGGGCGACACGGCCTACTTCAAGGGGTTTGCGGAAATTGGGCGACGGCTGCAGCCGGATGTGGCGCTGCTGCCGATCGGCGCCTACTTTCCGGACAGCTACCGTGCTGTCCACACCAGCCCGGAAGAGGCGTTGCAGGCATTTCTCGAACTACGGACGGCACGAACGATGGTGCCCATGCACTTTGGCACGTTTCCCCTGGGACGGGAACCGATGGCAGAGCCGCCTGTGCGGCTGATGGCCGCGGCAGAGCGGGCCGGCGTTGCGGGCCAGGTAAACGTGCTGGAGGAGGGGGAGATGCTGGTCCTGCCGCGACCGACGGACCCGGCGCTATCCACGGTGAATGCGCAGAGTGCCTCGCTGCGCTGACAGACTCCTGCCGGGGTGAGGGTGGCAGGACCTACTTCTTTTGTGCGGCTTTTCTTGCCTTGACCGCGGGGGCGGTATTTGGGATGAACTGCTTGCCCTGGTGATCGCCGGCAAGCTTTTTCTTGTCGGTCGCTTTCTTTTCCGCGGGGGAAAGCTTCTTCCAGGCGTCTTCCGGCAGGTACCGGTGCATGCCGTCGCCGCGCTCCGCGGGCTTGCCGTCGCTGGTGGTCCAGTGCTCTTCGCCCCAGTGGGTCAGACTTTCCTGCGTCTCATCGCGGCCGCCCTTGTAGCCGCCGCCTTCGGCTTCATACGCATGCGCGACCATTTGCGCCTTGCGGGCGCTCCACTGACCTGGCCGGCCACCCTTGTCCCCCTGGAGGATGTCCTCTTTGATGTGTTCGCGCAGGTCGGGCTTGGTGTACTTGTCGGGAGACGAGGCCTTTTTGGAGGCGGATTTGGCGGCCGGCGCGGGTTTTTTGGACGCCGCCGCTTTGGCCGGCTTTGGCGAGATCTGGGCGGATGTCCTGGCCGGCGCTGTTTTCGTGGCGGAAGTCTTCGCGGCGGGGGTCTTCGCGGCGGACTTTTTCGCGGGCGACTTCTTGACGGCAGATTTCTTTGTGGCGGACTTCTTTGCAGTGGCCATGGCTTGAACGCTCCGAGTGGTGTGATGCGTTTTGGCTGGGCTCAGCCTTCGCCGGGTGGGGTGGTGGGCGCTTCGCGGGCGCCGAAGATGCCCGTGCCGATGCGGACACAGGTGGAGCCTTCCTGGATGGCGACGGCGAAGTCGTGGGTCATGCCCATGGAGAGCTCGGGCAGGGCGATGCCGGTTTCCTGCTGGACCGTGTCGCGCAGGTCGCGCAGGCGGGAGAAGTAGGGGCGGGCTTCTTCGGGATCGTCGGCGTAGGGCGGTACCATCATCAGGCCGCGAACGAGCAGGCCTTCAAACTCGTCGTCGATGCGGCGGACAAGGCCGCTGACGCCGTAGGGGTCGATGCCCTGCTTGCTTTCTTCCGGGGAGAGTTTGACCTCAATCAGAATGGGCAACACTTTGCCGGCCTGCGCGCAGGGAGCGTTCAGTCGCTCGGCGAGTTTAGCCGAGTCGACCGCGTCGACCGCACTGAACAGCCAGGCGGCCTTGCTGGACTTGTTGGATTGCAGGTTGCCGATGAGGTGGGCGCCGACCTCGCGCATGCCTTCGCCGATGAGCGAATGAAGGCCGTCGCGCTTGTGCTCCCACTCCTGCACGCGGTTTTCGCCAAACAGACGCTGTCCGGCGTGGAAGGCTTCAGCGAGTAATTTGGGACCGTGGGTTTTGCTGACGGCCATGAGTTCGACCGATGCCGGGTCGCGGCCGGCCTTGTCGCAGGCGGCGGCGATGCTGGCCCGCACACGCTGCAGATTTTCTGCAATGCTCATGGCTTTAGCTTAGCCGGTTCAGGTGCGTGGTGCGTACCTGGGGATGGCCGTTTGCCGGTGTCGCGGTCGCACCACGGCAGGCGGGATGGCGTTGCTGGGCTACGCTTTGGTTCGACGGGAAGGGGCCGGCTTGATGCCGGATAGGCGTTGAACTTGACGGGACGTTGAGCCTAACGGGACGTTGAACTTGACGGGACGTTGAGCCTGACGGGGAGCAGAGCCTGACGCAGGAAGGAGGGCAAGCCGAGCGGCTTACCCTCCTTTGCGTGCGGGTAATGTCCTAGTGGCCGAGCTCTTCCAAGTAGCGCTCGACTTCAAGGGCGGCCATGCAGCCGGTGCCGCTGGCGGTGATGGCCTGCCGGTAGCGGCGGTCCTGCACGTCGCCGGCGCAAAAGACGCCGGGGATGACCTTGCCGTCGAGGGTTGTAAAGACGTTGTCTTTGCTCAGGATGTAGCCGTCTTCGTCGAGGTCCATCTGACCCTCGAAGAACTTGGCGTTGGGGATGTGGCCGATGCCAAGGAAGAAGCCGCTCAGGCCGATCTCGCGGACTTCGCCGGATTCGGTGTTGCGCACACGGATGCCGCGAACTTCCTTCTCTTCCACACCGAGAACCTCTTCCACGATGGTGTTGGTCAGAAATTCAATCTGCGGGTGAGCCTTGGCGCGGTCGAGCATGATCTTGCTGGCGCGGAAGCTGGCGGAGCGGTGGATGATGTAGACCTTGCTGGCGAAGCGGGTGAGAAACATGGCCTCTTCCATGGCCGAGTCGCCGCCACCGATGACACAGATTTCCTTGCCGGAAAAGAAGAAGCCGTCGCAGGTGGCGCAACTGGAGACACCATGGCCGATCAATGCCTGCTCGCTGGGCAAGCCGAGCCAGCGGGCGCTGGCACCGGAAGCGACGATGAGCGTGCGGGTATGGACTTTTTTGCTGCCGAAGTCGAGTTCAATGGGGAACTTTGCGAGGTCGGCGGTGACCAGGTGGCCCATCTCAAGCTCGGCGCCGAACTTTTCGGCCTGCTTGCGCATGTTCTCCACCAGCTCTGGTCCCTGCACGCCGTCGGGCCAGCCGGGGAAGTTTTCGACCATGGTGGTAATGGACAGCTGGCCGCCAGGCTCATGGCCTTCAATGACGAGGGGCTTGAGGTTGGAACGGGCGGCGTAGATGGCTGCCGTCAGGCCGCTGCATCCTGAGCCGAGGATGACGGTGTCGCGCATTTCGATGGATTCGGACTGTTGTACATCACTCATGATTTCGGGGTCTCGATTATCTGCGCCAGGCTGCTGCCAGCTGAAGGGCTGGTTGGGCGCTCCTTTCTATTCTAAATGGTGCAGCTGCGTCATTCGAGTACGCGAGACCACCCCACGGCAGCACGCAGCGTCCCAATTGGTGCCATGGACAATTCACTCAAGCCGATTCCCACGCCAACCCACCACCTGGTCAAAGGTGCCATTGCCGGGATGATTGGCGGGCTGGTTGCCACCGCAGCCAAGACCGCAGCGGAAAAACTGTATCCACCGCGCACCCATGGTGAGCCGGAGCCGCCGGACGTGATGGCCCACAAACTGGGCGCGGAAAAGCTGCCGTCGACCGGAAAGTTTATTGCCACCGAGAGCATCCACTGGGGTTTTGGAGCACTGGCGGGTGCGGCCTACGGTGTGGTGGCAGAGATGTATCCTGCCGTGACGGCAAAGAACGGCGTGACGTTTGGCATGGCGCTGATGGCCTTTGCCCATGAGGGCGCGCTGCCTGCCCTGGGCCTGTCTGCCGATCCAAAGCACCAGGAGCCGCGGGAACAGCGCAGCGAGATGGTGACGCACGTGGTGTACGGTGTGGTTGCGGAGACCGTGCGCAAGGTAATTCGGAAGGCGATCTGATTCAAAGTTCTGTAACGGAAGAGGCTGCCTGCGGGCAGCCTCTTTGTGCGTGCGCGGTTATTGCGGCGGCTCGGAGTACTGGGGGCGGGGCGGCATGCGGTAGATGGCCATGCTCAGTCCCGGGACGAGGATACCGCCGTCCACACGATCGGGCGCGGCTTCGCTGCTGAGCAGCAACTCACACCCGGGTGGCAGGTCAAAGTGGGTGAATTGCTCGGCAAGGTTGATGACCGTGCGAATGTCGCCGCGATCGGTCAGAATCCACCGGCCTTCCTCGCTGCTGCGCACTTCCATGCGGCTCATATCGCCCAGGTTGAGCGCGAGCGTTTTGCGGCGCAGGTGGATGAGGTCGCGGTACCACTTGTACATGGCCTGGTGGACCGGCTGCTCAAGCTCGTTCCAGTTGAGCCGGGAAGCTTCAAACGTCCTGGGGTCTTCCGGGTCGGGAACATCGTCGCCGAAACCGAAGCTGGCGAAGTCGCGCTTGCGACCTTCGCTGACAGCCCGGCGCAGCTCCGGTGCCTGGAAATCGGCGAAGTACATCCAGGGGGTGTCGGCTGCCCACTCCTCGCCCATGAACAGCATGGGGAGGAAAGGTGCGGTCATGACGACGCCAATGGCAAGGCGGGCCTTGCGCGTGCCGACAATCTGCTGCACGCGCTCGCCCTTGGCACGATTGCCGATCTGGTCGTGGTTCTGGATGAAGCCGATGAAGTGATGGAAGGAAAGGTTGAGAACGGGCCGACCGTGATGCTTGAGCCGGAAGCGGGAGTACTGCCCCTCATACAGGAAGGTGTGCTTGAGGGTGTGAGCCAGGTCGGTGATGGTGCCAAAATCTTCGAAATAACCGAACTGCTCCTTGGCCAGCAAGGAATACAGCGCGTGGTGGAAGTCGTCGCTCCACTGGGCGTCCATGCCGTAGCCGTTCGCCTCGATCGAGGTGACGACGCGCGGATTGTTGAGGTCACTTTCGGCGATCAGGATGAGGTGACGACCGATGGAGGCGGACAGGTCCTCCACTTCGCGCGAGATCTGCTCGAGAAAGTGCATGGCCGAGCGGTCGATCAACTCGTGGGTGGCATCGAGGCGCAGGCCATCGAAGTGGTAGTCGCGCAGCCACATGAGTGCGTTGTCGATGAAGTAGCGGCGCACCTGGTCGGAGCCGCCCTCTTCAAAGTTGATGGCCGCTCCCCAGGGGGTGACGTGCTTTTCCGTGTAGTAGGGGCCGAACTGGTTGGTGTAATTGCCGGCCGGGCCGAAGTGGTTGTAGACCACGTCGAGGATGACGGCGAGGCCTTTTGCATGGGCGATGTCGATAAAACGCTTGACGGCATCGGGGCCACCGTAGCTTTCGTCCGCGGCGTAGGGGGCAACGCCGTCATAACCCCAGCTGAAGTTGCCCTCATAACCGGCGATCGGGAGCAGCTCGATGTGCGTGATGCCGAGCTCGCAGAGGTAGTCCAGCTTTTCAATCGCGGTGTCGAAGGTGCCGCCGGGCGTGAAGGTACCGAGGTGTAGCTCGTAGAGAACGGCCGAGGGCAGCGGCGTGGCACGGAACTTGTCGTCGGTCCAGTGAAAGCGGGTATGGTCGTAGACCCGCGAGGGGGAGTGCACGTCCTTTGGCTGCCAGAAGGAGCGTGGGTCTGGATAGGGCATCGGGTCATCATCGAGCAGGAAGGCGTAGTCGGTGCCATGACCCGCGGACGCGACGTCGAGCGACCAGAAGCCGCGGCTGGATGGGCCGTGCATGGGGAGCTTCTGGTCGTTGAGCTGCAGCGTGACCGTTTTGCGGCGTGGCGCCCAGAGGGAGAAATGATGCATGCGGTGTGTCCTTTCGTGCGGGCGCTTTCGTGGGAATCGCGCGGTCGCGATGCATCTTTGCCGGAAGATGCGACGCTGCGGTTTGCGGATGCTGCGCCAGCCGGGTGCTGGCTAAACGGGGGTCCTGGGCAGGCCGTGTCCTGGCAGGGCCGGGTTGCGGCTATGCCGTGTCGCGAACCAGCAGAGCGACCGGCAGGGCGGCGAGCAGGCTGCTGAGCTTGACGATGCCGCCGCGTACGGTTGTGCCGCTGAGCCGATCAGTCCAGCGGCCTGCCGGCAGGTTGAGCGTCGTTGCGCCCCAGGCGTTGCCAAGCCGATGGCTAAAACGCTGGGCGACGGCGACGACGTTTGCGCCGCGCTGGAAGGCGAGCACGTGATCGGCACGCGGACCTTCCGCCGACAGTGGCTGGTAGGACGCATCGGGACCGAAGCTTTGCGGCTGTTGCTGCCGCAGGCAAAGTGCCTGGTGAAGAACCCACAGCTTGGGGGAGCCGTCCTCAAAGTGGGTGTCAAGGTGTGCACAGACTTCCTGCGGCGATTGGTGCAGCATGGGCTGCAGAAGGCTGCGGCGGACCTCGTAGTCGACCGGACGGCGGTTATCCGGATCGACGAGCGAATGGTCCCAGAGCTCCGCGCCCTGGTAGAGGTCGGGAACGCCAGGCGACATGCACTTCATCAAGGTCTGCGCGAGCGAATTGGCGCGACCGTCGCGGTTCATCCGAGCGACAAACTGCTCGAGGTCTGCGAGGAAGTCAGCACTCGCGAACAGGCCGTCGATGAAGCGGTTGAGCGCGTCTTCGTACTCAATGTTGTTGGCCGTCCAGGCAGTTTCAAGCTTGGCCTCGCGCATGGCCTTCTGCATGTACTCCCGGGTGCGGTCCGCATCAATGGGCCATGCACCGATGAGCGTCTGGTAGAGGAAGTACTCGCTGTTCGGGTCGGGGTACTTGCCGGAGCGCAGCGCATGATTCATACGCGACCAGCGCTTGAGCGTTGCGGCCCAGCGCGCGGGCATTTCGCTGAGTACGGCAAGCCGCGCGCGCACGTCGTCGGCACGCTTGGTGTCGTGGGTGCTGAGCGTTGTCATGGTTCGCGGAAAGGTGCGCTGCATGTGCTGGTTGTAGGCGTGGAACTGGTCCACGGAGAGGCCGTCGGTCGCGGGATTGGCACCTACCTCATTGAGCGAGGTGAGCCGGTTGTAATCGTAAAAGGCCGTGTCTTCCACGCCCTTTGCCATGACGGGAGAGGTGAACTGCTGAAAGCGGGCGACAAACTCGCCCTCGAGCTTGCCGGTGATCCTGAGGGTGAGCACGTCGAACATGAACTCCAGCAGGCAGTGATCAATGTCCTGCTTGCGGCGGCGCTTGACCTCGTCGACGGCATAGCGCAACTGCCTGCGGTCCTCGTCGGTGATCTCGGCATCGTCCGCGACGACATAGGTGCGGTAGACCTGGAAGCAGGCAGCAACATTGCGGATGGCACGGCGAATTTCGGCGCGGGTAAAGTCGCGGAAGTCGCGGTTGGCTTCGCAGATGGTGACAAAAAGGCTGGCGAGGCGGTTGACGTCGCTGGCCAGGGTTTCCTTGGCGACGTTGGTCTTCTTTTCAAACGCGATATCGGGGAAGTTGACGGGCTGGCGGGTGAAGTCGCGATAGATGTCGGTAAGCTGCGCCAGACCATCCGGTGCGACGAGGACGGCGTTGCACACATTGAGGAAGTCGTAGCCGCTGGTGCCTTCAATGGGCCAGTCGGAGCGCATCCACTCGCCGGGCTCGAGAATTTTTTCCGCAACGATGTAGGCGTCCGGGGCGCGCTGGCGCAGACGCTCGAGGTACTGCAGCGGGTCACGCAGACCGTCGGGATGGTCGATGCGGACACCATCGAGCACGCCTTTTTCAAGCCAGTAAAGGATGAGCTCGTGCGTTTCGTCGAAGACGTGCTCGCGCTCCATGCGCAGGCCGATGAGGGAATTGACATCGAAGAATCGACGGTAGCCGAGCTCCTGGTCCGAGGTTTTCCAGTAGGCAAGGCGGTAGTTTTGCGAATTCAGCAGCTCATCGAGGGAGCCGGTGTTCGCATTGATTTCGTCAATGGCTTCATCCACGGCGCGGCAGACGCCGGGCTCCTCTTCACAGAGGCGGGCGAGTAATTTCTGCAGGACCTGCTTGTCGCGGTGACGACTCAACTGGACGGCGCGCTCGGTCGACTCCGGTGAGGGCAGGCGAGCAAACGAGGCGGCGAGAAAGTTCAGGGTGTCGGAGGGTGCAAGTGCCGCGCCACGGCCAAGCGGCCAGGCGATGGAGCGCGGTGCCATGGGGAAGGACTGGTCGAAATACTTGACGACGAACTCATTGCCTTCCCGCGCGAGTTTGATTTCGCCCCGGCTAAGGGCGCGGCCATACTGGTCGCCGAGAACAGGCAGTAGCACCTTGTCGCGCAGCTTTTCTTCGGCGCTGTTCCAGTCCACATCGAAAAACGAAGCAAAGCGGCTGGACGGCCCATTTTCAAGAACGTCCCACCAGAAACGGTTCTGGCGATGCACCGACATGTGATTGGGCACGATGTCGAGGACCTGACCGAGGTGCAGCTCCCCCAGTTTGGTGAAGAACCGCGCATGTGCCGCTTCACCGCCAAGCTCCTGATTGACGCGGTGGTGATCCACAACGTCGTAGCCGTGCATGGAGCCCGGACTGGCCTGCAGGTAGGGCGAACTGTACACGTGCGAGACGCCGAGATCGCGCAGGTAATCCGCGATGGCAGCGGCATCGTCGAACGTGAAGCCCTTGTGCAATTGCAGGCGGTAAGTCGAGAGTGGCGTGCGCGGCATGCTGTTCAAATCACCCCTGGTTGGACTGGATAAGCTGATTGGAAGAGTCGCCGGCGCGCCAACCCGGCGACGCGTGCAACCGAGGCTTCCCTTCCGTGTAGGTCTGTCCAGTCGCTGGGTTAGGTGCCGCGGAAGGCGGTCAGGTTGCACTTTGGATGTGGAGTGCAGCGGCGCCGATGCACACCGGCGTCGGCGATACGCGACAGATGCGGCGGATTAAATCTCCTCCGGCGGGAACGCGGTGCGCGTGGGTTTGCCGTTCCAGGGGCCATCGCCCCCGGAAAGAATGATGGCGGTCTGGCAGATAGCGATATGCGTCAGCGCCTGGGGAAAGTTGCCGAGCATGCGCTTTTCCCTGGGGTCGTATTCCTCCGAGATCAGGCCGAGGCTGTTGCGCAGCAGCAGCAGACGATCGAAGCAGGCTGCGGCGTCGGCGGTACGGCCGGCAAGGTGCAGGGCCGAGGCGTACCAGAAGGAACAGGCAAGGAAGGCGCCTTCGCTGCCGCTCAGACCGTCCGAGCCGTCTGCGGTGTCATAGCGCAGCACAAGGCCGTCGGGCATGAGCCGCTCTTCCACGGCCTTGAGGGTGCCGAGCATGCGCGGATCGTCGCCGGGAAGAAAGCCGACGATGGCCATGCGCAGGGAGGACGCATCGATCCCCTTGGAGCCGTAGCTCTGCACAAAGCTGTTGAGCTCCTTGTCGAAGCCCTTGTCCAGCAGATCCTGCCGGACGGCATCGCGTTCGACCCGCCAGCAGTCCACGCGCACATCCTGCTCGGGGGTATGCGTATCCGGGTGGTCGTCGTAGGAGGTGATGGCGCGATCAAAGGCGGTCCACACCTCCAGCTTGGAGTGGGTGAAGTTTTTTCGGCCTCCGCGCACCTCCCAGATGCCGTTGTCGGGCTCGCGCCAGATGGTGACCAGGTAGTCCAGCAGGCCACTTGCGAGGTCGCGGACAGAGTCGCGCCAGATGTCGTCCGCGCCCACCGGCGTGTGGACGAGGGCGGCAATGATTTCGCCGAAAATATCGAGCTGCACCTGGTCGGCGGCACCGTTGCCGATGTTGACGGGACGGGAGTTCTCATAGCCGGGAAGCCAGTCGACCTGCCACTCGTTGAGCAGGCGTTCGCCGTTGAGACCGTAGAGGGCGCGAAGCTGCTTGGGTGCGCCGGATGCCGCGCGCAGCAGCCAGCCGCGCCAGGCGAGCGCCTCGTCCGCATGGCCGCTGTACAGCAGGACAAGCAGCGTCCAGGAGGTGTCGCGCAGCCAGCAGTAGCGGTAGTCCCAGTTGCGCTCGCCGCCAATGCGCTCGGGCAGGCTGGTGGTGGGAGCCGCGACAAGGCCGCCACTGGGCCTGTAGGTGAGTGCCTTGAGGGTGATCAGCGAACGCTCCATGGCATCGTGCCACTGCGGCTTGCCGTCGAAGTTCCCCTTGGTGGCCCACTGGATCCAGAAGTCGGAGGTGTCCTGCAGCGCAGCATAGGCGTCGAAGCTTTCCGGGTCGTCGCTCATGGAGGAGCCATAGCTGAGGACGAAACAGGTGCTCTGGCCGGCGTGCACCACAAAGTCCGACACGGTCTTCATGTCTTCCCCGCGCAGAGGTGCGTCGGTACGCAGGACGACAAGGTGTGGTCCGGCGATGGCGCGCATGTGCCTGTCTACATGCACCATCCAGGGAATGGTGCAGCCGTAGTCAAAGCGCAGCGCCATGTCCATGCGCATGTTTACGGAGCCACGAACGCCGTGCACAATGCGCACCACGTCCGAATGGGTGTCGCGTGGCGGCATGAAGTCGGTGACGGTGACCTCGCCGTTGGAGGTGGTCCAGGTTTTCTCCACAATCAGGGTCTGGGGAAGGTAGCGCCAGGCATCGGCGACGATGGCCTCGTCGTCGGCAGGGTGGATTTTATAGTAG
Organism: uncultured Terriglobus sp.; assembly: GCA_964250935.1. GTDB lineage: Bacteria > Acidobacteriota > Terriglobia > Terriglobales > Acidobacteriaceae > Terriglobus. Next base: position 15,323 of record CAXUHM010000020.1, read on the forward strand.
CCGTGATCGCGCGTGCCGAGCAGGCCGGCAAAGACCGCGCCGGAAGAAAAGGCCGGCCAGCAGAGCCAGTCGAGGGAGCCGTCCTTGCAGACCAGGGCCGCGGTTTCGGTATCGCCGATGAGGGCATAATCCTCAATGGGCGCGGCAATCAGGGGCGATGCCGACTTGGCTTCTTCAAACGGACTCATGCTTCTCCTGCAAGGTTGATGATTCTTGGATGGTGAACGAGGACTCTGGCGTGGTGCCGCAATGGGCTGACCGGTTTCCTGCGAAAGATAACGTGCGCGGCACGGCCGGCATCACTAGACTCAGGGAATGGTGGTACGGATGTGCACTGTCGCCGTTAAGATGCGCCGACTTTGTGAAAGTTCGAGCGGCAGCAGGGTGAGCGGGCAGAAGCGGCCAGTGAAGCAGAACAAGGAGAGTGCTTTTTGAAGCCACAGCAAGGTCGCAGCCGCGTTGTCATCGAGGGGATTAAGCCGCAGATCGACGGTGGCCGCTATGCCGCCAAGCGGACTGTTGGCGATACGGTACGGGTGACCGCCAGTATTTACGGGGACGGCCACGATCACGTGGGCGCACGGCTGAAGTACCGCCGCACGGACGAACGCGCCTGGCGGCATGCGCCGTTTCGCCACCTGGGGAATGATGTGTGGGCGGCGGAGTTCACCGCCGACGCCATTGGCGGCTGGGTCTACACGGTCGAGGCGTGGGTGGACCATTTCGACACGTGGATTGACGATCTGCACAAGCGCATTGCCGCGCAGGGCACAGCGGACACGGCGCGGGGCATTAACCTGAACGAGCCCCTGCCTTCTGGCGAGGAAGCGGCGGCGGCAACTGCCGGAGCGGCCGCGCGCGCGGGTGCGGACGCGCAGGCAGTGTCTGCCGTGATGAACCAGTTTTCCAGCGATGTGGCGCTGGCCTTTCGGAGCGGAGCCATCCTGCTGGACCATGCGTCGACCATTGCCCGCGAGGCCGATGCGCGCACGCTGAAGAGCACGGCCAGCGGCCTGCGCGGGATGGCGGAGCTGCCACAGGCGCGTTACGAGTTTCCGCTGTCGGACGAGGCGATCGCGCTTGCCATGGCGTACCCGGACCTGAAGTTCTCGACGACCTACGGCATGGAGATTCCGTTGTGGGTGGACCGGGAGCGCGCGCGCTTCAGCAGCTGGTATGAGTTTTTTCCGCGGTCGGCCGGGGCGCCGGGCGTGCATGGAACGCTGCGTGACGTGGTGAAGCGGCTGCCGGAAGTTGCAGCCATGGGCTTCGATGTGCTGTACCTGCCGCCCATCCACCCGATTGGCACGGCCTTTCGCAAGGGCAAGAACAACAGCACCGTTGCAGAGCCGGGCGATGTGGGAAGTCCGTGGGCGATCGGCAATACGGATGGCGGGCACAAGGCGATTTTGCGCGAACTGGGGACATTTGCGGATTTTGCCGCGATGGTTACGGCGGCAAACGATCTGGGGATCGATGTGGCACTGGACATTGCGTTCCAGTGCTCGCCGGATCACCCGTGGGTGCGGCAGCATCCGGAATGGTTTTCCATCCGTCCGGACGGGACGATCCAGTATGCCGAGAACCCGCCAAAGAAGTACCAGGATATTTATCCGCTGAACTTTGAGTCGAGCGACTGGCAAGCCCTGTGGCAGGAGTTGTATTCAGTGTTTGCCTTCTGGATCGATCGCGGCGTGCGCTGCTTCCGGGTGGACAATCCACACACCAAGGCGCTGCCTTTCTGGGAGTGGTGCATCGCCGAGGTGCGCAAGACACATCCGGAGGTGATTTTTCTGGCAGAGGCCTTTACGCGTCCGCACGTGATGTACGGCCTGGCGAAGATGGGGTACACGCAAAGCTACACGTACTTCAGCTGGCGCACGGAGAAGACGGAGTTGACGGCATACATGGAGGAAGTGACGATGGCGCCGGTGAGCGACTTCTTTCGTCCGAACCTTTGGCCGAATACGCCGGACATCCTGCCCGGGTTTCTGCAAACGACGAACCCGGCGGCATACATGCAGCGCATCACTCTGGCAGCGACGCTGGGCGCGAGCTATGGGGTCTATGGTCCGGCGTTTGAGCTGATGGAACACAAGCCGGCCAAGCCCGGCAGCGAGGAATACCTGAACAGCGAGAAGTACCAACTGCGTGACTGGGACCGCGACAGCCCGAAGAGCCTGGCGCCGCTGTATACGCTGCTGAACCACATTCGCCATGCCCACCCGGCCCTGCAGACGAACGAGGGGCTGCACTTTCATGCGGTGGACAACCCGCAGCTGATTTGCTACAGCAAGCGGGTCGAGGACGATGTGATCCTGTGCGTGGTGAACCTGGATCCGGAGAACGTGCAGGCAGGATGGACGGGGCTGGACCTGAGTTTTCTGGGCATGGGCGACGCGCCGTTCGCAGTGGAAGACCTGCTTGCAGGCGCGACCTACACGTGGCAGGGCGAGCGCAATTTTGTGTCACTGGACCCCGCACGGATGCCGGCACACGTCTTTTGTGTAGGGCCTGCCGCCTGACTCTTGCGGGGGCCTTCCAGCCACAAGCGATCGTTGCATCGTAAAGACAGCCGGTGGTCCCGGCGAGGAGAGAAGACCGCGTGAGCACAGCACCTCCACCCATCGCCCTGCCAACGGCTGCCGCCACCATGGCGCGCAAGCCCGGCAGCACGGCCGATCCGCTCTGGTACAAAGACGCGGTCATCTACGAACTGCACGTGAAGGCGTTTGCCGACTCCAATGCGGATGGCTTCGGCGACTTTCAGGGCATCATCGGCCGGCTGGACTACCTGCAGCAACTGGGCGTGACATGCCTTTGGATTCTGCCGTTCTTTCCGTCGCCGCAGCGGGACGACGGTTACGACATTTCAGACTACGTGAGCGTGAACCCGAACTACGGCACGGTCGCCGACTTCCAGGAGTTCCTGTCGGAAGCCCATGCACGCAACATGCAGGTGATGATTGAACTGGTCATCAATCACACCAGCGATCAGCACCCCTGGTTCCAGGCGGCGCGGTTGGCGCCAAAGGGTTCGCCCGAGCGCGAGATGTACGTGTGGAGCGACACGGACAAGCTCTACAGCGGCGTGCGCATTATCTTTACAGACACGGAGAAATCGAACTGGACGTGGGATCCGGTTGCGAACCAGTACTATTGGCATCGCTTCTTCTCGCACCAGCCGGACCTCAACTTCGACAACCCGCGCGTGATGGAAGAGGTGCTGAACGCGATGCGCTTCTGGATGGATATGGGCGTGGATGGGCTGCGGCTGGACGCCATTCCGTACCTGGTGGAGCGGGATGGAACGAGCTGCGAGAACGTGCCGGAGACGCACGTGCTCATCAAGCAGATTCGCGCGGCCATTGACGCCGAGTATGAAAATCGCCTGGTGCTTGCCGAGGCCAACATGTGGCCCGACGACGTGCGCCCCTACTTTGGCGACGGCGACGAGTGCCAGATGGCGTTCCACTTTCCGCTGATGCCGCGCCTGTACATGGCGCTGCGGCAGGAAGACCGGTTGCCGATTACGGAAATCATGGCGCAGACGCCGGCGATCCCGGAGAACTGCCAGTGGGGACTGTTCCTGCGCAACCACGATGAACTGACGCTGGAGATGGTGACGGATGACGAGCGCGACTACATGTGGCTTGCCTACTCCGCCGATCCGCGCATGCGCATCAACGTGGGGATCCGGCGACGCCTGGCGCCGCTGATGGACAACAACCGCCGGCGTATTGAGCTGCTGAACTCGATCCTGTTCTCCTTTCCGGGCACGCCGATCCTGTACTACGGCGACGAGATCGGCATGGGCGACAACATTTATCTGGGTGACCGTAACGGCGTGCGCACACCGATGCAGTGGAACAGCGATCGCAACGCCGGCTTCAGCAAGGCAGTACCGGCGGCGCTGTACTCACCGGTGATCATGGACCCCATCTGGGGCTACCAGGCGATCAACGTCGAGGCGCAGGAGACCGACACCAGTTCCCTGCTGCACTGGACGCGCAATATGATCGCGCTGCGCAAGATCTTCCAGGTGTTCGGCCGGGGATCGCTGGAGTTCTTCAAGCCGGACAATCGCAAGGTGCTGGCGTACCTGCGCGAACTGGACGGGGAGCGTGTGGTGTGCGTGGCGAACCTGTCTCGCTTTGCGCAGCCGGTTACGCTCGACCTGAGCCGCTTCGACGGCATGATTCCCGTGGAGATGCTGGGGTATGTGCCGTTTCCGAAGATTGACAAGACGCCGTACGCGATTACGCTGGGGCCGTATGCATTTCTTTGGCTGGAGCTGCAGGCAGCGGTGACCGCAGTGAGCGACGTAGCGGCACAGGGGCTAACGGCGCAGGGGTTGATGCCGCAGGAAGTTACGATTCCGGCGAACAGCGTTGCCGGGGTATTTGCCGGGGTGGGGGCGCAGCTGCTGCAGGAGTCGTTCCTGCCCAAATACCTGGTGGGCCAGCGCTGGTTTGGCGCAAAATCCCGGCACATTCAAAATGTCCGCATTGTGGATTCGATTGTTCTCGAAGCGTCGAACGGCGCGCTTTTGTTCCTGGAGGTGCAGTACAGCGAAGGTCTGCCGGACACGTACACGCTTCCGCTTGCCGTGCGAACGGCAGACGGCGAGTACCCGGCGGAGAGCGTGATTGCACGGCTGCAACAACCGGGCTTCGATGGCGTGCTGCTGGACGGCCTGGCGCTGCCGGAGATCCGCGATCTGTTCCTGAGCGCGATTGCGACCGGAGTGTCGCAGGAGACGCGAAGCGGCGGCGTGGCGCGCGGACTTGCGAGCACGGCCTTTCCGCAGCTGCGCGGCGAGGGTGTGCTGCCCTCGCGGCGTGGCTCGGCCGAGCAGAGCAACAGCTCGCTGATGTATGGCGATCGGCTGATTCTGAAGCTGTTTCGCCGGCTGCAGCCGGGAGAAAATCCGGACGCGGAAATTGGCCGCTTTCTGACCGATGTTGCCCACTTCAACCACATTGCGCCGTTTGCCGGGGAGCTGGTGTACACGCCGGCCGGCGGCGAGGCCACCACCATCGCGTTGCTGCAGGGGCTGGTGGCGAATGAAGGTGACGGCTGGTCGTGGACGCTGCGCGAAGTGGACGCGCTGAAACAGGGCGATGCGGCGCTGCTGGAGCGCTACCTGGAAGGCGCGCGGCTGCTGGGACAGCGTACCGGCGAGATGCACGCGGCCCTGGCGACACCGACGGAAAACCCGGCGTTTGCCGCGGAGGCGACGACGCAGGAGGCATTGCATGCCGATGCAGACCGGCTGGAAACGCAAATCAGGGCGGCACTGCAGGCCGTGCGCAGCCGTATCGCGACGCTGCCGGAGGAGCTGCTAACGCCTGCGGCAACGCTGATTGCGCGTCGCGAGGACCTGCACCGTGCGGCGGAGCGGTTGCGTGCGCTGCCGCCGCACAAGGCAGGCGTGCGCGTGCGCATCCATGGCGACTACCACCTGGGCCAGGTGCTGCGCACCGCGGACGATTTCGTTCTGCTGGATTTTGAAGGTGAGCCGGCGCGGTCACTGGCGGAACGCCGGGCAAAACAGTCTCCCCTGCGCGATGTCGCGGGCATGCTGCGCTCGTTCTCGTACGCCGGTGTGGCGACATTTACCGTGGCGGAAGAGGCGCGTGAAGCGCGCCAGCTGTGGGAGCGCAATGCCTGCGATGCCTTTCTGGAGGGGTATCGCGAGGCGTTTGGCGGGGACGTGGAGCGCGCGGGTGAGCCAGCAGTGGCACGGGAGCAAATGACGGCCTACCTGCTGGAAAAATCACTGTATGAATTGATGTACGAGCTGAACAACCGGCCGGCCTGGGTAGCACTACCGCTGTTCGGCATTCTTGATCTGCTGGGAACGATGGGACGGAGCTGAACGGATGGCCATAACCGATGAGACCACGACAGAACTCCCGCAGGCCGGGGCACCGCACAGCTCCACCGCGGCATCACTGGTGGTCTGCCTGGGCATCGGCTACGTCGATCCGAGCCCAGGGCAGCTGGCGGCGCTGCTTGACCTGCTGCGGCGCGCGCTGAGCCGCTCGCAAAGTGCGGTCGGACCGGTGACGCTCGCGTATCCCTCAACGCAGCAGGAGGTGCAGGCGACGGAGCAGGACGGCTTTGCGCTGACGTCGTACACGGCACACGGCTCGCCCCAGGGGCTGAGTGTGCATCCCGCGGCAACATGGCTGAACCAGGCCGGCGTGCTGCGATCGCATGGTGCGCGGGCCGGTTTGTTGTTTGGCGCAGAAGCCGAAAGCCTGGTGCCGGAGGCGGTCGCCGGCATGGTGGATGCGGTGCTGCTGCACGGGGTGGACCTGGCGCTGCCGTTTTATGCGCTGGCACCGAACCAGGGACTGCTGAACCAGGCGATGCTGGCACCCCTGTCGCGTGCCCTGTTTACGCCGGGGATCGGGTTTCCGCTGGCGCTCGACGTTGCATTCTCCCTGCGCATGGCAGACCGCATGGCACAAGCGGCGCAGCGGGTTCCTGCCGCGGCGCAGGCGGACGCAATTGTTTGGCCGGTGGATGAGGCGGCAGTTGCCGGATTCGACATAGCCGAGGTGGGCGATACGACGCGCAACCTGCCATCGAACCCCGGCGACCTGTCACAGATTCTGCGGGACGTTGCGGGCTCGCTGTTTGCCGACATTGAGGCAAAGGCGAGTTTTTGGCAGCGCACCCGACCGGCAAAGGAGCCGCTGCGGCTGGAGGCGGTGCCTGCGCCGAGGACAATGCCACCAGACCCGGCGGAGGACGAGGAGATCGACGACCTGCTCGCGAGCTTTCGCATTGGGTACAACAACCTGCACGACATCTGGTCGCTGGTGCTGCCGCCGCAGACCCTGGTCAGCCTGAAGCGGCTGTCGCAGGCGCCGCGGGACACGTTTAACCTGCCGGATGCCGTGTGGGTACGGATCGTGTACGATTTCGTGCTGGCACACCGGCTACGCACGCTGTCTCGAGGCCACCTGCTGGGGGCACTGACGCCGCTGTACCTGGCGTGGGTGGCATCGCACCTGGTTGCCCTGCGGAATGGAACGGCAATCTCTGCGGAACAGCTGGGACGCGCCTTTGAGGGAGATCGGCCGTACCTGGTGTCTCGCTGGCGCTGGCCGGACCGCTTTAACCCGTAGAAGATGCTTCCTGCGCGGATGTTGTGCTCCAAGATCGACGCTGAACCCCGATGAACCAGACGAAGGAGATTGCCATGTTGCCCGATATCGACGACGCCCTGCTGGGATCCTTCAAGCGAGTGCTGATTACCCTGGCACACTTTTTACCGGCGGTTCTGGCGCTGGTCGTTGCCATTGCGGTGTTTGCCCTGGTGGGTGCGGGTGCCGCGTGGGTAGTGCGCAAGCTGCTGAACCGGGTGCGCTTTGATGAGCGTGCCGGGCGCCAGAACGCCGCGGGCGTGACGGACTGGTCGCCGGCGCACAGTCCGACGTTGCTGGTGAGCCGGGTTGTGTACTGGGCCGTGGTGCTGCTGGGTGTGGTGGTGGGCGTTTCGGCCTACGATGCGGCAACCTCCTCCAGCCATCTGGCGCCATTCTTTCTGCCGTACCTCGGCCGGTCGGTAGGAGCGTTTCTGATTGCGCTGGTCGGCACGCTGATGGCGCGGTACTTATCGCGTTCAGTGCTGATCAATGCGGCAAACGCGCGGCTGCAGTATGCGCGCATGCTGTCGGTCGGCGTGAAGTCGCTGGTGTTTGTCTTTACGGGAGCGATGGTGCTGGATCACCTGCAGATCGGCCGGACGATTGTGGAACTTGGGTTCGGCATTCTCTTTGGGGGCATTGTGCTGACGCTGGCACTGGCGATCGGCCTGGGGTCGAAAGACATCGTGGCACGATCCATCGAGCGCAACACCGACCGCACTACACCGATCGACCAAGCGGGAACGCGCGCCGTGGGGACCGAGCCGGCACGCGGTTTGCGTCACTTCTGAGCCATGGAGCGCGAAGAGATTGAAGTTGCCGTGACCTTTATCGTGCGCGACCTGGTGGATGACGACACGCTGGTGCTGGACACAGAGATGACCGGCGCGGACCTGCCGGGGTGGGACAGCTTTGTCCACGTGGAGTTTGTGGCTGCGCTGGAAAGCCGCTTCGAGGTGACGCTGCCGCTGGCCGAGGTGGAAGGCTGGCGAACGCTGGCGGATGCGGTTGCGTCTGTCGAGCAGCGGACGGCAGACTCAGAGGCCTGATCCGGGACGAGAGTACAGATGGGAGTTACTTGCCGATGCCGTCCATGCGAACGGTGCGGAGGACTTTGCCGCCCTCCTGGATGACATATAGCTTTCCCGCGACCAGGTCTCTCAGTCGATCTTTCGTGCCGGAAGGCCACTGGACTTCCAGATCGGCCAGCTTTGCCGAGCCAAGGCCGAAATGCACGCGCGGGTCGTTCTGGGAGTAGTAGCTTCCACCGCTGCGCACTTCATCAATCTGGCGCAAGGGGCTCCTAGCGGGGTCGGTCTGGGCGGTCACGACGAGGCGTGCGCCGATGCCACTGCGATTGCTTTTCGTCCCGACCAGGCGAACCTTCAGGAACGTATTGCTATTGGTGCGGTCGCAGCGCAGCAACTGCGGCAGTGCATTGACGCAGTTGACGACGACGTCCATGTCGCCGTCGTTGTCGTAGTCGCCAAAGGCACAGCCGCGGGCGGGCACGCTTGCGGTGATGCCGCTGCCGGCAAGCGAGGTCACCTCTTCAAACTGGCCGTCGCGCAGGTTGCGATAAAGGTATTTGTGTTCGGCGTAGGGCGAGTCGATCTGCGTGCCGTCGACCTCCGGATAGACGTGGCCGTTGGACATGAAGAGGTCGAGCCATCCGTCGTTGTCCGGGTCAAAGAAGCCAACGCCCCAGCCGAGAAAGCGCGTGTTGACGCCCAAGCCACTCAGGTACGTGTGGTCCTCGAAGTTGCCGTCGCCGAGATTCTGATAGAGCGAGTCGGTGTCGCCGGCGAAGTTGGTCTTGACAATGTCGAGCAGGCCATCGCGGTTGTAGTCCCCGACGGTAACGCCCATGCCGGCCTGCGGCTTGCCGTCGGGAGAGTAGGCAATGCCGCTCTCGATGGCTTCATCCTTAAAGGTGCCATCCTTCTGGTTGCGATAAAACGTCGCGGCAGTGGAGTCGTTGGCGACGTAGATGTCGGGCCAACCGTCGTTGTCCAGATCTGCGACCGTGACGCTGAGGGCGTACGTGCCGATGGTGTTCGTCATGCCGGCTTTTTCGCTCACGTCGGTAAAGGTGCCATTGCCATTGTTGTGGTAGAGCAGGTTCTTGCCACCGTTCAGGCCTGGCGGACCGCAGGCAACCTGGATGCCCTTGTAGGCGCAGCCGGCGGCTTCCGGAAGCGGTGCCGTCTTTAAGTCGAAGTCGATATAGTTGGCAATGAAGAGGTCGAGATGACCATCGCGGTCATAGTCCAGGAACGCGCAGCCGCTGTTCCAGCGGGTGGTCTTCTGTGTGAGTCCAGCCCTGGCCGTGACGTCGGTAAATGTGCCATCACCGTGATTTTTATACAGCGCATTCTGGCCGTAGTAACTGACAAACAGGTCGTCCAGGCCGTCGTTGTCGTAGTCGCCGACGCAGCAGCCCTGGCCCCAGCCGGAGCGGGTGAGGCCGCTTTTGAGGGTAATGTCGGTGAAGGTACCGTCGCGATTGTTTTTAAACAGGCGAGAGATCGGCTCCTGACCTGCCGGAAAGCCCTCAAGCCGGGTTCCATTGACCAGGAACAGATCGACCCAGTCGTCATGGTCGAAGTCGTAGAAGGCGACACCGCAGCCGGTGGTTTCCAGCAGGTACTTGTTGCGGTGCTCGCCGCCATAGATGGTCTTTGCATTCAGGCCGCTGCTCTTCGCCACATCCATAAAACTGAAGCCCAGGGGTGTGCCGAGAACCGGCGATGGCTGCAGTTTGGCCGAGCGCGGCTGCACGTCAAAGGTCTGCCGGGAGTTGGCGGAGGGTGCCTGACCGGCGGGTGCAGCCGTTTGCCCGGGCAGAGCGATGGCGAGAATGTCTTCCAGCGACAGCACGAGCGCGGTACGGCACAGCGACTTCATAAATCCGCGACGGCTCTGCCCCATGCATATCTCTCCCCTGCCCGGCCCGTGATGCACGACTGGCAGCAGCCCAAGTATAGGAATCGGGCGCATGCACGGCAATCCGCCGAAGGAAGGAGGGGCGCTTGCGCTACTTTGACGCGAGCGCCCGTGCCTTTGCGCGCTCCGCATCGGCCTCCGCGGTGGCACCGGTCTGCCCCAGAGCGTCGGCAAGCGCGGTGTGAGCCGCGGGGTCCTGCGGATCGGCAAGGACGGCGTTGCGAAACTGCACGATCGCCTCGGCAAACTGTCCCCGCTGGCGAAGAAGGCTGCCGCTGTCGAGCGCGAACCGCTCCTTTTGCTTCGTGGTGGCGGCGCGGCTGAGATCGGCGGCGGTTTTCCGTTCGCGAATGGCCTCGTCCTTCTGACCAAGCTCCACCAGGACCGATGCAAGATTGACATGGTTACCGGGCTGGCCGGGGTCGAGCGCGATGGCTTTGCGCAGAGCATCCACCGCCGGCTGAGGCTTGCCGTCCTGCTTGAGAACACTGCCCAGCATCGACCATGCATCCGCGTTCTGTGGCCTGAGCGCGACCGCCTGTTGCAGGCTGGTGGCGGCATCGGCAAATCGCCCCTGCTGCATGTAGAGCACGCCCAGGGTGTAGGGCGCATCCGCCAGCGTGGGATCGAGCGTACGCGCCCTTTCAAACGCGACGATGGCGTCGGGAAGGTTGTCTTTGAGCTTGAGGGCGAGGCCAAGGTCATAGGCGAGCTGCGCACTGTCGGGCTGCGCTTCAAGCCCACGGCGAAATTCCGCGATGGCGTGGTCGAGATCGCTTTGCTGCAGGTAGGCGACGCCGAGATCCTGATGCAGGGTGGCGTTGCCGGGGTCAAGCAGCGCCGCCTGCTGGTAGACGGTGACGGCATCCTTTGCACGGCCAAGCTCGACGAGGGCAAGGCCGTAGTTGGTGAGCAGCTCCGGGTCGTTGGGGCGCGCCTTGCGCACCTGCTCAAACAGGGGAAGCGCCTGATCGGAGTGACCGGCGCTCTCAAGCGTGAGGGCGAGCTGGTAGGCGGCGGGTGCGCTTTGCGGATCCAGACGCGTGGCTTCCCGCAGGGTGGCCAGGGCCGCGGCCTCGTTGCCGGCGGTGAACTGCGCCGCGCCGAGCTGGATGCGGGCAGCGATCTCACGAGGTTGCAGGCTGACCGCACGCTGTAACTCGACCACGGCGCCAGCGGCATCGCCCATGGCGAGCAGGGCCGCGCCAAGGTGAAGCTCTGTGTCCGCGCGCCGATCGGCAGAGGCTGGCGGCAGCAGGGCAAGTGCCGCCTGGAACTGCGTCACGCTTGCGGGATAGCTCTTTTGCCGGGCAAGCAGGATGCCCAAAGCGTCGTGCAGCGTGGCGTCGGAGGGAGCGGCCGAGGCGGCTTCGGTGAGCGACTGGATCGCGTCCGGGAGCGCGCCCGCAGCGACCTGCAAGCGTGCCAACGCCATGGCGCCGTCAGTCGGAAGGGGCCGGTTCTGCCGAGTCTTCCAACGTTGCAGGGAGGCAATTCCCTGCGCCGCCAGGTCTGCCCTGCCTGCGGCTGACGGAGGGGGTGAGCCATCCACAACCGCCGCCGCGGCAATGCCGAAATTAAGCCTGGCTGAGACGTCGTCGCCGTCCAACTGCAGCGCGCGCTGCAGTTCAGGGATGGCCTGGGCAAAACGGCCCTCCCGCACCAGGACGGCGCCCAGGGCGCTGTGCGCGGCCGCAATGCCGGGAGCAAGCTGCACGACGCGGGTGAAGGCAGATTCAGCCGCGGCAAAGTTGCCCGCCTGCGCGGCTGCGAGACCCGTGCGGAAGGCATCGGTAGCGGCCTGCTGGGTTGCCGGCGGTGCCTGCGCGTCCATTGCCATTGCCAGCGCGCAGCCGCACACCATGGCAGCGCGCTGGAGGTGTCGCGGATTGCGCGTTGATCTCACAGGCACAATTTTAGTCGGCAGGCGCGCCGCTCTTCCCCGCGCGTTCTACTGCACGGCTACCGTTACGTACTGGCGGCCCACATAAAGCCGGAGCGCATCGCCGGCGGCAACCAGCTGCAGAGGACGCGGGCGGCGGAAGGCGGCATCGGTGATGAGGGGAGTTTTGGTGACGTCGTGGCCGCCCAGGTCGGTGACCAGCGCTGTGCCGTCTGAGAGGAACCCGCAGCCATACGCACCGGCAGGCAGCGTCGCCGTTCCAAAGGAAAGCGGCTGCTCTGTGACGAGGTAGAACTGGTAGCGGTCGCGAACGCCGGTGGAGTACCCCGAGGTATCGACCAGTGACACCCAGAAAAGACCGCCTGTGCTGCTGCGAAAGGCAGCGGCATTGCGCAGCTGCAACGGCGCGCTCTGGCCGCGGTAGTAGACGCTTGCCGGCAGCAGGCGTTCCACCTCTGCCGGGGGAAGAACACCCGTACCGAGCGCGGGTGGCGCGGGAGCAGCGCTCATTTGCGCGGGCAGGGTAGGGGCAATGGAGAGCGGTATGCTGGCCAGGAGTGCAACGATGAGCATGAGGGGCAGGGACTTCGCTGTCTTGCGGTGTTGCGTTTGCGTCTGCATTGGGGTCCTTGGCAGTGCGTCTGCTCTTGCCGAGCGTGCAGGCCGACACCATGCTGTCACGAAGCAGCTTCAGGAGCAAACACTGGAGCGCACGCGTACCATTTTCTGCATCGCCCGCACCGCGCGGGCATCCAAATGTCGTTTCGTCACAACTTAAGTTCCGGCGTCGCTCGATGAGGACGGATCCGGCGCACCAGGAGTTTTCCTTGCTCGCAGTTCGTTCGTTCTCTCGCGTTGCCAGCTGCGTGCTTGCCGCCGCAGTGCTGCTTACCGGTTGCACCAAGAAGGCACCGCCGCCACCCGCCGCGCAGGCCATGCCGGTGCAGGTGTCGGTGGTTGCACCCACGTCGGTACCGGAGACGGACACCTTTGTGGCGACCATCAAGAGCCGCCGGTCGTCGACCATGCAGCCCCAAGTGGATGGCAACCTGACAAAGATCCTTGTGCACAGCGGGCAACAGGTTGCGGCCGGGCAACTGCTGATGCAGATTGACCCGCTGAAGCAGGTTGCAACGGTACAGGCGCAGCAGGCGGCGGAGATCCAGACGCGTGCCGCCTACCAGTACAACCAGAGCGACATTGCCCGGCAAAAGCAGCTGTTTGAGGCCGGCGTGATCAGCAAACAGGCGTATGACCAGGCCACGCAGTCCATGGGCACGTCGCAGGGCGCTTATACCGCGTCACAGGCGCAGACGGCGACGCAGCGGGAGCAGCTGCGGTACTACCAGATCCGTGCGCCGTTTGCGGGAACGGTGGGCGATATCCCTGTGCACCAGGGCGACTACGTTTCGCCCACGACGCTGTTGACCACGGTGGACGAGCCGAAGGACCTGGAAGCCTATATCTACCTGCCAACCGACCGCGCTGCCGACGCGCGCACCGGGCTTGCGGTGGACCTGCTGGACAGCGATGGCAAGCGGGTTGCACAGACGGCGATCAACTTTGTTTCGCCCGAGGTGGACAACGGTCTGCAGGGGATTTTGGCAAAGGCGCCCGCACCTGCGGCAAGCGGCCTGCGCAACGGCCAGATTCTGAACGCGCGCGTGACGTGGGCAACCAAGCAGCAGCCGGTGGTCCCGGTGCTGGCGGTGACACGGATTGGCGGCCTGCCGTTTGTGTATGTGGCGCAGCCAGCGGGGGGCGGGTTTATTGCGCACCAGAAGTCCGTGTCGCTGGGCGAACCCGTGGGCAACAACTATCCCGTGCTGGGTGGGCTGGCGCCGGGGGAAAGGGTCATCCTTAGCGGCCTGCAACTATTGCAGGAGGGCTTTCCTGTAAAGCCCCTGGGCTAAGCGAGCGGCCCACGGACTCCCGTTCGACAAGATTTCGACGCGGCACCACAGGAACCTTAGAGAGTTGATTTCATGGTTGAGTTTTTCATTCGGCGACCCATTTTCGCTACCGTCTGCGCCCTGCTGATCGTGCTGGCGGGAGCAGTGTCGATTCCGTCCCTTCCCATTTCGCTGTATCCGCAGCTTGCGCCGCCACAGGTGGTGGTCGCGAGTAACTACGTGGGCGCCAATTCGCAGATTGTGGAATCGGCCGTGACCATCCCGCTGGAGCAATCCATCAATGGTGTGGAAGGCATGCGGTACATGAGCTCGACGAGCTCCAACGACGGCACAAGCGCCATTACCGTGACCTTTGACACGGGTTATGACCTGTCGATCGCCGCGGTCGACGTGCAGAACCGCGTGGCCTCCGCGCAGGGCCGGCTGCCTGCCGCGGTCAATAACACCGGCATCAGCATTACCAAGGCAAACAGCAACTTTGTGCTCGCCGCCGGCTTTGTTTCGCCGGACAAGAGCCTATCCCAGCTCTTTATTTCCAATTACCTGGATGTGTACGTGAAGGACGCGCTGAAGCGTGTTCCGGGCGTGGGCGACGTGGTGATTTTCGGTGAGCGCAAGTATGCCATGCGCCTGTGGCTGGACCCCGCTGCCATGGCTGCGCGCGGGCTGACAGCGCTGGACGTGCAGAACGCACTGAGCGAGCAGAACGTTGAGGTTGCCGCAGGCCAGCTGGGGTTGCCGCCGTCGGTTACAGGCCAGAATTACCAGATGGCGGTGCGCGTGGTGGGGCGACTCTCAGACCCGCGCCAGTTTGAAAACATCATCCTGAAAACCAATGCGGCGACTGCCCTGACCAGCGCTACAGGTACCCCCATTTCCGGCGGCCTGGTGCTGCTGAAGGACGTGGGACACGCGGAAGTGGGCGCCGAAAACTACAACACCGACCTGCGGTTCAACTTTGGGGACCAGGGTGGCCAGGCGATCGGTATTGGCGTGCAGCAGCTGTCCAACGCCAACGCGCTGGATGTGGAGCGGCGCTGCCTTGTGGTGCTTGCCGAGTTGCAGAAGCAGTTTCCGCCCGGCATGAAGGGCGTGGTTGCGGTGGACACCACGACGGTGGTTTCGGACAGCATTCGCGAGGTGCGCACGACGATCTTTGAAGCTATCCTGATTGTGATCGTGGTGATCTTCCTGTTCCTGCAGGACTGGCGGTCAACGGTCATTCCGTCCATCACGATTCCGGTGTCGCTCATCGGAACGTTTGCCTTTATCAAGATCTTCGGGTTTTCCATTAACTCGCTCACGCTGTTCGGCATTACGCTGGCGACGGGCCTGGTCGTCGACGACGCCATCGTTGTGATTGAGAACGTGCAGCGCCACCTGGAAGAGGGTGTTGCGAATGCGCGCGAGGCAACCAGCATTGCCATGGCGGAGGTGACCTCCGCCGTTGTCGCGACGTCGCTTGTGCTTATCTCGGTGTTTGTGCCGGTCAGTTTCTTTCCGGGAACGACGGGTATTCTCTACAAGCAGTTTTCGCTCACCATCGCGTTCTCGATTGCAATTTCGGCATTCAATGCGCTGACATTGACGCCTGCGCTGTCCGCCATTCTGCTCCATCGCGATAAACAGCTCCTGCCGGGGATCCTGAAGCCGATCACGTATGTGATCCGAAAACCGGTGGAGTACTTTGAAAAAGCATTGCTCAAGGTCATCAGCTGGTACGCCAAAGCGGTGGGCTTTGTGGTGGCGTATCGGTATGCGCTGCTGCTGCTGTTCTTTGTGATCCTGGGCGCGACCGGGTACATCTATACCGCGGTGCCGACGGCGTTTGTTCCGCAGGAGGACCAGGGATATTTCCTGGTCGTGGTCCAGACACCGCCGGGAGCATCACTGGAATATACGAGCGAGATTGCCGCACGCGGGACTGCACTCATCCGCCAGGACCAGGATATTTTCGGCACTTTTTCCGTCATGGGTTTCTCACTGTCGGGTGGATCCTCGCCGAACTCCGGCCTGATCTTTGCGCCATTGAAAGACGTGAATGAGCGCACGGCACGTGGAGCCGGCCACGACGCCCGCGCCATTGTGGAGCGGATCCGGCCCAAACTTTTCGGGGTGCCGGGCGGCATCCTGTTTGCCGTGGAACCGCCGGCCATCGCGGGTATCGGGACCGTGGGCGGCTTCCAATTCATTCTGCAGGACCAGGGCCGCAATACCTTTGGGGATATCGACCGCGTGGCGCACACCATCGTCGCAAAGTCGAATGCGCCGACATCTGGGCTGGTCGGCCTGAACACGACCTTTACCGCGAACGATCCGCAACTGTTTGTCACCATCGACCGGGACAAGGCTGAGACGATCGGTGTGCCGTTGAGCCAGATTACGGCGGCCATGTCCACCTTTATGGGGTCTGCGTACATCAATGACTTCGACTTCAACAATCGCAGCTATCGCGTGTACATCCAGGCAGACAAGCAGTACCGCCGCAACGAGCAGGATCTGCGGCAGTTCTATGTCCGCAGCAACGCCGGGCAGATGATTCCCCTGGACAACCTCGTCGCGGTCAAGGAGACGAGCGGGCCGCAGGTGATTAACCACTACAACATCTTCCGCTCGGCGGAGATCGACGGGACGCAGGCGCCCGGCCAATCTTCCGGCCAGGGCCTGGACAACATGGTGAAGCTGTTTAACGCGAACAAGATGCCGGGGATGGACTACTCCTGGACCGGGCTTGCGTTGGAGCAGGTGGAAGCGCAGGGCAAGACCATCATCATCTTTGGGCTTGGCATCCTGGTGGTGTACCTGACCCTGGCCGCGCAGTACGAGAGCTTTGCCCTGCCGTTTATCATCCTGCTCGCGGTGCCAACGGCGATTCTTGGTGCGCTTGGCCTGGTGGCACTTCGCGGTCTGAACGATGACGTGTATGTGCAGATCGGCATGGTCATGCTGATCGGCCTGTCCGCGAAGAATTCCATTCTGATCGTCGAGTTCGCCGAGGAGATTCGCCGTACCGGTAAGAGCATCATCGATTCGGCGATCCAGGCGGCCGAGCTTCGACTGCGGCCGATCCTGATGACGTCCATCGCGTTTATCCTGGGCGTGCTGCCCCTCTACTTTGCGACCGGCGCCGGCTCCTACGGGCGACATTCGGTGGGTACCGCGGTGGTTGGCGGCATGATCGTCTCGACCGTGCTCAATCTGTTCTTTATCCCGGTGCTGTACGTCATTCTGAGCACGGTACTTGCCCGCTTTGGCAAGAAGGGCAAACTTCCGCCGCCGGCAACAGGAACGACAGTACCCATTCTCGATCCATCGCATGAGCTGCCGCCGCCGCACTCGGCCTGATCCATGGGTGTTGCTGAAAGAGGCTCCATCGAAAGATGGAGCCCTTTCTCCTTCGTGCGCCACTATCGCAAGGCAGGCGTGCTGCCATAGGATTGGCGCTGTCCCGAGAACTTCTGCCTGATGCAACGCTCCAACCACGTGCGGCTCGTACTTTTCCTGATCTTGACGGCCGCAGCCATGGCGGTGCTCAGCTTCAGCACGCCGCAGCACGTGCATGCGGGCACCGAGCAGGACAGTGCGGCAGCGGCGCGTCACGCCTACAGCGAGAAGACCGCGGCAAAGTACAACTACTACCAGGGCAAGGAAAATCCGTTTCTGCCGTCGAATTTGACGACCGACACGGGGGAGTTCATCGACCCGAAGAGCTTTCCAACCGCCGACTACTGCGGCCATTGCCACAAGGAATCGCACACGCAATGGCGCGAGTCGGCGCACAGCAACAGCAACCGAGCACCGTGGTACCTGAAGAATGTCGGCCTGCTGAACGACGAAAAGGGCATCCAGTTCAGCCGGCACTGCGAAGGCTGCCATGATCCGATTGCGCTGGTCAGCGGAGCGCTGACGCAGGGTGGCCCAAAGAAACGGCCGTACGACCAGGACGGCGTCACCTGTACGGTCTGCCATTCCATCAAAGCGGTCGACACGCGCGGCACCGGCAGCTATGTGATGGGCGTACCGGCGGTGCTGGTCGATGAGAACGGCGCACCCATTACGCGCCAGGTCAGCGATACCGAGATTCTGACGCACCTGGACCGTCACAGCAAGGCCGTGATGCAGCCGTTCTACAAGACGAGCGAGTTCTGCAGCAGCTGCCACAAAGCCGCGCTGCCGCACTCGCTGAATGGCTACAAGTGGCAACGCGCCATCAGCCTGTACGACGAGTGGCAGAACAGCAGCTACGCCAAGCAGTCGCCGCTTCCCTTCTACGTCAAGGACTCGGTGAGCACGTGCGAGACCTGCCACATGCAACGGGAAGCCGTGACGACGGTTGACCCCGGTGCGAAAAAGGGCACGCTTGCCTCACACCGCTGGCTGGGCGCGAACACCGTGGTTCCGCAGTATTACAAGTTCGACGAACAGGCAAAGCGCATCCAGGAGTTTCTGAAGTCCGGCAGCTTCAACGTCGACCTGTTTGCCGTTGAGCATGGCGACCGCAGCGCCGCCGCAACGACCGACAACACGGGAACGCTGTCCGCGCCGCTGGGCGTGACGAGCTTCACGATCAAGCAAGGGGAGCCGATTGTTGTCGATGTGGTGATCCAGAACAAGGGGATTGCCCACTCGCATGTGCCAGAGCAGCGTGACATGTACGAGAGCTGGACCGCGTTTACCGTGAAGGACGCCGCGGGCAGAACCCTGTTTGAGAGTGGTGCAACCGACCCGAAGACCGGTGAGCTGAATCCACACACCCACAGCTTTACCAACCGGCTGATCAACATCAACGGGACGCTGAATGCGCGGCACGAGGTGTGGAATAACCGCATTGTTGCCTATAACAACAGCATTCAGAGCGGCCGCTCGCAGATTGTGCGCTACGGCTTTACCGTGCCACAGAGCGGCGGCGACCTGACGCTGACGGCGACGGTGAAGTATCGCCGGTTTGCACAGCACTTCATGGATTTTGGCGTGGGCAAGCACTATGAGCAGCCGGTCGTCGACATGAACAGCGCGACGCGGACGCTGCACGTGGGCGAAAACAAGCTGGCGGCGCCACAGCCGACCGACATGAAGGAGTGGATGCGCTGGAACAACTACGGCATTGGCCTGCTGGATGCGCAGCAGTACGCTGCCTCGGTCGATGCGTTTGCACAGGTGGCGAGGCTGCGGCCAGAGTACGCCGACGCCTACACCAACCAGGCGATCGTCGAGATCCAGTGGGAAAAGTACGATAACGCCCGGCCACATCTGGAAAAAGCCTTATCCCTTGCGCCGAACAACGCGCGTGCCCTGTACTACCGCGCGCTGGTGGAACGCAACGGGGGTGAGCTGGATGCGGCAATTACCGATCTGCAGGCCGTTGCCAAACAGTTTCCGCAATCCCGCGATGCGCACCGGGAACTCGGCTTCAGCTACTACCAGCAGCACAAGTACGCGGAGGCCAAGTCGGAGTACCTGGCCGTTCAGGCAATCGATCCGGACGACCTGTCGGCGCACTACATCCTGTCAATCGTGTACCGCCGGCTGAACCTGAAGCCACAGGCAGCGGTGGAAGCCTCAGCGTTCGCGGACCAGAAAGACGACCCGACCGCCAATACCTATGCGCTGGAGTACCTGCGAAAGCATCCGGAGATCGCCAACGAGTCAGTTGCCTGGCATGTGGACGTGATGGACGCGGTAACCGGCGGCCCAGCTGTGGCACAAACAGCTGTAAAGCCCTAAGACCATGCCGCACTGCTACGCTGAAAGCATCATGCCGCGACGCCCACGCACCCTGTTGCTCTTCGTTCCACTGTTCTTTGCCGTTACCGCCCTTGCCGATTCTGACAAGGGCCGGGCCGCCGGCGCAGAGGTGTATAAAACGTTTGGCTGTGCGCAGTGCCATAACGCCGATCTTTCCGGTACGGAGAAGGGGCCGAACCTGCAGGGAGTTGGCAGGCAGATGCACCAGTTCGACATCACGCAGCAGGTGCAACATGGCGGTGGCGGGATGCCGGCGTTTGGCGACGTGATTGACGAGCAGCAGATGATTCACCTGGTGGAGTACCTGCACGTGCAACGAAAAGGCCCCAAGACGAAGAAGCAGTTTCGGTCCTTGCTGAATCCCAATCCGCCAGTGACGCCGAAGCCGGATCCGGACAAGGAAAACTGAGTTCACCATCAACCGACGTACCAACCGAATCTGGAACACCCTCCCATGAAGCTCCTCCTGAGTGCCGCCTTGCTTCTTGCACCTGCGCTGCTGGCTGCGCAGAACAATCCAACCGCGGGCAAGCCGGTGGAGGGGTCACAACCCGCGGCCAGCAGCGGCGCCACGACGGGCGGGGTGCATGCGCCGACCTATGACACGGAGCACCGTCCCATCACCGCGGGTGGCTTTGTGGAGTCCGGTCCCGTTGTGTTTCAGGACATTGCGACAAAGGCGGGCCTGAGCAGTTTTCATCACAGGGTGGGCACGCCGGAAAAAAGCTACATTCTGGAGACGCTTGGCTCCGGGGTGACGCTGCTGGACTATGACAACGATGGTTGGCTCGATCTCTACTTTGTGAATGGCAGCACGTACGAAGCGGTCACGGGCAAAGCGAAATCGCCCTCCGCGGCGCTGTTTCATAACAACCACGACGGCACTTTTACCGACGTGACGGCGAAGGCCGGTGTCAGCAATGACCGATGGGGCATCGGCGCCGTCAGTGCCGACTACGACAACGACGGTTATCCCGACATCTTTGTGAGCAACTACGGAAAGAGCCGCCTATACCACAACAACCGGAACGGCACCTTTACCGACGTTGCGGAGAAGGCAGGCGTAACTTTTGACGGATGGGCGACCGGCGCCACGTGGGGTGACTACGATGGCGACGGCAGGCTCGACTTGTTTGTACCGGGCTACGTGCACTTCGATCTGCCCAGCGCGGACAAGCCGTCCAGTACCGCCACCAATATTTCGTTCTGCTCATTTCGCGGGGTCAAGACCATGTGCGGGCCGCGCGGGCTCAAGGGCGAAGGCGACAAGCTCTTCCACAACAATGGCGACGGCACCTTTACCGATACCTCTGCCAAGGCGGGCGTGAACGACCCAAACACGTACTTCGGCCTGGCGAGCCTGTTTGTGGACGTGAACGGCGACGGAAAACCCGACCTGCTGGTGGCGGATGACAGCACGCCGAACTACCTCTACCTCAACAAGGGGGACGGGACCTTTGACGATGCAAGTTATGCCTCCGGCTACGCGCTGAACGAAAGCGGCCGCGAAACCGCAAGCATGGGCATTGCTGCCGGAGATTACCTGCACAACGGTCGCATCGACCTGTACAACACCACATTTTCCGACGATTACAAACCGCTGTACCACAACGACGGCGACGGCAACTTTACCGACGTCAGTTACCAGATGGGTATTGCCGAGCCGTCGGTTCCCTTTCTTGGCTGGGGAACGGCGTTTTTCGATTACGACAATGACGGCTGGCTGGACCTGTTTACCGCAAATGGCCACGTGTACCCGCAGGCCGACCGCAATGCCTGGGGCACCAGCTTCAAGCAGCGTGCGCTGCTCATCCATAATGTGAATGGCAAGCTGCAGTTTCTGCCTGCCGTGCAGGGTACGGGACTTGCCAAGCTGCAGGCGGCGCGCGGCATGGCGTATGGCGACCTGTTCAACGATGGCCGCATTGACGTGGTGACCAACAACATGGACGACACGCCGTCGCTGTTTTTGAACGTGACGGCAGATGCCACGAATCGCGTTGCGGCGTTTGCGCCGGAAGCGACGCCGGGCGCCGATACCACCAATGCCAACCCCAGGCACCATTGGGTGACGTTGCGCCTGGTGGGCACGGGCCAAAGCAACCGCGACGCGATCGGAGCGACGGTCTACCTGACGGCGAATGGGTTTCGGCAGCGCGCGGATGTGATTGCCGGCGGTTCGTTTGCGTCCTCTTCCGACAAGCGACTGCACTTTGGCCTGGGCACGTCGACCACGGTCGACCAATGCGAGATCCACTGGCCGGACGGCACCAAGGAAACTGTTCTGGTGCCCGGCGCGGATGCGATGTATACCGTGACGGAAGGCAAAGGCCTTTCAAGCCGGTAATGCCCATCGCGGTGCTCACGGTGGAGCTTGCAATTGAACACGCACAGTCGCTCAAGGACCGGCGGCAGGTGGTGCGGTCGGTGAAGGACAAGCTGCGCCGCGGCTTTAACGTATCTGTGGCAGAGCTGGATGAAGCGCTGGTCTGGAATCGCGCGACTCTTGGCATTGCCGCGATCAACGGCTCGCGCGATTACCTGGCGGGCCAGCTGGCCGAGGTGGAAGCAGCGGTGGAACGCATGGTTGTGGGCCTTGGAGCGACGGTGCTCGACAGCAGCATGGACGTTCTGGACTGAGGCAGATGGCGACATTGCTGGCCTGATCGCGCTGTTAAGCTGAGATGCGCCTGCACGCGCGATGTGGCGCTGCTTTGACAGGCGATGTTCGCGGTGACGGCATCTTCCTTCTGCTATTCTGCACAATTATCAGGGAGTTTATGCCGGAGCATCGCGGAAGAGATCATCATCGCAATCGCATGGCAGAGACGCTACGGGAAGAGATCTCCATCCTGATTGGCGGTGAGCTTTCCGACCCCCGCATTGGCTCCTGTCTTGTGACAGAAGTGGCCATGAATCCCGGCGGCAAAAGCGGCCAGGTTTACGTGTCGGTGGAAGGCGGCGAAGCGGAGGAGCAAAACACGCTGGAGGGGCTGATTGCAGCCCGCGGGTACATTCACTCCGTGCTGCTGGACCGCCTGGGTGTGAAACGGATTCCCGACCTGACGTTCCATATCGACCGGTCAGAAAAGATCAATGCACGCATGGATACCCTGCTGGAGCGCATGAAGAAGCGCCAGAAGAAAGCCGCGGGTGCGGTGAAGGCGTGAGTACTTTACTGGTACGAACAGCGGAGGCGGGGACCCCGGGCGAGGCAACATCGGCGGACACCCCTGGCCGGGAGCAGATTGAGGGGTTTCTGCGCGCCGGAGCAGGCCTGGTCGTTACCTCGCACGCGCGGCCGGACGGCGATGCGATTGGATCGATGCTGGCGTTTGCGGGCATTCTCGACCAGCTTGGCATTACGTGCGACCTGGTGCTGGCGGACCCCGTGCCGCAGGTGTATGGCACGCTTCCGGGTGTTGGGCGTATCCGCGTTGCGCCGGCGATTGAGGCAGCGCACTATGGCGGCGCGGTGGTTTTGGAATGCGGCAACCTGGAACGCACGGGCATGCGTGGCCTGGAAGCGCTGCCGGTGTTCAATCTTGACCATCACTTTACCGGCGAAGCCTACGGCACGCTGAACTGGATTGACTGGGATGCCTGTGCGGTCGCCGTGCTGGTGTACCGGCTGGCGCAGATGTTGCCCGTGGACGTAACGCCAGCGATGGCAACATGCCTGTACACGGCCGTGTTTACCGATACCGGCGCGTTTACCTACCCTGGCACGGCCTCCAGCTCTTTTTCAGTGGCAAGCGAGTTGATTGCGCTTGGGGCGGATGCGGACGCGGTGGCGCATGACGTGTTGTATTCCGTGTCCGCCGCCCAGATTCGCCTGCTCGGCACGGCCCTGTCGCGGATGCAGATTCTTGATACCGTCGCGTGGAGCTATGTGATGCAACAGGACCTGGCCGACGTGGGCGCGACGGACGAGGACTCTGAAGGGACGGTCACGTACCTGATCAGCATTGCCGGTGTGCATGCTGCCCTGTTTCTGCGAGAGCTACCCACGGAGCCTGGAATGCCGATGCGGTTTCGCGTCTCGCTGCGCTCCAAGTCGACGCTCGATGTTTCCGCCGTGGCGGCGATGTGCGGGGGCGGTGGTCATCGCACGGCCGCTGGCTGCGTGCTGACGGGGAACCTGCGAGACACTGTCGATCTGCTGCTCGCGGGCATCGAGCGGGAGCGGCGAAGGTCTCTTCCGCAGTAGGGGTCCTTTGCCTGGCTGGCCGTGATGCAGATGCGGACCGCGAGGGATTGCCCCGCCAATCTGTTAGCCTCAGCTTCGGCACCGACGTGAGCACCGTACCCCAGCCCGGCGTACCCCCCGGCTCCGTGAGTGAGGAGTCCACGACAGCGCGGCCCAACCTGCTGCGCCGCGCCGTTCACCACGCGGGCACCACGGCATTCCGCGAATTGGTGGTGCTTTGCCTGCTCACGGCACTGCTGCTGTTTTATGGCATGGTGCCGCTTCGCTTGGCGCGCGCCGTCATCTCCCGGCCGGAGATCGGGCTGGTCGGGGCGGACGAGCCACGGTACGCGCAGATCGCCTACGAGATGCTGCTGGCGCATCATAACGGCTGCGTGGCGAACGGCAACGCAAAGGTGATTCCGCGTTCGCTGCGCTGGGAGGACCTGCGCGCGTCGTGGAGGTGCGCCGAGTCCGGCACCATCACGCCGATTCTGTACAGCCATCCCTGGCTTGAGAAACCGGCCCTGTACTACTGGCGCACCATGAGCTTCTTTAAAGAGTTCGGTGTGAGCGACTGGGCCGCGCGGCTGCCTTCCGCCACCGGCGCGTTCGGCATGGTGTTCCTGATTTTCCTGCACATGCGGCGGTTTCGGCCCGGTGGACATCTTGATGCGGCGCTGATCACGGCGTCCGCGACGGCCATCGTCGCCTTCGCGCGCGGCGCATCGACGGACATGCAGCTTGCCGCGCCCTTTGCCATTGGCATGCTGGGCTGGTACGCGTGGTACGAGACTGGCAAGAAATTCTGGTTGTTCGACCTTTACTTTTTTGGCGCGCTGGCCACGCTGGCCAAGGGTCCGGTCGCACCCTTTATGGCGATGTGCATCATTGTGCTGTTTGTGGGGCTGCGGCGGGAGTGGCAGGTGCTGCGGCGCATGATCTGGCTCCCCGGCCTGCTGCTCTACCTGCTGCTTGTGTTGCCGTGGTACATCGCGGTCCAACTGCACAATCCCGACTTCCTCAAACTATTCCTGTTTGAGCAGAATCTGGAGCGGTTTGCGAGCGATCGGTACCAGCACCACCAGCGGCCATGGTTTTACCTGGCGGTGCTGGTCCTGGCACTGATGCCGTGGACCGTGGTGGCGGTGCGGGCGCTGGGCGATGCCTTCCAGATTGCCATTGCCGAATGGAGGACCCGCTACCAGCGGCAGCGCTATCTTGCGCACTCCCGTGCAGGGGACGCGTTTCCGGAGTTCCTGGTGTTGTGGGCGTGCTTTCCGGTCGTGTTCTTTTCGTTTTCCGGCAGCAAATTACCCGGTTACATTCTGCCAGCCATTCCGCCGCTCACGATTCTGACCGGGGACTATTTGTTTCGCGCGCGGACCGCAGGCCTGCGGCAACGGATCCTTGTGGGCCATGGCGTCGTCACGGGCATTTTCGCCTTTGTGCTGCTGCTCGCACCGCAGTACATGGTGTACCAAAAGATCGTTCCGCCGGCGCGCACCATCTGGGCAACGGCGGCGATCTCCGCCGGCATTGCTGTCACCATCATCATGCTGACGCGGCGCTTCGGCCTGCGCTACCTGCGGTCGCTCACCATCGTTCCCGTGGTGTGCCTCCTGTTCTTTCTGCTGCACGCGCATGGTGCGCTGCTGGACGAGAATTACTCCGCGCGTCCTATTGCGGCGGAGATTCAACGCCGTGCGCCAAACATTCCCCTGCTGGTGACGCACCGCATTCGCCGCGACACCGACTACGGCCTGTGCTTTTATCGCAAGCAGCCTCTTCGCCATTACCTGCCGCAACCGTCCGCGACGGAAAAGCAGTTTGTGATTACCGGCATCCCGGATGCGCAACACATTCTGGTGCTGCGCATGGCAGACGTACCCACGCTGCCGAAGCTGCTGCCCAACCGCGTGTATGAGCCGCTGCTGCTGGATGAATGGCAAGGCCTGGCCGTGTACCGTGTGGCGGCCGCGGAGCCTGGACCGGTGCCATCGCCCACCTTTGTACCGCATGCGCTCAATGGCAGGACGCGACGCCACCGAAGTTGACGGGCTCTGGAATAAGTTGACGGACTCTGCGGAGAAGTCGACAGACCCAGCGGAGAAGTTGAGGGGCCCTGCGCGGAAGCACCCGACCCGCACCCGAAAAGGTTCCTGCACGCGCGAACCCGCGCAAAAACCGCTACCCTCACGGCAGGGTGCAGATCTCTTCCGACATCTACGACATTCGCGATCTTCGCCTTTGCACCGGCCGCGACCTGCGCACCCTGCTTGCGGAAGAGGCCACGCAATGGCGTAGCCGCCTCCTGTGGGATTACCGCAACTCGATCGATCTGCTGATCGGCTATCTGGACAGCCGCATCCTGCCCGGCTTTGTTGCGGTGCACCGCGCAACCGGACGCATTTGCGGCTATACCTTTGCGGTGTACGAGACGCAAAAAGCGGTCGTGGGCGACCTGTTCGCAATGGGCGCGGACCGGCTGTCGCTGGAGCAGGCACTGCTGGAACACCTGCTGCCCATGCTGCAGCATTCGCCTGGGGTCGACCGCGTGGAATCACAGCTGCTGCTGGCCGACAACGCGCTGCAGCCCATCTTTCTGGACGCCGGGTTTCGCAGCGACCGTCGCCTGTTTATGCAGGCCGCCCTGCCGGACCTGCGCGAGCTGATTGCGCCGAACTCGCTGGTGCGCAACGACGACGAGCCCCCGCTGCAATTGCCGGACAACCTGAAGCTGCGACGCTGGACCGCACCCGTCTACCAGCCTGCCGCAGACCTGATTCATCGCGCCTACGCGCACCATGGCGACACGTTCATCAACGACCAGTACCGGACGGTGCAGGGCTGCCTGCGCTTTCTGCACAACATCGTTCGCTTCCCGGGATGCGGTATCTTCTCGTCCGATTTTTCCTTTGTGCTGATCGACGAGCGCAGCGGCGAGTTGCAGGGGCTGATCCTGACCTCACGCGTGGAGCCAGACACGGCGCACGTGCCGCAACTGTGCATCAGCCCGCGCCGGCGTGCGCGAGGACTGGGCCGCATGCTGCTGCGGCATGCAGCAACAGAACTGGCGCGTGCCGGCCTAAAAACAATGACGCTCACGGTGACCGAAGCGAATACACCGGCGCTGGCGCTCTACCGGAACCTGGGTTTTACGACGCGGCATCCATTCCACGCCAACATCTGGACACGCGAAAGCCGCGGCTCACTGTAGTGGCTGACTGTGGTGCGGCTCAGCAGAGTACCGCAACGCTGCAGCATCAGGCAGGCAGGCTAGTGCTTGATGAAGTACATGCCCCAGCTCACCACAAAGGCAGCCGCCAGAAAGCAGCCGAAGCAGAATGCGCCAAAGCGAATCATGTTTCTGGGTTGCGCGCGCTGCGTGATGCCGAACACCACGGAAGCGAAGAACGCGTAAAGCAGCAACGCCGTAAAGTGCGACATGGCTACAGGTCCACCTTTCGTCCGTTTGCCAGGGACTGCGCGTCGACGGCAGCCATGACATTGAGCAGGCCCGCTACGACGATGAACTTCGATCCCCAGTCGGAGGCTGCCGTGGAAAGCTGCGTGGCGCCAAGGTCGGCAAGCCGGGCGACCGCCCAGAGGCCGATGGCGCCGGCGTCGCCAACGAAGCCAAGGATGTCCAGCGGGTCGCCAGTGGTGGGCGTGTAGACCTTGCCGTGGATTGCCAGACCAATGGCGAACATGGCGACGATGGATAAAAACAAGAGCAGCGCGCGTACCGGCTTGCGCAGCAAGAGGTGGCCAAGGCCCGGCACCAGCCAGCCCGCCAACAACACCAACTCCGGCGAGATTCCACTTCGCTTCACCGGCACGACCACCGCACGAGTTCCCATACGAAATCCATCGTACCAGTCGCAAACATGGGAGAACGTGCCGCAGCCCGCCAGCGCTGACCTTCCGGTCGTCTCTGTAGAACGGAGCGAAGACGGCGGAAACACACGCAGGTGATCCACTGCCGCGGCCAGCAGAGGATCGGCCCAGGGAAACGGCAGCGAAAAGCGACGGAATGCGGCGTCGGGTGAAACCTAGCGGACCAGCAGGGCGCTGCGAGCCGCGGATTATCGCTGCACCGGGACGATCGTCTACCCGCGCGCTCACACCCGCACGAGCTCCCGCTGCACCCGGCCCGTGACGACGGCGCCGGTCTCGCTGGTCATCATGTCGATCTCACTGCGCACGCCGAACTCGCCCGGCAGGTAGACGCCGGGCTCGACGGAGAAGCACGTCATGGGCAGGATGCGGCGTTCGTCGTGCGTCTCAAAGTCGTCCAGGTGCGCACCCGCGCCATGAATGGAGACGCCGATGTTGTGGCCGGTTCGATGCGTAAAGAAAGGGCCGAAGCCCCGTGCCTCGATGAGCTTGCGCGCGGCGCGGTCGGGCTCCCAACCGGCGATGGGCTCACCTGCGGCGAAGCGCTGCTCGACAAGGGCGATCGCTGCATCGCGGGCGTCGCGCACCGCCTCGAACACCTCTTGCTCGCGCGGTGTCGGTTCTCGGTCGACAACGCCGGTCCAGGTGATGTCGTACCACACGGCGTCCGGATCACCGGCGACCCTGGCCCAGATGTCAATCAGCACAAAGCTGCCGCGCACAATGGGCTGCGTCGACGCGGCAGTGGCGTCGTAGTGCGAGTCAGCCGCATTGGCGCCGGCGCTCACGTTCGGTCCATGCTCCCACTCCAGACCCTGCTGCTGCATGGCCTGCTGCAGGTACTGCACCATGGCAAACTCATCGGTGCCGCCGCTTCGCACGCGACGGCCGAGTTCGAGCCAGGCTTCCGCCAGGATGACATCGATGGCACGCTGCGCCACGCCGTGCGACGCAACCTGCGCCGGTGTCAGCACCGCCTCAAACCGGCTTACCAGGTCGGCCGAGCTTACGATCGTCTTTCCCATGCCGCGCAGCATCTCGATGGTGCCGGCGTCGACCAGGCCCAGGTACATGACGGCATTGCGCGGCGAGTATTGCATGGCGAGGTTGGTTGCGCCGGCAAGCATGCGCTCCACGCCGGCCTCCATCTGCTGCCACGTGCTGTACTCGCATTTGGTGCCCGGCAGCGCATCCAAACGACCGCTCTCAATGCGATGCACCAGTTTCTGCGGCATACCCTGTGCGGGGATGAAGTACCACCAGCGGCGTGATACCAGCGGCGGCGCTCCCAGGCCCAGGATGCGATACGCCAGCGGATCGCGCATGTGATGATCGTAAAAAAGCCAGCCATCCAACCCTGCCGCCTGCAACGCCGCCTGCACGCCAACCATGTCCATCCACACCACCTCAGAACCAGTGAACAGCCTAACGCGGACAGCCGCAGACGAGAAAGGCCCTCGCCGAAGCGAAGGCCCTGGCCCATGCGGTAAGCGCCCTACATGGTCGAGATGGGCACGTACACATCGGTCGTCGCCCACTTGACGTGCATCTGGGTCTTGCCGGCGACCGTCTTTTCAAAATTGATCGACATCACCTCCTGCGATGCCGGCAGCGCCTTCTTCATCATGGGCGTCTTTCCCAGGTCATCTGCCTCGAAACGCTGGGTGCCCCACTGGCCTGTGTGCTTGCAGACCACAAGCTGCCATGTGCCTTCGCTGGGCAGGGTGACGAGGGTGTACTTGCCGGCGGGCACGTCCAGCGTTCCCACCTTCAGGTTCCCGGTCGTCTCAAAGCTGGTGGCTTCATTGGCGCCGGTACGCCACCACGTGTTGTAGGGCACAAGGCCACCCATTACGCTGCGGCCGCGCACGCTCGGCGCGCCGTAGCTGATGCTGATCTTTGTGCCTTTCAAGTCGACGTCGGCCATCTTGCGCGGGCTTGGCAGCACCTTGCCGTCGTGCGCCGCCATGGGTGCCATGTTGTCCTGCGCTGCCGCTGCCATGCCGCAACACGCGGTCGTCATTGCCATTGCCATTACAAGCTTCTTCATTGTCATGCTTCTCCTTCGATGTCTCCGCGGACCAGCCCAACAGCCGGTCGATGCCTAGACTTCAGTGTTGCTCGATTGCGGATTGGACGCAGAGACGAGCCCCGGACCATGTCCGAAGCCCGTTCCGAAGATGCGCTCCACTAGGACTTCTTGCCCAGCTCCTGAGCGGCGTCCTTCTCGTCCTCTTCGCTTTCCTTCTCGCTCTTCTTTTCCTTCGCGGTCTTGGGCTTTTTGTCGTCCTCGGCCTCGTCCGCGTCGTCTTCGCTCGCGGCCTGCTTGGTCAACGGCTTGACGGCGGCATAGATGGCCTTGGCCGCCGAAGTTTCTTCCTTCAGCGTTTCATCCAGCAGCGACGCAACTTCTTTGAGTCCAAGGCCCTTGGCAAAGGCGACGGCAACGGTGTAGCCCGCAATCTCGTAGTGCTTGACCCGACCCACGGCGCCGATCAGAGCGAGGTCTTTGTTCGCGCCTTCCTCGTCCTTTTCGAGTGCGTCCTGGCACTCTTCAACGCAGCCTTCCATGCCACTGCAGTGCTGGCCGGTGGGCTTTTTGCCCAGGTGCCCAAAGGCTTCCCGCAATCGCTGAACCTGACCCTTGGTCTGTTCCAGGTTGTCCTTCAGCAGGGATTTCAGCCCTGCATCCTTGGCTCCCTTCACGACCTTCGGCATTGCCTTGACCAACTGGTTTTCTGCGCTATACAGGTCCCGCATTTCGTCGAGCAACACATCCATCAACGCCATTGCTGTTTCCCCAATCCTGTTCTGCCGCGGCGAAAATGCTCGCACATACGGCCCAGCAGTTAGGAGTGTGTCCCCACGCATGAAGTTGCTGCCACTACGTGCGTTTTACCCTGGCCGTCTTCTGCGCGGCCATCCGTGCATACAGCTCCTGCAGGGTACGCACACCGGCTTCCGCCGCGGCGCGGTCCGGCTCTTCACTGGTGTCGTTCCAGCCAGTGTCGTCGCCGTGCTCACCCGCCGGCTGGATCACGATGCCGTCGCGTCGAGCCAGCATGTTCAGGCCTTTGTAATACAGACCGTAGTTCACACCCTCCTGCGGAATGAGCCAGGCAATCTGCCCACGGACCGGCACAATGCTCTCATCGCTGAAGAGCTGTCGCGCGCCATAGCCGGTGCAGTGCAGGACCACCGCCTGCGGCAGGGCGGTCAGGTCGGCAGGCGCATGAAATTCGCGCGTCTCGATGCGGCCACCGCCGATCTGGAACTCCTGCATTAACTGCCGCGCGTAGATGGCAACGTTGAAGGTCAGCGACGAGCTGCGGATGACGGACCTGGTGGGAAAGGGCGTCGATCCCGGAGGCATCTCCGTCCAGCGCGGCGTCAGGTCGCGGATACGTTCACGGTAGGTCGCGAAATCGTGCTGCTCCTTGTACGCGGGGCCGGGTGCGCTGTCATCGTCGAGCTTGTAGCGGTCCGTCCACTCGATGGGCGTTCCGGGTGCGCCGAGATAGCTCTGGTACACGCTGAAGGAGGTACGTGCCATGTGCTCCCAGTCGCCGGCAAAACTTGCCGGTGCCGCGGAGTCAAGGGCAATGCGCGAATCCGGCGTCCAGCTTCCGGTTGCGCGCGAGGAGCGCACATAGGGCGGCCGTTCCCTGGCATAGATGGTGACCTGCAGCCCCATGCGCTGGGCGGTAAGTGCCGCGGTCAGGCCAAGTGCACCACAGCCGATTACGGCAACTTCGCGCACGCCGGGTGCAGCTTCCATGGCACGGCGAACTACAACATCGGCACTACCCCAGGACAGCGACCAGCCGCTGCCACCGTGGCCGTAGTTGTGCACCACGGTCTTGTCGCCCACCCGCTCCACATCCAGCCGTGGACCGGCCGCGCGGAACGGTCGCAGGCAGACAGTAATGCGAAAGATGCGATCCACATCCGCACGGATGGGAACGATGGTACCCGGCGCATCGTAAAACGGCAGCGCCGCAGAATCGGGCGAAGTTGCAGGACCGGGTGATGTTGCCGCGACGGGAGTCTTGATGCCTGCCCGTTTCGCGCAGCCGTCCAGCGCTCCCATACCTGCAAGGGCTGCGCTACCCTGCAGAAACAACCGTCGATCCATGGATGGGCGGCGCATACCTGCTCCTTCAACGAATGGGAACGCATCGCGCGCTCGCCTGGTTTGTCTGGAACATCTCCGTTATACCGCGAATTGGGCGCCTATTCGACCCGCGCGCCCACATCCGCGACAATGGAAGAGCCATGCCATTGAATGTAGGAATCGTCGGTTTGCCCAATGTGGGCAAATCCACCATCTTTAGCGCGCTGACCTCGGTTGAGGCCGTCGCGGCAAACTACCCGTTCTGCACGATCGAGCCGAATGTCGGCATTGTGCCGGTACCGGATGCGCGGCAGGACAGGATTGTGGCGCTTGTACAACCGCACAGCATTGTGCCCACCGTCATGGAGTTCGTGGACATCGCCGGCCTGGTTGCCGGCGCCAGCAAGGGAGAAGGTCTGGGCAACCAGTTCCTCGCCAACATCCGGTCGACCGACGCGACGCTGCACATTGTGCGTTGCTTCGACAACAACGAAATCATCCACGTTGCCGGCAAGGTCGACCCGCTCTCTGACATCGATGTCATTAACACCGAGTTGATGCTGGCCGACCTGGAGGTTGTGACCAAGCGCCACGACAAGGTGCAGAAGCTGATGCGCACCACGCAGGACAGCAAGGTCAAGAACGAGTTCAGCGCGCTGACCAAGTTGCTGGACGCCCTGAATGCCGGCCGGCCCGCGCGCAGTGCCGACCTGACGGACGAAGAACGGCCGATGACACGCGATTTGCACCTGATCACCATGAAATCGACCCTGTACGTGGCGAACGTGGACGAGGCTGGCCTGACCGAGGGCAACGCCCATACCGCCACGGTCGAGCAGCGCGCCAAGGAAGAGGGCAACGAGGTGGTGCGGATCTGCGGCGCGCTTGAGTCGGAAATTGCCACGCTGGACCCTGCGGAGCGTGATGAGTTTTTAACGAGCATGGGCCTGACGGAGCCGGGGCTGACCCGCCTCATCCACGCCGCCTACAAGATGCTGGGCCTGATCACCTACTTCACCTCGGGCGTGCAGGAAGTGCGTGCCTGGACGATCCGGCAGGGCACCAAGGCGCCGGCTGCCGCAGGCGTAATCCACTCCGACTTCGAGCGAGGTTTTATCAAGGCCGATGCTTATAACTGCGAGGATCTGTTCCGTTTGGGCAGTGAACAGGCCGTCAAAGAGAAAGGGTTGCTGCGCTCGGAGGGCAAGGAGTACGTCGTGAAGGACGGCGACATCCTCTTTTTCAAATCCAGCAATTGAGTGCGCCCAGGATGCCAATGCCAGAACAATCCAGCGGTGCAGCACGCGTACAAGGGACAAAGGTGGACAGAACAGGCTTTCTGCCTGATCAAGCAGTCGTCGTTGCCGTGTCGTTGAACCCGCTTCATACGTTTTCCAAGCTGCCGCAGAGGTCGATTCATCTGCTTGCCGGCCGGGGCGTGGAAGGCGATGCGCACTGCGGCACGACGGTGCAGCACCTGTACCTGCAGCGCCGCGATCGGAACGCGCCCAACCGCATGCAGGTTCACCTGCTGCAGGCGGAGCTGTTTGACGATCTGGGCGAGACGTACCTGCTCGGCCCGGGTGAACTTGGTGAAAACATCACAACCCGGGGCATCAACCTGCTGCAGCTGCCGCGCGGCACACGGCTGCACCTGGGGGCAACGGCAGTGGTCGAGTTGACGGGCCTGCGCACGCCCTGCAAGCAGATCGACACCTTCCGGCCTGGCCTGCTGCGCGCCGTCACGGACAAGGCGGCACCGCCGAAACAGCGCGGCCGCGCCGGTGTGATGTCGGTCGTGCTCGAAGATGGCGACGTGTTGCCCGGTGATCGACTGCGGGCCGCGATGCCGGAGCTCCCGTACCTTCCGCTGTGCGAATTCTAGAACTGTCCTCTCATGGAGTACGCTGGGGCGCCGATACACCACGCAGGGGGACGGGATGTCATGGAAACGAAGTGCAGCGCCTGCAAGGACGGAATCTCTCCACCCTTCGCCTTCACGATGGCGTTTCAGCCGATTGTGGACGTGACGGCTGGCCGCGTTTTTGCCTATGAGGCGCTGGTTCGTGGCATGGACAATGAGCCTGCGAGCACCATTCTGGCGCAGGTTAACGACATCAATCGCTACAGCTTCGACCAGAACTGCCGCGTGCGTGCGCTGACCCTGGCGACACGGCTGGGCCTGGCGCAAACAGGTGCCCGCCTCTCGATCAACTTTATGCCGGGCGCGGTGTACAGCCCTGCCGCGTGCATCCAGCTCACGCTGCACACGGCGCGACAGCTTGGGTTCCCCCTGGACCGGCTCATCTTCGAGATCACCGAGGACGAGGAAGTGAGCAACCCCGGCCACCTTTGCAGCATTGCGGACGAGTACCGCCGGCACGGCTTTCAGGTTGCGCTGGACGACTTTGGCGCCGGCTTTTCCAATCTCAACCTGCTCGCCATGCTGCCCACCGACGTGTTGAAGCTGGACATGGCGCTGACCCGGAACCTGGACCGGAGGCCGGTGGCGCAGCACATTGTTCGCGCCACGGTCGACCTTTGCCGCAAGCTCGGCATTCGGCCCGTCGCCGAAGGTGTCGAGACCGTGGAGGAGTTTCGCGCGGTCCGCGCCTGCGGGATCACGCTGATGCAGGGCTACCTTCTGGCACGCCCCGCATTTGAGGCGCTGCCCGCCTTTACCCTGCCCGACGTGCCAACCGAGAGGCTTTCGCGGGAATCGACACAGCGCACCAGCTGGTTTCCTGCGCCGCCGCCGCTCTCCATTCTCTAAGTCAGTCATCGCTACGATCCACAGGGGTTTTGAGCCTATGGAAAGTGCTTCCAACATTCATCTGTCTGTTGCATGTCACTGATATCTTTGGTCTCATGCGGACAACTCGCTGCTGCGGCCTTCTTTCATGCTGGGTAATTCTGACGACGCTGCTCGTCGCGTCTCTGGGATGCGGCAGTGGCAGCGGCGGCACGGTCGCCACACCCATCACCGTCGCCCCCGCCGTCAAGCCCAGCATCTGGGTAGGCACCTGGGCGAATGCCATGACCAATGCCGACACCTCGACAACGAACCATGGCGGCACAAACCGCAGCTTCCGATTCCTGGTCTTTCCCACCATCGGCGGCACGCAGGAGCGGGTACGCTTCTCCAACTACTACGGCACAACGCCGGTCACTATCGGTGCAGCGCGCCTCGCCGTCGGGCAGGATGGTTCCCCCAAGATCGATGCGACGCAGGACGCGGCGCTTACCTTTGACGGCCAGCCATCCGTCACCATCGCCCCGGGTCAGGTCGTCATGTCTGACCCGGCGAAGGTCACGTTCACCTTTGGCCAGGCGCTGGCGGTGTCCATGTACCTGCAGGGCAGCTTTGGCCCGGTGTCGCGGCACAATGCCCTGTTCGCCACCAACTATGCCGGGCCGGATAACGGCGGCGACCTTACCGCTGACCCACTGGGAGCAGGCCTGAGCAACATGCACGACGAGTGGCTGCTGCTGAACGGCATTGACGTCTACGGACCGTACCAGGGCACGCTCATTCTGTTTGGCTCATCGACGACGGATGGATTTCACTCGAACTATGGCGATGATCAGGTCTACCCCGCACCGAACAAACCGGTAGATGGCCAGCATAGTAATCGGCTGTCGGACTGGCTGGCGCGCCGCCTGAATGCTGCCGGGTACAAGATTGGCGTGGTGAACCTGGGCGTGCCGGGCGATACGGTTACCGACGACGTTACCAATACCGCAAACCATGTCCAGAACGCCAACCAGCGGATCAGCCATGATGCATTGACCATCGCCAACCCGCTTGCCATGGTGACGTACTTTGGCTCGATCGATATTCGCTCGTCCGATTGCAAGTCGGCTCCCGCGATTGAAGCTGCAACGACGCAGATGATTGCCACCGCGCACACAGCAGGGCTGCCCGTGCTGGTTGCGACTATTCCGCCATCGGCGTTCTGCACAAACCCGGCTCAGCCCAACTACGGCCCCTTTCCCAATGCGGCAGACCCTTATGCCGGCGGTGTTGGCCCAAACAGCACACCCAACGGCGGGGAGTTGCAGCGCATGGCCCTGAACGACTGGATTCGCTCGACCGCAGTCAACCTTCCGGGTGTCGCGGGAATTGCCGACTTCTCCGGTGCGCTGGTCGATGCATCGCGACCCAGCTTTCTGCTGCCCCAGTACAATTCCGGCGACAACTACCATCCCAATGGAAATGGCTACCATGCCGAGGCCGACAGCGTTCCACTTGCGGTTCTGCCACCGCCACTGCCCTGACGTGCCTTGACCGCGACGCCGGGCCAAGGCGGAACGGGTGTCGTCGGACCGGTTTGAAACTTAATTCAGCGTTCGTTCATCATGGATTCACACACGCGCGCAACTAAAGGTTTGCTGCCGTGTTGTGTCCTCCATGATCGGTCTTCGCGCGTTTGCGCTGGCAGCACTCACCTCCGTCGTCGGTCTTGCCAGCTGCTCCAGCGGCTCTGTTCCAGCCACCAGCGCAACGACCACTGCACCCGCGCCCGTTCCTGCATCGCAGTGGGTAGTCGCCTGGGGTGCGCCGCCGGAAAATGCCGCGGCAACCGGGGAAAACACGGGTGGCGCGGAGCAGAGCTTCCGTTTCATCGTGCTGCCCACCATCGACGGGACGCAGGAGCGCATCCACCTGTCGAATGCCTATGGGACAACGCCGGTGACGGTGGGCGCGGCTCGCATGGCGGTGGAAACCTCTGGCACAGCTGTCGATGGAACCACGGACAAGGCGATCACCTTCAGTGGCAGCACGTCCGTGACGATTGCCGCGGGGCAGCAGGTCACCTCCGACCCGGTCAACATCACGTACACGTTTGGGCAAAAGCTTGCCGTCTCCCTCTACGTCAAGGGGACATTTTCTCCGTTGACCCAGCATGACTCCCAGGTCACGACCAACTATGCCGCCGTCTCTGGACTGGGGGATGCCACCACCGACACCATTGGCGCCGCTTTCACCACGCCCATCACGGAGTGGTTTCTGCTGAGCGGCGTGGACGTGTACGGTCCCTACCAGGGCACGGTCGCCCTGTTCGGCAGCTCTTCGATCGACGGACATGGTTCGAATTACGGCAACACCAATGCGTACCCTGTCGCGAACGTCCCCATCGCCGGCCAGGACAATGATCGCCCCTCCGACTGGCTGGCACGCAGCCTGATTGCTGGAGGATACCGGCTCGGTGTGCTGAATGCCGGAACGATTGGCGATCCTGCGGGAGAGGATGCCAGGTCGGCGACCGGGGTCGTTACCGCCGGTGTGGACCGCGTAAATCGTGATGTGCTGCAACAGCCCGGGATCAAGGCCGTTGTGGTCTATCTCGGTGGCATCGATCTTCGCGGCGACTGTTTGCCTGCAACCAATGTGGAAACGTCATTGACCAGCATCGTGAGCCAGGCAAATGCAGCAGGCGTGCGAGTCATTCTGGCAACATTGCCGCCGGCGGAGTATTGCACCACGTCCGATCCATCGCTGTTGCCGTCAGCTGCCAGCCCATGGCAGGGTGACCTGAATCCGGGCCCGGAAAATCCCGGTTCCGCCCAGAGACGCGCGCTGAATGCCTGGATCAAGACCACCGGTGCGACGTTACCGGGGGTTGTTGCGATCGCCGACTTCGATGCTGCGCTCGCCTATCCGGCGCATCCGGATTTCATGATGCCCACGTTCACCTCGAGCGACAACTTTCACCCCAATGGAGCTGGCTACCAGGCACAGAGCGGAGCGATTTCACTGCCGACGATTTTGGGGAACTAACAGAGCCTGACCACCTCCAAGTGTTCGTCGATGGAAGAAGCAGCCGCCAGGGAGAATCTGGCGGCTCCTTCGAGGAAGGCGACTTGCCGACTGCATCCGGGCATCGTTCTCTCGACTAAGGATGGCTTGCCGGTCTGAGTTGGGCACACAGGCGGCGTGCTGCTTCGCGCGCCCGATAGAGAAGTGCGGTCTCCAGCATGCGCGTGTTGAACCGCGGCCGGTGTTACCAATTTGGCCGGCAGGTATGCGTGACACTCTTCCGGAGCAATGCAGCGGCTTGCAGGCCGTTGACTAACGGTGCTCATGTTCGGCCCTGCCGCTCATCCTGTCGCAGCAGTGCCC
Source organism: uncultured Terriglobus sp. (assembly GCA_964250935.1). Taxonomy (GTDB): domain Bacteria; phylum Acidobacteriota; class Terriglobia; order Terriglobales; family Acidobacteriaceae; genus Terriglobus. The sequence goes on from CAXUHM010000020.1 coordinate 53,320, forward strand.
GATCTGGACCGAGATGGCTCTGCACCGATCCGAAACCGGACCCACAGACAAGAGTGCCGCCAATGGGCACGTCGGCCCGTTCCCCGAGCCAAAGGCCAGAGGCACCCGGAAAGAATGCAAACTGCATGAATGGGGTCCCTTGAAAGCTGCGCATCCCTTGCGGCACATGCACTGCTGCGAGTTCCCGTCGAAGCTGGTCAAGAATGGGTGTGCTCATGAAGAGCAAGGGGAAAGGGCCGGAGTCTCCGGCCCTTTCGGGATGTAATGGCGTACGAACTAAACCAGATTAAGCCGTCGTTTCGACCGGCTGTTCTGCCTCGGCTCGTGCCGCAGCCGCTGCCTGTTTCGCCGCAGCTGCCTTCATGTCGGCCACGTTGCCACCCAACTCTGCAGCCATCTTTTCGGTGGAGTAGGCCTCGATCGTATCGCCCGCACGAATGTCGCGCTGGCCCAGGTCAATGCCGCATTCCATGCCGATGCGAACCTCGGAGACATCGTCCTTGAAGCGCTTGAGATTCTGGATTTTACCCTTCCAGACCTCAACACCCTCCCGCATCAGGCGAACCTGTGCACTACGCTTGATCTCGCCATCGCGCACCATACAGCCGGCAATCTGACCGACCTTGGTGATTTTGAAGACGTTAAGGACCTCGGCACGGCCGAGATAGTTCTCCCGGTACACCGGCTCCAAGAGCCCAAGCATCGCCTTGGTCATTTCGTCCTGCAACTCATAAATGATGGAGTGCAAGCGGATTTCCACGTTGTCCTGGTCGGCCAGATCCTGGGCCTTGCGCTCTGGTCGCACGTTGAAGCCGATGATGACGGCGTTCGATGCGGCTGCCAGCAGCACATCACTTTCGGTAATGGCACCGACACCGGAGTGCAGCACGCGGAGGCGAACCTTTTCCGTCGACATGCGATGCAGGCTGTCTTCCAGTACCTGGACGGAGCCCTGCACATCGCCCTTGAGGATGATGTTGAGGTCCTTGACGCCTGCCGTGCGGATTTGCTCGGCAAGACCTTCCAGCGAGACGCGGCTGGACTTGGCCAGTGCTGCCTCACGCTCCTTGAGCTTGCGATACTGCGCAATGCCCTTCGCCTTGTCGCGGTCGGCCATGACGATAAAGGTGTCGCCTGCATCCGGGATGGATTCCAGACCCAGGATCTCCACCGGCGTGGATGGACCTGCGACCTCGATCGGACGTCCGCGATCGTCGAACATGGCGCGGATTTTGCCAAAGGTGTTGCCGACGATATAGCTGTCGCCCGTCCGCAGCGTTCCGTTCTGCACCAGGATGGACGCCACTGCACCGCGGCCACGGTCGAGCTTGGCTTCGATCACGGTACCGACTGCCGGACGCTCAGGAATAGCCTTTTGCGCGTTGGTGTCGGCAACGAGGCAGATCATCTCCTCAAGGCCGTCCAGGTTGGTCTTCGCCTTGGCCGAAACCTCCACGAATTCCACGTCGCCGCCCCAGCCAACAAGCTGGAGACCGCGTTCGGCAAGCTGCTGCTTGACCCGGTTCGAGTCAGCGCCGGGTTTGTCAATCTTGTTGATGGCAACAATGATCGGAACCTTGGCCGCGCGTGCGTGGTCAATGGCTTCCATGGTCTGCGGCATGACGCCGTCGTCGGCCGCAACCACGATGACCACGATATCGGTAACTTTGGCGCCACGTGCACGCATGCGGGTGAACGCTTCGTGACCCGGGGTGTCGAGGAAGACGATTTCGCGTCCGAAGGCCGGTGAATCCGGCTTGGTGACATGGACCTTGTAGGCACCGATGTGCTGGGTGATCCCACCTGCCTCGCCTGCCGCAACTTCGGTCTGGCGGATGGCGTCGAGCAATGAGGTCTTGCCGTGATCGACGTGGCCCATGACAGTGACCACGGGGGAGCGCACCACCTCGGCCATGCCGGTGGTGTCCTCAAGCAGGCCCTCAATGGCCTCATTCTCCAGCTGTTCTTCGACAGTCTGGATCTGAGCATCGGCACCGAAGCTGGCGGCGACGCCTTTTACGAGTTCGTTGTCGAGTGACTGATTTACCGTGACGAACACGCCTCGAATCAACAACGTGGCGATCAGATCCTTACCGCGCAGATCAAGTTTCTCGGCCAAGTCCTTGACCGATATACCCTCTGTGACCGTGATGGTGCGATTGATGGGAACTTCACCCATCGGCACCTGCGCTCCGCCAAATCGCGACGGTGGCGCAAAGCCCTTCATCGGGCCTTCCTTGGTCTTCTCGTAACGCTTCTTATTGGCTGCGCCTTTGCGTGCAGCCGGACGCATGCCGGGCTTGGCCGAGCCGGGCGTACCCTCGGTGACCATACCGCCCGGGGCGCCGGGACGCGGTGCGCCAAAGCCGGGACGTGCTCCGAAGCCGGGACGCGGTGCGCCAAAGCCGGGACGCGCTCCAGGAGGCCCGCCAGCGGGCGGTCCACCCGGGTAGGTGCGGGTCGGGTGCATGGGACGGCGGATGCCACCCGGACCGACTGGTCCGCCCGGAGCACCGGTGCCCTGGTAGCCGCTGGGACGTTGTCCGCCGGCAGAAGGTGGACGGGTACCGGGGACACTGCCGGGGCCGGAGGCAGGGCGCTGAAAGATTGGACGGCGAGGAGCCTGGCCGGGAGCCGGAGGTGGTGCCGCATAGGTGGGGCGCGGACCGGTTTGCGGCATGATCACACGACGCACGGGTGCGGCGATCACTTCTGGAGGAGGCGGGGGAAGCGGTGCTTCCGCGACAGGTGCGGGCGGCGCAACGGGAGCAGAAACGACCGGGGTCTGCGGAACCGGAGGACGTGCCACCACGACCCCCTGGGGCGGCGGTGTACTGCTGGCAATTGCCGGACGCTCACCAGAGGCCGAGCCGGGACGCAACCCGCCACCAACGGGCGGCCGAGCCACTACGGGACGGGGCGCCGGCTGCACGATGGAGGGAGCCTGGCGAACCTGTGGCACAACACGACGCGGCGCATCGGCCGAGACCGCTTCTTCTGTCCGCGGCTGTGCAATGCGCAGCGTCGGCATGACCGGGGTTGTACGGGGAACTCGCGGCGGCACGGTTGCGGAGGGGGGAACAACCGCCGCGCGCACCACGGTTGGCGGTGCTGCTGCAGGCGCCGGTGGTGCAGGGCGCATTGTGACCACCGCTGGAGGCGGTGCCGCAGCAGCGACGGACGCAGGGGTGACCATGCGCGGCGCAGGCGGACGCGGTGCGGAAACGACCGGACCCCGCTGTGCAGCCGCGGACGATCCGGCGCCGGAAGTCTGCGGGGAGGCAGTACCGGTGGGAACCGCTGCCGCGGAAGATTGAGGACCTGCAACGGTGGTCGAAGATGGCTGCCTTGGAGCGGAGTTCTCAGTGGGCGACGCGGAAGCCGCAGGTGCAGCCGAGAGCGTGGGCGAAGCTGAAACTGCCGGCGCAGCGACAACAGGGCGACCGGCGGGCGCAGACACCACGGCAGGCCGGGGAGGAACAGCGATTGCGGGCCGGCCGTTCTGCCCACTTTGCTCCGCCTGCCGACGCTCCAGAATGGCGCGGGCGATATCTCCGGGCTTTGAGGCCCTTGAGAAATCAACACGCTGACGGGCCTCTGCCTGCTGCGATGCACTGCGCGACGTGACACGTCCGCCAGTGAGGTGGCCACGCACCTTCTCAGCCTCATCCTCTTCAATGGACGAACTGTGCGTTTTCTTTTCTGTTACTCCGACCGCCGTTAGCGCGTCAAGAATGCTCTTACTCTTGACCTCGAGCTCACGTGCCAGATCATTGATTCGTACTTTACTCAAGCCGCCCTCGTCCCTACTCGTGCGCCTAGCTGTGCATAGAAACTCCCCTTCGAGGTTCCGCCGCAAAGGCATACAGTCCCACTTGTCCATTATCGCCTGAAAACACAAGATCTGTGCGTTCAAACACGTCAGCTACGACGGATTGAGGCCCCTGGCTAACCAAGGTTCTCGTCCGGGTCAATCGTTTCCGTTGAGGTTTCACCAGCCTGCGCGGCCAGATCTTCCATGGTCTCGTTATCCAGCTCAATGCCCGCTTCACGGATGTCCGCGTCACTGCCAAAGCCGTCGAGGTTACTTTCAGCGTCCTCGCGGGCAATAAGGTCATCCGCAGACTCGTCGACTTCGACTGCCTCGTTGCCCTCTCCGGCCTGTTCCGACAACAGCTGCTCGGTGGTTTTGCTCATGGAACTCCTCTCCGACAGGTCGCCCTCGTCGGCATTCAGGTCATTCGCGTCCGCTGCCAGCAGCAGCACATCGCCTTCAATCGGTTCGTTGGAGTCTTCGGCTGCGGCGTACGGTTTCCCGTCGGCGTTTGTCGGCTCTTCGTGCGCCACTGAGGAATCAGATGCGGTATTGTTGTCCAGCGTCGCAGCCAGATCGCTGACCGGCTTCTCCGGACGGGTTTCGCCTTCTTCATATTGACCGAAATAGTGACGGACGGCGACAGAAATCTTCTCCACTGACTTTTCGCCGATGCCTGGGACTTCGCCCAACTCCTCGGCCGTCATGTCCGCCAGATGCTCCACCGTGGTGATGCCGGCGGCAATCAACTTCTCCAGCACGGACTCGCCCAGTTCGGTGACCTGCTCGATGGGTGTGGTCGGTCCGCCGGAGAGGGCCTGCATGGCATTTTCGACTTCCTGACGCTTCTCCTCTTCGCTCTTGATGTCAATTTTCCAGCCCAGCAGCTTTGCGGCGAGCCGGACATTCTGACCTTTTTTCCCGATGGCGAGGGAAAGCTGCGTGTCATCCACGATGACCTCAAGCTGCTTCTCCCCGAGGTCGGTGATCGAGACACGCGAGACCTTTGCCGGCTGCAGCGCCTTTTCAGCAAAGGTGGTGATTTCTTCGGAATATTCGATGATGTCGATCTTTTCGCCGCGCAGCTCGCGAATGATGGACTGCACGCGCATGCCCTTCATGCCGACGCAGGCGCCGACCGGGTCCACGTCCTTGTCGCGGGAAACGACGGCAATCTTGGTCCGTTCGCCGGCCTCACGCGCGATGGCGCGGATACTGACGGTGCCATCATAGATTTCCGGAACTTCGCTCTGGAACAACGTCTGCACCAGCGAAGGCGCGGCGCGGCTAACGATAACCTGCGGCCCCTTGGCGGCGCGGTCGACACGAACCAGGGCGACACGGATGCGCTCGCCGACACTGAACTGCTCCAGGCGGCTCTGCTCCCGTTTGGGCATGCGGGCCTCCGCCTTACCCAGGTCGAAGATCACGTCCATCGGCTCGATCCGCTTGACGGTGGCGTTGATGATTTCGCCGACGCGATGGGCGTACTCGTTGAAGACCGTGTCACGCTCGGCCTCGCGTACCTTTTGGAAGATCACCTGCTTGGCCATCTGCGCGGCGATGCGGCCAAGCGGCGAGGTGTCCTTGTAGAAGCGCAGCTCGGAGCCGATTTCGACCTCCCCGGCCATCTCTTTGGCCTCGTCGAGCGTCAGGTGGTTGTCCGGATCGAGAGGCTCTTCCTCGGTCGGCTCCACGACCGTTTTGTACTCATAGGCGCGGATTTCGCCGGTTTCCTTGTCAAACTCGCCGCGCATGTTGGTCGCGGTTTTGTAGTACTTGCGCGTTGCCAGCGCGATGGCGTCTTCGACCGCGCCGACCACGATCTCCGGGTCGATGCCTTTGTCGCGACTCATGGTTTCGATTGCCTGGTATAGTGCGCTTGCCATTCGTTACTCCTGCAATGTGCTTTGGGGTGCTGCTCCGCGGGGAGCTAAATTTCGGCGATCAGATGCGCCTTTTCAATCTCTTGGAGCGGGATCGTCACCGTTTCCGGCGCGGCGTCCACACCTTTTTTCTTACGTCCTTTTCCCTTGATCGCGCTCCGGTCCAACGTGACGGCGCCGTCGTTGAAGCTCATGCGGCCCTCGATCATCCTGGAGCCCTGTACGGGCTGGAAGGTTTTGATCGCTACCAGGAATCCGGCGAACCGCTCATAATCGGCAGCCTTGTACAGGTTGCGCTCGATACCGGGCGAGGAAACCTCAAGCGTGTACTCGGCCGTGCCGGGGATGAGCTCTTCCACGTCGAGCACGGTCCCGAAATCCTGCGCAAATGCCGCGCAGTCCTCATGAGTGACGCCGCTCAGGGCTTCTACCGGCACGCCACTGGGCAAACCCGTACTGTCTTCGGCAGCGCGTTTCTTTAAGGCATCGCGGCCGGCAGTGTCTTTTTCGACAAAGACCCGCAACGCGCGCGTCTTGCCGGCACCGGTGAAGTCGACTTCGACCACGTCGAGCCCGTGACGCGCTGCAATCCGGTCTGCGAGTGCCCGAACTGCATCCATCGCTACTGCCATCGTTGCTGTGCCCTGACCTGGTTCTTAAAATGGGCGCAAAGAAAAGGCGGGCTTTCGCCCACCCAGTTGCTTCGACCCGCGGCCAAGTGGCCGAAACGGGGAAGAACTTTGCTCACACGTGGAGTTTACGCCTGTACCCCGGTGCCCTGCAAGGAGCCGAGAAAACCGGTTTGGAGAAGACATCACTTGTTCCAGGCTGCGCGGCGCACTAAACTAGGTGGAATACTTTTCCGGATCGGTCTCGTCCCACATACAGACCCCGAACAGACCGTAGCCGGTGGGCCGAGCGCCCATGCTGCGGGGAGGATTTTCTTGCGTCGCATTATCACCCTCGTGGCTTTTCTTCTTTTTGCGGTTCCGTTCGGCATCGGTCTTGCAGGTTGCGGCAACTCCAGCTCTTCTGCGGGCGCTTATTGCAGCGGGTCCAGCGGCCCGCGCGTTGGCCAGGTGCAGACGGTGACGTTGTTGCCGCAGGCGACCGATATCAGCCTCAGCTACGGCCAAAGCACGACGCTGCAGTCCCCGACGGCGACCGATTGCCAGCGCAACACGGTAGCGGTATCGAGGATTACCTACTCGACGGGCGACGCGGCGTCGGGCGGCATTCTGGATGTGAACCCGACCGGCGACCTTTGTGCCGGCACATGGAATCGGAACAGCCCGGGCAACATTGCCGACTACAGCACGTGCATTCCCAACAACAAGAGCGGTGTGGCCCAGGTGACTGCCACGGCGAGTGGCATCGGCAGCAACTTTGTGCTGGTGTATGTGCACCCGATTGTGACGGATGTCGAGCTTGGCCTGCCCTCGGTGGATTGCGTGAACGATCCGGCGACGAACTGCCCGCAGTACGCCAATGCCGCCGTGCCGCTGAATACCTCGATTGCGCCGTACTCGCCGAATGACTGCCTGTCGTTCGGTCAGAATGCCTTGCTGGTGGCGCGCTTTTATGACGGCCCGGCAGGCGTTGCCAGCAACAACATCACGTACCTGGCGGGGCACGCCAACTTTGCGCCGCTGACGGCTGGCATTATCACGGTGAATACCGATCGCAGCGGCGTCTTTACCGCGTCTGCGCCAGGTTCGACCATTGTGACGGCATCGCTCGGACCCAATGGCGCGAGCACAAGCTCCAACGCCGGCACGGTGTCGGTATGCCCGCCCAAGTCCATTGTGATTAACACCCTGAATGCGGTGAACGGCAATGTCAGCGTGAATGTGGGCAGTACGGAGAACCTTACGGCAACCGTGACCGATACGAAAAACGCGGTGATTACCGGGCTAAACCTGACCTTTGAGTCGACGGCGCCGGTGACAACGCCGGCATCGAATGGCGGCATCTCGCCGATCTTTGCGGGTGGCGCCGCGGTGACGGCATTCTGCCTGCCGCCGTCGTGCAACCCCGCACCGATCGAGTCGATCGGTCGCTACCCGAACGGCACGCCCTCCGGCAATGGGAAGCCTATCAGCTCCAACAGCATCGACGTGACGACACCCGGCACGGTAAGTTCGCTGATCTGGGTTGCAAGTACGGATTCCCTGTACCTTCTGCCGCTCGACCTGACGACGGGAACCGTGCCCACACCGACGCGCCTGCCGCTGCAGCCGAACAGCATGGTGCTGACACAGAATGGGGCAAGCATTTACCTGGGTTCCGCGCAGGGGCTGATGACGTTTTCGACTGGCGGCAACAGCGTGATCAACACCAACATTGCGATTCAGGGGCCGGTGCTGGCTGCTTCCCCGGACAGCACACAGCTAATTGTGACGGACCCGCTTCGCAATACGGTGTCGATCTACGTGCCGGGTACAAGCACGATTGCCACCTCGTTTGCCGGCGTGGGCACGCGTGCGGCGTTTACCCCGGATGGTGTGACGGCCTACGTGGTAACGACCGACAACCACCTGCTGGTGTACACGCCCGCAACCAGCTGGCACCAGTACGATCTCTCCGCGAACGGTGCCGTGAATGATGTGATTGCGGCCATCCCAGCCGTGGGTGCGTTTGCCGGGACCGCAACCTCCGTCAACGGTCACTCGTACTGCCCGAACACGACGGCAGCCGTGACCGACTACTACCCGCAGGCTTCAAACACGGTCGTTTCTGCCGCGGTTGTCGACCGGCTGGCAGCAACCAATGACGGCAAGCACGTGCTGGATGTGCGGCTGGCCAACGTGAACGGTACACCGGTGGTGAACGACCTACTCCTTGGCGCCGGTGCCGGTCTGCCGACGCAGGAGTGCCCGGAAAACGGCTCCACGCCTGTATTTACAACTGCGGTCAACACGACGCTTACCGGGTTGACCGCGGGAACGGTGACGGGAGTTGTTCCGGCTTCGGACTCATCGCTCGCCGTGATCACCAATACGGCAGCGACCGGTGCTGCCGGGACGGGTGCGCAGCTTGCCGTGTATCGTCCGGCTACAACGGGCGCGGGTACCGCGAGTGCCGCAACCCTTGCCAAGGGCGCTACCGCGGCAGTTGCCGGTGTCATTTCGAGTGACAATCGCTTCTTCTATGCAGGGACAAGCGGGGACAACCTGCTGCATTTCATTACGCTTGCGACACTTACGGATACGCGGCAGATCAATCCACAGCTGCCGAGTCTCAGCAATCCTGCGACAACGGCAGTGCCGAACCTGATTGTGCTGCGGCCACGCACCGCGCTTGTCGCCGGGCAATAGCGCTCTGACGTGCAAACGGCCCGCGATGATCGCGGGCCGTTTGCCTTTCCGGTACGGGCGCGGGCGCGTTATTTCAGGCGTTGGGCCAGCACCGCACGGCCCACGGCATCGAGGACGCCATTAAGAAACGTAATGCTCTCCGGTGCGGCGTAGCGGCGTGCAATTTCAAGGGCCTCGTTGATGACGATGGGGTGCGGGGTCGCCTTGAAGCCGATCATCTCCGCCACGGCCATGCGGAGAAGGTTACGATCCACGGCAGCCATGCGCGGCAGACGCCAGTTCTGCGCATGCTTTTCGATTAGGTCATCGACTTCGTCGGAGCGCTCCGTGGCGACACGAAACAGATCTTCGGCAAACTCGCGTGTGTCGGCTTCCACCGTTGCCTTGCCGTTGTCATCTTCGCGGCTCTTCCAGAACACACGGCGCACTTCCAGCGGCTTTTGCTTGCCCATGTCAGCCTGGTAGAGCATTTGCATTGCAAGTTCGCGCGATTTTCTTCGTTCTCCCATTACAGCTTTGCCTCAGATTCCCTTGGTGCCATCCTGTTGTGCTGCGCTGTGACTGTTGTTGTGCTGCGCTGTGACTGTCGCGATTACAGGCCCGCTTCTTCCACCAGCGCGTCGGAGAATTCTGCCGCAGGCGTGGCAGCGACAGCCGGTTGCGCGAGAGCGCCCTCTGCGGCGAGCGCGTCCGTCACCTCGCGCGCGGCAGTGACACCGCTGCCGGCATGCCGGTCCGCAACCCCAAGCTGCTTCGCGATGCTGACCATTTCAATGGCCGCCATGGCTGCCTCAAATCCCTTGTTGCCGGCTTTGACGCCGGCGCGGTCCAGCGCCTGTTCCAGCGTTTCGCAGGTCAGCACGCCGAAGGCATGCGGGACGCCGGTGTCCTGCTGACTCTGGCCGATGCCGCGCGCAGCCTCGTTGTAGATGGCCTCGTAGTGCGCGGTCTCTCCCCGCAGGAGACAGCCCAGCGTCAGGATGGCGTCAAACCGGCGCTGGCCGTGGGCGTCGCGGAGGTCGGCCAGCATGCGCGCCGCGTTTGGAATCTCCCATGCACCAGAAACGCGCACGATCTGGATGTCGGCGCGCCTGCCGCCGGAACGCAAGATGCCATCAAGGGAACCCTGGAGCAGCCGGTCGGTGATGACGGCGTTCCAGCGCGCGACGACAATCCCGAAACGCATGCCGGTGGCGGACAAGTTCCCCTCAATTGCAGCCGGGCGACCGGCAAGGACGTCCTCGCGCTCCCAAAAGCCAAACGGCGTGCCGGCGATGCTGGCGGTAAACATTCGCGAGCCCCAGTGGGTGGCTACGATGCCGGCCAGTGACGAGCCGGAGCCGGCGTCCACCCATTGCTGGACAATCGCGTGGACGACGTCGAGCTGCGTAACCTCGACGAGCAGATCGGGCGTGCCTGGCAGGCGGCCTGTGACGAATTCCATGTTGCCCAGAGGCGCCAAGAAAGCGGCACCCTTGCCACCGCCATCGTCCCAGCCCCTGCCTGGTTCAAAGCCGAGGTTGGCGAACAGTGCGCCGGCTCTTTCCCACTCGACGGCAGAGCTGAGCGGCCGCACCACGGTTAAACCCTTAATCATGCTTCGATTCTACGTCTGAAGTCACGTCAGGGACCCGCCGCCTTGGTAGTCTTATCGTTGTGCGACTGTCGACTCTCTCCCTTCTTTTGCTGTTTGCGCCCGCGTTTCTGACGGGCTGCCGGTCTACGCCACCCGATAGTCCGCAGGCACGGTTGGAACACGCGCAGCAGGTGGACGCGGCGCGGCAGGATCTGCAGCAGATTCCGCCACCCAGCAAACACCTGTACCTGAATGTGCAGCGCATGGAAGACTGGCAGAACCCGTGGCTGACCGTGCAGGAGAAGATGATCAGCATTCACGTGCTGCAGGCGGATGCGAACCCGTCCGACCTGGGCAAGGGCACCATGCTGCGTCCGAAGGCGGCGCGCGTGCAGGTGCTGAACGTCGACCCAAAGAACATTGCGGAGGCGCTGAACGCCATTCCACGCGATGCATGGCCGTACGGCCGGGTGATTGCGATTGAAGAGGCGCATGACGCACCTGCCGCGGCTCGTCCTGCACTTCGGCGCAACATCGAGACCACCGTTGACACGCTCAACAATATCGGTGTGGTGGTAGACGAGTGGGCGGATAACCGGCCGATTGGCAGCAGGTAACGTCGGTCCTGAGCAGGTTGGTTTCTGGTTCGGTGAGGCGAGGTGCTTTGCGCTTTGCTGATGCGCAAACGGGAAGCGCCTTGAGCCGCGAGAAGCTGCCCTCCACCACGGCGCAAAACTGGTTAAGCTTCGCGCCATTTGATGTTGCAGCCGAGGCAGGCCTGCTGTGGACTGAGCGGAGGCGCCCCGGAGACCAGAGCCTCCACCGCACGCCGCAGGTCGTTGCCGTGGGCGGCTATGTGGATGTAGTCATCCTTCAAGACGCCGGCGGCTAGATCGCTTGCGCGGTAGGGTCGGGTGTTGTCGAACTGACCGTGGTAGACGAGGCTGAAGTTGCGATCGAAGAGGTACAGGTCCGGCGTGCATGCGGCGTGGAACTCCCGCGCGGTTTCCTGCGCCTCATCGATCAGGTAGGGAAAGCACCAGCCCAGGCGCGCAGCCTGATCACGCATCGGCTCCGGCCCATCCTGGGGAAAGGCGGCAATGTCGTTGGACATCATTGCGACAGAAGCAATGCGGTCCGCGAAGTCCGTCGTAAGCCGGCCAAACGCGGCTTCCACATGCTGCACGAAGGGGCAATGAACACTGAGAAAGGCGACGAGCAAGCCATGGCGAGCCTGCTCATCGTCGACGCCGCCAAAGATGTCGTCGCGGCCCATGGCCTGGCCGGTGCGCACGTCCTGCAATTCAAAGGCGGGGCAGACCGAGCCCAGGGCTAATTCCGTGTTCGATTCTGTTCTTGCCATGTACAGTTCGTTGCGCAACGGCGGGGC